>DATANB010000109.1:0-10697 GCA_036266415.1 Bradyrhizobium sp. | reverse complement strand
CTTTGTATCGCGGACCGCGACGGGCGGGCAAGCCGCCTGCCCTTCACGCTCAGGCGACCAGACCCGGCTGTTCCGTGGCGAACGGCATCACGTCACCGTTCGCATCCGCGTGGCGGATGTCCGCCATGTTCTCGATGAAGGCGCGGGCCGAGGCTTCCCAGGTATGTTCAGCGGCAAACTCAAGGCAGGCTTGCGGCAAAATCCGCAGCGCGGCCAGGCACGCGGTTCGCAGATCCTCGTGCAACGCGCCGACCGGCGCGGTGCCGATGACGTCGCGCGGACCGGTGACGGGAAATGCGGCAACCGGCAGGCCGCTGGCCAGCGCCTCCAGAAGCACGAGACCAAAAGTGTCGGTCTTGCTCGGAAAAACGAAGACGTCGGCGCCGGCATAGGCTTCCGCCAATGCCTCGCCCTGCCGCGCGCCGAGGAACACCGCTTGCGGGAATTTTAGCGCGAGCGAAGCTCGCGCCGGCCCGTCGCCGACGATCAGCTTGGTGCCGGGCAGATCGAGATCGAGAAACGCCTCGAGATTCTTTTCGACCGCGACGCGGCCGACGCAGAGGAATACCGGCCTCGGCAAGCCGAGATCGACGGCGCGGGGATGAAATTGCCCCGCGTCGACGCCGCGCGGCCATAACACCACGTTGCGAAAGCCGCGGACGCGCAATTCGGCCGCCAGCGCCGGCGTCGCCGCCATCACCGCCTGGCTCGGTCCGTGGAAGGCGCGCAGCGCCGCCCAAATCCACTTTTCGGGAATCGGCAGCCGCACCGAAACGTATTCCGGAAAACGGGTGTGAAAGCTCGTGGTGAACGGCAAGCCCCGCTGGCGGCAGTAACGCCGCGCCAGCAGTCCGATCGGACCTTCGGTGGCGATGTGAATGCTGTCCGGCCGGGCCTCGGCGATCAGGCGGGCGATTTTCGCTCTATGCGGCAGCGCCACGCGCACATCCCGGTAGCTCGGCAGCGCGACGGTCCGGAACGACTGCGGGGTGAGAAAGCTGACCTCGACGCCAAGCGCCCTCGCCGCTTGCGCCATCATGGCCAGCGTGCGCACCACCCCGTTGACCTGCGGATGCCAGGCATCGGTCGCGACCAGAATACGCATCAGGCGGCACGCGCCGCTGCCGGGGCGACGGCAACGGTTCGGCGCAGCGGATCGTTCCAGGTGATGACCTCAAACCGGCCGTCGTCGTGCTCGGCGAGCGCCGTGCAGCTTTCCACCCAGTCGCCGCAATTCATGTAGCTGATACCGTGCTCGTCGCGGATGGCGGCGCAATGGATGTGGCCGCAGATTACGCCGTCGGCGCCGTGACGCCGCGCCTCTGCGGCGAGCGTCTGCTCGAACGCGCCGATGTAATTCACGGCGTTCTTGACCTTCAGCTTGGCCCATTGCGACAGCGACCAATAGGGCACGCCGAACGCGCGGCGGAACATGTTGACGAAGCGATTGATCTGGATGGCGAAACCGTAAGCCTTGTCGCCGAGATGGGCGAGCCAGCGCGCGTTCTGCACCACGAGGTCGAAGATATCGCCGTGGATCACCAGGTAGCGCCGCCCGTCGACGCCGACATGAATGGCGTTTTCCACCACGTCGATGCCGCCGAAATGCGTGCCGTAATAGTTCCGCAGGAATTCGTCGTGATTGCCGGGGACGTAGACGACCTTGGCGCCCTTGCGCGCCTTGCGCAGCATCTTCTGCACGAAATCATTGTACGATTGCGGCCAGTACCAGCTGGATTGCAGCGCCCAGCCGTCGACGATATCGCCGACGAGATAGATGATATCGGCGTCATGGCTGCGCAGGAAATCCAGCAGTCGTTCGGCTTGCGAGCCGCGGGCCCCGAGGTGGACGTCGGAGATGAACAAGGTGCGAAAGCGCCGCTGCGGACACGCTTCACTCATGGCGTCATTCCCATGCGCGAGCAGCTAACTGAGTCCCGTGACAGCGTGATGACGAAACAGCGCTGTGCGACAACCAGGCTACGGCGCCTTTCGCGGCGCCTGTCGTGCCAATTCGTCGCGGGGCGCTCTATTTCTGATTTTCCGAAATAATGCTTGCGCCGCGACCCAAATCAGACGTATATGTCCACCGTCCCGTCCCAAACCGAGGGGCGTTTCGCGATCGTCACGGACGTAGGGCGCGGGATGCGGTGGACGCGGGCGGCGCTAAAGACGAGAGCGCCATTCGCGGACGGCGAAGCCGTGTGGTCCTGACGCCCCGATGCTGGCGTCAAGTTCGCGCTAGGAGGCGCGGGCGACGGTGGCAAGAAAGCCGGTCGCCGGGGAGATCACGGAGGAAACCGTTAAAACCATTGCGCGGGGAATGCCGGGCGATTTCCGGTGTGACCTGACTAACGCGTGTGCGTCTCTCACTATCATGGCACACGCGGCTATCGGGCGCATCGGGCGCCCGGCATTCCCTGCGCCCTCTCTTTGGAGAGGGCGGGATGTGGACAGCAAAACTCGGCCGCAACGCGTCGCGAGAACGCTAAGTCATATCTGGACGTCATCGCGAGGAGCGACTTGTCCGCCGTAGCTGACCCAGCGAAGGCGGAAGCGACGAAGCAATCCATTCTTTTTGCCGCTCTATGGATTGCTTCGCTTCGCTCGCAATGACGGATCAACGTGTTTCGCCGCTGCGCTCCCCTCCTCCCCCGCGCTCTTGCGCGTGGCGGGGAGGGGTCGGGGGTGGGGGGTCTATCAGCAGGAACCGCAGCTTCAATGTATGCCGCACCGCCCCCCACCCTGACCCTCCCCACCGCTTCGCGGGGGGAGGAAGCAGAAGGAACTGGTGTCATTGCAACGGCGCTGTTTGAAATTCGAATCTTCTTCCGTCGTTCCCGCGAACTCAGGGGACCCATAACCCCAAATGTCCGTTGCTGCGACGCGCGATGAAGAAAGGCAATGAGCACTCCCTTCCTCATGAATTTCACGGCGTATGGGTCCCGGCTCGAGGCCGGGACGACAATAACTTTTTTCACTTCAGTAAAACCGGTGGAAATGATGGATCGGTCCATGGCCGTGGCCGACACTGAACCGGTCGGCCGCCGCGATCGCGGCGGAGACCCAGGCCTTGGCGTTGCGCACGGCGGTTTCCATCTCCTCGCCCTTGGCAAGGCCGGCGGCGATGGCCGAGGACAGCGAGCATCCGGTGCCATGGGTATTTTCGGTCGCGATGCGCGGCGCCGCCAGCGCCACGACGCCGGCGCCCGTGACGAGATAGTCGATGCTCTCGGGGCCCTCGCCGTGCCCGCCCTTGATCAGCACCGCAGGCGTCCCCATCGCCATCAGCCGCCTGCCCTGGCTCTCGATCGCGGCCGCGCTCGCCGCGACCGGCTCATCCAGAAGGGCCGCGGCCTCGGGGAGGTTCGGGGTGATCAGCGAGGCGCGCGGAATGAGTTTGGCTCGCAAGCCGGCAACGGCGTCCGCCGCCAGCAGCCGGTCCCCCGATGTCGCGACCATGACGGGATCGAGCACGATGTGTTTTGGCGACCAGCGTGCGAGCCCGGCAGCGATGGCATCGATGGTCGTAGCCTGCGCCACCATCCCGATCTTGACGGCCTTGACGTCGAGGTCGCCGAACACGGCATCGATTTGCGCGGTCACGACATCGGCCGGCACCCGATGGATGGCGCTGACGCCAATGGTGTTCTGCGCGGTCAACGCCGTGATGACGGAGGCGCCATAGACGCCAAGCGCGGCAAAGGTCTTCAGGTCGGCCTGGATGCCGGCGCCGCCGGAGGAATCCGAGCCGGCGATGGTGAGCGCGATCGGCATCGTCATCGCAGGGCTCGCATGGATTTCAGCTTTTGCGCCAGGGCCATGTCCTGTCCTAGCGCGACGTGTTATTGCCAGCAAGTTCTTGCACGCTATATTGAACCCAGCGTGATGGCTTCGGAGACGACGGCGATGGTTCCCTTCTTTGTCCAGATCAAGTGCAAGCTCGGCCAGTCCTACACCGTCGCCAATGCGCTTGCGGAAGCCGAGATCGCCTCCGAGATCTATTCCACCGCCGGAGATTACGATCTGCTGGTCAAATTCTATGTCGATAAGGACACCGACATCGGGCATTTCATCAACGAGAAGGTGCAGGTTCTTCCTGGCATCCAGGACACCCACACCATCATCACCTTCAAGGCGTTCGGCACCGGCTAGGGCGGGAAAGCGCGCCAATTCCGGGGGCATCATGAAGCGACGACACCTTCTCCGCGGGGCGGCGACATCCGCGATGGCACTGGGACTGCCGGCGCGCGCCTTCGCCGAGGCACCGGGTCCCGGGCCGGTCATGAACGCGCTCAGCGACTATATGAGCGCCGCCGGCGCCCGCGCCCTCCCCGCCGAAATCGCCGAGCAAGCCAAATATCATCTGCTGGATACGCTGGCAGCGATGATATCGGGATCGGAACTGGCGCCAGGCCAGGCGGCTTTGCGTTACATCCGCGAACGTGGCGCGAAGGGCGCTACCACGGTCGCGGGTGTTGCCCTGACGGCCGGCCCGATCGATGCCGCGCTTGCGAATGGCGTCATGGCGCATGCCGACGAAACCGATGACTCGCATAATGGCTCGCGTTCCCATCCGGGCTGCTCGGTGGTGCCGGCGGCACTGGCGGCCGGCGAGGAATTCGGCATTGACGGCGGCGTCCTGCTTCGCGCCGTGACGCTTGGCTACGACATCGGAACGCGGGTCGTCATGGCCATGGGTGGCGCCGCGTTCAGCTACGAGAGCAGCCTTGCTACACACAGCATCGCGGGGACCTTCGGCGCCGCCGCCGCTGCAGCCTGCGCCGCCGGTCTCGACGCCCGTCAGATGCGCTGGGCGCTTGACTATACCGCGCAGCAATCCTCGGGAATCATCGCCTGGCGCCGCGACACCGACCACATCGAGAAGGCTTTCGTGTTCGCGGGCATGCCGGCGCGGAACGGCGTCACCTCGGCGCTCCTCGTAAAGTCGGGCTGGAACGGCGTTGACGATATTTTCTCGGGCGCGGACAATTTCTTCGCCGCTTATGCCCCGAAGGCGCAGCCCGACCGGCTCGTCGAGCAGCTCGGCGAGCGCTACGAGATCGCGCAAACCGACATCAAGAAATGGACTGTGGGCTCACCGATCCAGGGCCCGCTTGACGGGGTCGAGGCGGCCCGCAGCAAAAAGCCTTTCGAGGCCGATCAGGTGAAGCGCGTCACCGTGCGCCTTGCCCCTTCCGTTGCGAAGGTGGTGGACAACCGCGACATCCCCGACATCTGCCTGCAGCACATGATCGCCGTCATGCTGCTCGACAAGACCGTTTCGTTCCGCGGCGCGCACGACAAGCCGCGCATGCAGGATCCGGCCGCACTGCGCCAGCGCGCCAAGGTGAGCCTGGTACGCGATGAAGAACTCGCCGCGTTCCTGCCGGTGCGCGTCGCTATGGTGGAGATCGAGCTGACAGACGGGAGCGTTCTCGCGGAGCGGGTTTCAGCCGTGCGCGGCACGCCGCGCAACCCGATGACGCGCGTGGAAGTGATTGACAAGGCCCGCGATCTCATTGCCCCGATCCTAGGACGCGAAAAGTCGGACCGGCTGATCGAGACGGTGTTTTCGATCGAAACCGTAACGGACGTCCGCAGCCTGCGGCCGCTGCTGCAGCGCGGCTGAAGCATGACGGGTCGCACGAGAGCGCGGCGCTTAAACCGGAGTACCGATCGTGCCCGAAATAACTATTACCTTCGAACGCCTGAGGTCGTTCATTCATGAAGCGCTGGCGAAGCTGGGCCTGCCGGATTCAGACGCCATGACGGTCGCCGGCCTGATGGCGGAAGCGGACCTGCGGGGATCGGACGGACACGGCGTGACCCGGCTGCCGCAATATGCCCGCCGCATCAGGGCCGGCGGCTTCAACGTCCGGCCCAACATCCACGTGGTGCGTGAGCAGGCCGGCACGGCCCTGTTGAATGGCGACAACGGCATGGGCCACCTCGTGATGAAGCGCGCGAGCGAGATCGCCATCGAAAAAGCGCGCACATGCGGCATTGGCTGGGTCAGCGCGCAATTTTCCAACCATGCCGGCCCGGCGTCGCTCTACGCCACCATGCCGCTCGCGCACGACATGATCGGGCTTTATTTCGCGGTCGGCAACGCCAACCATCTGCCGCCATGGGGCGGCCTCGACATGCTGCTGTCGACCAATCCGATCGCGGCGGCGATACCGGCCGGAGATGAAAAGCCCATTGTCCTCGACATGGCCACCACGGTTGCGGCCTACGGCAAGGTGAAGACAAAAGCGCTACGCGGCGAGACCATGCCGGAGGGCTGGATGATCGATCGCGAGGGCAAGCCCTTGACCGATCCGAAACGCGCCGACGAAGGGATGCTGCTGCCGCTCGGCGGCATGGAGGCCGGCTACAAGGGCTACGGCCTTGCCATGATCATCGGCCTGCTCGCGGGCACGCTCGGAGGCGCTGCGATGGGCCGCGGCGTGATCGACTTCAACCATGATGACTCCAGCGTCACCAACACCGGACAGGCGATCGCGGCCATCAACATCGCCGCCTTCGGCGACGTCGCCGTGTTCAAGGCGAGCGTCGATGCCCTGGTGCGCGACTTTCGCAACTCCAGCCGGATGCCCGGCGTGGACAGGATCTTTGTCCCCGGCGAGCATAGTCACCGGACAAGGGCGACGCGGGCGCGCGATGGAATCCCGATTCCACCTGCACTGATGCGTGGACTGAACCAGGTTGCCGATGAACTCGGGATTGCGAAGCTCGCATAGCCGGCCGGATTTCAGGCAGCGCGATCGGCCGCAAGCGTGCCGGCAAATTGCGGATAGGTCAAAAAATCGCGGCTCGGGTCAGGACTTGTCGTCTCGTTTCGCCGCCTTCTTCGGCTGCGGCGGTCCCTCCACTGGCGGCAGCGACTTGAGATATTCCGCAATTGCCGCGCGATCCTCAGGACCGAGTTGCGAGATATTCCTGATCACCCGCACCATCGATCCGCTGGCGCTGTCCCCATCGGGGAGTTCGCCGGTCTCGAGGAAATAGGCGATGTCCTTCGCGCTCCAGTCGGCAAGTCCCTTTTGGGTGATGTTCGGCACCCAGCCCTCGCCTTCCGGATTGGGCGCGCCCGCAAAGCGTTGCGCGGCGATAATGCCGCCCAGGAAATTTCTGGCACTGTGACACTCGGCGCAATGGCCGAGGCCGCCAACGAGATAGGCGCCGCGATTCCACTGTGCCGAACGCGCTGCGTCCGGCATGAAAGGCTTACCGTCCATGAACAGCAATTTCCAGATCCCGATATTGCGCCTGATATTGAACGGAACTGGCACGTCGTGATCGCGCACCTTGCTCGGCACAGGACCAAGCGTCTTGAGATAGGCAAAGAGGTCGCGGATGTCCTCGACTTTGGCGTGGGCGTAGGACGTGTAGGGAAAGGCCGGAAAATAATGATAGCCCGAAGGCGAAATCCCCTGCGTCACCGCGCGGACGAAGTCGGCCTCGCTCCATCGCCCGATGCCGTCGGCCGGATCGGGCGAGATATTCGGCGCGTAAAACGTCCCGAACGGCGACGGGATGGCGAGGCCGCCGCCGAGCTTCAGGCGATCGGGCTGGCCGGGCACGGCATGGCAGGAGGAACATCCTCCGGCGTTGAATGTTGTCCGTCCGTTCGCGAGGTCTGGCGTATAGGCGGGTGCGGTGACCGCTAACATGATCGGGGTAGCCGTCAGCCACCAGAATATGCCGAATCCGGCAGCACCCAGCAGAACAGTGCCAAGGAGAATTCGTCGCGGCATTCACCGACCCGTCACCATCCGCATCAATCCAGCGGCCAGTATGGCGCTTGTTCCAGCCATACGCTGCCTGAAAATTTGAGCTTGTTGAAGCCGGTTCGGGAATATGGCCGGAGTCCCGTTGTTTTGAAATTGAGACTGCAACTGCCACTTGGCGCCCACAGGGAGAAAACCATGACCAAGACCATGCTTGCGACGCTTGCGCTGGGAGCAACCATTGCCCTCTCCGGCCCCGCCTTCGCCGAGAAGATGAAGGCGACACTGGACGGCAAATCCGAAGTGCCCGCCAACAGCAGCGCCGGCAAGGGCACCGTCGACGTCGATTACGATGCCGCCACCAAGAAGCTGACCTGGAAGCTGACCTATTCGGGGCTCTCCGGGCCGGCGACCGCGGCCCACTTCCACGGCCCCGCGGAACCCGGCAAGAACGCCGGCGTCGCCGTCGCCATCCCGAATGCCGGCACCAGCCCGGCCGAGGGCAGCGCCACGCTCACGGACGCCCAGGCCGCCGACCTGACGGCGGGAAAGTATTACATTAACGTCCATACCGCAGCCAATCCCGGCGGCGAAATCCGCGGTCAGGTGACGAAGTAAGGGGTCATTGACCTCCGGGTCGATCAAGCCCACCTCAAAATGAGGGCCGGACGCCGCCAGCGTCCGGCCCTTTTCGTTCGGCTGGATACGATAACCCCGCCGATGAGGGAGCTGCCACTCGCCAATAGCGCATCACTAATGTAGCCTGCCCATGTCAGCGTCCGATTTCCACGAAACACTTCCTGTTTTTTGGCCAGACCTGCCCGGGCAATGCAAATTCGACATGACGCTAGCGGCGCCAGCCATCATCGACATCCGTACCGCGGACAAGACGCCAGCCATCGCAAAGTGGCTGCGCGGAATAGGCGTTCGTCAGGTGCGGCTGGCCTGCGGCCTGGTGATGTTCTCCTACATATTTTCGCATTTCTTCAATCACGCCCTCGGCAATCTCTCCTACGACACCATGGAAGCGTGGCTTCGCTTTCACGTCTGGTGGTGGCGAATTCCGGTCGTCAATTTTACCCTTTATGCGGCCGCGACGATCCATTTCATGCTGGGGCTCTGGGCGCTCTATCAGCGCCGGCATTTCCGCTACACGTTGATTGAAATCACCCAGCTGGTGTTCGGTCTCAGCATTCCGTTGTTGATCGCAAACCATCTTGGCATTGTACGGCTCGGCGGCCTGATGTTTGGGCGCGATCCGCCGATCTATGCGCCGCCCTTGCTGGCCTATTGGGTCGCCCGCCCCTACATGGTCGGCGTGCAGTTTCTTCTGCTGACGGTCGCATGGACCCATGCCTGCATCGGCCTTTATTTCTGGTTGCGGCTAAAGCCGTTTTTCAAATGGGCCGCGCCGTTTTTGCTGGCCGTCGCCGTGCTGCTGCCGCCGCTAGCCATGACCGGCACCAACCGCGGAGCCCATGAGGTCACCGAGCGTGCGTTGCAGCCGCAATGGCGCGCCGATCACATCAAGGTGACGCCGCCGGCGCAGCGCGCAACAATCGAGGAAATTACCCTCTATTACTTTCCGATTTTCTATGGCGCGGCGATTGCTTTCGTATTCGTCGCGCGCGGCGTCCGCGCGCTGGTCGAGAGCCGACGGGGATCGATCACGATATCCTACCCCGACCGCAAGGTGCGCGTGCCCAGGGGCCTGAGCATTCTCGAGGCGAGCCTGCGCTTCAACGTGCCGCATGCGAGCGTCTGCGGAGGCCGGGCGCGATGCTCGACCTGCCGCGTCCGCATCGTCAGCGATCGCAGCGCGCTGCCCCGGCCGTCGGGACGCGAAGCTTACGTTCTTGCGCGCGTCGGCGCCGCCGCCAACCCCTCGATCCGGCTTGCCTGTCAGCTTCGGCCGCAAAACGACGTCGCCATAATTCCCGTGCTGCCGGCCAATGTCGGCGCCGACTTTGTCCGTAACCGGGGCCGGGTCAACATCGGTGAAGAGCGTCACATCGTCAGCATGTTCGTCGACATGCGTGGATCGACCAAAATGGCCGAGGCGCGCCTGCCGTTCGACATCGTGTTCCTGATCAATCGTTTCCTGGAGGCCGCATCGCAGGCGGTGATCGACGCCGGCGGGCAACCCAACCAGTTCGTCGGCGACGGCCTGCTTGCATTATTCGGACTCGATGTCGATCCGGCGACCGCCTGCCGGCAGGCTCTTCGAGCCGCCTCCATGGTCGCTGCGAATGTCGAATACATGAATCACGAATTCGCCAGCGAATTGCAGCAGCCGATCCAGTTCGGCATTGGCATTCACGGCGGCGAGGTCATTATCGGCGATATCGGCTTCCGCGGCCATACGGTATTCACCGCCCTCGGCGACGCCGTAAACGTCGCCGCCCGTCTTCAGGACATGACGAAGACGCTGGATTGCACGGTCGTCATCTCGGGGGAGGTCTGCAACAACGCGGGCATCGCGCTTGACCGGCTTGCGCGAGCCGACGTGCCGATCCGCGGCCGCGACCAGCCGATGACCGTCTATACGGCAACGGACCCGACCTTGCTGGCGAGTCTGCTCGACGAGCAGGACAGATCAATCAGTGCGGAACGATTGAGCGCGCAGATCGTGGTGTAGCCGGCGCGGCTCCGAGCAAGGCACCATCACTTGAGTTTGAGCCGATAGGTCTCATGACAATCGGAGCACTTGGCCTGGATCGAGTCGTAGGCGACCTTCAGGCTGGCGACATCGTTGATCTTGCCCTTGACGTCCGCGATCGCTTTCGCGACCGGCGGCGCCTTCGAGTCGAAATCGGCCTTGTTCTGCCAGACCTTCTGCGACGCTCCGTAGGTCGCGTTCTCCACGTGCTCCTTGGGATTGGTCGCAAAGACTTCGGGTATCGTGGGCACGCTTGCCTCGAGCTGCGCGATGGCGGCATCAACCGCCTTCTGATCGTAGGG
>DATANB010000108.1:0-57118 GCA_036266415.1 Bradyrhizobium sp. | reverse complement strand
ACGTTCTTGCCCTGGGTCAGCACGATCCCGCCCAGCATGGTGATCATATTGGTCTTTGTGTCGAACACTGCGATGTCACCGGTCACGACCTGATCCTTCTGGGTGACAACTACGTTGCCTTTCGCCTCCAGCCGGCGGATCGAGGAACTGCCGCCAGGACCGGGGGTCGCCGACTGCATCGGCGCCGATTTCGCGGTCTTGGAGTTGGGCGCCGGAACCGGAGCGGGCGACGAATCGTAGAACACCACCAGCGATTTCGACGTCATGGTGGTGTCGCCCTGCACCACCTTCACGTTGCCGGCAAAGGTTGCTTCCTTCTTCTTGTCGCGCATCTCGAGACTGGCGGCTTCGATCTGGATCGGCTGGTCGCGGTTCTGCGAAAACCCCTGCATCGCATTGGGCACGCCCGTGACCGCGCTCTGCGCAAAGGCGGCGCCGGCGGTGATCCCCGCGAGCGCAAAGGCGGCGGTGCAGGCGCCATGCGCGATCCGCCTGAACCTGGTGCCGCACACGGCAAATATCAATTCGAGAATCATTTCGGATTGCCGGTCTTGGCGGAGGAAGACCGCGTCTTGGCGGGGTGAACAGGTGCGGGCTCGGGCGCAGCCAACGCACTTTCAGGCTGCTCGGACGTACCCAGATTGTCCAGATTCATCACGACGTTGCCTTCGAACCTCACCACCTCTCCGCCTCCGGTAATCCTCAGCCGGTCGGCGGCAAGCGTTCCATTGAGCAATTTGACATCGACATGTTCTTCCGAGGTCACCGTGCCCTTGCCCATGTCGACCAGCGCCTGCGACAGCCGCGCTTCATACCCGGTGGAGGACTGCAGGAAGATATCCTTGCGCAGGTCCAGTATTTGATTCTTGGTGTCCATCAACCCGTTGCGGGCGTCGAGGGCGATGGTGGTCGTGCGATCCTCCATCAATACCTTCGCCCGCAACGTCTTGAGATCGACGTGATCCGGATCGGTCACGTCCTGGGTCGCGGTCTTCGCCCAGACTTCATATGGCCGCTGATCGGGCGTGTAGCCGGCCAGATGCGGCGATTCCATCGTGATCTTGGTGCCGGAGACCACGAGGTTTCCCATGTCGAGCGGCAGCTTGGGCAACAACATCCGGAACGGATTGAATACCGACACCGCGACGATGGCCCCCATCGCCAGGATCACGGCGGTGGGGACCGCCACCCGCAGCACCCGCACCATCCGGCTGTGGCGCGCCGCGACCGCGAAGCGCGTCTCCATTCCGGCTTGATAGGCTGGGTTCTGAACCGAATTCACCGCTGCTCCAAAGCGCTGGTATGGCCGGTCATTCTAGCCCGCCTTGCCGAACGTTGCAGCCGGACACCGCGTCATGAGTATGACCGAAACGGGGCGGCCGACGCGCCAAACCGCCGTTTGCCGCGCTCAGGAATGCGCGAAAATGTCCTCGGCCTCCCAACCCTGCAGGTCGAGCCTGGCCCGGGTCGGCAGAAATTCGAAACAGGCCTGCGCCAGCTCCAGACGACCCTCGCGCACAAGCATGGCGTCGAGCCGTTCGCGCAAGCCGTGCAGATGCAGAACGTCCGCGGCCGCATAGGCCAGTTGCGCCTCGCTCAGCGTCTGCGAGCCCCAGTCGCTCGACTGCTGCTGCTTCGACAGATCGATGTTGAGCACCTCGCGCACCAGATCCTTCAGGCCATGGCGATCGGTATAGGTGCGGGAAAGCCGCGAGGCGATCTTGGTGCAGTACACCGGCTGCGGCATCACGCCGAAAGCGTTGTAGAGCGCGGCGAGATCGAACCGCGCGAAATGAAAGATCTTCGTCACTTTCGGATTGGTCAACAGCGCCTTCAGATTCGGCGCCTCGGTATGATCCTTGGGGACCTGCACGATATCGGCGCTGCCGTCGCCGTTCGACATCTGCACCAGACAGAGCCGGTCGCGATGCGGGTGCAGCCCCATGGTCTCGGTATCGATCGCCACCGAATCCTTGTAGCGGGTGAGGTCGGGCAGATCGCCGCGATGCAGGCGTACGGTCATGATGTTTGGAACCTCGTCGAATCGCAACCCGACCAAGCTAGCGCTCAAACCCGAAAGAGGCGAGCGCGCGGTGGACGGCAACGGGCGGGCATCCCGGAAATAAGTGGTGCCCAGGAAAGGACTCGAACCTTCACGGCCGTTAAGCCACTGGCACCTGAAGCCAGCGCGTCTACCAATTCCGCCACCTGGGCCCGGGCCGGTTAGTACGGATCGGTCGCGCGCTTGTCAAATTGGCGAAGTGTGATCCAAATGCGCTGTACAGCGCCGACATGTTGGCGTATCGCGAAACCGCCAAATACTCCCATGATCGATCGAATTTGACCCTAGGAATTGACGCCATGGCATCGAATCTGGACACGCTTGTCACGGTTTTCGGGGGATCGGGCTTTCTGGGACGAAGCGTGGTCCGCGCGCTCGCCAAGCGCGAATACCGCATCCGGGTGGCGGTGCGGCGGCCGGAACTGGCCGGGCATTTGCAGCCGCTCGGCAGGGTCGGCCAGGTCCACGCCGTGCAGGCCAATCTGCGCTACCCGGGCTCCGTCGAGGCCGCGATGCGCGGCTCCCGCGCCGCGATCAATCTGGTCGGCATTCTGGCCGAGAGCGGCGCGCAGACCTTCGACGCGGTGCAGGGCGCAGGCGCTGGCACGGTGGCGAAGGCGGCCGCCGCCGCCGGCGCCGCCTTGGTGCATGTCTCCGCCATCGGCGCCGACGAAAATTCGCCCTCGCGTTACGCCCGCGCCAAGGCCGCGGGCGAGAAGGCGGTGCTGGCGGCAGTCCCGTCGGCCACCATCCTGCGCCCTTCGGTCGTGTTCGGGCCCGAGGACCAGTTCACCAACCGTTTCGCGGCGCTGGCGCGGATGTCGCCAATGCTGCCGTTGATCGGCGGCGGCCTGACAAAGTTGCAGCCGGTATATGTCGGCGACGTCGCGACCGCGGTTGCCGACGCCGTGGACGGCAAGACAAAGCAAGGCGCGACTTACGAACTCGGCGGCCCGGAAGTGCTGACCATGCGCCAGATCATGGCATTTATCCTGGCGACCATCGAACGCGAACGCATGCTGGTCTCGTTGCCGTTCGGCCTGGCGAGGTTGCAGGCGCTGTTCCTGCAGTTCGCGCCGGGACCCTTCAAACTGACGCCGGACCAGGTGGCGCTGCTGCGCAACGATAATGTGGTGTCGGACGCCGCGAAGGCCGCCGGTCTCACCCTGGAAGGATTGGGAATCGTGCCGGATTCGCTGGAAGCGATCGCCCCGCAATACCTGTGGCGGTTCCGCCCCCACGGGCAGTTTCAGCGCAACAGCGCCTAGCATCGCCGGCTCCCCGCTGTCGCGGGGAACACCTGGAAGTCCTACCTTCCCATCGCCAGCGCGACCAGGCCGAGCGTGCCGACGATGACGCGCCACCACGCGAACAGCGTGAAGCCATGGCGGGTGACATAGGTCAGGAATGTCTTGACCACGATCATCGCGGTGATGAACGACACCACAAATCCGATCGCGATGATCCCCATGTGATCGAAGCTGATGTCGGCACGGTTCTTGTAGGATTCGTAGGCGAAGGCGCCGACCATGGTCGGGATCGCCAGGAAGAACGAAAACTCGGCCGCCGCGTGCTTGTCGGCGCCAAACAGCATCGCAGCCACGATGCTGGCGCCGGAGCGTGACACGCCTGGGATCATCGCAAGGCACTGCGCGAACCCGATTCCGAGATACATCGGCAGCGGAAAGGCCGTGGCATCGTGTTCGTGCGGATCGAGATCGAGTTGATCGACCCACAGCAATATCGCGCCGCCGACGATCAGCGAAAAGCACACCACCCACGGATTGAAGAGGAAGGTTTTGATGTAACCGCCGGCGGCGGCGCCGATCACGGCCGCCGGCAGGAACGACACCAGCAGGCCGACGACGAATCGCCGGTCGTCGGGATTGGAGAACATGCCGAGCGCAACCCGCCACAATTTGACAAAGTAGAGGGCGACAATCGCGAGAATCGCGCCGAGCTGAATTAGGATCGCGAAACTTTTCCAGAAATTGCCCTCGCCGAGATCGAAAAACCGTTCCGCCAGCAGCAGGTGGCCCGTCGAGGACACCGGCAGGAATTCCGTCACGCCCTCGACAACGCCGAGAATCACCGCTCTCAATGCATCCGACATCATATGATCTGGTCCGTTGTGAATGGTATCGACCGGAAAAGCCGGGTTCTTCTCGCCTATTCGCCACCCTGCCGCAATCGCAAAAAACGCAAAAACACAGGTTGCCTCGTTTGTATGCTTAGGTAGTTTGACGCGCGGTCGCGCACTTAAAGCACCGCAAAACGATCAAGGGCTCATGTTCACACTGTTTCATCATTCGTTTTGTCCGCGGTCGCGTTTCGTCCGCCTGGCGCTGGGCGAACACGGCCTCGATGTGCGGATGGTGGAAGAGCGGGTCTGGGAACGGCGCGAGGCCTTTCTGACGCTCAACCCGGCGGGCACCACGCCGGTGCTGACCTCGGCGGGCAGTCCTGCGATTCCCGGCGCCGGTATTATCGCCGAATATCTCGACGAAACCCATGGCGCCGAGATGGGCGAGCGGCGACTGCTGCCATCGGGGATGGCCGAGCGCATCGAGGTGCGCCGGCTGATGGCGTGGTTCAACGAAAAATTCTTCGAGGAGGCCTCCAATCCTCTGGTCACCGAGCGTATCTACAAGCGCTTCATGAGCGAGGAAAACGGCGGCGGCGCACCGGCGGCGGATGTGATCCGGGCGGCGAAGGCAAATGTGCGCTATCATCTGGCCTATATCGGCTGGCTGGCGCAGACGCGGAACTTTCTGGCCGGCGACCGGCTGACCTATGCGGACCTCGCCGCCGCGGCTCATCTTTCGGCGATCGATTATCTGGGCGACGTGCCATGGGTCGAGGACGACGCAGCAAAGGCGTGGTACGCGCGGGTGAAATCCCGTCCGTCGTTCCGTCCATTGCTGAGCGAATGGCTGGCGGGCGTGCCGGCGTCGCGCACCTATGTGGACCTCGACTTCTGAACCCGGCCGTCAAGCTCGCTCCCGCCGATCTCAGGGCCGCGCTCGGGCAGCAGGCGCGCGCGCTGGGTTTCGATTGCGTCGGCGTTGCCGATCCGGCCGTACTGGCGGATGCAGGCCGGCATTTCCGCGACTTCCTCGACGCCGGCGCGCATGGCGACATGGACTGGCTCGCGGCTCGCCCCGAGCGCCGCATGGATCCGCGCGTATTGTGGGCGAGCGTGCGTTCGGTGATCATGCTCGGCGTCAATTACGGGCCGGATGAAAACCCCCTTGTCATTCTCGGGCAACGGACGCGTGGCGCGATCTCGGTCTATGCGCGGGGCGACGACTATCACGATCTGATCAAGAAGCGGCTGAAGACGCTGGCGCGATGGCTGGTCGCTGCCACGGGCTCCGAGGTCAAGCTGTTCGTCGACACCGCCGCGGTCATGGAAAAGCCGCTGGCGCAGGCGGCGGGACTGGGCTGGCAGGGCAAACATACCAACCTCGTGTCGCGCGAATTCGGCTCATGGCTGTTTCTCGGCGCGATCTTCACCACGGCCGATCTGCCGCGCGACGATGCCGATACCGACCGTTGCGGCTCATGCCAGGCCTGCCTCGATATCTGCCCGACGTCCGCTTTCCCCGCGCCCTACAAGCTCGATCCCAGGCGCTGCATCTCCTATCTCACGATCGAGAGCAAGGACCCGATCCCGCGGGAATTTCGCAAGGCCATAGGCAACCGCATCTATGGCTGCGACGATTGCCTCGCGGTATGCCCGTGGAACAAGTTCGCGCAAGCCGGGCGCGAAGCCAAGCTCGCCGCGCGCGATGAATTGCGCGCGCCCGGACTGGCCGAGCTTGCCCGGCTCGACGACGCGGCGTTTCGCGCGTTGTTCGCGAAATCGCCGGTCAAGCGCATCGGCCGCGACCGCTTTGTTCGCAACGTGCTGATCGCGATCGGCAACGCGAATGATGGCGCGCTCGCCGTCGAAGCGGAACGCCTGGTGACCGACAACAGCCCGCTGGTCCGGGGCGCCGCGGTATGGGCGCTGTCGCAATTGCTCGGGCGCGAGGAATTTTCGGCACGCGCGGCAAAAGCGGCGAGTGCCGAACCGGACGAGACCGTGCGCGTGGAATGGTCTTACGCATGACGCTCTGCATTCGGCGGCCTTGATTTGACGGTGCAAATTCCGTCATGGTCCCGCGCGCCATGACAAATCAGCCATTTTTCACCAAAGACCGCGACGCCTACATCCCCACCGACGCCGCGCGCGGGCCGTGGGACCCGAACTCGCTGCACGGCCGTGTCATCATCGGCCTGTTGGCATACACGATCGAGCAGCGCCACGGCGCCGACGACTTCGTGCCGGCGCGGCTGACGGTGGACATGTTCCGGCTGCCGAACCTTTCGCCGATCGAAGTCAAGACGCGGCTGGTCCGGGACGGGCTGCGCATCAAGGTGGTGGAAGCCGATTTCTTCAGCGGCGGCATCGCCATGGCACGCGCCTCCTGCCAGCTGCTGCGCAAGACCGAAAACCCTGATGGCACGGTGTGGTCGCCGCCGAACTGGGACGTGCCTCTGCCCGCGGACATTCCCGCGCCAACCGATCCGCGGCTCGGCATGCACGGCAAATGGACCACCCGCCCGATCACCGGCGCCATGGGCACGGTCGGACCGCGGCGGCTGTGGATGAGCGAAGTGCGCGACCTCGTCGAGGACGCGGCGCTGACGCCGTTCGTGCGAGTGGCGGCGGCGGCGGATTTCGCCAGTCCCTTCGCCAATGCCGGCGACCACGGCCTCGGCTACATCAACAGCGACGTCACGCTGTACCTGCACCGCCTGCCGGTGAGGGAATGGATCGGCTTCGAGGTGGTGAACCATCACGCCAGCGACGGCATCGCGATCGGCGAGTGTTTTCTCTACGACCAGCAGGGCGCGATCGGGACGTCCACCGTCGCAGCTCTGGCGCAGCGCAAGCCGATGTCCAATCCGAGCCAGCGCGACGTGATGCGCAAACCCTAAAGCGTCATTCCGGGATGGTCCGAAGGACCAGACCCTCCGATGTGCAATTGCACATCGGGGAATATCGATATGATAGAATGAACTTCGCAGGAAAACTTCGGGATTCCGGGTTCGCCGCTTCGCGCCGCTCCGGAATGACGATGATTAATCCAGATGCCGCTTCATCTCCGGCCGCGCCTTCAGCTCGGCCCCTTGCCTGGCGGCAATTTTAGCAATCCGCTCGGGCGCGAAATGCATGTCCACAAAGCCGGCCGCGGTGTTGGCGACCTCGCGATAGCCGGCGATCTTGCCGTCCCGCAGCGTCATGATGGCAACGCCTTCGAACATCGCGCGTGCCCCCTTGGCCTCCGGCAAGGTCGAGCGATAGCTGAAGGTGTAGCGCGCATAAAGGGTCTCGCCGTCGCTGACCGGCGTATGCATATCCCAGCGGAAATCGGTTGCCGTGCGGTAGAACCAATCGTCAATCATGGCAGCGATTTTTTCGCGGCCGGCGAACGCGCCGTAGAACACGTCGTGATAGACAGCATCCTCCGTGAACAGATCGGCGAATGCAGCCCCGTTGCGTTGCTCGACCGCCCCGCAAAAAGCACCAAGCATGGCTGACACGTTCATGGCTTCGCTCCCGGTTGCCCGATCTCTTCCACCGCCGCGATCAGCCGCGACATGTCCTGCGGCCGCGACAGCCGGTGATCGCCGTCCTGGATCATGGTCAGTACCACATCATCGCTGGGCAGCCGATGCGCCAGCGCGAACGCATGCCGCCATGGCACGTCGGGATCCTGCGCGCCCTGCAGGATGCGAACCGGGCAGCCGACATCGATGGCGCTGCCGAGCAACAGATGATTGCGGCCCTCCTCGATCAAGGCGCGGGTGATCGGATAGGGCTCGCCATATTGCGATGGCCGCAGCCACACGCCTTTGGTCTCGATTTCCCGGCGGATCTCGGGCGAAAAGCCGTTCCACATCAGCGCTTCGGTGAAATCGGGCGCCGGCGCGATCAGCACCAGACCTGCCAGCGAGGCGCGGCTGCCTGTGCCTTTTGCGATTTCGCGCGCCAAAAGCAGCGCCATCCAGCCGCCCATCGACGAGCCGATCACGATCTGCGGGCCGGCGCAGAACCGCTCGAAAACCGCGACGCTCTCTTCCAGCCAGCGCCCGATGGTGCCGTCGACGAACGCGCCGCCGGACTCGCCATGGCCGGAATAATCAAACCGGACGCAGGCGCGGCCGTGGCCGGCGGCCCACGCGTCCAGCGCCAGAGCCTTGGTGCCCTGCATGTCCGAATTGAAGCCGCCGAGCCAGAACAGCCCGGGCGCGGAGCCGGCGCGGGCGCGCACCGCGATGTTGCGCGCGGCGCTGTTCTTGCCGACCTCGATGAAGATGGGCGACTGCCCGGATGCGGTGGAACTGGTCATGGAATTGCGGCTCTGGTTCGCTGCTGTTTGAGTGAGCACGACCGATCCGTCAACGGATTCGGATACCGGCCAAAGGTTCGCGGCGGCGCTTGCGGAGCGCCCGCCCTCCCCCTATCTGGGCTGGTCCGAACGTTCCCGTACCGGTCGGCGTTATCAGGCGTGACCAAAATGCCTCGCATTTGATGCTTTTGGCGCGCAAGCCTGCGAGTTCGCTTGCCCGCTGCGCCTTATTCCTTCAAACTACGGCCTTCGTTCACAACCTTGGAGAACCACCCATTCGCCGTCCCAACAGAGCCCCGCCCGCTGCCACAAAAGACGGGCCGCGCACCAACGATGAAATCCGCAACGCACAGGTACAGCTGATCGACCAAAACGGGCTGAACCACGGCACGGTCGAGACAGCGGCCGCCGTCAAGATGGCCCTCGAGGCCGGCATGGACCTTGTGGAGATCTCGCCCAATACCAATCCTCCCGTTTGCAAGATCATGGACTACGGGAAGTTCAAATATTCGGCGCAGAAAAAAGCTGCTGAAGCCCGCAAGAAACAGAAGGTCGTTGAGATCAAGGAGATCAAGCTGCGCCCGATGATCGACGATCACGACTATGACGTGAAGATGCGCGCGATGCAGCGGTTCTTCGAGGAAGGCGACAAGGTCAAGATTACGCTGCGCTACCGCGGCCGCGAAATGGCGCATCAGGAAATCGGCACCAAGCTCCTGGACAAGGTCAAGGCCGACGTCGCCGATTTCGCCAAGGTCGAGCAGGATGCCCGTTTCGAAGGCCGCCAGGTGGTGATGGTGCTGGCGCCGCGCTGATTCGCATCGGCCGATCCGCGTTTGCCAAATTTTGCGCGTTTGTGAATTTTGCAAGACGGCCCGCCGGATGATCTGGCGGGCCATTTTCTTCTGGGGGATGATCAGCTGCGCGTGGCCTGCCAGTGGCCGCTGCAGTTTCCGCCGGAAAGCCGTGCGCTCCAGCGGCCGGCGCCGGTACTGCCGCCGAGCCTGCCGCTGCCGGTCGCGACCGATCCGCCGGCTGAAATCCTCACCGCGACGCCCCCGCCACGGCCGACGCTTCCCGACACGTCTGCCGCGCCGGCGGTCGAGATGCGGCCGCCCGAGATCCGGAACGGATAGCTGTAGGCGGGGTCGCAATGGCCGGCCTGGGTGATGATCAGGACGCTCCAGATCCCGTCATAGCCGCCGCCCGTCCTGCTGACCGTCTTGGCGTCGGCGGCGCCGGGGACGGCCAGCGCCGCGAAGGCGGCCGCGGCAAATGTCGATCGCAAGGCGCCTGCGTCTCTGAAACCGGCAAACCGGGCCATCGGGGCTGACATGGTCATTTTCTTCTTTTTCCTGTTCATGGGCGTGCCGCGGGGCAGCGTGAGCCCATATGTCGGATCATGGGGTTGCACGGTTCAGCGTTGCCAATCCTGTTCGGCTCTGCCATAAGCGCAGCCTTCATCGCCCGGCTGATCAAGGGCTGCCGTGTCGATGTCCATGCTGGTTGTCTCATTAGGAAATAACCTAGCATATTCAACGCTCTAACGAGCATTTTAGCCGCGAAAGCGCCCCTTTGGGCGCGTTTTTTCTGCGGCAACAGGAGAGCCAAATGCCCAAGCTGAAGACCAAGTCAGGCGCTAAAAAGCGTTTCAAGGTGACGGCCACCGGCAAAGTGATGGCCGCCCAGCGCGGCAAGCGCCACGGCATGATCAAGCGGACGAAAAAGCAGATTCGTCAGCTCCGCGGCACGCGCGTGCTGTTCAAGACCGACGGCGACAACATCAAGAAATATTTCCTGCCGAACGCCTGAACAGGCAAGGCACGCCGCCCATCACAGCCGAGCCGCGCCCGCGCGGCGATCCGTCACCCATTTTCCCATGAAGGAGACCCGTCATGTCTCGCGTCAAACGCGGTGTGACCTCTCACGCCAAGCACAAGAAAGTCTACAAACTCGCCAAGGGCTTCCGCGGCCGTCGCAAGAATACCATCCGCACCGCCAAGGCCGCGGTCGACAAGGCCGGGCAATATGCCTTCCGCGACCGCAAGCGCAAAAAACGCACCTTCCGCGCGCTGTGGATCCAGCGCCTCAATGCCGCGGTGCGCCCGTTCGGCATGACCTACAGCGTCTTCATCAACGGCCTTTCCAGGTCGGGCATCACGGTCGACCGCAAGGTGCTGTCGGATCTCGCCATCCACGAGCCGGCGGCGTTCCAGGCGATCGCCGAGAAGGCCAAGGCCGCGCTGGCGGCGTAAGCCGCCGCCCCGTTTGCGTCTCTGCGAAGCGATTGAAGTCGTCATGGCCGGGTAAAGTGCGAAGCGCGTCTTCGCACTTCCAATCGGGCATGACGGGCTAGGGGCGCCGGCTTCGCATCCTGGTCAAGGGGGATTGCCATGACCGACCTCGCTAAACTTGAATCCCAAATCCTTGGGCAGATCGCTGCTGCCGGCGACGAGGCGGCACTGGAAGCCGTGCGGGTCGCCGCGCTCGGCAAGAAGGGCTCGATCTCCGCGCTACTGTCGACGCTTGGCAAGATGTCGCCGGACGAACGCAAGACGCAGGGGGCTGCTATCAACCTCGCCAAGGACGCCGTCACCCAGGCGCTATCGGCGCGCCGCGACATCCTGAAGTCCGCGGCGCTCGACGCGCGGCTTGCGTCCGAGACCGTCGACGTCACGCTGCCGCTGCGCGAGGCCCTCGCCGAAGCCGGCCGCATCCATCCGCTCAGCCAGGTCTTCGAGGAGGTCAACGTCATCTTCGCCGACATGGGATTTGCTATCGCCGAAGGTCCCGACATCGAGACCGACGATTACAATTTTACAAAGCTGAATTTCCCGGAAGGTCATCCGGCACGGGAGATGCACGACACGTTCTTCTTCAATCCTGGAGAAGACGGCTCGCGGAAACTGCTGCGCACCCACACCTCGCCGGTGCAGGTGCGCACCATGCTGACGCAGAAGCCGCCGATCCGCGTCATCTGCCCGGGCCGCACCTATCGCATCGATTCCGACGCCACCCACACCCCGCAGTTTCACCAGGTCGAAGGCCTTGTCATCGACAAGGGCTCGCATCTCGGCCATCTCAAATGGATCCTGCACGAATTCTGCAAGGCGTTCTTCGAGGTCGACCACATCAACATGAGGTTCAGGCCCTCGTTCTTTCCATTCACCGAGCCGTCGCTCGAGGTCGACATCCAGTGCCGCCGCGACAACGGCGAAATCCGCTTCGGCGAGGGCGAGGACTGGATGGAGATTCTGGGCTGCGGCATGGTGCATCCCAACGTGCTGCGCGCCTGCGGCATCGATCCCGACGTCTACCAGGGCTTCGCCTGGGGCATGGGCATCGACCGCATCGCGATGCTGAAATACGGCATGTCCGATCTGCGGCAGTTGTTCGAGAGCGACGTGCGCTGGCTCGCCCATTATGGCTTCAAGCCGCTCGATGTTCCGACTTTGGCGGGAGGATTGAGTTCGTGAGCCTCGTCGGGACCGCCGTTGCTGCGAGAGCCCCCACCCTTACCCTCCCCCGCAAGCGGGGGAGGGTAGGGATCGATTTTGGGGCGAGCCCGGCTCCATCCTCTCGACGAACTGCGCCCCCTCTCCCGCTTGCGGGGGAGGGTTGGGGTGGGGGTGCCGCAGCATCGGAGGTCTCAATGGCTGAGCAAGAAGGCCCAACCTGGAAGGTGTCCCCAAAACTGCGCTCCAGCGCACGCGCGCTCCGAAGGAATTCCACTGATGCGGAGCGTATCCTCTGGTCGGAGCTGCGTGATCATCGGCTCAACGGCACCGGTTTCCGGCGCCAAGTCCCGATCGCAAACTACGTCGCCGATTTCGTCTGTCACGCCGTCGGTCTGGTGATCGAACTTGATGGCGGACAGCATTTTTCGGATCAAGCTGAACAGGTGGATGCCAGGCGCTCGGCGGTGATTGAGGCAAAAGGTTTTCAGGTACTTCGCTTCAGCAATCACGACGTGATGACAAATCGCACAGGCGTACTGGAAACGATTGCGGCCGCCGTTGCTGCGAGAGCCCCCACCCTTACCCTCCCCCGCAAGCGGGGGAGGGGAAAAGAGAAGCAGTCATCATGAAATTCACCCTCTCCTGGCTGAAGGAACATCTTGAGACCGACGAGCCCTTGGAAAAGCTCGCCGACAAGCTCACCATGATCGGGCTTGAGGTCGAGCACATCGAGGACAAGGCCAAGCTGCTTTCGCCGTTCACCATCGCACGCGTGATCTCGGCCGAGCAGCATCCCAATGCGGATCGCCTGCGGGTCTGCATGGTCGACACCGGGAACGGCGGCGCCCCGGTGCAGGTGGTCTGCGGCGCGCCGAACGCGCGCGCGGGTCTCGTCAGCGTGTTTTCGGCCCCCGGCACCTTCATTCCCGGCAAGAACATCACGCTCGGCATCGGCACCATCCGGGGCGTCGAGAGCCGCGGCATGCTGTGCTCGGCGGCCGAGTTGCAAATCTCCGAAGACCACGACGGCATCATGGAATTGCCGGCGGATGCGCCGGTTGGCGCCGCTTACGCGCAATGGGCCGGGCTCGGCGATCCCGTGCTCGAAATCAACCTGACGCCGAACCGGCAGGATTGCACCGGTGTGCATGGCATCGCCCGCGATCTCGCCGCCGCCGACATGGGCAGGTTCAAGGACCCCGGGATAAAGCCGGTCAGGGGTGAGTTCCCCTGTCCGGTGAAAGTAACCGTCGAGGACGCTGCGTTGTGTCCGGGCTTTGCCCTGCGACTGGTGCGCGGAGTCAAGAACGGCCCGTCGCCGGAATGGCTGCAAAAGCGTCTTGCCTCGATCGGACTGCGGCCGATCAACGCGCTGGTGGACATCACCAACTTCATGACCTACGACCGCGCCCGGCCGCTGCACGTGTTCGACGCGTCCAAGGTAAAGGGCAATCTCACGGTGCGCCGCGCCCGCGACGGCGAGAGCCTGCTGGCGCTCGACGGCCGCAATTACACGCTCGACGCCAATGTCTGCGTGATCGCGGACGATCACGGCGTCGAATCGCTCGCCGGCATCATGGGCGGCGAAGCCTCCGGCTGCTCGGAGCAAACCACCGACGTGCTGATCGAATCGGCGCTATGGAACGAAATCAACATTGCCCAGACCGGCCGCAAGCTCGGCATCAATTCCGACGCCCGCTATCGCTTCGAGCGCGGCGTCGATCCGGCCTTCATGCTGCCCGGGCTGGAGATGGCGACCCGGCTGGTGATGGAAATGTGCGGCGGCACGCCGTCGGAAAATATCGTCGTCGGCCGTGCCTTCGGCGACGATCGCGTGATCGATTTTCCGCTGAGCGAAGTCAAGCGCCTCGCCGGGATCGATGTGCCGCTTCCGGAAGTAAAACGAATCCTCGGCCATCTCGGCTTCATGATGGCCGGCTCCGGCCCGATGGTGAAAATCGCGGTGCCGTCGTGGCGATCCGACGTGCACGGCAAGGCCGACATCGTCGAGGAGATCGTGCGCATCGTTGGCGTCGACAAGGTGCCGATGACGCCGTTCGAGCGCGGCGACGCGCCGCGCAAGCCCGTCCTGACTCCCATTCAACTGCGCACCCGCCGCGCCAAGCGCGCGCTGGCGGCACGCGGCATGGTCGAGGCGGTGACCTGGTCGTTCATCGCAAAACCGTCCGCCGAAATGTTCGGCGGCGGCCAGCCCGAACTCGCCCTCGCCAACCCGATAGCGTCCGATCTGTCCGACATGCGGCCGAGCCTGCTGCCGGGTCTGATCGCCGCGGCGCAGGCCAATAGCGATCGCGGCTTTCCGGATGTGGCGCTGTTCGAAGTCGGCCAGGTGTTCAAAGGCGACCGGCCGGAGGATGAGCTGATCGCGGCGTCCGGCGTTCGCCACGGCTTTGCGTCGTCCACGGGCATTGGGCGACACTGGTCCGGCGCGGCGACAGCCAACGCGCTCGATGCCAAGGCCGATGCCTTCGCGGTACTGGCGGCCGCCGGCGCGCCGATGCAGGCGCTGCAGGTTGTGACCGGCGGCGCCAGCTGGCTGCATCCCGGACGTTCCGGCACCATCCAGATCGGTCCGCAAAACGTGCTCGGCCATTTCGGCGAGCTGCATCCGCGCGCGCTCGAGCGGCTTTCCGCCGACGGCCCGATGATGGCGTTCGAGGTGATCCTCGACCGCATTCCCGACGCCAAACAGAAGCCGACCCGCGCCAGGCCGGTGCTCGACCTGTCGCCGTTCCAGCCGGTGTCGCGCGATTTTGCCTTTATCGTCGATCGCAGCGTCAAGGCCGGCGATATCGTGCGCGCGGCGCAAGGCGTGGACAAGAAGATGATCACGGATATCACGGTGTTCGACGTTTACGAAGGCAAGGGCATCGACGACGGCAAAAAGTCCGTCGCCATCGCGGTGACGATCCAGCCGCGCGAGAAAACCCTGACCGACCCTGAGATCGACGCGGTGGCGGCGAAGATCGTGACCGAGGTGACGAAGAAGACCGGCGGCGTGTTGCGCGGATGATTGCCGGCATGAGCCTCGCTGGCCTCATCCCGACGGAAATCAGCCTCGCCACAGCCATCGCCATCTGCGCGATTGCGTTCGTGTCGGGAATGGCACGCGGGTTTTCCGGCTTCGGCTCCGCGCTGATCTTCATGCCGCTGGCAAGCAGCCTGGCGGCGCCGCGCCTCGTCGCCGCACTGCTGCTGATCATCGATTTCGTCGCGGCCGCGCCGCTGGTTCCGAGCGCGTGGAAGCAGGCCGACCGCAAGGCCACCGCGGTCATGGTTTCGGGCGCGCTGATCGGCGTGCCGATCGGCACATTCTTCCTCAGCCGGCTCGATCCGGTGACGACACGCTGGATCATCTCCGGCTTCGTTTTCGCTCTGCTGTTGCTGCTGCTGTCGGGCTGGCGCTACCGGGGGAAAGATCATCCCGCGCTTTCCGTCGGTATCGGCGGATTGTCCGGCTTTTGCAGCGGCCTCGCGCAGACCGGCGGACCGCCCATCGTCGGCTATTGGCTCGGCCGGCCGCTTCCTTCCCCGATTGCCCGCGCCAACATCCTGTTGTTTTTCGGCGCTTCGGATTTCTTTTCCGTGGTGAGCTATGCTTTGACCGGGCTCGTCACCGCGGACGCGATACGATTTTCGTTTCTGGTCGGCCCGATCTACGGCATCGGCGTCTGGTTTGGCGCCCGGCTGTTCGGCCGCGCCAGCGAAAAACTGTTTCGCGCCATCTGCTACGTCCTGATCGCCGCGGCCGTGGTCATCGGCCTGCCGGCGCTGGACGGCGTGCTGCGCTAGCCGGAGGCTTGCGCGACGTGCGGAGCGGGGGCTAGGCTGCCGTCAAACAACAGGAAACTCCACGGGAGAGCGCCATGATCGACCGCCGCGACGTGATGAAGCTCGCGATTGGCAGCGCCGCCGCGATGGTCTCGCCGGCCGCTTTTGCGCAGACGCCGGCAAAACCGCGCACGCGAATTGTGTTCCTGGGCACCAAGGGCGGCCCGCGCATCGGCATCGGCGCTTCCAATCCCGCCAATCTCGTCATGGTGAACGACACGCCATTTGTAATCGATTGCGGCATGGGGGTAAGTCGTCAACTGGTCGCGGCAGGCGTGCCGATCCCATCGGTGAAATATATTTTCATCAGTCATCACCATTCCGATCACAATCTCGAATACGGCAATCTGTTTTACAGCGCCTGGGCTGCCGGCCTATCGACGCCTGTCCATTCATTTGGTCCCAAAGGCATCGAAGCGATGACCAAAACCTACTGGGACCTGAACAGGTTCGACGTCGAGACCCGAATCGAGGACGAAGGCCGACCCGATCCGCGCAAACTGCTGATTGCCAAGGACATCACAGAGGACGGCACGGTGCTGCAGACTCCGGACGTGAAGGTGACAGCCTTCCGCACGCCGCATCCGCCGATCGTCGACAATTTTGCTTACAAATTCGAGACCCCGGACGGCACTGTCGTTTTCTCCAGCGATACCGCCTACAATCCAAAGCTCGCTGAATTCGCCAAGGGCGCCGACGTGCTGGTGCACGAGTGCCTTTACCTGCCAGCGGTCGACCGCCTCGTGCTCAAGACCAGGAATGGCGCGACGCTGAAGAAACATCTGCTCGAAAGTCACACCACGACCGAAGACGTCGGCCGCATCGCCGCGGCCGCCGGCGTGAAAGTGCTCGTGCTCAGCCATTTGGTGCCGGGCGACGATCCACTCGTTACCGACGAAAATTGGACCGAGGACGTGAAAAAGAATTTTTCCGGCCGCATCATCGTCGCCAAGGACCTGATGCAACTGGCGCTACCAGTGTAAGGCGGCGGGCATCCGTACTTCGCCGGATCCATGATTTCTTATTCCGCCATCACCAGATCGCAATAGCCAAAACCATCCCGCTCGAGGCGCCCGCCCGGTGTAACGGCAAGCGGGCGCGAAAACATCGGCCCCGCCACCACGCAGGTGTGAAACTCGCCGTTTTCGCCGCAGGGGTCGACAGTCCTGGGAAGATCGGCCAGCAACTTCCGATCGAACTTTCGGCCGGCAAATTCCCCCGGCAGTTTTCCGAGATCGACCGTCGCCAGATACGCGCGCAAGCCGCTTGCGATCATCGCATGCGCCAGCGCCAATGTCGGCCGCTGCCACAGCGGAAACACCGGGGTGATGCCGGTCCCGGCGAGTTTTTGTTCGCGATAGGCCTTGATGTCCTCAAGGAACAGGTCGCCGAAGATCATGTGGGTGATGCCTTCGCGAACCGCACGCGCGACTTCCTCCCCCATGCGTGCTTCGTAAATCTCGTTCGGGCAGGGGTAGGGAATCGGTACGGTTCGCGCCGCCAATCCCGCCGCCGCAAGCTGCGCCAGCAAGATCTCCTGCCGCACGCCGTGGATCGACACCCGATCGAACGTCTCGGTCACCGTCGTCACCGCGCCGACGACGTCGATTTCACCGGCACGCCTGACCTCATGCAACGAGAACGCGCTGTCCTTGCCGCTCGACCACGAAATCAGCGCCTTCGGCCGTATCCGTGTCAATTGATCGGTGCTCCCCGCCGCCGCGGTTTGGCCGCGCGTACCGGCGCAGCCACCGGCTCATCCCTGAGCGCGCCGATCCTGCGCAGCGCCGCTTCCGCCGCGCGCTCGCCGCTCTCCCAGGCGCCGTCAACCGTTCCCCACAGCGTTTCGTGCGTTGCCTCGCCCGCAAGGAACATGCAGCCGATCGGCTCGGTGAGGATTTTACGCGACGGCTGCGCGCCCGGCGCGGCCACCGACATCGCGCCGAGTATGAACGGCGACGAATTCCAGCGGGTCGCGCTCGACTTTTTGACCGTGGATGCGGCTTCGCTGCCGAACAGTTTCGTGAGCCATTCCACCGCAAAGGCCACCATCGCCCGCTCGCCCTGGGCCGAAAGATCGCGGCCGAACGAACCTGCGACGTCGAGCGCGCACAGCGACGATCCCCCCATGTTGGCGAACAGCAGCGCCGTCCGCGTCGAGCTGCTTTGCTCGATGATGACATCGTCGTGCCCGAGCCCCAGCGGGTTGCCCGGCAGTTGCAGTGCGATGCGGTCGTAGCTGCCGAGGCTCAGCCTTGCCGCGGCATCGAGCTGGCGTCTGGGTATATCGGGCGTGAATTTGATATTGCCGGCGGCCAGCACGTTGCTGGACACCGTAATAACGGCGGCGCGTGCGGCGATCTTGCCGGAAGGTGTCTCCACCGTGACATCGCGTCCGCTCCAGGCAATGCGGCTTGCGGGCGTCGAGAGCGACAGCGGGATCTGCTCGCCCAGCTTCGCGACCAGGACGCCCAGGCCCTGGCGGCAGAAGATCGCGGCATTGCGCTCCTGTGCGCGGGCCTTGTCCAGCACGGAGACATCTTTCAGGTCCTTGCCGGTGGCGTTGGCGCCGAGCACGAACTCCGCCGTCCCGGCCCAGTCGCCGAGGTCCTTCGGCAGCACCGAGGCGCAGGATACATCGGCCTTGCGCGAAGCCTCGTCGATGGCGCGGTTGGCGCGCACCAGGGCGGCAAGAAATTCCTCGGTCTCTCCGGCGCGCGCGTTGCGACGGCCGACGCGGATTTTCTGTCCAAGCGGTGCTGCGGAAACGTCGAGCCCGGCGCTACGGGCCAATCTGATCATCGGGTTGGCGTCGGGATTGTGCATCCAGCGCGCGCCTCGGTCGAACGGAACTTGGAATGTCGCGGTGTCGGTGAGACAGCGACCGCCGATCTGGGCTGCGGCCTCCACCACGATAACCCGGCGGTTCGCGGCCATGATGCGTCGCGCCGCGGCGATGCCGGCCGCGCCCGCGCCGATCACGACAATATCAGCATCGCGCGGCAACGGCGCGCCCGATGCGCGGGCGCCAAATGCCGGGGCCGCCACAAGCCCCGCGGACCCCGACAGGAAATCGCGGCGCGTCATTGTCATGTCATGGTTTCCGGAACTTTGAAAAGCATGGGAACATCCAGCGAACTTGCCGTATCCGGGCGTCGTCAGCAACCATCATGGTGAATCAATCATGATTGATCGATCCGGTGCATGAACTAAATTGCAACGGCTTTCGACCATGATAAGGAAAGAGAAAAAGCGGTGTGAAGGCCGCTGGGGGAAGATATTCATGGGCGTCATGCTCGATGCCGTCGGCAAGCTGATCGCGGGCTACCTGCAGAAGGAAGTCCCGGGCTACGAGCCGTTC
This sequence comes from Bradyrhizobium sp., assembly GCA_036266415.1. Lineage (GTDB taxonomy): Bacteria > Pseudomonadota > Alphaproteobacteria > Rhizobiales > Xanthobacteraceae > Bradyrhizobium. The sequence continues at coordinate 37,984 of DATANB010000108.1, read as the reverse complement.
ACGCCCAGCGACCCCGAGCATTTGCGCGGCGTTATCGAACCTGGCGATGTCCTGCTGGTCGAAGGCAACAACCGGGTTTCCGGCATCATCAAATATCTCACGCAGTCCACCTGGTCGCATGCCGCGCTCTTCGTCGGACCGATCGACGGCGCGGCGGGGCCCGACGGCGAGCCGCATGTCCTGATCGAGGCCAATATCGGCGAAGGCGTGACCTCGGCGCCGCTGTCAAAATATTTTCCCTATCACACCAGGCTGTGTCGCCCGGTCGGCCTGTCGTTCGAGGACCGCACCACGGTGTGCCGCTACGCCATCAACCGGATCGGCTTCGGCTACGACACCAAGAACATCCTGGATTTGATGCGCTTTCTGATTCCGCTGCCGATCCCGCAGCGCTGGCGGCGACGGATGATCGCGTTCGGCTCCGGCGATCCCACCAAGATCATCTGCTCGGCGCTGATCGCGCAGGCGTTCGACGCGGTGCGCTACCCGATCCTGCCCAAGATCACGCGCGCCGGCTCCAGGCAGGCCCGGCGCGAAATCCTGCATATCCGCGATTCTTCGCTGTACATGCCGCGCGATTTCGACATCTCGCCCTATTTTGAAATCGTCAAACCCACCATCGTGCACGGCTTCGACTACACGACGCTGCACTGGGCCGACAAGCAAAAGCCGCTCCGGGAGGTAGCGGGCGAATTCGGACCGTTTCCAGAAACGATCGCGCCGCCGCTTGTTCCTGAAGAGATTGACCAGAAAGCGCCGCTTCCGGCTGAGCAAGTAATGTCGACCGGTGAAGCCGCCACACTGGTCGAGCGCATCACCGTGTCCGAGCATTTTATGCTCGTGGAAAATGTTGCGGAGCGCCGCGCCCTGCCGCGCGGGCGGACGGCGGAGTTCGCGGCCTAGACCGGGAAGTCTTTTCCATATAGCCGGTATCGTTGCGGCCAATGGGTCTTCGACCCGAGCGGACCGTGCTCGACGAGCGTTTCAGTCCACCTTACCTGTCAGACCGGCCGATCACGGCCATCAGTTCTGCAATCTTTTCCCGTTGATCGGCCTTGTTGCCGCTGGTGATCGCGTGCTCGACGCAGTGCGAGACGTGGTCCCTGAGCACTTCTTCCTCGACGCGCCGGAGCGCGGCCCGCACCGCCGAGATCTGGGTCACGATATCGATGCAATAGCGGTCCTCGTCGACCATTTTGGACAGGCCGCGAACCTGGCCCTCGATCCGGCCCAGGCGTTTTTGACAGGACGTCTTGATGTCTTTTCGCATAGCGCCTATATACCCCTACCGGGTATAGGTTGCAAGTGGGGCTGGTGGAGAACGCGATGATTAAAGCCGAACACGCCGGCGCCGACGGCGCCGCAAAAGTCTCCGGCTGCGGCTGCTCGTCCACCGTGGCCGCCGCACGGCCCGCGGAAACGACAAAAACGGGGTGCCGCGGCGGAGGTCACGATCAGTCTGCTCATGATCATCACGACCAACCCGCCGACCGTAAGGCCGATCTGCGCGACCCCGTCTGCGGAATGAGCGTCGATCCCGCAACCAGCAAGCATCGGTTCGACTACCGCGGCAAGACCTATTATTTCTGCTCGGCCGGCTGCCGAACCAAGTTCGCCGCCGACCCCAACGCATATCTTGACGAGCGCAAGCCGAACGCCGCCGCGCCGGAAGGCATGATCTATACCTGCCCGATGCATCCGCAAGTTCGGCAGGTCGGGCCGGGGAGCTGCCCGATCTGCGGCATGGCGCTGGAGCCGGAGGTGGCGAGCCTGGATACCCCGCCCAATCCCGAGCTGGCCGACATGACGCGGCGCTTCTGGGTGGGCCTTGCGCTCGCCCTGCCGGCGGTCGTTCTGGAGATGGGCGGCCACATTGTCGGAGGCCACCGTTGGGTCGACCAGACCCTGTCGAACTGGATCCAGCTCGTGTTCGCCACCCCGGTGGTGCTTTGGGCCGGCTGGCCGTTCTTCGTGCGCGGATGGCAATCGCTGCGCTCGCGAAATCTCAACATGTTCACCCTGATCGCGATGGGCACGGGTGTGGCCTATCTCTACAGCCTCGTCGGAACCGTCGCGCCGCAGTTCTTCCCGGCGACCTTCCGCGGGCATGGCGGCGCGGTCGCGGTCTATTTTGAGGCCGCCGCGGTCATCACCGTTCTCGTCCTGCTGGGACAGGTGCTTGAACTCCGTGCGCGCGAGGCAACGTCCGGCGCGATCAAGGCGCTGCTTGAACTGGCGCCGAAAACCGCCCGTCGCGTCGGCGATGATGGCGCCGACCATGAGGTCGAGATCGATAGCCTGCAGGTTGGCGATCGCTTGCGGGTCCGGCCGGGCGAAAAGGTGCCGGTGGACGGCGTCATTCTCGAAGGCCGTTCCTCCCTCGATGAATCCCTGGTGACCGGCGAATCCATGCCTGTCACCAAAGAGGCCGACGGCAAGGTGATCGCGGGCACGCTCAATCAATCCGGCGGCTTTGTGATGCGCGCGGAGAAGGTCGGGCGCGACACGCTGCTTTCCCAGATCGTCAAGATGGTGGCGGAGGCGCAACGCTCGCGCGCGCCGATTCAGCGGCTGGCCGACCAGGTCGCCGGCTGGTTCGTGCCGGTCGTGATCGCGGTTGCGATCATCGCTTTTGGCGCCTGGGCCACCTTCGGGCCGGAACCGCGCATGGCCTTCGGGCTGGTTGCGGCCGTCAGCGTGCTGATCATCGCCTGTCCCTGCGCGCTCGGGCTCGCCACGCCGATGTCGATCATGGTCGGCGTCGGGCGCGGCGCTCACGCCGGCGTATTGATCAAGAACGCCGAAGCGCTGGAGCGGATGGAAAAGGTCGACACGCTGGTGGTCGACAAGACGGGAACGCTGACCGAAGGCAAGCCGAAGGTGGTCGCCATCATTGCGGCGGCGGGATTTCAGGAGAACGAAATCCTGCTTCTCGCAGCCAGCGTCGAGCGCGCCAGCGAGCATCCGCTCGCCGATGCGATCGTTCGGGCCGCCAGAGAAAAGAACCTCGATCCCGGGGAGGTGGAAGAGTTCGACTCGCCGACCGGCAAGGGCGCCACCGGCAAGGTCGCGGGCAAAAGCGTTCTGCTCGGCAATTCGAGCTTTCTGACATCGCGCGGGATCGAAACCGGGTTGCTGAATGCGCAGGCAGAGCGTCTGCGCGGCGACGGCGCCACCGTCATCAACATCGCGGTCGACGGCAAGCTCGCCGGACTGTTTGCGATCGCCGATCCGGTCAAGGTCTCGACGCCGGACGCCTTGAGGGCGCTGGCGGCCGACGGCATCAAGGTCATCATGCTGACCGGGGACAACCGGACCACGGCGAACGCGGTCGCGCGCAAGCTCGGGATTACAGATGTGGAAGCCGAAGTGCTGCCCGACCAAAAGAGCGCCGTGGTGACAAAACTGCAGAACGCCGGGCGGATCGTCGCGATGGCCGGTGACGGCGTCAACGACGCGCCCGCGCTCGCCGCCGCCGAAGTCGGAATCGCCATGGGCACCGGCACGGATGTGGCGATGGAGAGCGCCGGCATTACCCTGCTGAAGGGCGACCTCGGCGGCATCGTTCGCGCCCGCCGGCTGTCGCAGGCGACCATGAGCAATATCCGGCAGAACCTGTTCTTTGCGTTCCTCTACAACTCGGCCGGCATCCCGATCGCCGCGGGGATTCTCTATCCGACCTTCGGCATTCTGCTGTCGCCGATCATCGCCGCCGCGGCCATGGCGCTGTCGTCGGTGAGCGTCATCGGCAACGCCTTGCGGCTGCGCGCGACGCGCCTGTGATTTGCCCGCGTGCGCCGGAGACGGCAGCGCCTGGCCAATTCCACTCCACAAGGTTTGACGCTACAACCGGGGCCATGGCTGGGAATATTCAGATTCCTTTCGTGGCTTCGTGCTCATATCCCGCACGCGCAGGAAATGTCGTGCGGCCGCTGGTGGATGCCGTGCCCGCATATCGCCGCATCGCCGCGGCCGTGATGGCGGCGCGGCATAGCGTCTGGCTCACGGCGGCCTTCTTCGCGCCCGACTTCCGTATGCCCGATGGCGGCGGCGCGCTGTTCGATGTGCTGGACCGCGCGGTCGAGCGCGGCCTGGATGTGCGCATCATCTTCTGGCGTCCGAATCAGGAGAGCATCGGCTACGGTCGCACTTTCGCGGGATCAACCGAACAGCGCGCGATGCTGGAGGCGCGACGGTCGCGTTTCCGCATCCGCTGGGATCGCGCATTTGGGCCTTACTGCCAGCATCAAAAGAGCTGGCTGGTCGACGCCGGCGAGAGCGGCGAGACGGCGTTCGTCGGCGGGATGAACCTGACCGCCAGAGCGATGGGATCGCCCGGCCATAGGTCAGAAGGCGAACGTCACGACGTCTATCTCGAGATCCGGGGGCCTTCGGCAACCGACGTCCACCACAATTTCGTCCAGCGCTGGAACGAAGCCAGCGAACGCCTGAGCGTCGACGGCTCGTGGGGCCATAGCGGAGATGACGGCTTGAGTTTTCCGGCGCGCCTGTCCACGCCACGCGGCAAGAGCATCGTGCAAATCCAGCGTATGGTGCACCCGGGGCGTTATAGCGACACTCATCCTAGTCCTCAGAGCAGCGCTTACGACATTGCCGGTGGGGAACGGTCGGTTCTTGCGCAATACCTCCAGGCGATCGACGCCGCCCGCCGCTCGATCTACATCGAGAACCAGGCGATTCCGATTCCGCAAGTGGCGGCGGCGCTGGAGACAGCCCTGAAGCGCGGCGTGGACGTTGTGGCGCTGGTTCCCGCCGATCCGGAAACCCATGTCCGACTTGGCCGCCAGGACCCGGGACGCAAGCCTGTGTTCGATGGACTGGCTGCGCTCGGCCGATATGAGAACTTTACGCTGGCCGGAATCGCAGGCCTCGATGCGCAGGATCGTCGCAGCAATATTTACGTCCACAGCAAGATCATGCTGGTGGATGATACGTGGGCGACGATCGGATCATGCAATCTGCACGCACTCTCGCTCTCCGGCCATACCGAGATGAACGCCTCGATCTGGGACCCGGAGTTCGTGCGGGCGCTGCGTTGCGAACTGCTGGCGGAGCATCTCGGCCACGACACGAAAACCATCGACGACCGCTCCGCGCTAAGCCTCTACAGGGACATCGCGGGTGAGAACCGCGGCAGACGCGATGTCAACGATAGCAAATGGCAAGGCCTGGCGTTCAGCCTGAACCCCGCGGGCTATGGCGCCTAGACCTCAGGCCGGCACGCCGGATCTCCGATCCGGCAGTCCGGCACGGGCAAGCCCGCCATAGAGCGTCTCATTGGGCATTTCCGATCGCAGGATCGAGCGCACCGCGATCAGTTGCTCGATGTCGATGCCGGTGGCAAATCCCTTGCTTTCGCAGAGAAACGCCAGGTCCTCGAACACGACATTGCCGGTGGCGCCGGGCGCGAACGGACAGCCGCCGAGGCCGCCGAGCGAGCCGTCCAGGATGCGTGCGCCGGCGTCGAGTGCCGCGGACGCGTTCGCGATTCCCATTCCCCTGGTATCGTGCAGATGAACGCAGACCGGCTTTGCGCCGCTCATTTTCACGATCGCTTTTGTCAGATCGGCCACCTGCTTCGGGCCGGCATAGCCGACGGTATCGGCGACGGCGACGAAATCGACGCCGGCCTCCAGACATTTTTCGACCAGTTTTATCACTTCCTTCGGATCGACGGCTCCGGTGATCGAACATCCCAGCGCCATCGAGATCGCGGCATTGACGATCGGCTTGTGCGGACTTGCGTCGCGCAGCTCGCAAAGCCGCTTGACGTTGGCGATGGCCTGGACGCGTGACCGGTTGGCGTTGGCCTGGCTGTGCTCTTCGGTCGCCGACACCACCGAGGCGATCTCGGCAACCCCCGAGGCCAGCGCTTCATTGACGCCGCGTTCGTTGAGCGCCAGCGCCACGCCATGCGCGCGAGGCAGCTGCGCCACCGTCTTTACGATTTCGCGCACGTCGGCGAATTGCGGAAAGGTTTTCGCGGGCAGGAACGAGCCGACCTCGAAATGCCGAACGCCGGCGCCATACTCGTCGCGGATCCAGCGTTGCTTCGCCGAGGTCGAGGGAAACTTCTTCACCAGTTGCAGGCCATCGCGCAGGCCTACCTCGCGCAGGCTTACGCGGCCGTCGGGATAAACGTCTTGCACTCGGGTCATGCGAGCCTCGCTGCGGTTTTTCCGGGTGGAGAAAATGTAAGGCCTTCGAGCTCGGCGCGAACGGCCGATGTATCGGCGCCGAGCGGAGGAACCTTCAGGCCTTCGCCGATGCTCGTCCCGTTCCATTCGATCGGCAATGCCGGTACGCGAAACGCCCCGCCATCGGCATTGGTGTTGTTGACGAGGCCGCCGGGGCGCAGCACATGCGGATCTCTAAACAGGTCCTCGGGGCGGTTGATCGGCGAGAAGCAGATGTTCAGCCGGTCGAGCGTTGCGGAAAGATCGGCTGTATTCCAGTTTCTTATCACCTCGGCGGCGCGCGGAATGATCCGGCTTCGCGCCAGAATCCGGTCGGTGGTGGTGCGCAAGGCAGGATCGTCCAGAAATTCCTGCAACCCGAACTCGGTACAAAAACTCTGCCAGTGGCCTTCCGTGACGACGCCGATGAAAATGCGTTCGCCGCTCGCGGTCTCGAAAATATCGTAGATCGGCCAGGCATGCTCGCGCTCCGGCATCGAGCGCGGCGTGTTGCCGGTCATCTCATACTCGACCATGTGCTGGGCTACAAGGAACAGGCAGTTTTCGAACAGGCCGATGCGAATGTCCGCACCCTTGTCCGTCGCCTTATTCCCAGCCCTGGCGCCACCGCGCTTCTGGCAGAGCGCGGCGAGAATGGCGATGGCGCCGAACATGCCGCCCATGATGTCATTGGCGGATGAGCCGACGCGCTGCGGTTTTTCCCGGGTCCCGGTCATGGCGGCGAGCCCCGACATCATCTGCACGACCTCGTCCAGCGCCGGACGATGCTCGTAGGGACCGGACAGGAAACCCTTGTGCCCGGCGATAATCAGATGCGGATGCCGGCGGCGCAGCTCGTCCGCGCCGAGACCCTGTTTTTCCAATTGTCCGTCGCGGAAATTCTCCAGGAACACGTCGGCGCTGGCGAGCAGCCGATCCATGGTGTCGCGGTCGTCGGATTTTGCGAAGTCAAGCACGACGCTGCGCTTGCCGCGGTTGAACAGCGGGAAGAACGAGGTTCCCATGCCGCCCAGGCTGCGGGTCTTGTCCCCGGCGGGCGGTTCGACCTTGATGACCTCGGCGCCAAGCTGCGCCAGGATCATGCCGCAGGTCGGTCCCATCACCATGTGGGTCATTTCGACGACCCTGACCCCCGTCAACGGCAGGTCCTGCGTGCTCATGGGCGTCTCCCGGTTCCCTCAAACCTCGGATTGTAGAACAAATTAGGCTTCCGAGCGCTATCTGCTAAATATACACATGGCAAGCGACGACCAAAAGCGCGCCCGGCAAGGCTGCAATGCGTCGCGTGCGCGAAAAACGAGAATACGGGGGAGCAAACCATGAGCGCAGTCGGCATCGACACCGGACCTGATCTTGCAGCCGCGCGCGGCGGGCCGGACGAGATCTCGCGACGGCTCGAAAGCCAGCCGGCTTCCTCCTATCTGTGGCGACTTGTGATCCTGCTGTCGCTCGGCGGCTGCTTCGAAATCTACGACCTGTTTCTTACCGGCTACATCGCGCCCGGACTCAAACGCAGCGGCTTGCTCACTACCACGACGCAGGCCTTCTTTGGCTTCTCGGGGATCGGCGCCTTCGTCGCCGCAACCTTTGCCGGATTGTTCGTCGGCACCTTCTTTCTGGGGTTTCTGGCCGACAGGTTCGGGCGGCGATCGATCTTTACCTATGCGCTGCTCGGCTACACCGCGGCCTCGGTGGCGATGGCCTGCCAGACCACCTCCGGCGGCGTGCTGTTGTGGCGGTTCATCGCCGGGATCGGCATCGGTGTCGAGATCATCACCATCGATGCCTATATCACCGAGCTGGTGCCAAGCTGGATGCGCGGCCGCGCCTTCGCCGTCAATCAGGCGGTGATGTTCATCGCCGTCCCCGTCGTCGCCTTCCTGTCGTGGTGGCTGGTGCCGCTGTCGCCTTACGGGGTTGATGGCTGGCGCTGGGTCGTGCTGATTGGCGCCGCCGCCAGCATGGTGATCTGGATCCTGAGGCTGTACGTGCCCGAAAGCCCGCTCTGGCTGGCGCGCCATGGCCGGACCGAGGAGGCTTTCAAAATCCTCGCGACGCTTGAATCCGCCGGCGGCACCGCGCCGGCGCGTCAAGGAAATAACGCCGACAAGACGCCCGCGCGCGCCGCGGGGAATGTCGCCTATGGGGAGCTGTTCAGGCCGCCTTATCTGTCGCTGGTCGTGCTGTTCATGGTGTTCAATTTCTGCCAGGCCTTCGGCTTCTATGGTTTTGCCAACTGGGTGCCGACGCTCCTGGTCGAGAAGGGCATCACGGTGACCAAAAGCCTGCAATATTCCTTCATCGTCGCCTTTGCCTATCCGATCGCGCCGCTGTTGGCCGCAAGCTTTGCCGACCGGTTCGAGCGCAAATGGATCATCAGCGGCGCATGCGTGGCGATCATCGCGTTCGGAATGGCGTTTTCGCAATTGACGCAGCCCGCGCTCCTGATCCTGTGCGGGGTGCTGCTGACGGCGGCCAACATGACCATGTCCTATGCCTATCACGCCTATCAGACCGAAGTGTTTCCGACCTCGATCCGCGCGCGGGCCTCGGGGCTGGTCTATTCGATGAGCCGGGTCAGCGCCATGTTCTCGGGCTTCATCGTCGCCTATATGCTGCGCGAGGCCGGCGTCGTCGGCGTATTCGGCCTGATCACCGCGGCGATGATCATCGTGATTGTTACGATCGCGACTTTCGGCCCAAATGTGCGCGGCAAGCCGCTGGATGCCTGACGGAAACGGTCCGCTCTTGCCGAAGCCTTCTGGCGTGCCTACTTCACGCGAGAGTTTTGCAAGAGGATTGAGGTCGCCATGCTGGACGCCGCCGTCAAGGCGCTTTCGCAGATCCTGTCGCCGCCGATGCGCTCCATTCTGTGGCGGTCGATTGGCCTCGCGCTGGTGCTGATCGTGGTGCTGGCGATCGGGCTGCAGCGTCTGTTAAGCTGGTTTGCGACGGCGGGCGAGGGCTGGGCCGAGGCGATGCTGGGCCCGGGCTTTCAGACGCCGCTCAATGTGCTTGCATGGCTTGTCTCGATCGCCGCCGGTCTCGGCGTCGTGTTCGGCGCGGTGCTGCTGATGCCGGCGATCACCTCGCTGGTGGCGAGCGTGTTCGTCGACGAGGTCGCCGAGCATGTCGAGCTTGAACATTATCCGGCGGAACGCCCGGGCATGGCGCTGCCGTTCGGGCTTGCCATGACCGAGGGCGTCAAGACCGCGCTCCTGACCATCCTGGTCTACCTGATCGCGCTGCCATTCGTGTTCTTTGCCGGCGTTGGCTTTATCGGGTTCTTCATCGCGACCGCGTGGCTGTTGGGGCGGGAATATTTCGAGCTCGCCGCGATGCGGTTTCGGCCGCCTGCTGAAGCCAAGGCGATGCGCAAGGCCAACGCCGCGACCGTCTTCACCGCCGGGCTGATCATCGCGGCGTTCGTGTCGATCCCGATCGTCAACCTGGCGACGCCGTTGTTCGGCATGGCCTTCATGGTTCACATGCACAAACGGCTTTCCGGCCCGCGACCGCAGCTGATCGAGCCGGGCCACAAGACCGGCGTGCCGGTGGTGTGACTTTTTCTCCCTCGCCCCGCACTTGCGGGGAGAGGGTGGGGTGAGGGGTTGCTTCCGCAAGTTCTGAAGAAGAGGTGCGCGCCGAGAGTCCCCCTCACCCGGATCGCATCTGCGATGCGATCCGACCTCTCCCCGCAAGCGGGGCGAGGTAACAGGTTCACACCGTCTTTTCCGGCCAGCGGCAGAGATCGTTGATCAGGCACACCTCGCAGCGCGGCTTGCGCGCGAGACAGGTGTAGCGGCCGTGCAGGATCAGCCAGTGATGCGCATGCAACATGAACTCGGGCGGGATCACGCGCTCCAGCCCCAGCTCCACCTCGAGCGGCGTGTCGCCCGGCGCCAGCCCGGTGCGGTTGCCAACCCGAAACACATGGGTATCGACCGCCATGGTGTGCTCGCCGAACGCCATGTTGAGCACCACGTTGGCGGTCTTGCGGCCGGCGCCGGGCAGTGACTCGATCTCGGCGCGGGTGCGCGGCACCTCGCCGCCGAATTCAGCGATCAGCTTCTCCGACAGCGCAATCACGTTCCTTGCCTTGTTGCGGTAGAGTCCGATGGTCTTGATGGCGTCGCGTAGCTTTTCCTCGCCGAGCGCGAGCATTTTTTGCGGGCTGTCGGCTACCGCGAACAGCGCCCGCGTCGCCTTGTTGACGCCGGCGTCGGTGGCCTGCGCCGACAGAACCACCGCGACCAGCAGCGTGTAGGGATTGAGATGTTCCAGCTCGCCCCTGGGCTCCGGATTGGCTTTGCGAAAACGGCTGAACGCCTCGTGGACCTCGGCCGCCGTCCAGGGTTTTGGCCTCTTCGTTGCCGCGCGGGCTCGCCCCGGCCTGGCGGCGGGACGATCGCGCGGCTTTTTGACGCGTCTGGAGACCGGGAGCTTCGGTTTGGCCTGCGGCCCGCGGATGATTTTCGCCATCATGCGGGTATACTGACCGGTGATGACCGCAGGCAATGATTTTGATCCCCAGGCGCCGCCGGAATTGTTTTCGGCCCTGCTGACGCCGCATCGCTCGCTGAGCCGCACCGGTTTTGTGGCGCTGATGGCGTTTGTCAGCGTGATCAGTTTCGCCGCCGGTCTCGCGTGCCTGCTGATAGGCGCGTGGCCGGTGCTGGGCTTTTTCGGCCTCGATGTGCTGGCGATCTACTGGGCCTTCCGGATCAATTTCCGCCGCGCCGGGGCGAGTGAGGAGATCCGCGTGACGGCTTCCGAGCTTCGCCTGCGCCGGGTCAGCCATCGCGGCCATGTGGTCGAATTCGTGCTCAATCCACTGTGGGTGCGGCTCGATCAGAAGGAGCATGCGGAATATGGCATCGAAAGACTTTATCTGGTCTCGAAAGGCCGCCGCGTGGCGCTGGCTAGTTTTCTGGGGCCGGACGAAAAAGCTAGTTTTGCCAAGGCATTGACGGCAGCGCTGCAGGCCGCCCGGCGCGGCCCGACCTATAATCCGATCGCGTGAGGCGTTGTCGGAAATCGGGTGGTTCGCGGGCCGCATCCGTCCTACATCAGGACCATGATGAACCTTGCCATGAATGAGCACCGCCTCACGAAACCGGGACCCCTGAACGCCGCGCTGCGCGACTATGATTCGGTGCGGCGCGCCATCGCCTTCATCTCCGAGCACTGGCGCACCCAGCCGACCATCGAGGCGATGGCGGATGCGGCGGCCGTGACGCCGGATGAGCTGCACCATTTGTTTCGCCGCTGGGCCGGGCTGACGCCGAAGGCCTTCATGCAGGCGCTGACGCTCGACCACGCCAAGGGATTGCTGCGCGATTCCGCCAGCGTGCTCGACGCCGCGCTCGACTCCGGGCTTTCCGGTCCGGGCCGGCTGCACGATCTGTTCGTCACCCATGAGGCGATGTCGCCGGGCGAATGGAAGAACGGCGGCGCCGGCATGACGCTGGCGTACGGAGTTCATCCCTCGCCATTCGGCTCCGCCATCGTGATCGCCAGCGGCCGCGGGCTCGCCGGCCTTGCCTTCGCCGATCCGGGCGAGGAACACGCCGCGCTCGCCGACATGCAGCGGCGCTGGCCGCGGGCGAGCTATGTCGAGGACCGCGCCGGCACCTCCGCGCTGGCGCAGCGCATCTTCGACACCCGGCTTTGGCGCGCGGATCAGCCGTTGCGCGTGGTCCTGATCGGCACCGACTTCGAGGTGCGGGTTTGGGAGACGCTGTTGAAAATCCCGATGGGCCGCGCGGTCTGCTATTCCGACATCGCGACCAGGATCAAGAGTCCAAAGGCGTCGCGCGCGGTCGGTGCGGCGGTCGGCAAGAACCCGATCTCCTTCGTGGTGCCCTGCCATCGCGCGCTCGGCAAGAGCGGCGCGCTGACCGGCTATCACTGGGGCATCACCCGCAAGCAGGCGATGATCGGCTGGGAGGCCGGCCAGGTGGGAATACATTAGGCCGGGATGAACAGCAGACCGGGATGAAGCGCGCTCACGCCGCCAGATCGAGCTTTGACTTGACGGTGGCGTCGGCGTTGAGGTGGTAGATGATCGGCACGCCGGTGGCGAGTTCGCGCGCCAGAATGCCTTCCGGCGAAAGCTTTTCCAGCACCATGATCAGCGCCCGCAGCGAATTGCCGTGCGCCACCACCAGCGCGCGCTCGCCGCGCAGCACGCAAGGCAGGATTTCCTGAACGTAATAGGGCAGCGTGCGCGCCAGGGTATCCTTCAGACTTTCGCCGCCGGGCGGCGGCACGTCGTAGGAGCGCCGCCAGACATGTACCTGCTCCGCGCCCCATTTCTTGCGGGCGTCATCCTTGTTGAGGCCGGACAGATCGCCATAGTCGCGCTCGTTGAGCGCGAGATGCTTGCGGACGGGAAGGCCGGTCTGGCCAAGCTCGCCAAGCGTCAGATCGAGCGTGTGCTGGGCGCGCTTCAGCACCGAGGTAAAGGCGATATCGAACGACAGCGCTTGCGCCTTCAATTTGCGGCCGGCTTGCCTTGCTTCAGCGATTCCCTGCTCGGTGAGATCGGGATCCTTCCAGCCGGTGAAGAGATTCTTCAGGTTCCATTCGCTCTGGCCATGACGCAGGAGCACGAGAAGACGGTCGCTCATTTTGCTGATTTCCGCTGATATCTCTAGAAGTCGGTGAGCCCGAGCACGTCGGCCATCGAATAAAATCCGGGCTTCTGATGCCGCGCCCACAGCGCGGCCTTGACCGCGCCCTGCGCGAACATGGTGCGGTCCTCGGCGCGGTGGGTCAGTTCGATGCGTTCCATCGCGCCCGCGAAAATCACACTGTGATCTCCGGTGACGCTGCCGCCGCGCAACGACGCAAAGCCGATGTCGCCGCTGCGCCGCGCGCCGGTCACACCGTCGCGGCCTCGCGACGAATGGGCGTAGAGATCTATCCCGCGGCCCGCGGCGGCGGCCTCTCCCAGCATCATCGCCGTGCCGGACGGCGCGTCGATCTTGGCACGGTGATGCATTTCCAGAACCTCGATGTCGAAGCTGTCATCCAGCGATTGCGCCACGCGCTTGACCAGCGCCGCCAGCAGGTTGACGCCAAGACTCATATTGCCGGACTTCACGACGATGGCGCGCGAGGTGACGCTCTTGATCACGGCGTCGTCCGAGGCGGACAGGCCGGTGGTGCCGATGACATGAACGAGGCCGCGCTCGGCCGCGATCGCGACATTGGCGATGGTCGCAGCCGGCACGGTGAAATCCAGAATGCCGTCGGCATTGGCCGACAGCGACCACAGGTCCGCCGACAGCTTGACGCCGTTCTCGGGCAGGCCCGCGAGCATGCCGGCATCCTTGCCCAAAAGCTCAGAACCGGGTGCTTCCAGCGCTCCTGCGAGAACCGCGCCGGAGGTCTCCGAAATCACGCGCGTCAGCGCGCGGCCCATCCGGCCGCCGGCCCCCGCAACGATCAAGCGCATCTCGGACATGTTTCGAACCTCGCCCTTGCCGTATAGCCGGGGCGGGCCGTTCCGGCAACCGATTGCGCCTTACGGCTGCACCCCGTCATAGCCTTCGATGATCACGAGGTCGCTCTCGGCGTGAGGCGAACGGATCGCAACCAGGCGCGCATACTCCGGCGAATTGTAGCAGGCCAGCGCGGTCTCATAATCCCTGAATTCCAGCACCACATTGCGCGAGCGCGACCAGCCTTCTTTGGCCTCGTGCCTGCCGCCGCGCACCAGGAATTTGGCGCCGTATTTGGCAAACACCGCGCCGTTCTGCGCGACGTATTCCTTGTAGCCGTCCATGTTGTGCACATCGATGCGTGCGATCCAGTAGCCCTTTGCCATCCGCGTTTCTCCTTTTACGTCTCGAACAGAAGTCGGTCACCTCTCCCATAGGGAGAGGTCGGATCGCGTCGTCAGATGCGATCCGGGTGAGGGGTATGCTCCCGCGAGAGACCGTACCCCCTCACCCCGGCCCTCTCCCCATGGGAGAGGGAGTACACTTCCGATGCCGAGACACCGACCAAAACGTTCACGCCAGCGCCTGCGCGATTTCGGCCTGGATGGCCTCCGCCGCCACTCTCGGGTCGGCGGCTTCCGTCACCGGCCGTCCGACCACCAGATAATCGCTGCCTGCTGAAATGGCGCGCCCCGGCGTCATGACGCGCTTCTGGTCGCCGTGAGCCGCCCCCGCGGGCCGAACCCCGGGGGTCACCAGAACCATCTGATGCCCGACGATCTTGTGCAGGGACGCCGCCTCCTCGGGCGAACAGACGAGGCCGTCGACGCCGAGCACCTGCGCCTGCTGGGCACGGGCCTCGACCAGATCGGACACCCCGAGGCGATAGCCGGCGGCATGGAGATCGCCGTCGTCATAGGAGGTCAACACGGTGACGGCGAGGATTTTCAAACCCGATCCGGACCTGGCCTCGACCGCCGCCTTCATCGTCTGCGGATAGGCGTGGACCGTCAGGAAGGTCGCGCCGAGTCTGGCGACGCTCTCGACCCCGCGCGCCACGGTATTGCCGATGTCGTGCAGCTTGAGATCGACGAAAACCTTCTTGCCGCTGTCGGCGAGCTGGCGCACCAGCGGCAGACCGCCGGCAAAGCCGAGCTGATAGCCGATCTTGTAGAATGTCACGCTGTCTCCGAGCCGCGCGATCATCGCTTCCGCCGCAGCGATGCCGGGCAAATCGAGCGCCACGATCAAGCGGTCGCGGGGAGCGATCTTGGATGGCTGCATGTCACCTCACATCATGCGTTGGGAAACATCGATCAGCTGCCGCACCAGGGCATCGAGCGCCTCGATGTCGGCGCGATGTTTCAGTCTGTCCATATCATCATAGGCGTCGGACGCGAACGACAGCGCGAGCTGGTTGGGAATGACCGTGGCGTGGCAGGCCGTCAAAATCAGCCGCAGCGCCGCCAGCGATCGCGTGCCGCCGAGCCGGCTTTCCGACGCCGCCGCGATCGCAAAGGCGCGTTCGCGAAACACCTGGCCGCGGGTCTCCTGCGCGTCCTGCACGCGGCTTACCCAGTCGATGGTGTTCTTGACCAAAGCCGGCACCGAGGAATTGTATTCCGGCGTCACGATCAGCACGCCATGATGAGTGCCGATCATGCGCTTGAGATTGATCGCGTGCTTCGGCACGCCGGATCTGGTCTGCAGGTCGCCGTCATAGATCGGCAGCGGAAAATCGCCGAGCGAAATACGCGTGACTTCCACGCCGGCCTGCGCGAATTCATAGGCGGCGGCGGCCGCCAGCTTCGCGTTGAGCGAACCTGACCGCAGCGAGCCGGGGATCACGAGGATTTTCAGCGCGGACATGATTTGAATTTCGTGAGATCGCATTGCGACGAACCTGCCGCGCGAGCGGCGCGCCGGCTCAGTGCTTGCGATACACCCAGACGCGCGCCGGCGGAAGGTTCATCCAGATGCGCTCGGAAGCCTCTGTCGATACGCCCGGCAGCGATTTCGGAATCGGAGGCACCACCGAATAGGTGAACTGCACGAACGGCGCGCCCGGCGCGAGCGCGACGAAGGCGTCGCGGATCAGCCTGAGGCGGGTCAGCATGGGTTTTGTCACCAGCGGCAGGCCCGACACCACGGCGGATGCCGGCACGTGCAGCGCATTGCGCAGCGAGTCCCGCAATGTATAGGCGTCGCCCTGCACCACCCTGGCGTGCGGATAGCGGTCGCGCAGCAGCGCGCAGAAGCCCGGATTGTATTCGACCAGCACCAAGCGCTTCTGGTCGACGCCATGCTCGATCAACGCGCTGGTGATCGCGCCGGTACCAGGCCCAAGTTCGATGACCGGTCCCGCGGAGTTGATGTCGACATATTGCGCCATGGTGCGCGCCAGCAGCCGTCCCGAAGGCATCACGGCGCCCATGTGCAGCGGCTTCTCGATCCATGAACGGAGAAAGCGAACCTCGTCGTCGAGACGAAGAGGCTTTTTCAACGCACGCACGGACGATTGCAGAGGCATGTCGCTACCAGGCGGGACCGCTTCCGCGGCAATGTCAGAAAATAGTCATAAAGACGTATAGGTCGCGGACGATACGGTCAAGCCGCACGCGCGCTAGGTATTGGCGCGGTTACCGAAGAAGTCCTTGACCTTAGTGAAGAAACCCGCGGCTTCGGGCTGAGTTGCGCCGGACGATAATTTTTCAAACTCGGCCAGCAATTCCTGCTGCTTCTTGGTGAGATTCTGCGGCGTTTCGACCACAACCTGGACGTACATGTCGCCGGTCTGGCGCGAGCGGAGCACCGGCATGCCCTTTGATGCGATGCGAAAGCGTCGGCCGGACTGGGTACCGGAGGGGATTTTGACCTTGGTCTTGCCCTTGTCGATGGTCGGGACCTCGAATTCGCCCCCGAGCGCCGCCGTCACCATCGAAATCGGCACGCGGCAGTGCAGGTCGGCGCCGTCGCGCTGGAAGAACTCGTGGCTGGCCAGCGCCAGGAAAATATAGAGATCGCCGGGCGGCCCGCCGCGCACGCCGGCCTCGCCTTCGCCGGCCAGCCGGATCCGGGTGCCGTCCTCCACCCCTTGCGGGATATTGACCGACAAGGTCCGCTCGCGTGTCACCCGGCCTGAGCCCACACATGCGGGGCAGGGGTCCTCGATCATCTGACCGCGGCCCTGACAGCCCGGGCAGGTTCGCTCCAGCGTGAAAAAACCCTGCGCCTGCCGCACCCGCCCCGCGCCGCCGCACATCGAGCAGGTCTTCGGCTTGGTGCCGGCCTTGGCGCCGGTACCCGAACAGGATTCGCAGGTCACCGAAACCGGAATCTCGATCTTGGCGGTCTTGCCGAGGAAGGCTTCCTCCAGCGTGATTTCCATATTGTAGCGAAGGTCGGCGCCGCGCTCGCGCCCGCCGCCGCGGCCGCGTTGCCCGGCCATGCCGAACAGGTCTTCGAAAATATCCGAAAATGACGACGCAAAGCCGGCGCCGAAGCCGGGACCGCCGCCGCCGCCGCCCTGCTCAAATGCCGCATGGCCGAAGCGGTCATAGGCGGCGCGCTTGTCGCCGTCCTTCAGCACCTCATAGGCCTCGTTGATTTCCTTGAAGCGCATTTCGCTGGCGGCGTCGCCCGGATTCTTGTCCGGGTGCCATTTCATCGCCAGCTTGCGGAATGCCGCCTTGAGTTTGGATTCGTCCGCGTTGCGGTCGACCTCAAGGGTTTCGTAGTAGCAGCGCTTGGTCGACATCCGTCAAATCCGCCCGAAGTTCGTCGTTATTCCGAAGGAGTGCGCATCAGAGGATGCCGCCTCCGGCTTAACGAAAAATGACCCCCATTCTTCGAGACGCCGCCTGCGTGCTCTTCAGAATGAGGGCCATGGTACCAGCCGTTTAAGCAGACTTCTTGTTGTTCTTGTCGTCGTCGACCTCGGTAAACTCCGCGTCGACCACGTCGTCCTTCGCGGCATCCTTGGCCGCATCGCTTTCGGCCTGCTGTTTGTACATCGCCTCGCCGAGCTTCATGGAAGCCTGCGCCAACGTGTTGGTCTTGGCCGTGATCGCCTCGGCGTCGTCGCCCTTCAGCGCTTCCTTCAAATCGCTGACGGCGTCCTCGATGGCGCGGCGCTCGCTCTCCTCCACCTTGGCGCCGTGCTCGGCCAGCGCCTTCTCGGTGGAATGCACCAGCGCGTCGGCATGGTTCTTGGCGTCGACCGCCGCCCGGCGTTTCTTGTCCTCGGCGGCATTGGCCTCGGCGTCCTTGACCATCTTCTGGATGTCGGCTTCGGACAGGCCGCCGGAGGCCTGGATCCGGATCTGCTGCTCCTTGCCGGTTGCCTTGTCCTTCGCCGAGACGTTGACGATGCCATTGGCGTCGATATCGAAGGTCACCTCGATTTGCGGCATGCCGCGCGGCGAGGGCGGAATGCCCATCAGATCGAACTGGCCGAGAACCTTGTTGTCGGCCGCCATTTCGCGCTCGCCCTGGAAGACGCGGATCGTGACCGCGTTCTGGTTGTCCTCGGCGGTCGAGAACACCTGGCTCTTCTTGGTCGGGATCGTGGTGTTGCGATCGATGATGCGGGTGAACACGCCGCCCAGCGTTTCGATGCCGAGCGATAGCGGCGTCACGTCGAGCAGCAGCACGTCCTTGACGTCGCCCTGCAGCACGCCGGCCTGGATCGCCGCACCAATGGCCACGACTTCGTCGGGATTGACCCCCTTGTGCGGCTCCTTGCCGAACAGCTGCTTCACCACTTCCTGGACCTTCGGCATGCGGGTCATGCCGCCGACCAGCACCACTTCGCCAACCTCGCCGGCGGTGAGGCCGGCGTCCTTCAGCGCCTTGCGGCAGGGCTCGATGGTCTTCTGGACGAGATCATCGACCAGCGCCTCGAACTTGGCGCGCGTCAATTTCATCGTCAGATGCTTCGGCCCGGATTGATCGGCCGTGATGAACGGCAAGTTGATTTCGGTCTGCGTGGTCGAGGACAATTCGATCTTGGCCTTTTCGGCGGCCTCCTTCAGGCGCTGCAAGGCCAGCTTGTCGTTGCGCAGGTTGATGCCCTGCTCCTTCTGGAACTCGTCGGCCAGATAGCTGACCAGCCGCATGTCGAAGTCCTCGCCGCCGAGGAAGGTATCGCCATTGGTCGACTTCACCTCGAACACGCCGTCCCCGATTTCGAGGATCGAGATGTCGAAGGTGCCGCCGCCGAGATCGTACACCGCGATGGTGCCGGCCTTGGTCTTGTCGAGACCGTAAGCCAGCGCGGCCGCGGTCGGCTCGTTGATGATGCGCAGCACTTCCAGACCGGCGATCTTGCCGGCGTCCTTGGTGGCCTGACGTTGCGCGTCGTTGAAATAGGCGGGAACGGTGATGACGGCCTGTTCGACCTTTTGGCCGAGATGGGCTTCCGCGGTCTCCTTCATCTTCTGCAGGATGAAGGCGGAGACCTGCGAGGGCGAGTAGGTCTTGCCGTCGGCCTCGACCCAGGCATCGCCATTGGACGCCTTGACGATCTTGTAGGGGACGAGCTTCTTGTCTTTTTCGACCATCGGGTCGTCATAGCGGCGGCCGACCAGGCGCTTGACCGCGAAGATGGTTCGCTCGGGATTGGTCACCGCCTGGCGCTTGGCGGGCTGGCCGATGAGGCGTTCGCCGTCGTCGCTAAAGGCGACGATCGATGGCGTCGTGCGCATGCCCTCGGCGTTCTCGATGACTTTCGACGTCTTGCCATCCATTACGGCGACGCACGAATTCGTGGTGCCGAGATCGATCCCAATGACCTTTCCCATGGTCCTCATTTCCTTCTTTTTGCGGCAGGCTGGCTGGGCCCTGACGGCGCACCAATCCAAACCCCCAAACGATCAAATACTCGCGGTACTGCGACGGTGAGCCTCATATAGGAGAGGGGTGCAGCCCTGCAAGGACCGGGACGCAACCTTGGCCCACGAAAACCCTTGACCGTGAAAGATAGTGTCGGCTTCCGACCGGCCGGGCCGGGCGAGACGCAGCCGCTCCCGCAACGGGGCCGTGGCAAAAGACACCGAAGGTCCCGGCCGGGGACAGCCAGGGGGGAATCGCGGCCTGGCCTGTTGCCTGGGCCTCAAACCCGCTAAAAGCGGACACTGAAACTTGTGCCCCGGGCAAGGGGCGGCGGCCTGCCGTCCATTGAACGGCCTCATTACCAATCCAGTAGAATTTTCATGAAGCCCATTCGATTTTTCTCCGTGCTTGCCCTGCTCGCCGCCGCCACCTGCCCCGCCTGGGCCGCGGACACGGTTTTCCCGCCGGGGGTTCGGGTCGGGATGACGCCGCTGGTCGGCCTCGTCCGCGCAAAATCGTTCGTCGGATTCGAAACCGAGGACCATGGCGTCAAAGTATTGGTGACCGAGCTCCCGGCGGAGGCCTATGGCGAAGTCATGAATGCCTTCAAGGCCAATCCGGCGGGCGCGGGGGGCATCAAGCCCGAGAGCATCGAGACATCCGCCGGCCTTGCCTACTACACCGTGGAAAACGCCAAGGATGCCGCGGGCAATGTACGGCGCTATTCGATGATCCTGCCGGGCGGCGCGTTCTCCGGCTATGTCGCCGTGCAGATTCCCGAAAATGCCGGCAAAATCTATACCGACGACGCCGTGCGGCAGATGTTTGCCTCGGCGGTGATCCGCAAGGAAGTTCCGGTCGAGGAGCAGCTTGGACTGATGCCGTTCAAGATCGGCGAGCTCGGCGATTTCAGGAATGTCCGTACGCTGGCGCCCGGCGCCCTCGTCCTGGCTGACGGCGATGAAACAACCGGCTTCGAGGCCGCACCGTTCATGGTGATCGGCATGATCGGATCCGCGCCGGCGCAGCCCGACGATCGCGGCCGTTTCGCGCAACAGGCCGCGACCACGATTCCCGGCGTGCGCGACGCGCGGATCACGATGTCCGAACCGATCCGCATCGACGGCCAGCCCGGCTATGAAACGCGGATCGATGCCACCAGCGGCAAGGACAATACCGCCGTCACCGTGGTGCAATGGCTGCGCTTCGGCGGCCAGAACTCGTTGCGCATCATCGCAAGCGCACCGCGCGACGTTTGGCCGAAGGCGTTTCCACGCTTCCGCTCCGTGCGCGACGGGATTCAGCCGCGCGGCTAGCCGGTGGACGGCGCTCAGGCCGCGTTGTTGGGCTCGTTGCCGTTGGCCGCGGCCTTGGCGCCCCCTTTGGAAACCGCGACCAGCGCCGGCCGCAGCACGCGATCGCCGATCGTGTAGCCGGCCTGCACCACCTGGACCACCGTGCCAGCGGGGACGGATGGATCGGGGACCTCGTACATCGCCTGCTGAAAATTCGGATCGAATTTCTCGCCCGCCGGGTCGAATTTCTTGACGCCGTTTTTCTCCAGCGTGTTGAGCAGCGACCGCTCGGTCAGCTCGACACCCTCGATCAGCGCCTTGAGGCCGGGATCGGCGGCAGCCTTCGCCTCGGCCGGAACCGCATCGAGCGCGCGCTGCAGATTGTCGGCGATATCGAGAACGTCGCGCGCGAAACCGGAGATGCCGTAGGTTCGCGCATCGGCAACCTCGCGCGCCGTGCGCTTGCGCAGGTTTTCCATTTCCGCCAGCGTGCGCAGCATCTTGTCGCGCGATTCCGCGGCTTCTTTCGCCAGCGCCTCCGCCGATCCCGCTTCGGGATCGTCCGGCATGATGTACGGCTTGGATACCACGGGCTCCGGTCCTTGCGCCGGGTTCACCGGTTCATCGTTCCGCCGGTTGGGATCGGTCATGAACTGTCCTCTCGAAAAATCGCCTGTGATCTGGAATGAATGGGGGTGCTGGGAGCCGATATCGTGCTTTAGGCGCAGAAAATCAAGCGCGCGATGGCGTTTTCAAGCCAGGTCGGCGACGGTTCAAGTGAAGAAAGCGCGTCGGAAAAGACCGAGACCGACCGTATCCGCCGGGTCATCCGCCCAGCATCCGGCTGACGATCCGCGCGGCGTAATCCACCGTCGGAATCACCCTCGCATAGTTAAGCCGCGTCGGCCCGATCACGCCGAGAACACCGACAATATGACCGGCGGCATCGCTGTAGGGCGCGATGATCGTGGAGGAGCCCGACAGCGAAAACAGCTTGTTCTCCGATCCGATGAATATCCTCACGCCTTCGGCGCGCTCCGCGCGTCCCAGCAGATCGATGACGCCGCGCTTGGTCTCGAGATCGTCGAACAACAGCCGGACGCGCTCCAGATCTTCCAGCGCGTGCAAATCTTCCAGCAGATTGGCGTGACCGCGCACGATCAGCTGCCGGTCGTCGTTTTCACCGCCCGACCATCCCGCGATCCCGGCTTCGATCACCTTCTGCGTCAATTGGTCGAGTTCGGCGCGATCCTGCGTCAGCGCGGTTTCAAGTTCGAGGCGGGCTTCGGCCAGCGTTCTGCCGCGAATCCGCGAATTGAGAAAATTGGTGGCCTCGGTGAGCGCGGAAGAGGGCACCCCCGGCGGCAACATCAACACGCGGTTCTCGACCTGGCCGTCCTCGCCGACCAGCACCGCCAGCGCACGCTCCGGCTCCAGCCGCACGAATTCGATATGCTTGAGCCGCGAATTGGATTTTGCCGTCAGCACCACCGCCGCCGCCCGGGTCAGGCCTGACAGCCGCGTCAGCGCCTCGCCGAGGGCGGCTTCGACCGACTGCGCCTTGCCGACCGAAGCAAGCTGGCTCTGAATCGACTGCCGCTCCGGTTCGGTGAGGTCGCCGACCTGCATCAAGGCGTCGACGAAGAAGCGCAGGCCGAACTCGGTCGGCAGCCGGCCGGCCGAGGTATGCGGCGCGTAGATCAGGCCAAGCTGCTCGAGATCGGCCATCACGTTGCGCACCGAGGCCGGCGACAGCGGCACCGCGATCAGGCGTGAGATGTTGCGCGAACCCACGGGATCGCCGGTCGCAAGATAACTCTCCACGATTTGACGAAAGATGTCCCGCGAGCGCTCGTTGAGCTGGGCGAGCCCGGCTGTCGGCGCGATCAGACCGAGGGGATCGTGATGGGCCACAAGACATACTCCCGGCGCATGATCCGCCAAAGCGTGAGCTGTTTGGCGATAAGATCACGCGCCATCCGATATTTGAAGCGCGCTCCGACGCAAAAACCGGATTCTCCCGTCGCGCTTCCACCTGGCCCTAATCTGTCCATCTCGCGGGTGGGTTACAAGCGGACAATGGGTTCCGGCAGGCCGCCAAAGGCCTTGCCGCTGCGGCTTCCCCCACCTACAAGCACCGCGAGCTATGGCCTTTTTGCCGAATTATTGGAGGATTTTCCATGCGCCCAAGCCGCCGTGCGCCGGATGAACTGCGCGCCGTGTCGCTGGAACGCGGCGTGGTCAAATATGCCGAGGGCTCCTGCATGGTTAAATTCGGCGACACCCATGTGCTGGTCACCGCCACCCTGGAAGAACGGCTGCCGCCGTGGCTCAAGGGCCAGGGCCGCGGCTGGGTCACGGCCGAGTACGGCATGCTGCCGCGGGCAACGCTGGAGCGTACCCGCCGCGAGGCTTCCGCCGGCAAGCAGAATGGCCGCACCGTCGAGATCCAGCGCCTGATCGGCCGCAGCTTGCGCGCGACGATCGACCTCGAAGCGCTCGGCGAGCGCCAGATTACGGTGGACTGCGACGTGCTGCAGGCCGACGGCGGCACTCGCACCGCCTCGATCACCGGCGCCTGGGTCGCGCTTGCCGACTGCATCGGCTGGATGAAGGCCCGCAACATGATCAAGACCAACGTGCTGCGCGACAACGTGGCCGCGATCTCCTGCGGCATCTATAACGGCACTCCGGTGCTCGACCTCGATTACGCCGAGGATTCGGAGGCCGATACCGACGCCAATTTTGTCATGACCGGCGACGGACGCATCATCGAGGTGCAGGGCACCGCGGAAAAGACCCCGTTCTCGCAAGACGAATTTCTGGCGCTGATGGCGCTGGCGCGAAAGGGAGTTGCGCGACTGGTGGACTTGCAAAAAATGGCCGTGGCATAGACTAGTGAACCCATGCACCGTCGAATCCAAGGCAAGCTCGTGATCGCGACCCACAATCCCGGCAAGCTCGCCGAGATGCGCGAATTGCTGACGCCGCACGGCGTCGAGGCGGTCTCGGCGGGCGAGCTTGGCCTGGACGAGCCCGACGAGACCGGCGACACGTTCTGTGCCAACGCCCGGATCAAAGCCGTCGCGGCGGCGAGATCGGCAAGACTGCCGGCCTTCGCCGACGATTCGGGGTTGGCGGTCGACGCGCTCGATGGCGCCCCCGGAATTTTCTCGGCGCGCTGGGCCGGCGAAAACAAGGACTTTAACGCAGCGATGACCCGGATCGAACGCCTGCTGCAGGAGCGTGGCGCAACGCAGCCGGCGCAGCGCAGGGCGCAGTTCGTTTCCGCCTTATGCGTCGCCTGGCCCGACGATCACCTCGAGGAAGTCGCGGCGCAGGCGCGGGGCACGCTGGTGTGGCCGCCGCGCGGCACCGCCGGCTTCGGCTACGATCCGATGTTCATGCCCGACGGCCACACGCGCACCTTCGGCGAAATGACCTCGATCGAGAAGCATGGCCTGCCGCCGCTAGGGCTCGGGCTGTCGCATCGCGCCCGCGCCTTTGTAAAACTGGCGGAGATCTGCCTTGACTAGCGCCGCGGGGAAAAAAGCTGCGTTCGGCGTCTACGTGCACTGGCCGTTCTGCCTGTCGAAATGTCCCTATTGCGATTTCAACAGCCATGTCCGGCACGCGCCGGTCGACGAACAGCGCTTTGCGCGCGCCTTTGCCCGCGAGATCGAGACATCGGCCGCGCGCGCGCCGGGCCGCGAGGTATCGTCGATTTTTCTCGGCGGCGGCACGCCGTCATTGATGCGGCCGCAAACCGTGGGCTCCATTCTGGACGCGATTGGCAAGCACTGGCGCGTGGCATCGGATGCGGAAGTCACGCTCGAGGCCAACCCGACCAGCGTCGAGGCGACGCGCTTTGCCGGCTACCGCTCGGCCGGCGTCAACCGGGTTTCGCTCGGGGTGCAGGCGCTGGACGACGCCTCGCTGAAGGCGCTGGGACGCCTGCATACCGCGCGCGAGGCGCTGGATGCGGTGGCGATCGCGCGAACCGCGTTCGAGCGTTACTCGTTCGACCTGATCTACGCCCGCCCCGATCAGACGCCGGCGATGTGGGCCGAGGAGTTGAAACTCGCGATCTCGGAAGCGGCCGAGCACCTGTCGCTGTATCAGCTGACAATCGAGGAGGGCACGCCGTTCTTCGGCTTGCATGCCGCGGGCAAACTGAACACGCCGGACGAGGCGGTCGCGCGCGCGCTGTACGACGTCACGCAGGAAGTCTGCGGCAGCCATGGCCTGCCGGCTTACGAGATTTCCAATCACGCGCAACCGGGCGCGGAATGCCGGCACAATCTGGTTTACTGGCGCGGCGAGGAATATGCCGGCACAGGTCCGGGCGCGCATGGACGGCTGGATATCGATGGCGTCAGGCATGCGATATCAACCGAAAAGCGCCCCGAGGCGTGGCTGATGCGGGTCGAGGCCAATGGCCACGGCGTCGTCACCGACGATCGCCTCAACAGCGAAGAGCGCGCCGATGAATTCCTGCTGATGGGATTGCGGCTCGCCGAGGGCATCGATCCAGCCCGCTATGCGGCGTTATCGGGCCGCGCGCTCGATCCGCGCCGGATCGCGGTGCTGCGCGAGCAAGGCGCCATCGTCGTCGATGAAAACGGGCGGCTGCGAGTCACGCCGGCCGGCTTTCCGGTGCTCGATGCGGTGGTTGCGGATCTGGCCGCGTAGTCTACGCGCCAAAACTCTTCGGCGAACCCGCGACCAGCGTGCTGGCGCCCGACCCCACCCGCATGACGGCCAGCCCGCGCTCGTTGGTGCCGTCGGGACGAAAGCGGAACAGGCCGTCGATGCCGGCAAAGCCGGATGGATTGGTCAGCACCTCGGTCGAAAAGCGCTGCGGCCCCTGCGTTCTCGCCAATGCGGCCACCAGCGCCACCGCATCATAGGCCAGCGTCGCGGTGCGAACCGGGTCGGCACCGAATTTGCCGCGGTAGCGGCCCGAGAAGCTGCGAAAGCCCGAAGGATCCGGCGCGGCATAGAGGCCGCCCTGCAGCGCCGGGCTCGCGTAAACACGCGGATTGTCCCACAGCCCGGTGCCGAGCAATTGGATGTTTTTCAGATTAGCTCCGGCCGCGGTCAGTGCGTCGGCCACCGCCACCACCGAGTCGCCGTCATCGGCGATAAAAAGCGCATCCGCGGTGCCGAGCCCCTGCGCGACCGTCCGTGCCGGCGTCGCGCGGTCGGCGCCGTATTTTTCGAACGCGACGATGCGCCCGCCGCGGCGGCCCACCGCCTGCTTGAAGGTCGCCTCCACCACATTGCCGTAGGCATTCTCAGGCAACAGCGCCGCGAAGGATCGCTTGCCGATGCTGGCCGAGTATTCGACGATCCGGTTGACGTCGGACTCCGGCAGGAAGCTCAAGAGATAGACGCCGCGACCGGCCACGCTCGAATCGGTCGAGAACGCGATGACCGATACGCCGCGCCCGCGCGCCAGTTGCGCGGTCGCCGGCACCGACAGCGCGAACAACGGGCCCAGGATGATCTCCGCACCTTCGTCGAGCGCCTGCTGCGTTCCCTGGCTCGCGCCTTGCGGATTGCCGCCGTCATCCTTGATCAGAAGCTGAATATTTGGATTCTGGAATTCAGCCAGCGCCATCTCGGCGGCGTTCTTCATCGACTGCGCCGCGACGCCGGCATTGCCGGCGGCCGACAGCGGCAGCAGCAATCCGACCTTGACCTGGCCGGTGCCGACCGCGAGTGGCTGTTGCGTTGGTCCCACAGGGCCGGCGTCGGGCTGCGAACTGAACGGATTGGAGAACGAGCCGAGGCTCTGCTGCACGCCGGAGCAGGCCCCGAGCAGGGGCGCCCCAAGAATCAAGCCAACCGCCGTCCGCCGGGTCGCCCCGGAAGGCTGCAGCGTTCTGGGTTTACGCGGCCCCACCATCGCATCTCTTCTCTTGACCGACCGTAATCGGCCAGGACCTCGACCTCCCAACCGAGCAGGAGGGCGGATTCAGATATAGTGTCGGCGAATAGTTAACCAAAACAATCATTAACCAAAACGCAGGGATTGGGGGCCCGTTGGCGCCGGGCCCGGTCCGCAGGCCCCGGTTCCCCCAGCGTTGAGTGGCACGGAATTCCCCGGCGCAAGCCACGTGGCGCAAGCGCCGTGTTCCCTCTAGATTGGGATTATGCGCGCAAAAGCTGCTTCCTTAAATACAACTGAAGGCCTGCCGGGAACTTCGTCCCGGACGTTCCTGCTGGGGGGCCATGTCCAGACCGCGCCGAAGGCGGTTCCCGGCCTGCACCTGGTGGCGACCCCGATCGGCAATCTCGGCGACATCACCTTGCGGGCCCTGGCAACGCTGGCCGGGGTCGACATCATCGCCTGCGAGGATACCCGCATCACCCGCCGGCTGACCGAGCGCTACGCCATCACCGCGCAGCTCAAACCCTATCACGAGCACAACGCGGCTGTGGCGCGCCCGAAGATCCTGGAAAGGCTGGCGCAGGGCGGCTCGGTCGCGCTGGTCTCCGATGCCGGCACGCCGCTGATTTCCGATCCCGGCTACAAGCTGGTGCGCGAGGTCTGCGCCGCGGGCTTTGCCGTCATCGCGCTGCCGGGCGCTTCCTCGGTACTGTCGGCGCTGTCGGTGGCGGGGCTGCCCACCGACCGGTTTTTCTTCGAGGGGTTTCTGCCGCCGAAACAAGCCGCGCGCCGCGCGCGGCTTGCCGAGCTTTCGCTAGTCGACGCGACGCTTGTGATGTTCGAATCCGGCAACCGCGTGCAGGAGACGCTGCGCGATCTCTCCCAGATCATGGGCGGCCGCGATGCCGCCATCTGCCGCGAACTGACAAAGATGCATGAAGAGGTTACGCGCGGGCTGCTTTCCGAACTGGCGCCGACAGCCGACGCGATGGAGACCCGCGGCGAATTCGTGCTGGTGATCGGTCCGCCGCCGGCCGGCGCGCAAACCATGGCAAAGGACGAGGTGGACGATCTCTTGCGCGCCTCGCTCCTGCGCGACAGCGTGAAGGACGCGGTGGCGCACGCGGTGAAGCTGTCGGGGCGACCGCGCCGCGAGATCTATGCCCGCGCGCTCGAGCTCGCCAGGGAGGCGAAGGGCGATCATGGCGAAGAGTGACGGCGCCGCACCATCGGACAAGCTCGGAAAACTCGCCTCGCCCACGCGCGTCGCCGCGTTTCGAACCGGGCTGTCCGCCGAGAGCCGCGCCGCCGCTTTTCTGATGGCGAAGGGCTATCGCATCCTGGCGAAGCGTTTTCGCACGCCCTATGGCGAGATCGACATCGTGGCGCGCAAGCGCAGTCTGCTCGCCTTTATCGAGGTCAAGGCCCGCGCCAGCCTCGATGACGCCGCCTATGCGGTGACGGCGCGCCAGCAGGCGCGCATCATCGAGGCCGCGCAAGCCTGGCTGATGGCGCATCCCGAGCATGCCGAATTTGAAATCCGCTTCGACGCCATGCTGATTGCGCCGCGGCGCTTACCGCGCCATCTATTGGCGGCGTTCGACGCCAGCACCTGAACTTCCTTCCCAACGACAAACTCGCGGGACTCCCGAAATGAAATTGAACGTCGCCGTCCAGATGGACCCCATCGAACGCATCAACATATCAGGCGATTCGACCTTCGCGCTGCTGCTGGAAGCGCAAAAGCGCGGCCACGCCCTGTCCTATTACACGCCCGACAAGCTGTCGCTGAAGGGCGATGAGCTGGTGGCGCCGGTGCAGGCCCTCAGCGTGCGCGACGAGACCAGCGATCATTTCACGCTGGGAGAGCCCCGGCGCGCGCCGCTTTCGGCGTTCGACGTCATCCTGCTGCGGCAGGACCCGCCGTTCGATCTCGCCTACATCACCTCGACGCATTTTCTGGAACGGATTCACCCCAAAACGCTGGTGGTGAACGATCCGGCCAGCGTGCGAAACGCGCCGGAAAAGATCTTCGTGATGGATTTTCCGCAGCTGATGCCGCCGACGTTGATCTCGCGCGACCTCGACGAGATCAACGCCTTCCGCGACCAGCACGGCGCGGTGGTGATGAAACCGCTGCACGGCCATGGCGGCGCCGCGGTATTTCGCGTGATGCCTCAGGACATGAATTTCGGTTCGCTGTTCGACATGTTTTCGGTGACGTTCAAGGAGGCCTGGGTGACCCAGCGCTTCATTGCCGAGGTCAAGCACGGCGACAAGCGCATCATCCTGGTCGACGGCCAGTTCGCCGGCGCCGTCAACCGGGTGCCGGCCGCGGATGATTTGCGCTCCAACATGGTGCGCGGGGGCGCGGCGCAGGCCACCGACCTCACGGCGCGCGAGCGCGAGATCTGCGAAGCGCTGGGCCCGGCCTTGCGCGAACGCGGGCTGTTGTTCGTCGGCATCGACGTCATCGACGGCTATCTTACGGAGATCAACGTGACGTCGCCGACCGGCATCCGCGCCATCGCGCGATTGGGCGGGCCTGATATCGCGGCGCAGATCTGGGATGTGATCGAGAAGAAGCGGGTCAAACAGCCCTGAAGGGCCAGGTCTCGGCCTGGACCGTCAGCGCGAGCCCCGCGGTGGGTAGGCCGCCTCCGTTCCCCTAATGTTCTTGCCTTCGCCCCCACCTTCCGCTACCTTCGATTGCGCAAGCGAGGGGCAGCATGGTCCAGCGGGTTTCCACCGTAGCCTTTGAGGGAATCGAGGCCCGCAGCGTCGACGTGCAGGTGCAGGTCGCGCCCGGCCTGCCCGCCTTCGCCATCGTCGGCCTGCCCGACAAGGCGGTGTCGGAAGCGAGAGAGCGGGTCCGCTCGGCGTTGATCGCCTCTGGCCTCGCGCTGCCCGCGCGCCGAATCACCGTCAATCTCGCGCCCGCCGACCTGCCCAAGGAAGGCAGTCATTACGATCTCCCCATCGCGCTCGGCCTGATGGCGGCGATCGGCGCCATTCCGCCGGATGCGCTTTCCGGCTTCACCGTGCTCGGCGAACTCGGGCTCGACGGCTCGATCGCCGCCGTGGCGGGCGTGTTGCCGGCGGCGATCGGGGCGAACGCGCGCGACGAGGGCCTGATCTGTCCCGCCTCTTGCGGCGCGGAGGCGGCGTGGGCAAGCCCCGATATCCAGATCGTGGCGGCGAATTCGCTGATCCAGATCGCCAACCACTTTAAAGGCACGCAGGTGCTGTCGCGGCCGCAAGCAAGGGTGCACGAAGCCGAAACCAATCTGCTCGACCTGCGCGACATCAAGGGCCAGGAGAGCGCCAAACGCGCGCTCGAGATCGCGGCGGCCGGCGGACATCATCTGCTGATGATCGGCTCGCCCGGCGCCGGCAAGTCGATGCTGGCGGCACGACTCCCATCGATCCTGCCGCCGCTGTCGCCGTCCGAGCTTTTGGAGGTCTCCATGATCGCCTCCGTCGCCGGCGAAATCAGGGACGGCGCGCTGACGGCGCGACGGCCGTTCCGCAGCCCCCATCATTCCGCCAGCATGGCCGCGCTCACCGGCGGCGGCATGCGCGCGAAGCCCGGCGAGATCTCGCTGGCGCATCAGGGCGTGCTGTTTCTCGACGAGCTGCCGGAGTTCGATCCGCGCGTGCTGGATTCGCTGCGCCAGCCGCTGGAGAACGGCGAGGTCGCGGTCTCCCGCGCCAACCATCGCGTCACCTATCCGGCGCGCTTCATGCTGGTGGCTGCGATGAACCCCTGCCGCTGCGGCCACGCCTATGAGCCCGGTTTTTCCTGCAAGCGCGGACGGATCGACCGCTGCACGGCCGATTATCAGGCGCGCATCTCCGGTCCCCTGATGGACCGCATCGATCTGCGCATCGAGGTGCCCGCGGTGGCTGCCTCCGATCTGATCCTGCCTCCATCGGCGGAAGGCTCAGTCGAAGTGGCCGCACGCGTCGCCGCGGCGCGCGACATCCAGCTCACACGTTACGCCGCGATCGGATTGCCCGGCGTCCGCACCAATGCGGAAGCGCCGGCCTCGGTGCTGGAGACCATCGCGCAGCCCGATGCGCAGGGAACAAAACTGCTGCGCGACGCCTCCGAGGCCATGCGGCTGTCGGCGCGCGGCTATCATCGCGTGCTGCGCGTCGCGCGCACGCTCGCCGATCTCGACGGCGCGGACAAGATCGGCCGGCTGCATCTGGCCGAAGCCTTGTCGTACCGCGCGCTCGCCGACGACCTCAGGCGCGCGGCGTGATCCGTCACGTCATTGCGTGGAGCGAAGCGAACGGCCCGTTCTGATTCCAGTCGGTCAAGTTGTGCGATCCCGACGCAATCTACTTCCGGATGAAAACACCGCAACCCCAGCAAAATCAGGGTTAATCGGGCATTAATGAAATTGGTAAATAGTCACATTGATACTTGTTCACGCAGCGATCTCTTTTGAAAGCTGCACAGCGTACGGAATATAGACATGACCTGCCTGAGGGCCACATTTGACAGCCTGATTCATTTGACGCGTCGCATTCGAACCGTTGCCAGGCTACTGACCATCGTCTCGGCGACCACCGCCATTGCCGTATCCGGCAGCACCGTCGTCCACGCCGCGACCGCAACCGCCAATTTGACGGTCCAGATCAACGTCACGGCCAGTTGCACCATCAATGCCGCGACGCTCGACTTCGGCAGCACCAGTCTGCTGGCGACGCTGATCGATGCGACGACAACGCTTTCCGTGACCTGCACCAACACCACGCCCTACTCCATCGGGATGGACAACGGCGTTAACTTTTCCGCAACCCGCCGGATGCAGCAGGGGGCCTCGGGCAATTTTATCGGTTACGCCATCTATACCGATTCCGCCCGCACCAATCCCTGGACGACCGCGTCTTCGAGCACCACTTGCACCGCCGCGAACTCCTGCTTTCTGGGAACCGGCAACGGGTCCGCGCAATCGATTACCGTCTATGGACGGGTCCCCGCGCTTGGAACGGGGCCCGCACCTGGCGTCTATACCGATACCGTGACCATGACGGTCACGTATTGAGTATTGGGTACTGAGTATTGTGTATTTGAGTACCGAGTAACGCATGCCATTCCTTTTCAGAAGCTGCACGGTATTCGGAATACAATATGACCTGCCCGAGGGCCGCATTTGACAGCCTGATTCATTTGACGCGCCGCATTCGGGCCGTTGCCAGGCTGTTGACTATCGTCTCGGCGTCGATCGCCTTTGCGGCATCCGGCAGCACTATCGTTCAGGCGGCGACCGCTACCGCCAATATGGCGGTCCAGCTCACCGTCACGGCGAGTTGCACCATCAATGCCGCGACGCTCGACTTCGGCAACGCCACGCTGCTGGCTACGCTGATCGATGCGACGACGACGCTTTCCGTGACCTGCACCAACACCACGCCCTATTCGATCGGGCTGGACAATGGCGCCAACTTTTCCTCGACCCGCAGGATGAGGCAGGGCGCGACTGCCAATTATATCGGTTACGCCATCTATACCGATTCCGCGCGCACCAACGCCTGGACCACGGCGTCTTCAAGCACCGCTTGCACCTCCGCGAATTCCTGCTTTCTCGGAACCGGCAACGGATCCGCGCAATCCATCAGCGTGTATGGACGCGTGCCCGCGCTTGGCACGGCACCCACGCCGGGTTCCTACACCGATACTGTGACCATGACGGTCACATATTGAGTGCGGTGTCGGCCCCTAGTTTTGCAGCGCCTCGTCAGCGGTTGCTGACACATTGGTGCTGCTCCCGGCTCTCCCGCCGGCGACAGCTTCTTCCGCCAGGTTGTTTCAGCGCCTTGATCTCAAGCTACGCCCGTGACACTCTGCCGACCGCAGGTTTTTGATTCCGGTCGGATGGCCACGCGCCCGGAAGGCATCGGCGCAATACTGAACATTCAAGATAATGATACGTCTGTTTGCGCTTTACATACCGCGCGGTCGTCGTCGCTCACATCATCGCGACCACGCACATCGGTTGCGGGCTTCGGCGTTCTCCGGCCTCGCGCTGCTTCTGGCTTTCGAAACAGGCGCGGAGGCAGCTTCTCCGGTATGCACCGTGAGCATGCCCACGATGGCCTTCGGCAGTGTCAGCGTCCTCAATGGCGCCGCGGTCGATACCACATCCACCATTACCGTGAATTGCTCGGGCGGTTCCGGCGGAGCAGGCGGCGAACGAGTCTGCATCAGTATCGGCGCGGGCTCGGCCAATGACGCCACCAGCCGTCTGCTCACCGGACCTGCATCCAACAACGCTCGATTTGACCTCTACACGGATTCGGCGCGCACAACCCTGTGGGGATCCTGGCAAACCGGTTACGACACGGCTGGCGTTCAGCTTGATGTCCCCCACAACGGCGGCGCCAGCGTGACAGTCTACGGCAGGTTTTTCGGCTCCCAACAGTCCCTTGCCCTCGGCTCATATTCCTCAACCTTTACGGCCAATCCTTTTATTCGCTACGACGATATCGCGGGGATTGCGTGTCCGACGGGTACTCAGACAACAAGCACATCGACGTCGGCCACCGCCACCGTCGTCGGCAATTGCAACGTGAGCGCCACGACCATGGATTTCGGCACGACGTCGCTTTTGACCAGCAACCTCGATGCGACAGCCACGATCAGCGCCCAATGCAATGTTTCCATGCCCTATTCGATCGGGATGGACAACGGCAGCAATGCGTCCGGTAGCCAACGGCGCATGAAGCAGGGCGCGGCGAATTTCATCAACTACAACCTCTATACCGATTCCGGCCGCAGCTCGGCCTGGACCTCGACGACGTCGACAACGTCGTGCACCGGAGGCGCCGGCACCTGCATCACCGGAACCGGGACGGGTTCGACCCAGACGATCACGGTCTACGGGCGCGTGCCGCCGCAGACGAGCCAGGCGCCGGGAACCTATACCGACACGGTCCTTATCACTTTCACATTCTGACCCGCTCTTCGCGCCGTGTTTACTCATTGGCAGACCACCGGCGAGATCAGCACCTGCTCGCCCGGCCGCGGCGTGAAGTAGAAGCTGGCGACACAAGCTTCACCGGAAAGGTCAATCCGAACGGTGTTCGAATCGGTCAGCTTGCCGATATAGGCCTGGCCATCATACCCGACGACAAAATCCTCTCCACCCTCGAGGTGACCGCTGGTGCCCGCGGGAATCACGCTTCCGTCGGGCCGCTTCAACACCACCAGCGCCGATGTCGTGTCGGTACGGACGCCGAATTTGACCAACACGCCCGACCGGTCCGTCGGCGCCACGATTTCGCGCGTGCTGTCGACGGAGACATCGACCGGCAGGCTGGTCGGATCGATGGCGATCTTGTTGCTCTCATAGGAGCGCAGCGTCGGCACCAGCAGGAGACCCCTTGAGTCCGTGATCCCGATCGGGCGATTTTCATTGTAGACCTGGACGTTGGGGGCGCCCGCTTGAACCACCGCGAACGCATCGTCGATCCGATTTGAGAGGAAGACGCCGCCCCCCATCATCACCGCCGCGCCTTCGACTTCAACCATTCCACGGCTGTCGGTCTGGTTCTGGCTCACGCCGGCCTGAATGCGCGCGTAGTCGGAGCGATAGGCTACCGATGCCTCCCGGTAAGCGGCGGTTCCTTCCGAGTCGTGGACGCGCCATCCATAGCTGCCCGGTGCCGGACCAAGCGGCTTGACTGCCTCGACGCTGGCTACCGTACCACCCTGTCCGCCGGAAACCGACGACGACAGCGACACCGAGTCGCTGAATGGATAGGTCAGGCCGGCAAAGACGCCGGTATTCCTCCGGTTGCTGAGATCGGTGAACACCGTTGCGAAGAACGAAGCCTTGTAAGGCAACGTTCGCGACCATGACCCGGTAACGATATTGGAGACGTTGCCGATTGCATCGCTCAGGTGAATGAAGCTCGCGCTGATGCTCGATTTGTTGTCGAACGGCATTGGCATGCCAACGGTGATGCGATCGAGCGCGTGCGGCGGTTTGCTGTTCAGGTAGGAAAATGTAGTGCTGGGTAGCGGCGTGGCGAAACTCAGGAAGCCGAAACTGTTTTGCACCAGCCCTATTGCTGAATTCTGGAATCGCGCCGTCACCGAGGCGAGATCGTCGTAGCTGCTGAAGGTGCGCTGCGAGCTCATGGAGATGTTGACGCCGCGAATACGCGTTTCATAACTCAGATAGGTCTGGATTCCGGTGTTGCCGGACTGGGTGCTCGCGGCAAGCGCCGCGGAGGCGACGCCAACCGTCCCGGTGAGAAATACCGCCCCGACGCCGCCATTGAGCAGTCCGCTGCCGCCCTCGGCGTGGGCCTCAAGCGTCAATCCGTCGAAAATTCCCCTTCGCAGCGTCGCCGAGCCGACCGGTGAATTCAGGTAGCTGTCATCGAACGATCCGTAGGACAGGCGCGGAAGCCCGGCCTCCACCGAAAAGCTCATCAGTTCCGGCGCCAGCAAGCTTGGCGAAGCGTAGAACGGCTGCGTCGACGTCGTCACGTGCCCCGCGGCATCGCGCACCACGAGGCTCGCGTTGCCCGAGCCCGAAACCATCGGCACATTCGACAGGCTGAACGGCCCGGCTCCGACATCCTGCGAAAAAGTCTTGATGTTGTTGATGTAGAGATCGACGGTCGACGGAACCGCCGCGGTGCCGCCGAGCAAGGGAAGCGGTACCGTCACGAGATCGGGCCGCAGCAGAAAATTCCGCTGCGCCTGCAATCCGCCGATCCGGATCGAGCGCGTCCAACCCAATCCGCCGGTGATTTCGTCGCCGGCGCGGTAAGTGATCAATCTCTCCGGGTCGGAATACCGATAGGTGGTGTCGAGCCGGAGCGCCTCGGCGTTCTGACCGGCAATCGCGCGAACGATCGCGGATTGATTAAAGGTTCCGTAAGGGGAAAACGCGCGCGCGTCGAGCGTCAGCGAGGTGCCCGCGAAAGAAAAGGAGCTTGTTTGCTGAAAACTGGGGGTGGCGCTCAACAGATCATAGTTGAGGACACCGCCAAACGCTGCCGGCGTCGGCGGCAAGTTTGCCGACGAGCCCGCCCGCAAATCATAGTTCCGGCCCTTGCGCTGCGAATTGTCGATCGTGATCGCGATCTTCTGCGTGCGCTCCTCGTACTGATAGCGAAGGCTCGGAATCTCGTCGAGCTGCACCAGCTCGTTGGCAAACCGCCGCCCGCCCGCGTCGATCCCGAGTTCTCCAAGCTCGTGCGGGGTTGCCGCCAAACGGCCGTCGGCGAACTGCGTGAAACTTCCAATGGCCTTGCTGGGAATGCCGTTGATAATCACCTCGAGCTGAAGATTCTTCAGATCTTCGGCCGCGCGGAGGCAACCGGTGCCTCCGAACATCGCCAGCTGCACAAGGACGAGAGGGAGAAGCGCCTTAGCGCCGAACAGGCGCGGGAGCCGTGGCATTGATCCGCCCCTTGTCACTCACCGCGGAGATCGAAACCGGACCGCCGGAGTCGAAGTTACGAACGTTGCCTGGCGCAACCCAACTCATGGATGACCGACCCAGGGCATAGCCAACGAGTCCGCCGCCGAAATAGATTGTTTGTCCGGCGCTATTGCGTAGCTGCAGCGAGGCGATCCGCAATCGTTCTTCTCCCTCATTGCGGGCCGTCACGACCAGCTTGTCACCCTCGTAGGCGAGCGACCACGACACGGCTGCGGCAGAGAGCTGTCGCGCACGAAAGAAAACCGGAATCGATTGACGGACCAGCAGATTGATGGCGCGCACCATTTGCTTCGGCGGTTGCGGGATCTGGTCAACGATGACGCGATAGCTTTCTTCCCCCTGAACCGGCTGCTTCGTGACGCGAACGACACGAACGACGTAATCGGCATGCGGCCTGAGTTTCACCGTCGGCGGACTCGCGACCACATCGGTGGTCGGCTCCAGCGTCTCTTTTCCGGCGGACTGCGACCAGCGGAACACCCTGGTCTGCGCCGTAACCTCGACATCGTCATCGTTGCGGAGTGTCAGGATGCCCGCCGCCGCGGGCGCATCGAGCTCCAGCGAGACGGGCTCGACGCGAAGCTGCGCGGCGGAAGCGATGCCCGTCGAAAACAGTGGCGCCAGAAATAATGCTGCCAGGACGGCGCGCGAGAGAATCATGTTGTACCCGTACGAATTGCCTGAATGCGGTTCGATTGGTTTTGGATTACGCAGACACAACAAAACGGCGGGATAGGACTGTTACGGAGGCCGTATTAAATTATGATCGTCATGACACTCGTCGTAGGTGCGTTCGTGCCTCCAGGCACGCTGGAGTAATCATTCAGCAGCTGGTGTGGGTAATCCGGGCGTGAGATCGAAGGTGGCCGTTC
Organism: Bradyrhizobium sp.; assembly: GCA_036266415.1. Classification (GTDB taxonomy): domain Bacteria; phylum Pseudomonadota; class Alphaproteobacteria; order Rhizobiales; family Xanthobacteraceae; genus Bradyrhizobium. The sequence goes on along the minus strand of DATANB010000108.1, from coordinate 950 downwards.
CGGCTTGCGCAACTATTCGGCGACAGGCCGGCGATACGATAAATGACGTCACCACATCAAAAGCGACAGAGGGGCCTTTTTTTCGTGTCATGGCGATCATTCCGCAGCCACCGAGAGAGCAAAAACAGCAACAATCTGAACAACGTGCACTGTGGCTTAATATGGTTAATGAACGATTGTTTTTGAGCCTCGCATGGACGTGCGTGAAGACGTGGTCGTCATGACCGCGGTATCGGTGCAGACACCTGATGTCGGCGCGGCGCGATGTTGCGTTTCAGGATTTTGCCTTCACCGTTTTGCAGGCGATTGTCGCAGTGCTCGCGCACAACGTGCTGTTGCCACGACACACCCGCTTTGATCCCGTGGCGAGCCTTTGTGATCGCACGGAAGGCTTCAATATCCCCGCGTCCCGCGCAGACGCGCCGGTGAGATCCATCTCGCGCCCGGCGGCGCCGCGATTAATCGCATCTTCGTGCGCGAAAATTTTTCACCGCGCACGTCGCAGTGGCGCGCGCACGTTAGTCGACCTCGGCGGCGCAGACAGGATCGGCCCATTCGACCAAGGCCCTGTATTATCGCGCGCTGGCCGAAGATTTCGAGCCTGCTGCGCGACAAGTGATTTGCCCGTCGGGCGCAGCGGCGATGATGGTGTCCAGCCCCATTTGCAAAAATATTTCTGTTTTTCCGAAACCCAAATCAGGTGTAAAACGTCAGCCGTCCCGCCCCACCGAGGGGCGTATCATGATCGTCGCGAAACGCGGGGCGGGATGCGGTGGACGCGGACGCGCCAAGACGAGCGGTGCTGATGCGGACGGCGAAGTCGTGTGGTCCTGACGTCTCGACGCTGACGTCAAGTTCTTGAGAAGCAAGCTTCGCAAGGGCGACGGTGACAAGAAAGCCCGATCACCGGGGAGATCACGAAGGAAACCGTTAAAACCATTCGCGTGCGG
>DATANB010000107.1:0-3384 GCA_036266415.1 Bradyrhizobium sp. | reverse complement strand
GATATCCGGTCCATCGCGGTGAGATATTCGCGCTTCGGCGCCGGCTGGCGCGGATGCAGCAGGCTCGCCTCCAGCGTGGCCGCGGCGAGAATCTCCAGGTTGCTGCGGCCGACCTCGGGGTTGGAATATTTGCTGGAAATGATTTCGCCCTGCTCGGTGATGCGGATCTGGCCGTTCACCGCGCCGCCGGGCTGCGCAACAATGGCGTCATAGCTCGGTCCGCCGCCGCGGCCGACCGAGCCGCCGCGACCGTGAAACAGCCGCAATCGCACATGATGTCGCGCGAACACTTCGATCAGGCCGATCTCGGCCTTGTAGAGTTCCCAGCCCGAGGTGACAAAGCCGCCATCCTTGTTGCTGTCGGAATAACCGAGCATCACTTCCTGGACCGCGCCGCGGCCATCCACCAGTCTGCGGTATTCGTGCAGCGACAGCATCCCGTCCATGATGCCGCTCGACGCCTGCAGGTCCTCGATGGTCTCGAACAGCGGCACGATGTTGACGGCACTGCGTCCGGAGGGGTCGACGAGGCCCGCCTCCTTCAGCAGCACCGCGACCTCCAGCATGTCGGACATCCCCTTGCACATCGAGATAATGCATTGGGAGATCACGTCGGCGCCGAATTTGGCGTGCGCCTCGGCCACCGCGTGGAAGACGGCGAGCTCGTCCAGCGTCTCCTGGCTGTATTTCACGAACGACGACGTCAGCGGCCGCGCATTGCGCAGTTCGCTCGCGAGCAGCGCGATCCGCGCCTCTTCGTTCAGCGCCAGATAGGACATGCCGGGGGTCGCCGCGTCGATCAGTTCCGCGACCGTCCGTTCATGCACGTCTGAATTCTGCCTGATATCGAGGCTGGCAAGGTGGAAGCCGAAGCAGTCAACCGCCCGGCGCAACATCCGCAGCCGCCCGCGCGCGATCACGCCCGAATTGTTCGATACCAGCGAGCGATGGAGAATATCGAGATCGGTCTTGAACTCCCCGACACTGGCGTAGGCCGCGGCCTGGCCGACCGGCTGCCGGGTGGTTTCCACATCGAGCCTCGCGGCGGTCGCGGTCAGCCGCGCGTAGATGCCGGACACCGCCAGCCGGTATGGCTCGCCCCTTCGATGCGGTGAGGTATCGGGCGAGCGCTCCGCGAGCGCGCGCAAATCCTTCGAGACATCGGCAAGATGCGCCGCCAGCGACAGCTCGGAGCCGAGAACGTGCAGTTCCTCCAGGTAAAAGCGCAGCACGCGGCTCGACTGCAGGCGCAACGATCCGCGCATCACATCCGCCGTCACGAACGGGTTGCCGTCGCGGTCGCCGCCGATCCAGCTTCCCATCCGCAGGAACGACGCCAGCTCGCCGCGCGCGGCGCTATCGCCCTCGTTCAGCCGATCCTCCAGCGCGCAATGCAGCCGGGGCACCTCGTGCAGGAAGGTGTAATCGTAAAACGAAAGCCCGTTGGTGACCTCGTCAAGCACGGTAAGCTTGGTACGGCGCAGCAGATTGGTCTGCCACAGCGTCAGCACCGCGCGGCGCAACTGCTCGTCGTCCGCCCCGGTTTCTTCAGGGGTGAGCTGGACCCGCTCGCGCCGCTCCAGCAACCCCGCGATCTCCATTTCGCGGTCGATGGTGCTCTTGCGGCGAATTTCCGTGGGATGGGCGGTCAGAACCGGGCTGACCAGCGCCTTTGAAAAGAACCCGCGCAGTTCGGCGGCACTGACGCCGGCCGCACGTGCATGCGACAGCGTCAGCGCGAGCGTTCCCGGACGCGGCGCCCCGCCGGCGCTGGCGCGTGCCCGCATCTGCCGGATGTTGTTGTGATCTTCGGCGATATTGGCGAGGTGCGAAAAATAGCTGAAGGCGCGTACGATGCGCACGGTCTGGCTGATCGACATGCTGTCGAGGATGATTTCGAGTTCGCGCCGGGCCGGCATGTCGTTGTCGCGATGAAACCGGATCGACGTCTGCCGGATGCGCTCGACCTGGTCGAACACGTCGGCGCCCTCCTGGTCGCGCACGGTGTCGCCGAGGATGCGCCCGAGCAGCCGGATGTCGTTGCGCAGCCGCACGTCTTCTGCAAGCGCCTGGGAATCGTCGGTGCGATTGGACCGCAGGTCGTCGTCGGAAGGCATGATCTGGGGTGACATGGCTGACTGCTCCAGAAATTGCCCGGTAATCCCGAGCATGCAACTTTTTTGCCGCAGCGCAAGATAAAGATAGAGGCGAGCGGCCATACGGGCGGTGTCGTCATCCCGAGAGGAGCATCCGCGCGGGGGCGAGGATGTGCGTGCGCATTCTCGCGGCGCGGATAGCGCCCGAGCTTTGCGTCGATGGCCGCCCTCGGAGAACAAGAGGGCGCAGGGAAAGCCGGGTGCGCGCCGCACCCATGGTCTCGTGTGCAAAAGTGCACAAAAAAACGCACACGAGCAGACAGGTCCAGCGGAGGCAATCCGGCTTTCCCTGCGCGATGGTTTACCGGCTTATATCGTGCTCTCCTCGGTGACCGGGCTTTCTTGCCACCGTCGCTTCGCGGTACACTTCCCGCGCAACTTGACGCCAGCGTCGGGGCGTCGGGACCACACGGCTTCGCCGTCCGCGCCGCCTTGCGTTCGTCTTTCGCAAGCCTCGCGTCCACCGCATCCCACCGCGCGTTCGTGACGATCGCGACCCGCCCCTCTCATCGGGTGAGACACGCGAAGCTATGCCCGTGATTTGCCCGACGTGTTAAGCGGAATATTTTTCTGAAAGAGGCTGGACAAGGTTTTGGGTGATTTGCCCGTCGGGTCGTTATGTCGCGGCCGGGTCGCGAGATTTTGGTTGCGCGGGGGCGAAGCAGGTCGCGGAAAGCACAGCAGCCGAGCAGGCTCTCGGTTCACAACCTGAACCGCGTCGTGCCACTAGCTCCCGATCCCCGGAACGACCGCATCAAAACCAGAAAAGCTCAGTACGAGGACATGGCTAGACCGGCTCGGTTAGTGCGGTTGGCGCCATCAACGGACTCATGCGCTGTAGCAAATGGCTTCCTTACTCAATCACCTTGTCCGCCCTAAGGGTGAGTGTCGCAGGTACGTCGAGACCAATCGCCTTGGCGGTTTTGAGGTTGATCATGAGCATGAGTTTCGTCGGCTGCTGGATCGGAATGTCGCGTGGCGCAACGCCGTTGAGAACTTGGCCGACCTCATCGGCCCAGCGACCGAAATAGTATGGATAATCTGGCGCATACGCCAAAAATATCCCTTGGCGTTCGGCAAGGTCCGTCCACCAAGTAATAGATGGCAAGCGATGTTTCACCATCAATTCGAGTATCAGCTCTCGGTATTCGGAGTTGGGGGGAAGCCCGTTGGCCATAAGCGCTTCAACCTTTTGCTGCGCCATCGTCTCGAAGGCTTGCCGATATTC
>DATANB010000106.1:0-2884 GCA_036266415.1 Bradyrhizobium sp. | reverse complement strand
TGGCGCCTGTTGCACTGGAGTTTCGATCGGCGGGAGGGGTTTGGTCGTCTCGAATTCCTCGCCGGGGATAGGCCGCGGCTTCTTGGCGACCGGAGGCGGCGCCTTGCTGACCGGGGCAACCATTCCCCGATAGATGCACGCGTCGAGGCCGTCTCGGGCGACGATCGGAATCCGCGCAGCAATGATATTGCCGTAGCGGCGGGTAAAGCCCTGAGGAGCAATCGCACCGCGCTTCTTGGGCAGCGGGAAGACAGCCGCCAGGCGTGCAGCCTCCGTCGGCGTCATCGCGCTCGCGTCGTGGCCGAAGTAGCGCAGCGACCCGGCATTGACTCCGTAAGTGCCAATGCCCGTCTCATCGAGGTTCAGATAAACCTCCATGATCCGCCGCTTTCCCCACAGATGCTCGATCAGGAAGGTGAACCAGGCTTCGACGCCTTTCCTGGCGTAGCCGCCGCCCTGCCACAGGAAAGCGTTCTTCGCGGTCTGCTGGCTGATCGTCGATCCACCACGGATGCGACCACCGGACGCATTGCGTTGCATTGCATTTTCAATGGCTTGGACGTCGAAGCCGTGATATGAACAGAACTTTCCGTCCTCGGCAGCGATCGCGGCGCGCACCATGTCACGGTCAATCTGGCTGATCGGCATCCAGTCGCGCGTCGCCCCTCGGCCCGCGAGGATATCGCCGAGCATCGTCGCGGTGATCGGCGGGTTGATGAAGCGATACGCGAGCACCCAAAGGATCGAGATCAGGAAGAAGGCGAGGATCAGCCGAACTACCCACTTGAACAACCGGGAGAGTAACGGCTGCGAGCGCTTTCGCTTGTATCGCGGGATATTCGACTTGGGGCGTGCCATTGACGGCGCCTAGCGGCAACGGCCGTCGGCTGCCAAGCCCGCTCCTTGCTGCGATGCAGCAGCGCATTTACATGGCAGGCATGAGCTCGACCAACGACATTCGCCGCTCCTTCCTCGATTATTTCGAGAAGAACGGACACGCGCGGGTGCAGTCGGCCCCGCTGGTGCCTCAGAACGACCCGACGCTGATGTTCGTCAATGCCGGCATGGTCCCGTTCAAGAACGTGTTCACGGGCCTCGAAACGCGGGCCTATCGTACCGCCACCAGCTCGCAGAAGTGCGTCCGTGCCGGGGGCAAGCACAATGACCTCGACAATGTCGGCTACACGGCCCGGCATCACACCTTCTTCGAGATGCTCGGCAATTTCTCGTTCGGCGATTATTTCAAGGATCGAGCGATCGAGCTGGCCTGGAACCTGCTGACCAAGGAGTGGGGCCTCAGCCCCGATCGCCTCACCGCGACGGTCTATCACACCGACGACGAAGCATTCGAGCTTTGGAAAAAGATCTCCGGCTTGCCCGAAAGCCGGATCATCCGGATTCCCACGAAGGACAATTTCTGGGCGATGGGCGACGATGGCCCCTGCGGTCCGTGCTCGGAGATTTTCTACGACCATGGCGCCCATATTCCAGGCGGCCCTCCCGGAAGCCCCGACGAGGACGGCGACCGCTTCGTCGAGATCTGGAACCTCGTGTTCATGCAGTACGAGCAGGCGGCAGGCGAGATCGTCTCCGAGCTGCCGACCAAGAGCATCGATACCGGGATGGGCCTCGAACGCATCGCCGCGGTGATGCAGGGCGTGCCCGACAATTACGAAACCGACACGTTCAAGGCGCTGATCGAGGCGTCGCAGTCGCTGACGTCCAATAACGCCGCGGACATGACCGCCAGCCACCGCATTATCGCCGATCACTTGAGGACCTCGGGTTTCCTGGTCGCGGATGGCGTGCTTCCGGCGAACGAGGGCAGGGGCTACGTCCTTCGCCGCATCATGCGCCGCGCGATGCGCCACGCTTACCTGCTCGGCGCCAGCGAACCGCTGATGTACCGGCTGGTGCCCGCGCTGGTCGCGGAAATGGGTGCGGCCTATCCGGAATTGCTCCGCGCCCAGCCGTTGATCGAAGCAACGCTGCAGCAGGAGGAGACGCGGTTCCGGCAGACGCTCGTCACCGGCCTCAAGCTTCTCGACGAAGCGGCCACTGAAGTCGGCGAAGGAGGCATCCTGCCCGGCGAAGTCGCGTTCAAGCTCTATGACACCTACGGCTTCCCGCTCGACCTCACCGAACAGGCGCTGATCGAACAGGGCCTGAAGGTCGACCAGGCAGGGTTCGACGCTGCGATGGCCGAGCAGAAGGCCAAGGCCCGAGCGGCCTGGAAGGGATCGGGGTCCAAGGCTTCGGAGCAAATCTGGTTCGACCTCGTCGAAGAGCACGGCCCGACCGAATTCACCGGTTATTCCGGTACCGAAGGCGAAGGCGTTGTGCTCGCCATTGTCAAAGGCGGGGCGCGCGTGGACCGGGCCGAGGTTGGCGAGACGGTCGACATCCTGCTCAACCAGACACCGTTCTACGGTGAAAGCGGCGGGCAGATTGGCGATACCGGAAAACTGACTACGCTCAAAGGCTTCGTCGGAGATGTTGAGGATACATCGAAGCCGCTGGGCAAGCTCCATGTGCTTCGCACCAAGGTGGTCGCGGGCGAGCTGACGGTCGGCGAAACGGTCCACCAGAAGGTCGATGTCGAACGCCGCGACCGTGTTCGCGCCAACCATAGCGCCACGCACCTGTTGCACGCGGCGCTGCGGCGGCAGCTCGGCACGCATGTCACGCAAAAGGGCAGCCTGGTCGCGCCGGACTATTTCCGCTTCGACTTCTCGCATCCGAAGGCGCTGACCCGCGATGAGCTGGAGGCGGTCGAGGCGGAAGTGAACGCCCAAATCCGATCGAACGAGCCGGTCAGCACGCGGTTGATGACTCCCGACGAGGCGATATCCGCGGGCGCGATGGCGCTGTTCGGTGAAAAATA
>DATANB010000105.1:0-3234 GCA_036266415.1 Bradyrhizobium sp. | reverse complement strand
GCAACACGGCTGATTTGATCTGGGCCGATGCGACCGGGGTCTTGTAGGTGATCGGCAGGGGATCGCGCGCACCCTGGACGGTCAGCGGCAGGCGGCCGCCCTCGCTGCCGGAGACGACCTTGGCGCCCATCTTTTCGAGCGGATCGAGGATCCGGCGCATCGGGCGGCTACGGAGCGAGGCGTCGCCGTCGAACTCCGCCGAGATCGGGCAGCCGGCGACGGCGCCCATCACCAACCGACAGCCGGTGCCGGAGTTACCGAAATCGAGCGCCGCTTTGGGCTGGGCAAAACCGCCGACGCCCACGCCGTTTACCTTCCAGGCGAAATCGCCGGTGCGTTCGACCTTGGCGCCAAGCGCCTGCATGGATTTGGCGGTGTTGAGAACGTCCTCGCCCTCGAGGAGACCCGAAATCCGGGTCTCGCCGACCGCGAGCGCGCCCAGGATCAGGGCGCGATGGGAGATAGACTTATCTCCGGGCACCCGTACTTTTCCGGTCAGGGGACCGCTTGAGCGCGACTTCAGCGGCGTCGGCTTGTCCGAATGGGTCAAGATTGTGTCCTTGGATGGGCCCGATGAGGCTGCGGGCAGGTACCACATGGCCTCCCCGCCGTCACGAGCATGTCTTTCTCTCGTAATGCGCTATTGACAGCGGGCCGCCAACTAGCCAAGTGAAGCACCGCTTTTCAGACATTCCCAGGATTCCTCTGCCGTGGCCAAGTCCGAACTCGGAACCAAACGTATTTGCCCGACCACGGGCAAGAAGTTCTATGACCTCAACAAGAATCCCGTGATCTCGCCCTATACCGGCGAGGTTGTGCCGATCGCTCCGATCGCACCGGCCCGCGTGCCTCGCGGCGCCGAAGCCCGTCATGCGGCTGCCGCGGACACCAAGCCGGAGCCGGCCGAGGTCGAAGAGGTCTCGCTCGAGGAGGCCGACGCCGAGGAGAACACCGGCAAGGTCAAGGCCGCGGTTCCCGAATCGGAAGACGACATCGAGATCGACGAGACCATCGAAGACGACGACGATGACGATTCCACCTTCATCGCCGACGAGGAAGAGGGCGACGAGGACGTCACCGACATCATCGGCGACGTCGGCGGCGACGAGGAGACTTGAGATCGGCCCTGAACTGTGTTCAGGGTTTTGCGTGCCCCGTGCGTCGCCCAAGGTGCGCGGGGGAGCATGATCCGGTAAAAGTGGGAACCGATTTTTCCCTCGGGACAAATGCGAAGCGTTTGCCCGGAGATCGTGCTCAAACGATAGAGTTTAAGGGGCCATAGCTCAGCTGGGAGAGCGCTTGCATGGCATGCAAGAGGTCGGCGGTTCGATCCCGCCTGGCTCCACCACGCTTCGCCCTTCGGGCTTCGCGTGGCGCAGCCACGTGATGTCCGAAGGGCGAAGCGTGGTGCCCGGCGTAGCCCGGAGGGCGAAGACGGGCTGTAGAGGTGCGTGGGTGCCATGTGGTACGTCTACATGATCCGCAGCATTAATTTCCCCGAACAGGAATATGTCGGCGCAACCGCGGATTTGAAGCGGCGGCTGCCGGAACATAATGCCGGCAAGTCCACACACACCGCCAAATTCAGACCGTGGGAATTGGGCTGGTACTGCGCCTTCTCGGACAAATACAAAGCGCTGGAATTCGAGAAATATCTCAAATCCCACTCCGGCCGGGCATTTGCGAAGAAGCGCCTCTGATGCTTAATGCATCCGACGCCCCCTGACCTTCGCAAGCAACGCCCTAGAAAACGCCCATGACCACTGAAACTTCCACCGGCGCGATGACCGGATTGCGGGTGATCGACCTCACGCGGGTTCTCGGCGGACCCTATTGCACCCAAATCCTCGCCGACCACGGCGCCGATGTGATCAAGGTCGAGCCGCCGGCCGGCGATGAGGTGCGCGACTGGGGACCGCCGTTCCATGGCGAGGACGCGGCCTATTTCGTCGGCATCAACCGCAACAAGCGCTCGATCGGGCTCGACCTCGCCTCCGAGGGCGGGCGCGCCGTACTGATGAAGATGCTGGAGGACGCCGACGTCCTGATCGAGAATTTCAAGCCGGGCACGCTCGACAGATGGGGCATCGGCAACGAGGTGCTGCGCGCCAGATTTCCCCGGCTCGTGCACTGCCGGATTTCCGGCTTCGGCGCCGACGGCCCGCGCGGCGGCAATCCGGGCTATGACGCCATCATACAGGCGATGACCGGAATGATCGCCGCGACCGGTTCGCCGCAATCGGGGCCGATGCGGATCGGCGTTCCCCTGGTCGACATCTCGACCGGGCTTTACGCCGCGATCGGCATTTTGATGGCGCTGGCGGAACGGCAGAAATCGGGCGCCGGGCAGTTTCTCGAAACCACGCTGTATGAAACCGGGCTTGCCATCATGCATCCGCACGCCGCGAATTATTTCATGCACGGCAAGCCGCCGCAGCTTACCGGCAACGAGCATCCCAATCTCGTGCCCTACGCGATCTTCCCGACCCGTACCGACAATATTTTCATCGGCGTCGGCAATGACGGCACCTTCCGCAAGTTGGCGAGGGAGATCGGCAAGCCCGAACTCGCCAGCGATCCGCGCTTTGCGCGCAACAAGGACCGCATCGCCAACCGCGATGCGCTGCGCGCCGAGCTTGCCGCCGTGTTCAGCCAGCACGACGCCGAACCGCTGTGCGCCCGGCTGCTCGCCGCAGGCCTGCCGGCAGGTCCCGTGCAGTCGATCGACCAGGCGCTGACCAGCGCGCATGCCGTCCATCGCGGCGACGTCATCGAAAAGGACTGGTACAAGGGGGTGGCCTCGCCGATCCGGCTGGAACGCAGCAAGCCGGGCCTGCGCCGCGTCCCGCCGACATTCAGCCAGCACGCAGCCGAGGTGCTTGGGGAGTTCGGATATTCCAGAGGCGAAATCGATACCCTGGTTGCCGACGGTGTGGTCTGCGGGCCGGCGCGAAGGCGCTGACTTTTACCGGTGCATCTTCGGTAATTTCCAACGATGCTGCGAAGGGGTTTTGCCCTATGGTAGCCGCGCGTTTCCCGATTTGATCGCCCGGAGATTACGGATGGGCAAGATCGCGTTTTTGATTAGCCTTTTGGTCGCGCTGCTTTGCGCCCCGGCAAGGGCGGATGAATGGGTGCGTCCGGAGCCGACGAGTTTTCACTCGCGCGGGTTCGGCTATGTTGCAGAGATCTTTCCTGCCCACTCGCGCCAGAATTCCGGAGACAAACCGCTCT
>DATANB010000104.1:0-9661 GCA_036266415.1 Bradyrhizobium sp. | reverse complement strand
AGCAACGAGATGACGCGGCGCGCCAGCACGTCGGGGCGGCGGGCGATCGGGCGTCTGCGCGCCGTATTCGAAATCCAGTCGTCGACCAGCGAGCGGGCGTTGGCGCGGGTCAGCGCGGTATCGGCCGCGCGCAGATGCCGCAGCCATCCGAAGCCGAGCAGCGACACCTCCCAGTCCTCCGACGGCGGCTCGAGATCGAAGATCGAGCGCCCGTGGCAGGTGACGATCTTGCCTGCGAACACGAAGCGGCCGGCATAGATTTCAGCCGCGCGGGTGGCATCGGCGGTGCGCAGGTCATGCGGGGCGATGATCAGGCGATCGGTGCGGCCCGGCCACAGCCCGGACAGCGCCACCGAGCCGCCACTTGCGCGCGCCATTATGTTCCGCGCAAAGCGGGCCATGATCAGCGTCGAGATGCGTCTGCGTTGAGCGACCGACACGCCTGCCCTTGATGAGAGGATTCTGCTTGCGAATCCTTTTAATCCGGAAACGCGGCCAAGACACCATCTTGAAACCGGACGAATCAGCTGATCGAGGCGGAAAACCTGTGCAAAATCAGGATTTAACCAGCCGGGCGGCGTAAAAGCCGTCGAGCCCGCTCAAGCGGGGGTCCGGATGCGGCAGGTGACAGGGCAGGGTGCGCAGATCGCCTTCTGAGGTCAGGATTTCCGCAAGGCCCGCGACCTCGCCGGCCGCGATTGGCGCGCGGCGCACCGCGGGTTCATTGGCGAGAAGGGCCGCTATCGCCTGCCCCCCCTCCTCCGGTTCCAGCGAACAGGTACAATAGACCAGCGTCCCGCCCGGCTTGAGCAGGGCGACTGCCTTTTGCAGCAGGCGTTTCTGCAGCGCCATCAGCGCGCCGATATCGGTTTCCTGACGCAGCCAGGCGATGTCGGGGTGGCGGCGGATGGTGCCGGTCGAGGAGCATGGCGCATCGATCAGGATGCAGTCGAAGCCTTCACCGCTTTTTGCCCCTTGCCATTCCGCGGCATCGGCGACCACGGTCTCGGCCCCCAGCGCCAGCCGCGCGAGATTGTCGCGCAGCCGCGCCATGCGGCCCGGCGAGCGGTCGACTGCGGTGACGCGCGCCCCGGCGTGGGCGAGCTGCGCTGTCTTGCCCCCCGGCGCGGCGCAGAGATCGGCGACGGATTTGCCGTTGACGTCGCCAAGCAAGCGCGCCGGCAGAGCGGCGGCGGCATCCTGTACCCACCATTGGCCCTCGGTGAAGCCCGGCAGCATGGTCACCGAACCCTGCAGCAGCGTGCGAACGGTTCCTGTCGGCAGCGTTTCGCCGTGCAGGCGCGTCGCCCACTGCGCGGGATCGGACTTCACGGTGATATCAAGCGAGGGCTCGTGGCCGATCGCGTCGGCGATGGCGCGAGCAACGGCGGCGCCGTAATGGGCGGTCCATCGCGCCAACAGCCACGCAGGAATATCGAGCGTCTGCGACTTGACCTCGTCGATCAGTGGCTGCCCCTCGCGCGCGCAACGGCGCAGCACCGCGTTGACGAGCCCGGCATATTTCGCGGCGCGCCGGTCCGACTGCACCAGCCGCACCGACAGATCGACGGCGGCATGATCGGGCACGTCCATCCAGAGAATCTGCGCAGCGCCGATCAGAAGCGCGCTTTGCGCGCGCGGCGCATCGGTCGGGACGCCGCGATCGAGCAGTCGCGACAGCACATGGCCCAGCGTGCCCAGCCGGCGCAGAATCGTCGCCACCAGTCGCCGCATCAAAGCGCGGTCGCGATCGGATAGCGTTTTCAAGCCGGGATGGGCGGCGGCGCCGTCGAGCTGCTCGTCGAGGGTGCGCTGCTTGTGCAGCACACCGTCGAGAATATCCGCCGCGATCCGCCGCGCCGCGAGACCGGGCACCTCGGATGGCAGTGCGAATCTTTGAGGAGGCATGGAGCGGGAACATCTCGGGAATCAGACAGCGATTCATGCCATCGGAAGGAAGGGGACCTTTGGCACGGGAATATGCCAAATATAAGAATCGCCCTAGCGATTTCGCGATCGCGGTATCATCTGTGTGCCGAAGTCCTGAATCGCGCGAGCTATTCCATGGCTGGAAAACCCGAGACGTCAGACGCTCCCGCGTTGCCTTCCGCCGCGCCGGAACGCAAGCCGCTTACGCCGGCGGCCCAGCGCGCGCTCGCCGAGGCCGAGGCGCGCAGGCAGGCTGCCGAGGCAGACGCCAAGCCGGCCGCCGCGAAGGAGTTTCAGGGACCGAAGGGCCCGGAACCAACCCGCTATGGCGACTGGGAGACCAAGGGCATCGCTTCGGATTTTTGAAAGCTCACATCTAGCGCGACACCACCACGGGGGTACCGACGGAAACGCGCTGGTACAGATCGGTGATATCGGCATTCAGCATGCGGATGCAGCCATAAGAGACAAAACCGCCGACCGAACCCGGCATGTTGGTGCCGTGGATCGCGTATTCGCCACCGGCCAGCGTCATCGCGGCGACGCCCATCGGATTGCGCGGCGAGCCGCCGGGAATGACGGCCGGCATCGATGGCTTGTCGCGCTTGACCTCGCTCGGCGGCGACCACGCCGGATTGCGATACTTGCCATCGATCTGCGTGACGCCTGCCCATTGCTTGCCGGCCTTGCCGACGCCGACGGGATAGCGGACCGCGTGGCCCTGATCTACCACCAGATAAAGCCTTCGCTCATTAGTCTTCACCACGATCGTTCCGGGCGAATAATCGCCGCGGAAACCGACCACGTCGGGCCGCGCCTCGGCCGCCGTCGACATCAGCGCCCCTGCCCCGATGGTGGCTGCCAGCGCCACCGCAATCCTCAACGACATCAATGTCTCCGCTTCGCTTCGGTCCCCCGTAGGGGGCGTGAAATTCGACGCAAATCCCGCAAAAACGCAGGCTTCGCCGCCGGTTTGCCCATGCATTTTTCACCGTACGCGTTAACCGGGAGGTTTCCGCGAGCCTGCGTCAGACGTCCGACAGGGCCATAGAGAGAAAATGTTGGAAACAAAGTAAATGCCCGGAAAACAACACTTGGCGGAAAACGACAGCGCCAGGCGGGTTACGTCTGACATTTGCGTGAGGGTGGGGGCCAGAGCGGATTGTTGTGCGAACAGGTCACCACGCGGCATCCTACTCCCTCGCCCCGCTCTCGCGGGGTCGAGACGAGCGAAGCTCGCTCTTAGAGGGCCGGGGTGAGGGGCTGCTTCCGCAAATTCTGAACTTCGAGCGGGCGGCGACTCCCCCTCACCCGGCGCTAACGCGCCGATCTCTCCCCGCATCCGCCTTCGCCCGAAGGCGGGCTTCGGCGGACAGGAGCGGGGCGAGGTTAGGTCAGCGACTGCGGGCGCACCAAACTACTCCGCCGCGTCCTTCTTGTTCTGGCGGTGTTCGACCAGATCATCGACCACGGCGGGATCCGCCAGGGTCGAGGTATCACCGAGGCTGCCCGGCTCGTCCTCGGCGATCTTGCGCAGAATGCGGCGCATGATCTTGCCGGAACGGGTTTTCGGCAGACCCGGCGCGAACTGGATCTGGTCGGGGGACGCGATCGGGCCGATGTCCTTGCGCACCCACGCCACCAGTTCCTTGCGCAACTCCTCGGTTGGCTCGGTGCCGGCCATCAGCGTCACATAGGCGTAGATGCCCTGCCCCTTGATGTCATGGGGATAGCCGACCACGGCGGCCTCAGAGACTTTTGCGTGTGCCACCAGCGAACTTTCGACTTCGGCGGTGCCCATGCGATGGCCGGAGACGTTGATGACGTCGTCGACGCGGCCGGTGATCCAGTAATAGCCGTCGGCGTCCCTGCGGCAGCCGTCGCCGGTAAAATACTTGCCTTTGTAAGTCGAGAAATAGGTCTGCTCGAAGCGTGCGTGGTCGCCGTAGACGGTGCGCATCTGGCCCGGCCATGATTTGGCGATGCATAGGTTGCCCTGGCATTCGCCCGTGAGCACCTTGCCGTCGGCATCGACGATCTCGGGCACCACGCCGAAGAACGGCTGCGTCGCCGAACCCGGTTTGAGCCTGGTGGCGCCAGGCAGCGGTGTGATCAGGATGCCGCCGGTTTCGGTCTGCCACCAGGTATCGACGATCGGACAGCGATCGTCGCCGACCACGCGGTGATACCATTCCCACGCCTCCGGATTGATCGGCTCGCCGACGCTGCCGAGCAATCGAAGGCTCTTGCGCGAGGTTCGCTTTACCGGCTCGTCGCCGCTCTGCATCAGGGCGCGGATCGCGGTCGGCGCGGTGTAGAAAATGTTGACCTTGTGCTTGTCGATAACGTTCCAGAACCGCGAATTATCGGGGTAATTCGGCACACCCTCGAACATCAGCGTGGTCGCGCCGTTCGCGAGCGGCCCATAGAGAATGTAGCTGTGGCCGGTGACCCAGCCGACATCGGCGGTACACCAGTAGATATCGCCGTCGTGATAGTCGAACACGTATTGATGCGTCATCGCGGCGAACACCAGATAGCCGCCCGAGGTATGCAGCACGCCCTTGGGCTGGCCAGTCGAGCCCGAGGTATAGAGGATGAACAGCGGATCCTCGGCGTGCATGTGTTCGCATGGGCATTCCGTGGTCACCATCGCGGCGGCCTCGTGATACCAGAGATCGCGCGAGGGGTTCATGTCGACGGCGGCCCCGGTGCGCCTGACCACGACGACCCAGTCGACGCCGCCTGCCTTGGCGATCGCGGCATCGACGTTGGATTTCAGCGGCACCTTCTTGCCGCCGCGCAGGCCTTCGTCGGCGGTGATGACGATCTTGGACCGGCAGTCGGTGATGCGCTGGGCGAGGCTGTCAGGCGAAAAGCCGGCGAACACCACCGAATGGATCGCGCCGATCCGCGCGCAGGCCAGCATGGCGTAGGCGGCTTCCGGAATCATCGGAAGGTAGATGGTGACGCGGTCGCCCTTCTTGACGTTACGGGTGCGCAGGATGTTGGCGAATTTGCAGACCTCGTCGTGCAGCTGCCGGTAGGTGATGTGCTTGGACTCCGAGGGGTTGTCGCCCTCCCAGATGATGGCGGTCTGGTCGCCGCGGGTGTGGAGATGTCGGTCGATACAGTTCCATGCGACATTGAGGACGCCGTCCTCGAACCATTTGATCGAAATCTTGCCGGGCGCGAACGATGAATTCTCGACCTTGGTGAAGGGCTTCATCCAGCCGATGCGCTTGGCCTGCTCGGCCCAGAAACCGTTGGGATCGCCGATCGAGCGCGCATACATCTGCTGGTATTTGGCCTGATCGACCCAGGCGCGCTTGGCCCAATCCGCAGGCACGTCGTAAATCTTCTCGGACATCTCAACTCTCCACCCTTGCGGCCAGTGAACGCGCGCACTGCAAGCCGTCTTGATTGTTAGAACGAGTATGCGTCGGGCCTGACGGCGTCGACAAGCGGAACAAGAATACGACCTTTGGCACGCCCCTCGCCATGCGCAGGATCAATGTGCGGAGATACGAAGGCGCCTACCGGCCTCCGGCCAGCCATCACGTTCGCGTTTCGGGGTGGTCAAAAAGCCGCAGCGGAGCTCGAGCTGGCAACCTAACGGTAATGAGAAACCGCTATTTCCTGGGACCGGGCTGGCGCTCGCGCCGATTACCCCCTAAATGGCCTCCCCGGGGCGACAGCCGCCTGCCGGAACCAAAGATCAATAACCGGCATTAGCAGGGTATATCAGGAGCAAGGCGTCTAAGATCATGACGGATCAGCTGAATTTCGAGGCTGCGCGGCCCGTTTCCGCCGACACCGTCGTGAATGTGACGCCCGGACACCCCGGGAGTGTCGAGAACCTGGCCAAGGAACTCGGCCTGAAACTCGGTGATCAGAACCAATTGACCATCCGCCGCATCAAGCGGGGGAAGAGCTATTCCTTCGTTCGCGCCAACGGGACGGCCATTCGCCACACCGGCACCATCAAGCGGCTGCATTCGATGGCGGTGCCCCCGGCCTATGCCGAGGTCCGCTACGCCCCCGATCCGAACTCACATCTGCAGGCCGTCGGCCGCGACGCCGCGGGCCGGCTGCAATACCGCTATCACTCCGACTGGGAGAAAGTCCGCGAACAGCGCAAGGCTCATCGCCTGGCCCGGCTGGTCGCGGCGCTTCCCAAGATCCGCCGCAACGTCTCGGCCCATCTGTCGGGCGACGCCCCGACCCGCGAATTCGCGCTGTCGGCGGTGATCGAACTGATCGCGCGCACCGCGATCCGCCCGGGCAACGAATCCTACGCCCGTCTCAACGGCACCCGCGGCGCCACCACGCTGCTGAAGTCCAATGTCGCGCTGGAAGGCGACAGTGTCGTGCTGACATTCACCGCCAAGGGCGGCAAGGCGGTGCGCAAGGAATGCGACGCGGCCAAGCTGGTGCGCGCCATCGGTATCCTGAGCGAGGTGCCGGGCAAGCGCATGTTCCAGTACCGCGATCATTCCGGCAACGTCCGCGGCGTCTCCACCACCCAGGTCAATGCCTTCCTGCGCGAGATCGCCGGCATCAAGATTTCGCTGAAGGATTTTCGCACCCTGATGGCGTCGGCCGTGGTGCTGGAATCGCTGTCGCGGATTTCGCCGGCCGCAAGCGCCCGCGGCCGGCGCAAGCAGGTGCTGGAAGCCGTCCGCGCCGCTGCCGATGAACTGTCGAACACGCCGGCGATCTGCCGCAAGAGCTATGTCCACGACACCATCGTCACCGCATTCGAGGACGGCATTCTTGAGCGCTTCGCCGCGACCATGAAGGGTTACCGCTCGCAGTCCAAACGTGAGGCGCTTTTGGCCCAGGTGGTGACCGCGGCGGCGGCGGCGTAATCAGCCTCATCCGTCATTCCGGGTTCGATGCTTCCATCGCCCCGGAATGACGAGTTTTTACAATCCGCCCATCTTGCAGACGATCTTCCATTCCTCCGCCGTCACCGGCTGAACCGACAGCCGCGAATATTTCACCAGCGCCATGCTGGTCAAGCGCTTGTCGGCCTTGATCGCGGCCATCGTCACCGGCGTCTTCAGCGGCTTGTCCGCCCTGATATCGACGCAGACGAATTTTCCGGTCTTGTCGCTGGGATCGGGATAGGCCTCCTTGACGATTTCGGCGGTGCCGACGATCTCCTTGCCCTCGTTGGAGTGATAGAAGAAAGCGCGTTCGCCCTTCTTCATCTTCACCAGATTCTGCCGGGCCGTGAAATTGCGCACACCGGTCCAGGCCTCGCCCTTGGCGCCCTTTGCCACCTGCTGATCCCACGACCAGCTCGAGGGTTCCGATTTCACCAGCCAGTATGCCATTGTCATCCCTCCGCCTTGAACGGGCGCGTCAGCAGGCTCTCGATCGCTTCATCGATCGTCAAAGCTCCGCTCAAAATCGCCGCCACCGCATTTGATACCGGCATATCGACATTTTGCGAAGCCGCCAGTTCGACCAGCACGGGCGCGGTGAATTCACCTTCGGCCAGCCTGTCGCGGGGTCGCGCTTCGCCGCGCCCGAGCGCAATGCCGAGTGCGAGATTGCGCGATTGCGGGCTGGAGCAGGTCAGGATCAGATCGCCCAGCCCTGACAGTCCCGCCATGGTTTCGCCGCGCGCGCCGCGGGCGCGCCCGAGCCGCACCAGCTCGGAAAAGCCGCGCGTGGTCAGGGCTGCCTGAGCCGAGGCGCCCAGTTTCCGGCCGATCACGATGCCGGCTGCAATCGCCAGCACGTTCTTTGCGGCGCCGCCGATCTCGACCCCGCGGACATCCGTGGTGTGATAGGGCCGGAAAGTCGCCGATCCCAGCGCCCGCACCAGGGCGACCGCGAGTTCTTCATCCCTGGCCGCCAGCGTTACCGCGGTAGGGAAGCCGCGCGCGACATCCTCGGCAAAACTTGGCCCCGACAAAATGGCAGGCCGCGCGTCGGGCGCGGTTTCCGCAATCACCTCGGTCATGAATTTGTGGGTGCCGCGCTCGATGCCTTTTGCCGTCGCGATCACTGGCGTTCCACCGCCGAGATGAGGCGCAAGCGCGGTAACGGCCGCGCGCAGGCTTTGCGCGGGCGTCGCGATCAGGATGATGTCGGCGCGGGCAGCCAGCGCGATGTCGCTGGTCACGCGGACGTTTGCGTCCAATCGCAGCTCGGGCAATTTTGCATTTTTGCGCGTGGTTGAAATCTGTGCGGCGCCCGCGGCGTCGCGCGCGTAAAGTGTCACGTCGCGGCCGGCACGCGCGGCGACGCCGGCCAGCGCTGTGCCCCATGCGCCGGCCCCGATCACCGCGATTGATTTGTAAGACGGCATCGCCGCGCCTTAGTTGTTCTCCCTCTCCCCGCTTTTGTGGGGAGAGGGTTGGGGTGAGGGGCTACATCCGCAAATTCCGGAGACAACGAGCGCGCATTGAGTCCCTCTCACCCGGCGCTTCGCGCCGACCTCTCCCCGCAGGCGGGGAGAGGTGAAGCTGCGCGTGCGGCGCGAGTCGTTGTTCATTGACGGCCCCCTAAAAACCGGCACGCGTGTTGGCAAACCCTGCCGGCGCCGTGGCATTGGCATCGAGCAGCCAGCGCGCGCGGGGCGCTGCGTCCATCGCATCGATCAATCCCAACGCCAGCCGCTCCGCGCCGGCCCAGGCGATCATCGCGCCGTTATCGGTGCAGAGCGCTGGCGGCGGGATGATCAGCGTGGTCTGCGCTTTCGCGGCGACATCCTGCAGCGCGCCGCGGATCGCCTGGTTGGCGGCGACGCCACCGGCGGCGACCAGCGCTCGCGGCGCGCCGAACCGTTCGTGAAACAATCTCAAGCCGACGCTCAGCCGGTCCGCCGTCGATTCCAGCACCGCAGCCTGAAAGCAGGCACAGAGATCGCGGATGTCCTGCGGCTCCAAAGGGCCGAGCCTGGCGGCCTCGTTGCGCAGCGCGGTCTTCAATCCCGACAGCGAGAAATTGGCGTCGGCGCGCCCGAGCATCGGCCGCGGAAATGCAAAGCGCGCGGGATCGCCGTCGCGCGCGGCGCGCTCGACTTCCGGGCCGCCCGGATAGGGCAGCCCAAGCATTTTCGCCACCTTGTCGAAGGCCTCTCCCATGGCGTCGTCGACGGTGGTGCCCAGACGCACATACTTGCCGACGCCGATGACGGCGACGATCTGGGTGTGACCGCCGGAGGCAAGGAACAGGCAATAGGGAAACGCCAGCGTGCCGGTCAGCCGCGGCGTCAGCGCATGGGCCTCGAGATGGTTCACCGCGATCAGCGGCGTATTGTGCACCATCGCGATCGCCTTTGCGGTGGTGAGGCCCACGATCACGCCGCCGATCAGGCCCGGACCGGCGGCGGCGGCGACGGCCGAAAGTTGCGCAAAGCCGGCACCCGCTTGTCTCATGGCGCTATCGACGATGCCGTCGAGCACCTCGACATGGGCGCGCGCGGCGATCTCCGGCACCACGCCGCCGTAGGCGGCATGCTCCTGGGTCTGCGAGCGCACGATATCGGACAATATTCGCCCCGACCCGTCGCTTGAGCGCTCGACCACGGCGGCTGCGGTTTCATCGCAGGTGGTCTCGATCCCGAGAACCAGCGTTCGCTTCCCGTTATCCAATTTGAGCCCTTGCATAAGTGCCCGGCTTGCGAAGTTCGTGATAGTATCTCGGTTACCTTGCGAGGTCTCAAAGTGCAATCGCCCGTTGATGCGGAATTCCTGATGGCGCAGGGTTGACG
>DATANB010000103.1:0-38544 GCA_036266415.1 Bradyrhizobium sp. | reverse complement strand
GATGTCGATTACCGCCGAACGTAAAGCGGAAGTCATCAAGACGAATGCCAACAAGGCCGGCGACACCGGCTCGCCCGAGGTTCAGGTCGCGATCCTGTCGGAACGCATCAACAACCTCACCGGGCATTTCAAATCCCACGTGAAGGACAACCATTCGCGCCGCGGGCTTTTGAAAATGGTCGCGACGCGCCGTTCGCTCCTCGATTACATCAAGAGGAAGGACGAGACGCGTTACAAGGCGCTGCTCGAAAAGCATAACATTCGCCGTTGAGTACAATTCGCGCGCGCGTATCGCGCGCGTTTTCGCATGATCCGGAAAAGTGGCGTTCCGGTTTTCCGATCAGGTCATGCTTCCAGGCGCGCGGGTCTTTGAAGAACCCGCGCGGCGTGTCCAGCCGCAATCCGGCAGCTGGGCGATAACGGGTAAGACGCCCGTACCATCGGAAGGATGGACGCCATTCGAAACATGAAGACCATGGCAGGATCGCCGGATGCTGAGACCGCGAGACTTTCGCGATCAGCGTCTCGCAATCTTGCGCATGGTCTTTTCGTTTCGGCGTCCGTGCTTTTGTGAAACAATGAAAGACGCATGCAATGTTCAATATTCATTCTGTCGAGATCGATTGGGGTGGACGTCCCCTCCGGCTTGAAACCGGGAAAATCGCCCGTCAGGCCGATGGCGCCGTGCTCGCCACCTACGGCGAGACTGTCGTGCTCGCGACCGTTGTCGCCGCCAAGCAGCCCCGCGAAGGCGTCGACTTCCTGCCGCTGACCGTCGACTACATCGAGAAGACCTACGCCGCCGGCCGCATTCCGGGCGGCTACTTCAAGCGCGAAGGCCGGCCCACCGAAAAGGAAACGCTGGTTTCCCGTTTGATCGACCGTCCGATCCGCCCCCTGTTCGTCGACGGCTGGCGCAACGAGACTCAGGTCATCGTCACCGTGCTGTCGCATGACATGGAGAACGATCCCGACATTCTGGCGCTGGTGGCTGCATCCGCGGCGCTGACGATCTCCGGCGCGCCCTTCAAGGGTCCGATCGGCGCCGCCCGCGTCGGCTTCATCAATGACGAATACGTGCTCAACCCCACGCTCGACGAAATGGTGGAAACCCAGCTCGACCTCGTGGTCGCCGGCACCGCCGACGCCGTGCTGATGGTGGAATCGGAGGCCAAGGAGCTCAACGAAGACATCATGCTCGGCGCCGTGATGTTTGGGCACCGGCATTTCCAGCCGGTGGTCAACGCGATCATCGAGCTTGCCGAAAAGGCGGCCAAGGAGCCGCGCGACGTCAAGATCGTCGACGAGAGCGTGCTGGAAAAGGAAATCCTCGGGCTGATCGAGACCGATCTGCGCGCGGCCTATGCCATCCCGGTCAAGCAGGACCGCTACGCAGCGGTCGGCAAGGCCAAGGAAAAGGTGATGGCGCATTACTTCCCGGAAGGCCAGGAACCGAAATACGACAAGCTGCGCATCGCCGCCGTGTTCAAGGAACTGGAAGCCAAAATCGTCCGCTGGAACATTCTTGACACCGGCAAACGCATCGACGGCCGCGATTCCAGGACCGTGCGCCAGATCATCGCGGAAGTGGGCGTGCTGCCCCGCGCCCACGGCTCGGCGCTGTTCACCCGCGGCGAGACCCAGGCGATGGTGGTGACCACGCTGGGCACCGGCGAGGACGAGCAGTACATCGACGCGCTGTCGGGCACCTACAAGGAGCAGTTCCTGCTGCACTACAACTTCCCTCCCTACTCGGTCGGTGAAACCGGACGGATGGGCGGCACCAAGCGGCGTGAAATCGGCCACGGCAAGCTGGCCTGGCGCGCGATCCACCCGGTGCTGCCGCCGCATCACGAATTCCCCTACACGGTGCGCGTCGTCTCCGAGATCACCGAGTCGAACGGATCGTCGTCGATGGCGTCGGTCTGCGGTGCCTCGCTGGCGCTGATGGATGCCGGCGTTCCGTTGAAGCGGCCGACGGCGGGCATCGCCATGGGCCTCATTCTGGAAGGTTCGCGCTTTGCCGTGCTCTCCGACATCCTCGGCGACGAGGATCATCTCGGTGACATGGACTTCAAGGTGGCCGGCACCGAGGCAGGCATCACCTCGCTGCAGATGGACATCAAGATCGCCGGCATTACCGAGGAGATCATGAAGGTCGCGCTCGGCCAGGCCAAGGAAGGGCGCGTCCATATCCTCGGCGAAATGTCGAAGGCGCTCACCGCCGCGCGTGCCGAGCTCGGCGAATACGCGCCGCGCATCGAGACCTTCAAGATCCCGACCGACAAGATTCGCGAAGTGATCGGCACCGGCGGCAAGGTGATCCGCGAAATCGTCGAGAAGACCGGCGCCAAGGTCAACATCGACGACGACGGCACCGTGAAGGTCGCCTCCGCCGACGGCGAATCGATCAAGGCCGCGATCAAGTGGATCAAGTCGATCGCCTCCGATCCGGAGCTCGGCCAGATCTATGACGGCACCGTGGTCAAGGTGATGGAGTTCGGCGCGTTCGTGAACTTCTTCGGCGCCAAGGACGGCCTCGTCCATATCAGCCAGCTCGCGGCCAACCGCGTGCAGAAGACCTCCGACGTGGTCAAGGAAGGCGACAAGGTCAAGGTCAAGCTGCTCGGCTTCGACGATCGCGGCAAGACGCGTTTGTCGATGAAGGTGGTCGATCAGGTGACCGGCGAGGACCTCGAGGCCAAGCAGAAGACCGAGGCTCCGCCGCGCGAAGCCGCCGGCGAGTAATCTGCCGCAAGGGATCCGGGAAACAGGAAAGGGCGGCTTTTCAGCCGCCCTTTTTGCGTGCGTGCATCAGTGCATCAGCACTCGGAACTGAGGACCAGGAAACAACGACCCCCGGCAACCCGCCGGTCGCGGCCGGCCGGGGTGCAATCTACTTCGGGTAAAGAGCCTTGCCGATCAGGCCGCCGATGATGCCGCCGACGATGGGCGTTACCCAGAACAGCCACAGCGACCGCATCGCCTCGGCGCCGCCGAAAAGCGCGGCCGCGGTCGAGCGCGCCGGATTGACCGAGGCGTTCGAAACCGGAATTGCGACGAGATGGATCGTCACCAGCGTCAGCCCAATCGCAATCGGTGCAAAGCCAGGCGCTGCCTTCTCCGAGGTCACACCCGTGATCACCACGAGGAACAGTGCAGTCATGACGATCTCGATCAGAGCGACGCTCAATAGCGAAAAGCCGCTACCGCCATAGGTGTTGGATATCGCGAGAAACGTATTCCATTTCCCCGATGCCGGCGCGCCCTGCAGAATGACGTAGAACACGGCTGCCGCCGCCACGCCGCCGATCACCTGCGCGATGATGTAGGGGACCGCCTTGCCGGCATCGAAGCGGCCGGCCGCCACCAGACCGCAGGTCACGGCGGGATTGAAATGGGCGCCGGAAATCGGACCCACCGCATAGGCCATCGCCAGCACCGCGGCACCGATCGAGAACGCGATGGCCATGAAGCCGACATTCGGGGCGGAGAAAAGCGCCGCGCCGCAAACCGACGACACCAGCATGAACGTGCCTATGAATTCTGCTCCGAGCTCTTTCGTCATATCGCAATCCTCCCCTGCGCCCCGGCTGCTGTTCGGGCGGCGCATCATGACATCAAGCCGGCGCCAATGACAACGCTGGCGGGACCATTCTCCACACCGGGTTGCCGTGCGCGGGATCGGATGCGCCGTTGCGGGCGCGTTTAAATCGTCTAGATTTCCGGCCGTGACGCATGCATCGCCTCCGCGCGATCGATGCCTCGCGCCTGTGACCCGCGGCGACATGGCAGCCCTGTCGCCGCGCAAGGATTGCTCCGATGGCTTCGCCCACGATCCGTCCCGCCCGGACTGAGGAATATAACGAGATCGCCCGCGTCTGGATGAACAGCTGGGCCTCCACCGGGATCGAAGACGTCAGCAATTTCCTGCTGGCGAAATTGCGGGCACGCATCCCGCTCGAGGTCGAGAAGGGCTGGAGCCTGTTTGTCGCCGACGATGGCGGCGCGCTCGCGGCGATGCTGGCGCTGCATCTGCCGAAACTCTATCTCGACCAGTTGTTCGTCGCGCCGGAATATCAGGGCCGGGGTCTTGGCCGCAGGCTGCTGGCCTTCAGCCGCCAGCACCTGCCGGATGAAATCTCGCTGCGTTGCGTGCGCGAGAATGAAAAGGCGTGGCGCTGGTATGAACGCGAGGGTTTTGTCTTTGAAAAGGAAGCGGTCGAGCCAATGACCGGGTTTGTGATGAAATATTATCGGTGGAAGAAAGAGGAAGCTGACAGATGATGAAACTGTATTGGTCGCCACGCTCGCGGTCATTCTCCGCGCTCTGGCTGATGGAGGAAACCGGGCAGCCTTACGAGCGCGTGCTGACTGACATCTTTACGGGCGCGCAAAAGACGCCGGAATATCTCGCCATCAACCCGATGGGAAAGGTGCCGGCGCTGCGGGATGGCGAGGCGACGCTGGCGGAGGCCGCCGCGATCTGCGCCTATGTCGCCGAGCGCTATCCGCAGGCCAAGCTCGCGCCGCCCGTCGGCAACCCCCTGCGCGCAAAATATCTGTACTGGCTGTTTTTCGCGCCCGGCTGCATCGAGCCCGCCATGGTGCAGCTCGCGGCCAAGATCGAGATGAATCCGGTCGCCGCCGGCTGGGGCGACGCGCAACGGGTGTTCGACGTGCTCGACGCCGCGCTGGCAAAAGGGCCGTGGATCCTCGGCGAGACCTTTTCGGCGGCGGATATCATGATCGGCTCGGGGCTGAATTTCGCCGTGCGGCTGTTCAAGATGGTGCCGGCGCGGCCGTCGTTCGACCGCTACATCGACGCTTGCGCGGCGCGGCCGGCGTTCCAGCGCGCGAGCGGCATCGCGGCGGGGTGAGTGCGGCAAAAAATCAGTCCGTCGTATCCTTCAGCGCTTCCGGCCGCGGCATCGAGATGATGTTGTAGCCGGAATCCACATAGTGGATTTCACCGGTGACGCCGCCCGACAGGTCGGACAGCAAATACAATGCCGAGCCGCCCAGTTCATCCAGCGTCACGCCGCGGCCAAGCGGCGAGTGTTTCTGCTGAAACGCGAACATCGCGCGGGCCTCGCCGATGCCGGCACCCGCGAGCGTGCGGATCGGACCGGCCGAGATGGCATTGACGCGGATGCTGCGCGAGCCGAAGTCGGCGGCGAGATAGCGCACCGAGGCTTCCAGCGCCGCCTTGGCGACGCCCATCACGTTATAATTCGGCATCACGCGCATTGAGCCGCCGAAGGTCAGCGTGAGGATGCTGCCGCCCGATGCCGGCATCATCGCTGCCGCGCGCTTGGCCAGTTCCGTGAACGAGAAGCACGAAATCAGCATGGTGCGGGAAAAATTTTCGCGGCTTGTATCGGCGTAGCGGCCTCTCAGCTCATTCTTGTCGGAGCCACCGATGGCATGTAGCAGGAAATCGAGATGGCCCCATCTGACGCGCAGCGCCTCGAACACCGCATCGACACTCGCGATATCCTCGACGTCGCAGGGCAACACCGTATCGACGTTCACCGACTCGGCCAGCGGCTTGACGCGCTTGCCGAGCGCCTCGCCCTGATAGGTAAACGCCATCTCGGCACCCTGCGCCGCCAGCGCCCTGGCAATGCCCCAGGCGATCGAATGATCGTTGGCGATGCCCATGATCAACCCGCGCTTGCCCTTCATCAGATCCTGCATTGTACGCGTCGCTCTCTCCTTTTCGTCATGCCCGGGCCTGTCCCGGGCATCCACGTTCTTTGTGAGGCTGAGATGTGGATGGCCGGGACGAGCCCGGCCATGACGGTGACCTAACCACTCAACTCGAGAAATAAACTTTTACGCATCCATCCGCTTGAACACCAGCGTGGCGTTGGTGCCGCCGAAGCCAAAGGAATTCGAAAGCACGGTTCCGAGTTTGGCGTTGTCGATGCGCTTGCGCACGATCGGCATGTCGGCAAACACAGGGTCGAGTTCGCTGATGTTGGCGCTTTCGCAGACGAAGCCGTTTTGCATCATCAGCAGCGAATAAATCGCCTCCTGCACGCCGGTGGCGCCGAGCGAGTGTCCGGTCAGCGCCTTGGTCGCGGAAATCGGCGGGCACTTGTCGCCGGTCCCGAACACCTTGCGAATCGCCTCGATTTCCGGCGGATCGCCCGCCGGTGTCGAGGTAGCGTGCGGATTGATGTAATCGATCCTGGTGTCCACCGTCGCCATCGCCATTCTCATGCAGCGCTCCGCGCCCTCGCCGGACGGCGCGACCATGTCGTGGCCGTCGGAGGTGGCGCCGTAGCCGACGATTTCGCCATAGATCTTCGCGCCGCGCGCCCTGGCGTGCTCAAGCTCTTCCAGCACCACCACGCCGGCGCCGCCGGCGATCACAAAACCGTCGCGGCTGACGTCGTAGGGGCGCGATGCGGTGGCCGGCGTATCGTTGTATTTCGAGGACATCGCGCCCATCGCGTCGAACAGCACCGACAGCGTCCAGTCGAGCTCCTCGCAGCCGCCGGCGAAAACAACGTCCTGCTTGCCGATCTGAATGGTCTCGTAGGCGTTGCCGATGCAGTGGTTCGACGTGGCGCAGGCTGACGAGATCGAATAGTTCACGCCCTTGATCTTGAACCAGGTGGCGAGCGTCGCGGACGCCGTCGACGACATCGCTTTCGGCACCGCGAACGGCCCGACCCGCTTTGGACCCTTGCTTCGGGTGGTATCTGCGGCTTCCACGATGGTGCGCGCCGACGGCCCCCCCGAACCCATGATAATGCCGGTGCGAACGTTGGAAACTTCCGCGGGCTCGAGGCCGGAATCCCGGATTGCCTGCTCCATCGCTACATGATTCCACGCCGCGCCTTCGCCGAGGAAACGCATGGCACGGCGGTCGACCACGCCGGCCGGATCGAGCGTCGGAGCGCCC
Source organism: Bradyrhizobium sp. (assembly GCA_036266415.1). GTDB lineage: Bacteria > Pseudomonadota > Alphaproteobacteria > Rhizobiales > Xanthobacteraceae > Bradyrhizobium. Next base: position 31,628 of record DATANB010000103.1, on the reverse strand, counting down.
TGCACCTGGGAGCGGAAACCGAGCTCGGCATATTTGTCCGCGCGCGTGATCCCGGACTTCGCCTCGTGGAGGCTCGCCAGCACTTCCTGGGTGTTGCTACCGATGGATGAGACAATGCCCATCCCCGTGATGACAACCCGCCTCATGATCGCCTCGTCCTGTCGTTGCGTTTTTGTGTAATGGCCGCCGTCAAACCGAAAGCCGCCTCATTGGGGAGCAGGTAATTTACGCTACCGGCTGCAATGCGGCACCCTGCTTCAGGAGCCCCACCCTCAGATCCTTCGCGCGATAGATAATCTCGCCGTCGGCGGAAAGCCAGCCGTCGGCGATGCCCAGCCAGAGCTTTAGGCGCATCACGCGCTTGATATCGATATTGTACACAATCTTGCGGACGTTTGGCATCACCTGTCCGGCGAATTTCAATTCGCCGAGACCCAGCGCCCGGCCGCGTCCCTCGCCGCCGGTCCAGCCGAGATAAAAGCCGATCATCTGCCATAGCGCGTCGAGGCCGAGACAGCCGGGCATGACGGGATCGCCCTTGAAATGGCAGCCGAAGAACCAGAGATCCGGCTTCACATCGAGTTCGGCGCGAACGATGCCCTTGCCGTATTCCCCGCCGGTTTCGGAAATTTCGGTGATGCGATCGAACATCAGCATCGGAGGCAGCGGCAACTGCGCATTGCCGGGGCCAAACATCTCACCGCGGCCGCACGCCAGCAGATCCTCATATTCGTAGCCGCTGCGTCGATCCAGCATGTTGCCAGCCTCTTTCAAATTCCAGATAGGGCGTTTTCGAACGAAATGGACCCGTTTCGCGAGGGGAAAGCGCGTCAATTAATCGTCAATTGGCGCTGACGCCGCAGGTCACCATGCCCCCGTGCGGCAACCGGCGCTCGCCTTTGCGGAGATCGCATAGGCCAAGTCCGCGCGCTCTCTATCATAGGCGCCGCAGGCGGCAAAGGACCCCGACAGCGCAAATCGCCGTGTTCCGCACCCGGTTCCTTTGCGGCCGGGGCCGGTCTCTAGTTGCGAAAAACTTGCATCTGACAGATTTCCTTCTTATATTGCACAGCGATAGTGCTGAATTTCAGAGCGCGGTGCTTGACGTGGAAATGAGCTACGACACTTCGATTTTGAGTGATGACGCCCTCGATCCCGCGGCCCGCAATGCGGGGCGCCAACCGGCGTTGACCGGCTGTCCCTGGCACGATGTCAATGAATTGCTGCAGGCCGCAGGCCTGCGTCCTACCCGTCAGCGCATGGCTCTGGGCTGGCTCCTGTTCGGCAAGGGCGCGCGCCATCTGACCGCGGAAATGCTCTACGAGGAAGCCACCCTGGCCAAGGTTCCGGTGTCGCTCGCCACCGTCTACAACACGCTCAACCAATTGACCGATGCGGGCCTGCTGCGCCAGGTCAGCGTCGACGGCACCAAGACCTATTTCGACACCAACGTGTCGGCGCATCATCACTTCTATCTCGAAAACAACCATGAGCTGGTCGACATTCCGGACCCGCATCTGGTGCTGCAGAAGATGCCGGAAGTGCCCGAAGGCTACGAGATCGCCCGGGTCGACATGGTCGTGCGGCTGCGCAAGAAGCGCTGACCCGCTACCAAGCTAATCATGTAATTGTCGTTCCGGGGCGATGCGCAGCATCGAACCCGGAACCTCGAGATTCCGGGTTCGCGTCTGCGACGCGCCCCGGAAATGACGCTGCGCGTCAATCCACCTTCTCGTCGGCATAGACGCCCCACAGCCGCTGCTGCTGGATCCAGCCATCGAAGCCATTGCCGGTGACGCGGCACCACCCGGCCGCGCAGTGCTTGACCTGCGCCACGACCCCGGCCTGCAGGCGGGCGGTGACCGCGCCGGTTTGATCGGCGCGATCATAAAGCGGCGCCAGTTCGTCCTTGCTCTTCATGGTGATGACGGCGGTGCGGCGGCCTGACAGCAGCGCGTGATAGACCCAGCCCTCGGCGCCTTCGGAATCGCGGACCCGACGCCAGTTCTCGAATTCGGCGGTGATTTCAACCGGCAAGCCGGAACGGGTGTAAACCCAGGCGACGTCGTTGTCCTTGGTCGGTCCGGCGCGGACGTTCACATGATCGGATTTGAGGCTGACATAGCGCGGCACGGGCAAACCGCTTGTCGTGACGGCCGCATCCTTTGCCGAAAAGCCCGAACTGACCGATGCGCCCAGCAAACTGCCCGCCAGCACGACCACAGAACAAAAACGCCGCAACGCCATCAACTCGTCTCCCGCCGAGATTACCCAACTCAATTTCTTCTTCTACGAGGTGAAATACCCACCAACGCCCCCCAACCCCCATACCCCGCCCGGATGCCCCTCGGCTCCTGGTTCCCCGGGGTTCTTGCCGGGGTTCTTGTCTTGGCCCGGCCTTCTGCTAGAGAGGGCAGAACGGCAAGGAAACAAGACGAGCCCGAAATTTTCCTCGGGTCCAGGGGAAATCGGGCAAACCAAGAAACCCAAGGAAACCCGAGGCAAACGCCGGGACTGCGCGGTAGCGGCAGTGTCGAACAGCCGGGTTAATGAGGTCTGAACGGCCTTACGAGAGCAGGAAATGTCGGTTAAGAAAAAACCTCTCGTTGTCGTCACGCGCAAGCTGCCGGACTCGATCGAGACCCGCATGCGCGAGCTGTTCGATGCCCGGCTCAATCTCGACGATACGCCGCTGGCGCCGGAGCAGATCGCCGAAGCGGTCCGCTCGGCCGATGTCCTGGTCCCGACCGTCACCGACGAGATCACCGAAGAGCTTCTCAAGCAGCCCGACTGCAAGCTGCGGCTGATCGCCAATTTTGGCAACGGCGTCGACAATATCGATGTCATCGCGGCGCATGCGCGCGGTATCACGGTAACCAACACGCCGAAGGTTCTGACAGAAGACACCGCCGACATGACCATGGCGCTGATTCTCGCGGTGCCGCGCCGGCTGATCGAAGGCGCTTCCATCCTCACCGACGGCAAGAACTGGCCCGGCTGGTCGCCGACCTGGATGCTTGGCCATCGTATCGGGGGAAAGCGGCTCGGCATCATCGGCATGGGCCGCATCGGACAGGCCGTGGCGCGGCGGGCGCGGGCCTTCGGCCTGCAGATCCATTACCACAACCGCCGCCCCGTCGCGCCGCGCATCGCCGACGAACTGGGCGCGACCTATTGGGAAAGCCTCGACCAGATGCTGGCGCGGATGGACATCATCTCGGTGAATTGTCCGCATACCCCGGCAACGTTCCATCTGCTGTCGGCGCGGCGGCTGAAGCTGATCCGCAAGGACGCCTATATCGTCAACACCGCGCGCGGCGAGGTGATCGACGAGGACACGCTGGTCAAGCTGATCGAAGCCGGCGAGATCGGCGGCGCCGGCCTCGACGTCTACGAAAACGAGCCCGCGGTCAATCCGAAGCTGGTGCGGCTGGCCAAGGCCGGCAAGGCGACGCTGCTGCCGCATATGGGCTCGGCGACGATCGAAGGCCGCGTCGAGATGGGCGAGAAGGTGATCATCAACATCAGAACCTTCCTCGACAATCACAAGCCGCCGGACCGCGTGCTGCCGAGCATGCTGTAACGGCCGAAGCCGTCATCGCCGCCTCGCTCACCGGTGTCCGCTCAGATCGCTGATCACAAGCGCATCGCCGTTGAGCGGATTCAGGGGATCGCGTGCATAGCGCAGCGTCTCGAACCGCATCGCGCGCGCGTCCACCATCAATAGCCGCCCGACCAGGCCCTCGCCGAAACCGACGATTTCGCGGATCGCCTCCAGCGCCATCATCGATCCCAGCACGCCCGCAAGCGCACCCATCACCCCTGCCTCGGCGCAGGCCGGCACCGTGCCCGGCGGCGGCGGCTCGGGAAACAGGCAGCGGTAGGTCGGATTGAACTGGCCGTCGGCGTTTTTCTCATGCGCGCGGATCGTGGTCAGCGATCCGTCGAACACGCCGAGCGCCGCCGTGACCAGCGGCTTTCCGGCGAGGAAACAGGCGTCGGAAACCAGATAGCGGGTTTCGAAATTGTCCGAGCCGTCGAGCACCAGGTCGTAACCGCCGATCAGCTCCATCGCGTTGCCGGCATGAAGCCGCGTGGCGTGCGCCGCAAACCTGACATGGGGATTGAGCGCATAGATTCGCTCGGCTGACGTGTCGACCTTGCGCCGGCCGATATCGGGCGTGGCGTGAATGATCTGGCGCTGCAGATTGGACAGCGACACGATGTCGTCATCGACCACGCCGAGCGCGCCGACGCCGGCGGCGGCGAGATACATCAGCGCGGGCGCGCCGAGGCCGCCTGCGCCGATCACCAGAACGGAGGCTTCCTTCAATGCCGCCTGGCCGGGGCCACCGACCTCGCGCAGCACAATATGGCGGGCGTATCGCTCGAGCTCATCGGCACTCAGCATGATCAGGTCAAACCCTTATCTCATCCGGCATGACTGTATCACGCGCTGCAGTCCCGGTCGGGCCATTGTTTCTTGAACCATCGCATCCCTGTTGCCGACCAAGCAGATGTGCTTAATTGGCGGTGCGTCAATGACCCCGGGACTTTTCATGAGATCGACGCTGGCGGCAACATTGATGTTCGTGGCCGCGGCGGCATCCGCACATGCGCAGATGACGGCGCCGTCCACTGGCGCCAGGCCGAAAACCGTCGCGACCGTTCCGATCCGCCCCGCTTTGCAGACCCCGGCCGATACCGCCAATGCGATGGCGCAGGCCGAGCGCCTGGCGATCCAGTCGGATCTGGCCTGGGTCGGCCAGTATAATGGCGCCATATCGGGCGAAGTCAGCGAGCGCATGGTCGCGGCGATCAAGGAGTTTCAGAAGGACCGGGGCGGCAGGCCGACCGGGGTGCTCAATCCGCAGGAGCGCGGCGTGCTTGCCGAAACCGCAAGACAGCGGCAGGAAAATGTCGGCTGGAAAATCGTGACCGAAGCCGGCACCGGCGCCCGGCTTGGCGTGCCGACAAAGCTGGCGCCGCAGCAATCCAGCGACGCCAACGGCGCCAAATGGAGTTCCTCCACCGGCACCATCCAGATCCAGCTTGCACGGCGCAAGCAGGCCAATCCCACCACGGCGAAACTCGCTGAGCAGGAAAAGAAGGAACCCGCCGGCCGCAAGGTCGAATACGCCGTGGTCAAGCCGGATTTCTTCGTGCTGTCGGGCATGCAAGGCTTGAAGAAATTCTACCTGCGCGGCGCATTCAAGGGCGACGAGGTCCGCATCCTCACCATCCTCTACGATCAGGCCACCGAAGGCACGGTGGAGCCGGCGGTGATCGCGATGGCGAGCGCGTTCAATCCGTTCCCGACGGGCACGGGGCCGCCGCCGCGCAAGACAGTCGAATATGGCACCGGCATTGTCGTCAGCGAGGATGGCGCCATCGTCGCCGATCGCGAGATCACAGACGGCTGCCTTGCGATCGCGATAGCAGGCTTCGGCAACGCCGATCGCCTCGCCGAGGACAAGGGCCACGATCTCGCGCTGCTGCGCATTTACGGCGCGCGCGGGCTGAAGCCGCTCGGCCTGACCAATGGGGCTGTGAAATCCGTGGTCGAGCTGACCGGCATTGCCGATCCGCAAAACCAGGGCGGCGGTGCAGCCGTGAGCAGCGTCAAGGCGACCGCGGCCCAGATCGGCGGCGGCGGCGATCTGGTGCTGTCGCCGCCGCCGGCGCTCGGCTTTTCCGGCGCGGCGGCGCTCGATGGCGACGGCAAATTCGCCGGCATCGCATTGTTGAAGCCCATCGTTGTCGCCGGACCGGCGAACGCCACGCCAGCGGCGCAGGCGGTGCTGGTGCCACCCGATACGTTGCTCGATTTTCTCAACGCCAACGGCGTGAATGCCGCCGGCGGATCGACGGATGCGCAGGCATCGGTGGTGCGCGTGATCTGCGTGAGGAAGTAGCGATCGCCGATCGCGAACCTGCTCACGTCAGCCCAAATCTCACGCCCGCGCGCGCCAGCCCTCCGGCAAGGCCGATCGGCGTGCCGTCCGCGCGCCAGCAGGCCGCGCCGGTCAGGAGGCCGTCATCATGGAACTGGATCGCATTCATGCCGCCGGCCACCGTCGGCTCCGCCTTGACTTCATGGCCCATTGATCGCAGCTCGCTGCGAACGTCCTCCGGAACGGCCAGTTCGACCTCGAGCGCATTGCCTTCGGTCCAGACCCGCGGCGCCTCGACCGCCTCCTGCAGGCTCATGCCGTGATCGATCAGGTTGATCAGCGCCTGCAGCGCGCTTGGGAAAATCCGTTTTCCCCCGGGCAGCCCGAGCGCGTAAGCGAGCCTGCCGTCATGCAGCGCCATCACAGGCGACATCGAGGTGGTCACGCGCTTGCCCGGCTTGAGCGACAGCGCATGACCGGGGCGGGGATCGTAGAGATTCATGTAATTGTTCGGGATGGTGCCGAGGCCCGGAATCAGGAACTTGGCGCCGAACAAATTGTTGATGGTCTGCGTGGTCGCGACCACGTTGCCCATCGCATCCGCAGCCGTCAGATGCGTGGTGTGCGCGCTTTCGAGCTGCGCCACGCCGGCGCCCCATGTTTGCGCGCGTGCGGGATCGATGGCGCCACGACGCTCCCGCGCATAGTCCTTGGACGTCAGCCTTTGCACCGGAACGTTGATGAATTCCGGATCGCCGCTGGCGGCGGCGCGGTCGGCAAAGGCGATCTTCAGCACTTCGGCCAGCAGATGGATCGTCTCTGAAGTGCCGAATCCTTTTGCGGCGATGTCGTAGCCCTCGAGAATATTCAGCATCTGCGCGATGTGCACGCCGGAGGCCGCGGGCGGCGGCGGACCGAGAATTTGCCAGCCGCGATAATCGGCGCGGATCGGCAGGCGCTCGACCGTCCGATACGACGTCAGGTCCTTGCGACTGACAAACCCGCCATGCGCCTTCATGTAGTCCACGAGCATGTCCCCGAGCGGGCCGTGATACAGTGCCGCCTCGCCGTGGCGCGATATATAGGCGAGCGTTTCGGCATATTCCGATTGCACGACGCGCTCGCCCGCCTTCAGCGGCGTTCCGTTCGGCAGATAGATCGCCGAGATCGCCTTGTCCTTCAGCATCTCGGCCGCGCCGTCGACGATGCATTCGCGCAGATAAGGTGTCGCCGCAAAGCCGCGTGCGGCATGCTTGATCGCTGGCTGCATGATATCGGCAAGCGACAGCGTCCCGAACCGTTGCAGCGTCTCACACCAGGCCTTGAGCGAGCCGGGCACCGCCACCGCCTTCGGGCCGTTGAGATTTTCATCGTCGACGGTGTCGAACACATCATGTGCCGAGTCCGGCTTCGAGCGATAGGTGTCGGGCTTCACCGCAAGCGGAACCGTGCTCTGGCCGTCGATGAAGCGATGGCTGCCGTCGGCCAGCCGGATATGCGCCATGCCGCCGCCGACGATCCCGACCATCATCGGCTCGACCACGGTCAGCGTGAACAGGGTCGCGATCGCCGCATCGACGGCGTTGCCGCCGGCGGCCAGCATCTCCGCGCCGGCGGCCGAGGCCAGCGGGTGATTGCTGACCACCATGCCGCGGCTGCCGGACGCCGGCTGCTTCTGACATCGGAAAACCGTGCCCGCCCGTTCCCGCCAGTTACGTGTCATGTATCGCCATCTCTGTCATCGCAGGGCATTGAGTGCCGCGGTTGATCTTCCCGGCATTTGGTCCGAGGTCAAGTGGACGCAACCCGCGAAGGTGTTCGGAGATACTGACGCCGGAAAGGAGAGACAGCACAATGAAAAAACCCGGCGCGAACGGCCGGGTTTTGATTTTAAGAAAACGCCACGTTAATCCGCCGGGCGGTTTCCAGCCGAGGCAAGAATCCGCCATTTGATCAGTCCGCCGTCATTCCGGCAGCAATACGCCAGACCCCCCCAGCTCGGCTGGAAAGTCTTTCAGCTTGGGCAGTCCGTCCTTCATCGGCAGGACCGTGTCCGCATAATTGACGTGAACGGCCGGGACGAATTTCAGCGTCGGGATCGTCGCGGCGTACACGTCGACAAGGCCGACAGGCTGATGGCCGGCCATCAGGTGCCCCCCGCACAGCTTGCAATACTTGCGCTGGCTGAATGCCATCTTCTCGAACGTCGCAACATGTTCGGCGCCGGATTTGATCTTCACCGCCTCCGATTTCCAGAGAGTGAAAGCGTTCACCGGCGCGGCGGACCAGGAGCGGCAGGAATTGCAGTGACAATAGCCCATCGCTTCGGGCACGCCTGTGACTTCGATTTCAACGGCGCCGCAGAAGCACCTTCCGACGTAACTCATGAATGCTCTCCCTTGTTAGACAATCAATTCCAGCGATTATCGGGAGATCGCATTCACGATCCAGTTCACGAACTGTACTGCGGCGCTGTGCCTCGTGATCGACGGCTAGCTTGCGAGCTTCCGTTCCTTCGCAAATGGACTGAGGCCGAGCCAGGTCTGCATGGAAGACGCGAGTTGCCGGCTCCCCGTCAAGACCATCCGCCGGTTCGAAACGGCGCCGCGCACGGTATCCAGTCCCAGCCAAATGGCCGTCATGCTTCGCAAGTCCACGGACACGTAGAGGTCGACATCGAAGCCGGGGTCGATCTTGCACAGATCGGCGCCAGCCTCGGGATCGACGATCAGCCACCAGCGCCGCTGCGCCGCCGTTAACTCGGGGTAGACGAACTCCAGCACGCTGCGGCGCGCCGGCATGGGCGTGGTGTTCAGATTTCGTCGCATATCCCACATCAGAAGGTCCACATCGAGATGCGCAAGCGACACGCTCGTCTCGATCCGGCGCTGACCCCAGATTCCGAAGGCCTCCACGAGTGGCCCGAGCTCGCGTCCGGACTCCGTCAAATGATATTCGAACACGCCGGTATCGGCGCCCGACGCCGTGCGGGCAACAATGCCGGCCATTTCAAGCTCCTTCAGACGCCGCGAGAGCAGCGCCGGCGACATTCGCGGAACGCCGCGGCGCAATTCATTGAAGCGCGTCGAGCCGGCAAACATCTCGCGGAGCAGAATGATCGTCCAGCGCGTGCACAGGATCTCCGCCGCCATCGCGACCGGACAGAACTGCTGGTAGCTGCCTGTAGTCATGGTGTCCTCCGCAGGAAAGATCGCGGAAAGCCTATGACCGGACAGCGGGATTATCTAGTTCAGATTCTGTATCGGGACCAATTCAGTTCCTGAACTGGCGGCACAGGTCGGCATCCCGTATTTCGCGGGATAACGAACACGGCCTGGCCTTGGCGCTCTGTTTCGGAGGCCGCGTCGCCAGGCGCCCGTTCGCATTGGATTTTCTATCACCAGGATGCCTCCATGAAGAAATATGTGACCAAGCAGAACATCGCCGCGCTGGCGCGGATCGCAGTCCCCTGCGCGTTCACTCTCCTCGTCGCCGGTTTTTCGCCGGCCACCGCCGCAACGCTGTCACGCTGCGTGGACGTCAGCGTCACGCTCTCGTCGATGTGGTCGATGATCGGTCCGCTTCTTGCCAATCGACAATGACACGCGCACAGATCATTCCTCTTTCATGACCGCCGGAAGGAAAACAAAATGACGATCTTGAGCAACTATTCTTCCGGCGCTGGACGGCATCCTGCAGCAACGACGCTTCTCTTTGCCACGATCGGCTTCCTCTGCGGCTTTCTGCTATCGGTTGCAGTCTCGGCACACAGCCTGTACGTCTGCACTGAACTATTATGAGCGTGTCGAGGCGACGTTCGGCATGAAATGAGGTCCGGCCTTGTGCCTCGCCTTTTCCTGGAATTTAGCCGCACATCACTTCTGGCACTTCGGGCACCAGAAGGTCGAGCGCCCGTTCTGGGTGAAGCGTTTCACGATGCCGCCGCAGCCGGCGGTCCGGCATTTCTCGCCCTCGCGGTCGTAAACCCTAAACGAATGCTGGAAATAGCCGAGCTCGCCGGAAGTCTGGCGATGATCGCGCAGCGACGAGCCGCCGGCCTCGATGGCCTGGTTGAGCACCGCGTGAATCGCCGCAACCAGCCGCGTCGCATGCTCGGTGGGCTCACCCTTTTTGATTGCCAGCGTCGCGGCCGATCTTCGCGGCGACAGATGCGCGCGATACAGCGCCTCGCAGACATAGATATTGCCGAGCCCCGCGACCACGCGCTGGTCGAGCAGCGCCGCCTTCAGGCTGGTCTTCTTATCCGCACAGGCGCGCGCCAGCAGCCTGGCGTCGAATTCGTTGCCGAGCGGCTCGGGCCCGAGACCGCTGAGCAGGGGCTCCTCGTCGATCGCGTTGCGGGCAATGATCTTCATGTAGCCGAAACGGCGCGGATCGTTGAACACGACGGATGCGCCGGACGACATGTGGAACACCACATGGTCATGGGCGCCGTTCTTGGCCCGCGGATGGTGGAATTTGCCCGGCGCGCTCGCGTTATCGTCCTTGACGATGCGGAACGAGCCCGACATGCCGAGATGCATCAAGAGCACATCGCCGGAGCCGAGGTCCGCGAGCAGGTATTTGGCGCGACGGCCAAGACCGCTCACGGTCTGGCCGGTAAGCCGCGCCACGAAATCGCACTGGAACGGAAAACGCAGGTCTTTGCGCCGGACTTCCGCCGTCACAATTCTGGACCCCTCCATGACCGGCTGCAGGCCGCGCCGGACGGTCTCGACTTCGGGTAATTCGGGCATGGGATCGGCGTTCACCTTGTGATGTCGACGTGATAGCGACATTGCGGCGGCCGCGCTATGGTCCAGCCGTTGCCAGTTTGAGGACGTAAACAGATGGATCGGCCGGGCGAAACCACGCATTTCGGCTTCAGGGACGTGCCCTTGAGCGACAAGCAGACGCTGGTGAACGATGTGTTTCACAGCGTGGCCCGGCGCTACGACCTGATGAACGATTTGATGTCGGCGGGCCTGCATCGGGTCTGGAAAGACCTGATGATCAACGCGCTCAATCCGCCGCGCGGCGATACGCCGTTTGCGCTGCTCGACGTCGCCGGCGGCACCGGCGACATCGCGTTCCGCGCCGCGCAAGCCGCCGGCGCCGGTTTTCGCGCCACCGTATGCGACATCAATTCCGACATGCTCGGCGTCGGCCGCGAGCGCGCGACGGCGCGGCATCTCGACGACCGGGTGTCGTTCGTGGAGGGCAATGCCGAGGCGCTGGCTTTCCCTGACCGCAGTTTCGACGCCTACACCATCGCGTTCGGCATCCGCAACGTGCCGCGGATCGATCTCGCACTCAGCGAGGCGTTTCGCGTGCTGAAGCCCGGCGGCCGGTTGCTGTGCCTGGAATTCTCCACCGTCGATGTGCCCGGGCTCGACCGGATTTACGATCTGTTTTCGTTCAAGGTGATTCCGCCGCTCGGCCGCGCGGTAACCGGCGACGCCGAATCCTATCGCTACCTCGTGGAATCGATCCGGAAATTTCCCAAAGCCAGCGCGTTTGCCGAGATGATCCGTGCCGCCGGCTTTTCCCGCGTCACCTGGCAGAGCCTTTCCGGCGGCATCGTGGCGTTGCATTCGGGCTGGCGTTTGTGATCTCCGCATTGACCCACATCGCGCGGCTCGCCCGCGCCGGTTTTGTGTTCGCGCGCGAAGGCGTGTTCGGCGTGGTCGATCCGAGCCTGGTGCCACCGCCCGGGCAACTCGCGCTTCGGCTGGCACGATTGATCGAGCGCCGCGGCGCCAAATCCGGTCCGCGGCTGTCGCGCGCGCTGACCCGGCTCGGACCGGCCTATCTCAAGCTCGGACAGTTTCTCGCCACGCGGCCCGACGTGGTCGGCGTGATGATGGCGCGCGATCTGGAGAGCCTGCAGGACCGGCTGCCGCCGTTTTCACAAGCCGAGGCCGAGGCGGTCATCGCCCAGTCGCTGGAACGCCCGCTGGCGCAGGCGTTTGCGAGCTTCGGCCCCGCGGTCGCCGCCGCCTCCATCGCGCAGGTGCATCGCGGCGAGACCGAGCGGGATGGCGTGCGCAAGGCGGTGGCGGTCAAGGTGCTGCGACCCAGCGTGGCCGCGCGCTTCCGCCGCGACCTCGCCGATTTCTTCTTTGTCGCCCGCAATGCCGAAGCCCATTCGGCGGAAGCGCGGCGGCTGCGGCTGGTCGAGGTCATCAATACGATGTCGCGCTCGGTGGCGATGGAGATGGACCTGCGGCTGGAGGCGGCAGCGCTGTCCGAAATGGCGGAGAACACCCGCGACGATCCGGATTTTCGCGTACCCACCGTCGACTGGGACCGCACCACGCATAATGTCCTGACCATGGAATGGATCGACGGCATCGCGCTGAGCGATCACGCGCGGCTTGAGCAATCGGAAGTCGACCTGCCCGGCCTCGGGCGCAAGGTGATCCAGAGTTTCCTGCGCCATGCGTTGCGCGACGGCTTCTTTCATGCCGACATGCACCCGGGCAATCTGTTCCTCGATGAGACCGGCCGGCTTGTTGCCGTTGACTTCGGCATCATGGGCCGGCTCGGGTTGAAGGAGCGGCGCTTCCTCGCCGAAATTCTTCTGGGCTTCATCACCCGCGACTACCGCCGCGTCGCCGAAGTGCATTTCGAGGCCGGCTATGTGCCGGGACATCACTCGGTCGAGAATTTCGCGCAGGCGATCCGCGCGATCGGCGAGCCGATCCACAACCGCACCGCCGAAGAAATCTCGATGGCGAAGCTGTTGACGCTCCTGCTCGAGGTCACCGGCCTGTTCGACATGCGGACCCGGCCCGAACTGATCCTGCTGCAAAAGACCATGGTGGTGGTCGAGGGCGTCGCGCGCAGCTTCGACCCCAAGCTCGACATCTGGAAGGTCGCCGATCCCGTGGTTCGCGAATGGATCGAGCGCAACCTCGGCCCGGTCGGCCGCATCGAGGGCGCGATGTCGGGCGCCGGCGAGCTTGGCCGGGTGCTGACGGGACTGCCGGCGATCGCGGTACGGTCGGTGGCGGTGCTGGAGCAGCTGGAGACCATGACCCGGGAAGGCCTGACACTGTCGCCGGGGACGATCGCGGCGATGGGCCGGACCGAGGGCCGCAGGAGCCGCTGGACCACGCTGGCGCTGTGGATCATTGCTGCGACCTTTATCGCGATCCTGTTCGCGGTCCGGCAATTGTGATTGCATTGCATGCATAATGTGATAGCATTGCTATCAGACCCCCGGACCAGCCCATGGCCAGCCTGACCATCCGAAAGATCGACGAGGCCCTTAAGAGCTATCTGCGACTGCGCTCGGCCAAAAACGGCCGCTCCGTCGAAGAGGAGGTCCGGGTGATCCTGCGGGAGACCATCGAGGGCCGGCCCTTCCAGTTCCCCTCAACATCGTCGCAGGCCGCTTTACCGTCTGCGGAGGCCCCCTCCCGCGCTGCCCGGCCCGCCCATGCGACGGATCAGGCCCGCGTCACCCTGATCATCGGCGGTGGCATCGCCGCCTACAAGGCGCTGGACCTGATCCGGCGGCTCAAGGAGCGCCACGTCCGCGTCCGCTGCGTGCTGACCAGGGCCGCGCAGCAATTCGTCACGCCGCTTGCCGCCAGCGCGCTGTCGAACGAGCGCGCCTACACCGACCTGTTCGATCCCGAGAGCGAGTTCGACGCCGGCCACATCCGTCTGGCGCGCGAGTGCGATCTGATCGTGGTGGCGCCGGCGACCGCGGACCTGATGGCGAAGATGGCCAATGGTCATGCCGACGATCTCGCCAGCGCCATTCTGCTCGCGGCCAACCGACCGATCCTGCTGGCGCCGGCGATGAATCCGCTGATGTGGGACAACGCCGCGACCCGCCGCAATGCCGCACAGCTCGCGCGCGATGGCGTCACCATGGTCGGACCCAATGCGGGCGAAATGGCCGAAGCCGGCGAGGCCGGCATCGGCCGGATGGCGGAGCCGCTGGAGATCGCCGCCGCTGCCGAGCGCTTTCTGCGCACCCCCCGGCCGCGCCCGCTTGCGGGAAAACGCGTTCTGATTACCGCAGGTCCCACCCACGAGCCGATCGACCCGGTGCGCTACATCGCCAACCGCTCCTCCGGCAAGCAGGGTTTCGCGATCGCCGCCGCCGCACAGGCCGCCGGCGCCGACGTCACCCTGATCTCGGGACCGGTCGATCTCGACGACCCTCCCGGCGTTACCGTGAAGCACGTCGAATCCGCGCGCGAAATGCTGCACCAGGCAGAAGCCGCGCTACCAGTTGATATCGCGATCTTCGCGGCCGCCGTCGCCGACTGGCGCGTCGCCCATGAAGGCGAGCAGAAACTGAAGAAGACCGCGGCGGGCATGCCGCCGCTGCAGCTCGTCGAGAACCCCGACATCCTGGCCACGATTTCAAGGCTGAAGGACGGGCGGCCGCCGCTGGTGATCGGCTTTGCCGCTGAGACCGAACACCTGATCGACAACGCCAAAGCCAAACTCGCGCGCAAGGGCTGCGACTGGATTGTCGCCAATGACGTCTCGCCAGAGACAGGCGTAATGGGCGGCGACCGCAACACGGTTCATCTGCTGACCCGCGATGGCGCGAAAATCAGCGTCGACTCCTGGCCGGTGATGACCAAGGAAGAAGTCGCCACCGCGCTGGTGGCGCGGATCGCCGGCACGGTGGAGAAACGATCGTGAGCAACGCCGTCAAAGTCGATATCCGGCAATTGCCTCACGGCGAAGGCCTGGCGTTGCCGGCCTATCAGAGCGCCTACGCCGCCGGCCTCGACCTGCTGGCCGCGGTGCCGGCGGATGCTCCGCTGATTCTTGCCCCCGGACAGCGCGCGCTGGTCCCGACCGGGCTGACGATCGCGCTGCCTGCGGGCTATGAGGCGCAGGTCCGGCCGCGCTCCGGCCTCGCATCGACGTACGGCGTTACCGTGCTGAATGCGCCGGGTACCGTTGACGCGGATTATCGCGGCGAGATCGGCGTGCTCCTAGTCAACCATGGCGAGGCGCCGTTTGCGATCCACCGCGGTGAGCGTATCGCGCAGATGGTGATCGCGGCCGTGGTCAGGGCGGAACTGGTTCCCGCGGTCTCGCTCTCCACGACCGAGCGCGGCGGCGGCGGTTTCGGTTCGACAGGCCGCTGATTCGCGTAACGAGCCGATTCATTTTCAGATGAACTGCGACGATAGAAATTGATACCCCATATTTGTGCGCCGGGATTCGCGTTCACGGTCTGGACTCTTACCCGCCGACTCCGCTTGGGGATATTGTCTCTTGATTCGCGCACGGTGGGGGGATCACGCTGGGCGCAAAGTCGTGTGGATTGGGGCAAATATGTCGGGCGTGATCGTCACGATGCGTCGGACCTTGCTGTCGTGCACATCACCGGCACGTAACGGCCCGATCGTACTTGCCGCCGCGATATTGGGCTCGATCGCGCCGGCCTATGCCGGCGATCTGCCGCTTGTGGATACCATCTCGGGCTTGCTCGACCTCAATCGCCAGGAATTCGCGGTGCTGGCCACCGCCCTGGCGCCGCTCGGCTTTTCGGTGGTCGCCGCGATTCTACTGATGCGCACCCGTCTCCGCGCGGCAAGAAGCGAGGCGCGGCTGCGCGCCGATATCAGGGGATTGCAGGTCCAGGCCGACCGTTTCCGCGCATTGTTGTTCGCCGAGCCCCAGATCCTGATTTCGTGGGCGGCAGGCGACAATCGTCCCGAAATCAGTGGCGATACCTCGATGCTGATGCCGCCGGAATCGCAGGACTACCCGCCGCAGCGCATCCTTGCCTTCGGAAGCTGGTTGCCGCCGGAGCCCACGCTACAGATGGATCATGCGGTCGACGCGCTCCGCGAGGCCGGCGAAGGCTTTCTACTCAATCTGACGACGTCGAACGGCCGCTCGATCGAAGCCATGGGCCGCGCCATCGGCGGCCAGGCCATTGTGCGGATTCGCGAACTCGGCGGCGTGCGGCGGGAACTGGCGGACGCGAACCTGCGCTACAAGGCGCTGCAGGAGGAAACCGGGCTGCTGCGTGACTTCGCAGCCGCTGCGCCGTGGCCGATCTGGGCCAAGAGCGCGCAGGGCCAACTTCGCTATGTCAATGCCGCCTACGCCCGGGCCACCGAGGCCAAAGGCGTTGCGGACGCGATCGATCGCAATCTCGAACTGCTTGAAAGCGACCAGCGCGACGACGTCAACCGGGCGCTCAACGATGCCTCGGCCTTCGCTGCCCGGCTGCCGATCGTGGTTGGCGGCGAGCGCCGGGTCTACGACGTGCATGTGCTGAATCTCAGCGGCGGAAGCGCAGGGATCGCAATCGACGCCAGCGAGGCCACCGCGCTGCGCGCGGCTCTGGTGCGCATGGCGGAGGCGCACCGCCGCACCCTCGATCAGCTGTCCTCGGGCGTCGCCGTATTCGACGGCCAGCGGCGGCTGGCGTTTTACAACGATTCCTATCGCCGCCTGTGGGACCTCGATCGCGCATTTCTGGACGGCAACCCCGACGATTCGAGCGTGCTCGACCGCTTGCGCGCCGCGCGCAAGGTCCCGGAGCAACCGGATTTCCGGGCCTGGAAGGCCAAGCTGCATGAGGCCTATCGCGCGGTCGAACCGGCCAAGGATACCTGGTATCTGCCCGATGGCCGCGCCGTCAGCGTCGTTACCACGCCAAATCCCGAAGGCGGCGTCACCTATCTGTTCGACGACGTCACCGAAAGCCTCGATCTGGCCCGGCGGTTCGACGGCCTGATCCGGGTCCAGCGCGAGACGCTCGACAATCTCGCCGAAGCGGTCGCGGTATTCGGCAGCAACGGCCGCGCGCAATTGTTCAATCCGGCCTTCGCGAAGATGTGGAAGCTGTCGCCGGAGGCGTTGCGCGAACAGCCGCACATCGAGGCGGTGGAAGGCTGGTGCAGACCGCTGTTCGACGACGCCGATACCTGGCGGACCATCCGCGAAGCCGTTACCGCGATCGAGAACCGGGTCGAGGTGCCGCTGAAGCTCGAGCGTAAGGATGGCAGCGTGCTGGACTGCATGACCATGCCGCTGCCCGACGGCGCCACCATGCTGACATTCCAGGACATCACCGATACCGAAAACGTCGAGCGCGCGCTGCGCGAACGCAACGAGGCGCTGGAGACCGCCGACCAGATGAAGGTCGATTTCGTCCACCACGTGTCCTACGAATTGCGCTCGCCGCTGACCACCATTATCGGCTTTGCGCACTTCCTCAGCGACCCCGTCACCGGCCCGCTGATGCCGAAGCAGGCAGAGTATCTCGGTTACATCACCGCCTCGACCAACGCGCTGCTGGCGATCATCAACAACATCCTCGATCTCGCGACCATCGACGCCGGCGCGATGTCGCTCAATCTCGGTTCGATCGACATCCGCAAGACCATCGAAGCCGCCGCCGAAGGCATCCAGGACCGGCTCGCAACCGACCGCATTCAGCTCAAGGTCGAGGTCGATCCCGGTATCGGAAGCTTTGTCGGCGACGAACGCCGCGTGGTGCAGGTGTTGTATAACCTGCTGGCGAACGCGGTCGGTTTCTCACCTCAGGACGCCACCATCGGCTTGAACGCCAGGCGAACCGAGCACAGCGTCGTCTTCAGCGTGACCGATTCCGGCCCCGGCATTCCGCCCGACGTCAAGGACAAGGTGTTCGACTGGTTCGAAAGTCACTCCCATGGCTCGCGGCACCGCGGCGCCGGCCTCGGCCTGTCGCTGGTGCGCTCCTTTGTCGAGTTGCACGGCGGCAAGGTGCGCGTCGATTCGATCGTCGGCAAAGGCACCACCGTGACCTGTGACTTTCCGGTCGATCAGGCCGCGCATCGCAACGCCGCGGAATGACCGCTCCCGCGACATTCTCGCTGGCGTTGAGCAACGAGACGGCGACCGCGAATCTGATGGCCGATCTCGCGCTGCTGATCGGACCCGGCGACGTCATCACCCTGTCCGGCGACCTCGGCGCCGGGAAGACCTCGGCCGCCCGCGCCATGATCCGCTATCTCGCCGGCGACGACGCATTGGAGGTTCCGAGCCCGACCTTCACGCTGGTGCAGGCCTACGATCTGCCACCCTACCCGTTGCTGCACGCGGATCTCTACCGCGTCAACGACGTCGTGGAACTGGAGGAGATCGGCCTGTCACCATTGCCGGAAGCCACGGTGACGCTGATCGAATGGCCGGAGCGCGCGCCATCGGCGCTGCCCCAAGACCGCATCGATATCGCGCTGAGCCATCGTCCGGCGCTGGGATCGACCGCGCGCGCCGCTGATATCACCGGCTACGGCAAGGCCGCCGCGCAGGTTGTGCGGCTGAAAGAGTTGCGGCAGTTTCTCGACGGCGCAGGTTATGGCGAGGCAATACGCCAGCACATGCCCGGTGATGCGTCGACGCGCTCCTATGCGCGGCTGCTCCGCGACGACGGCGTTGTCATCCTGATGAACTCGCCCAGGCGACCGGATGGGCCGGCGATCTATCACGGCAAGTCGTACAGCGCCGCCGTGCATCTGGCCGAGGACGTCAAACCGTTCGTCGCCGTCGACAGGGCTTTGAGCGAGCGCGGCTTCTCGGCGCCTGCGATCCATCACACCGACCTCGATGGCGGATTCCTGATCACCGAGGATTTCGGCAGCGCGGCCTTTTTCGAGGGCGAGCCGCCGGCACCTGTCGTCGAGCGCTACGAGGTCGCGACCGACATGCTGGCGGCGTTGCACCGCGAAGCGCTGCCGGAAGTTCTGCCTTTGGCAGCGCAGCTCAGCTACGCCATGCCGGTTTTCGACACCGATGCGCTGTTGGTCGAGGTCGGATTGATGCTCGAATGGTATCTGCCGGATCGTGGCGTCGAGCTTGACGACAACATGCGCGCCGGATTCGTCATGATGTGGCGCGATCTCTTGAGCAAGCCTGCGGCAGCCGACAGGACCTGGGTGCTGCGGGACTTTCATTCCCCCAATCTGATCTGGCTTGGCGAACGCTCCGGCATCAGAAAAGTCGGCATCATCGACTTCCAGGACGCCGTGCTGGGCCCGGCCGCCTACGATCTGGCGTCGCTGTTGCAGGATGCGCGGATCGACGTACCCGAGCAGCTCGAGATTGCGCTGCTGACGCGCTACATCAAGGCGCGGCGCGCGTCCGACGCCAGTTTCGATCCGGCCGCTTTCGCCGAGCTCTATGCCATCATGTCGGCGCAGCGCAACACGCGGCTGCTCGGCACCTTTGCGCGGCTCAACCGGCGCGATGGCAAGCCGCAATATCTGCGCCATCAGCCCCGAATCTGGACCTATCTCGGCCGTTCGCTGGCCCACCCCGCGCTTGCGCGCGCCCGGGAGTGGTATTCGCTCAACGTCCCCGCGCCGTTCCTCTGATTTACGGCTTGTTAGCCAACCTGCCTCTAAGCTGCGGCGGACCCTGCCCCACGTGCGGGGCGCGGCTGCTTTGAGGGCTGGAGCGGATCAATGGCGACAGAACGACGCAAAGGAGAGCGCGTTACATTCGAACGCGGCATCCCCGCGCACATGATGGGCATCGACGGCACCTGGCGGCGCGAATGCACGATGGAAGACATTTCGGAGACCGGCGCGAAACTCAGTGTCGAGGGCTCGGTCCAGGGTCTGCACCTCAAGGAATTCTTCCTGCTGCTGTCGTCGACCGGGCTCGCCTATCGCCGTTGCGAACTGGCCTGGGTCAACGGCGACCAGATCGGCGTCAATTTCATCAGAACGGGCGACAAGAAGAAAAAAACGGGCAAGCGCGCGCCACAGACCGCGGAAGCCTGATCGGGCTGGAGCATGATCCGGAAAAGTGGGAACCGGTTTTCCGAAGAGATCATGCTCAAACAAAAAGATAGAGCGGGATGACGATTCGAAGAAAAGTCTTCCCGGTCTAGGCCGGTCGCACAACCGTCATGCGGGGCGGCTATGGCATCAACGATCGGTAGCCGCCCCGAATCACCATGATATGATTGGCGCTATCTGACAACGCCGGTTCGGGAAAATTCCTGGAATGTCCGTCCAACCCGCCAAAGCCATGGTCCTCGCCGCCGGCCTCGGCGTGCGCATGCGCCCGCTGACGGACCGGATGCCGAAGCCGCTGGTGCGCGTGGCGGGCCACGCGCTGCTCGATCACGTGCTCGACAAGCTCGGCGACGCCGGCGTCCGTGAAGCCGTCGTCAATGTTCACTATCTGCCCGACCAGATCATCGACCACGTCGCCGACCGCGCGCGACCGCGCGTAATCGTCTCCGATGAACGCGACCGGGTGCTGGGCACCGGCGGTGGGCTCGTCAAGGCGTTGCCATTGCTCGGCCCCGCGCCGTTCTTCCTTGTCAACGCCGACACCCTGTGGATCGATGGCGTGCGGCCCAATCTGGCGCGGCTCGGCGAGGTCTTCGATCCCCAGCGCATGGATATTCTGCTGTTGATGGCGCCGACGACGAGCAGCATCGGCTATGGCGGACGCGGCGACTACGCGATGCTGCCCGACGGCGCGCTGCGCAAGCGCAGGGAACATCAGGTGGTTCCGTTCGTCTATGCCGGCGCTGCGATCATGTCGCCGTCCCTGTTCGCCGACGCGCCCGCGGGTGAATTTTCGCTGACCAAAATGTTCGACCGCGCCAACGCGCAGGAGCGGCTGTTCGGCCTCAGGCTGGACGGCGTGTGGATGCATGTGGGAACCCCCGACGCGGTGCGCGCGGCGGAAGCGGCCTTTCTCGCCAGCGTCGCGTGATTCTCCCGTTATTCAGGGGCGCGCCCCAAGGCGCAGACACGGATTCTCGAGATTCCCGGTTCGCGTCCCCGATGCGCCCGGAACGACAATGCCGACCGCATCGACTCCCTCCGCAGTGCCGCCCATGCCATGATGCCGCCTGATCCGACGAATCAGGAAGGCCCATGCGCGTTTTCAGCGTTCCAGTATCAGCGCCGTTCCTGCGCACCGTCATTGCCGCGCTGGTCGATGGCAGGCTGGTCAATGGCTTCGAGGCGCGTACGGATCCGGCGCGGCTGGCACAGGCCACGCTCTATCTTCCGACCCGCCGCGCGGGGCGGCTGGCGCATGGCATCTTCCTGGATGTGCTCGGTAAGGATGCGGCGATCCTGCCGCGCATCGTCGCCCTCGGCGACATCGACGAGGATGAGCTCGCCTTCTCGGAAGATTCCGAGCCCGGCGGTATCGTCCCGCTGGACATTCCACCCAAACTCGGCGAGCTCGAACGTCGCCTGGTGCTGGCCAGGCTTGTCGCCGCCTGGGCCAAACAGCCGGTGCTGTCGCCGCTGGTGGTCGGCGGCCCCGCCTCCACGCTAACACTGGCCGCCGACCTTGCGCGGCTGATCGACGACATGGTGACGCGCGGCGTCGACTGGGGCGCGCTTGATCGCCTCGTGCCTGACCAGTTCGACAAATACTGGCAACACACGCTGGATTTCCTGAAGATCGCTCGCGAGTTCTGGCCGGCCTTTCTTGCCGAGACCAACAGGATCGAGCCCGCCGCGCGCCGCGACCTTCTGATCGATGCCGAAGCCGAGCGCCTCACAAAGCCATCCGAAGGCCCCGTGATCGCCGCGGGCTCCACCGGATCGATGCCGTCAACGGCAAGATTTCTGCAAGCGGTGGCCCGACTGCCGCACGGCGCGGTAGTCCTGCCGGGCCTCGATACCGACCTCGATGACGACGCCTGGCGATCAATCGGCGGTGCCAGGGATAAAAACGGCGCATTCACGACGCCTCCCGCGCCCAACCATCCGCAATTCGCGATGCACGCGCTGCTGTCGCGCTTCGGCATCAAGCGCGGCGATGTCGAAATTCTCGGGAAGCCCGCACAAGGCGGCCGCGAGGTGCTGGCATCCGAGGCGATGCGGCCGTCGATCGCCACCTCGGAATGGCACGATCGTTTAAAACGGCCGGATATCGCGGCGCAGATCGCGACCGGCATGAATAAGCTCGCCGTGGTCGAGGCCCCAAATCCGGAGATGGAGGCACTCGCGATCGCGGTCGCTATGCGCGAGGCGCGGCATCTGGACAAGTCGGTAGCGCTGGTGACGCCGGACCGTGCGCTGGCGCGGCGGGTGATCGCGGCGCTCGGCCGCTGGAATCTCGAATTCAACGATTCCGGCGGCGACGCGCTGATGGAAACGCCGGCCGGCATTTTTGCGCGGCTGGCGGCGGAGGCCGCGACAAAAGGATTGGAGCCGCCAATCCTGCTGGCATTGCTCAAGCATCCGATGTTTCGGCTCGGCGGCACGCGTGACGCGTTGAAGCGCGGCATTGAAGTGCTCGAGCTTTCGCTGCTGCGCGGCACTCGGCCGCAAGCCGGCAGCCGTGGCTTGGCCGCCGATTTCGCGGGCTTCCGTGATGAACTGCGCAAGTTGCGCGGCGGGGAAACCTCAGCGCTGCACCCTGCCGAGCCGCGTGTACGGCTGGGAGACCACGAACTCGACCGGGCGCAATCGCTGATCGCAGCGCTCCGCACAGCGCTGACGCCGCTGGAAGGCCTTGCTGGCTCCAGACCGCATGATTTCGCCGAACTCGCGCAGCGCCATCGCGAGACGCTGGTAAATCTTTCCGCCGACGAGCACGGTATCGCCACCGCATTCGACGAGCCGGATGGGCTCGCGCTCGCGGCCGCCTTCGACGATTTGCTCGGTCGGCAGGAGAAGATCGGCCTGATGGTCGAGGCCGGCGACTACGCGGACGTGTTCCAGGCCGCCTTTGCTGAACGTCTGGTGCGGCGTCGGGAGCAGCCCGACGCGCAACTCCACATCTTCGGCCAACTGGAGGCGCGGCTGACGGAATCCGACCGCGTCATCCTGGGCGGTCTCGTCGAAACCGTGTGGCCGCCGGCGCCGCGCGTCGATCCCTGGCTGAGCCGGCCGATGCGTCATGAACTCGGCCTCGACCTTCCGGAGCGCCGCATAGGCCTTTCTGCGCACGACTTCGCGCAACTGCTCGGCCATGAGGAGGTGATCCTCACCCATTCGGCCAAGATCGGCGGGGCTCCAGCAGTCGCCTCGCGCTTCCTGCATCGGCTGGAAGCCGTCGCGGGCGAAGAGCGCTGGAAGGCAACGAAGGAGGCCGGTGACAACTATGTTCGCTACGCCGGCGCGATCGACCGGCCCGCGGAAGTCAAGCCGATCGAGCAGCCGCAGCCAAAGCCGCCGCGCGAGACGCGTCCGACAAAACTATCGGTCACCGCCATCGAGGACTGGCTGCGCGATCCCTACACCATCTATGCCCGCCACATTCTCAAGCTCGACTCGCTCGACCCCGTCGGCATGCCGCTGTCGGCGGCCGATCGCGGCTCTGCAATCCACGAAGCGCTTGGTGAATTCACCAAGGAACACGCCGATGCACTGCCGGACGACGCGGCAGGCGTGTTGCGCCGTATCGGCGAAAAGCATTTCGCGCCGATGATGGAAAAGCCGGAGGCCCGCGCGCTGTGGTGGCCGCGCTTCCAGCGGATCGCGCGCTGGTTCGCCGAATGGGAGGCCGCGCGCCGCGGCGGCATCGCTGCCATCGCCACCGAGATCCGGGGTGAAATCAAGATCCCCCTCGATCATGCCAGAATATTCACGCTCTCCGCACGTGCCGACAGGATCGAACGCCGCGGCGACGGCAGCTACGCCATCCTCGACTACAAGACCGGGCAACCGCCGACCGGAAAGCAGGTGCGGATGGGGTTATCGCCGCAGCTCACGCTGGAGGCAGCGATACTGCGCGAGGGAGGCTTCGCAGGTATCGATGCGGCCGCCTCCGTTGCAGAACTCGCTTATGTCAGATTGAGCGGCAATAATCCGCCGGGGGAATACAAGACAGTCGAATTGAAGATCAAGCAAAGCGACACGCCGCAGCTGCCCGATTCCGCGGCCGATTATGCGCGGACGCAGCTCGAGGCGCTGATCCGCCGGTTCGAGAACCCTGACGAGCCGTATCGATCGCTGGTCCTGTCGATGTGGACCGCCCGCTACGGCGACTATGACAACCTCGCCCGGGTCAAGGAATGGTCCGCCGCCGGCGGCGTTGCCCTGGAGGAGTGGTGAAGGCTCCACGCACCATTCCCGACGCCGTCCGCGCCACGCAGGCCCGCGCATCAGATCCCGCGTCTTCCGCGTTCGTTTCCGCCAACGCCGGCTCCGGCAAGACCCATGTGCTGGTGCAGCGCGTGATCCGTCTGATGCTCGCCGGCGTGCCGCCCGAAAAGATCCTGTGCCTCACCTTCACCAAGGCGGCGGCAGCCAACATGGCCGAGCGCGTGTTTACGACGCTCGGCCACTGGGTAACCCTCGACGACGACGCGCTCGATGCCGCAATCCGCGACGCCGGTATCACCCACCCGACGGCGCAGCTGCGCAAATCAGCGCGTGAACTGTTCGCCTCCGCGCTGGAAACACCGGGCGGGCTGAAGGTTCAAACCATCCACGCGCTGTGCACCCGCCTGTTGCAGCAATTTCCCTTTGAAGCCAACGTACCGGCTCGCTTCACCGTGCTCGACGACCGCGATCAGACGGAGATGATGGAGCGCGCCAGCCTCGCGGTGATGCTCGATGCCTCGCGGGCACCCGACAGCGCGATCGGGCGCGCGCTGCTGGCCGCCATGGCGAACGCAGCGGACGTTACTTTCAAGGACGTGGTGCGCGAGGCATGCCTCAGCCGCGATCATTTCATGGCCTGGACCGACGCGGCCGGCAGCGCTGAGACTGCCGTCGCGCAGGTTTCGGTGGCGCTTGGAGTCGGGGTCGACGATTGTCTTGACGACGTCGACCGCGAGATAGTCGATGGCCCGAATTTGCCCCGGTCGCTTTGGCGACGGGCTGCCGCCGCGCTCGCCGCAGGCAGCAAAGCCGACCAGACGCAGGCCGCGCGCTTCATGGATGCAATGCAGGCAACCGACACCGCCCAGGTCGACGAGTATCTCGGCGTGTTCCTGACGGATAACAAGGCACCGCGCGCATCGATTGTGACCAACAGTTTCCGGAACAAGAATGCCGATCTTGGCAGTCGGTTCGACGCCGAGATCGACCGCCTTCCGTCCCTGATCGAAAAACGCCGCGCCGTCACGACGCGCGACCGCACCGAAGCCTTGCTGCATATTGCGATCGCGGCGGCGGCGAACTACCGGCGCGAAAAGACCGAGCGCGGCCTGCTCGACTATGACGATCTGATCGACAAGACGCTGGCCCTGCTTGCAAGTGGAGCGTCCGGCTGGGTGCACTACAAGCTCGATCGCGGCGTCGATCACGTGCTGGTCGACGAGGCGCAGGACACCAGCCCCCGCCAATGGGACATCATCGCGCATATCATCTCGGAATTCACCGCCGGCGCGGGCGCGCGTGACGGCGCGATGCGTACCGTGTTCGCCGTCGGCGACGAGAAGCAGTCGATTTTCTCGTTTCAGGGAGCCGCGCCGCGGGAGTTCGATGCACGCCGCCGGGAGTTGAAGAAGAAGTTCGAGGACGCCGAGCTCAGATTCGAGTCCATCCCGTTCACCTATTCCTTCCGGTCGGGACAGGCGATCCTCAGGTCCGTCGACCATGTGTTTCGCGACGAGGCAATCTACCGCAGCATCCACGCTGAAAAGGCCTATCCGCTGCACGAAGCGCTGCCCGACGCCGGTCCAGGTCAGATCGAGCTCTGGGAGCTTTCGGTCGCCGATGAGAGGCAGGACATCGAAGGCTGGCGCGCGCCGTTCGATGGCGTGCCGGTGACGAGCGCCGAGGTCAAGCTGTCGAAACGCATCCAAAGCGAGATCGGGCGGCTCGTCGCCGGCGGCACCATGACCGGACGCCTCGGCAATCGTCGCCGCCTTGCCTATGGCGACGTGCTGGTGCTGGTGCGGCGCCGCGGCAACCTTTTCGACGCCGTCATCCAGGCGCTGAAGCACGCCGGCATCCCCGTGGCCGGCGCCGACCGGCTCAAACTCACCGAACACATCGCGATCATCGACCTGATGAATCTCGCCGACGCACTGCTGCTGCCGCAGGACGATCTGGCGCTCGCCGTCGCGTTGAAGAGCCCGTTGTTCAACCTCACCGAGGACGAGCTGTTCACGCTGGCATGGAATCGCGAGGGAACGCTGCGCGACGCGCTGACCGCTCACGCTGCCGAAAGCGACAGATTTAGGGTTGCGCTGGACCGGCTCGCCGAGTGCGAGCGACGCTTTCGCACCGAGACACCGTTTGCCTTCTATGCCTGGCTGCTCGGCGCAGACGATGGCCGCGCGCGCATCCTGCGCCGGCTTGGGCACGAAGCCAACGATGCGCTCGACGAATTCCTCGAATTGGCGATGTCCTACGAGAAGAAGGCACCGGCCTCGCTGCAGGGTTTCATGGCCTGGCTGCGCGCCGCCGACACCGAGGTAAAACGCGACATGGAGATCTCGCGCGACGAGGTCCGCGTGATGACGGTGCATGGTGCGAAAGGGCTTGAAGCCCCCGTAGTGATCATGGCCGACACCACGACGTCGCCATCGGATACCCAGCGCTTTCGCCTCGTTCATTTGCCGCAGGCAAACGGCGGCAAGGTCATGGTCTGGGCCGGGCGCAAGGCCGACGATCCGCGTTACGTGGCCGAGGCGCGCAACGCCATGCTGGAGGAGACCGAGCACGAATACCGCCGCCTGCTCTATGTCGCGATGACGCGCGCGGCTGATCGACTGATCGTCGCCGGCTGCATGCCCGGCAACCGGAACAGCGTCCGCGAGAATTCCTGGTACGATCTGGTCAAGCGAGGCGTTGCGAATTCGGACCTGGTTTTCCAGGAGGTCCCGTCTGGCGACGGCGTGGTGAAAAGCTACAGGCGAGCGGAAGACGCAATGCCCGAGACCGACATCGCCCTCGACGCTGTGGCCACCACGCATCCATCGCTGCCAGAGTGGCTGCACACGGCGGCTGCGCCGGAGCAAATCATCGACCGCCGGCTGCGTCCGTCCGATCCCGGCACGGACGGGGGCAAAAGCTTCCGCAGCGGCGAATCGCTCGCACTGCGCGCGCGGTCTCTCTTGCGCGGCACGCTAGTGCACCGGCTGCTGCAATCGCTCCCCGAGCTCGCGACCGGGCGCCGCCGCGACGCGGCATTAAAATACCTCGCGCGCAACGCCGGCGATTGGACCGACGGCGACCGCGAGGCGCTGGCGGAGCAGATGCTGGACCTGATCGGGGATGCGCGATTTGCACCGGTATTTTCCGCCGGAAGCCGCGTCGAGGTCTCGATCGCCGGACGGCTGGAACGGCCGGGGCGGGCGCCCGCCCGGGTTTCGGGGCAAATCGACCGCCTGGTGGTGACGCCTGAGGAGGTCCTGATCGTCGACTACAAGACCAATCATGCCCCGCCGAAAGCCGCGGCGGAAGCGCCCCGGATTTATGTCCGCCAGCTCGCGCTCTACCGCGCGGTGCTCGGAAAGCTTTATCCCCAGTTACCGGTCCGCGCCGCGTTACTCTGGACCGAAACGCCTGAATTGATGGAAATTTCTGCTCCTGCGCTGGACGCGGAGCTGGCAGTTGCCCTCTCACGGGACGACCAAGCTTGACCCGGCAACGCCCCGTTCATAGGTTGCTTGCATGATCCCGGCGGCGATTCCCTGAAGCCGCCCCTTCCCGAACTGAACGAGGTATTCCGATGGCCGTTGGCAAGGTTTCTGACGCCGATTTCGACGCCGAAGTGCTCAAGGCGACCGGCCCGGTCGTGGTCGATTTCTGGGCCGAGTGGTGCGGTCCGTGCCGCATGATCGCGCCCGCGCTCGACGAGATTTCCGGCGCGATGGGCGACAAGGTCAAGATCGTGAAGCTGAACGTCGATGAGAGCCCAAAGACCGCGTCGAAATACGGCGTGATGTCGATCCCGACCCTGATGATATTCAAGGGCGGCGAGATGGCCTCGCGCCAGGTCGGCGCCGCACCGAAGGCAAAACTGCAGCAGTGGATCACGGCTGCGGTCTGATCGGCTTCGCCTAACAACTTTTTCCGAAAGCGGCCGGCTCATCGCCGGCCGTTTTGTTTTCGGTGACCCCGGCAGCCTATCCCGGCGGTGTGCCGTTGGCTGCCAGCACATGGCCGGCGAGATACAGCGATCCCGTGATCAATATGCGCGGCGGCACCTCGTAGGCGAGGCGCACCAGCGAACGCAAGGCCGCCTCGACACTGGCTGACGTCTCCACCCGCATGCCGAGGGCGCGCGCGGCGTCCGCCATCCGGTCGGGCGGCATGGCATTGTCGCGATCCGGTATCTGCACCGCGATGATGTGGCGGGTCAGGCCGGCGAAGTTGGCGAGAAACGCGCCGGCATCCTTGCTGGCCATCATGCCGACGATAACCACGAGCGGACGCGAGACCCGCTCCTCGAGATCGCCGAGCGCTGCCGCGGCAACGCGCCCGCCCTCGGCATTGTGCCCGCCGTCGAGCCATATCTCGGAACCTTGCGGCGCCTGCTCCACCAGCGCGCCCGAGACCAGGCGCTGCATCCGTGCCGGCCATTCGGCATTGACGACGCCGGCCTCGAAGGCTGCGGGATCGATCCTGAGGGTGTCTTGCGCGCGCAAAGTCGCGATAGCGAGGCCGGCATTGTCGAACTGATGGCGGCCGAACAATTTTGGCGCCGCCAGATCCATCAGGCCGCGATCGTCCTGATAGACCAGCCGTCCGCGCTCGACATTGACGTGCCACTCCCGCCCGGCCGAATGCAGCGGCGCGTGCATGCGCCTGGCCTCGTGCTCGACCACGGCGATCGCCTCGGGCGGCTGCTCCGCGGAAATCACCGGCACGTCGCGCTTGATGATGCCGACCTTTTCGCGGGCAATCGTCATCAGCGTTTGCCCAAGAAAATCGGTGTGATCCATGCTGATGGGGGTAATCACGGTCACGAGCGGCGCGTCGATCACATTGGTGGCATCCAACCGCCCGCCGAGGCCGACTTCCAGCAGCACGACATCGGCCGGATGCCGCGCGAACAGCCAGAATGCCGCAGCGGTCTCGATTTCAAAAATGGTGATCGGCGCGCCCGCATTGGCCCGCTCGCAATGTTCCAGCGCGGCGCGCAGTTCGTCATCGCCGACCAGCGCGCCGCCGCCGGTGCTGCCGAGGCGAAAGCATTCGTTGATCCGCACCAGGTAGGGCGAGGTATAGACGTGGACGCGCAGCCGGGCGGCTTCCAGAATCGCGCGCAGATAGGCGATGGTCGAACCCTTGCCGTTGGTGCCGGCGACGTGGATCACCGGCGGCAAGTTGCGTTCGGGATGATCGAGCCGCTCCAGCAACCGCTGCATCCGCCCGAGATCGAGATCGATACGCCTCGGATGCAGGGCGGATAGCCGCGCGATCAATTCGCCGAGCGGCGGCGATCGCTTTGCCGCAGCTGCGTTCACGCGTGGGGCGCGGCCGGCGCCACATCCGCGGCCGATGCGATCTGGGCCTGAATGGCGACCTGGGGCGCAGGCCGGGAGGCGTTTTCAGGCGCCGGCGATTTTGTCAGCAGCCGGCAAAGGCGGGCCAGCGTCGGGCGCAGATCGTGGCGATGCACCACCATGTCGACCATGCCGTGGTCTTTCAGATATTCGGCGCGTTGAAATCCTTCCGGCAATTTCTCGCGAATCGTCTGTTCGATCACGCGCGCGCCGGCAAAGCCGATCAGCGCCCCGGGCTCGGCGATCTGCACGTCGCCGAGCATGGCATAGGAGGCGGTGACGCCACCGGTGGTCGGATTGGTCAGCACCACGATATAGGGCAGTTTCGCCTCGCGCAGCATCTGCACGCCGACCGTGGTCCGCGGCATCTGCATCAGTGATAAGATGCCTTCCTGCATGCGGGCGCCGCCCGAGGCCGCAAACACGATGAACGGAGCTTTCTTTTCCAGTGCGAGCTCAAGCCCGCGCACGATCGCTTCGCCGGCGGCCATGCCCAGCGAACCACCCATGAAATCGAAATCCTGCACCGCGATCACGGTGGCGGCGCCTTCGAGCTTGCCGTAACCCACCTTGATGGCGTCATTCAGTCCGGTCCGGGTGCGGGCATCCTTGATGCGGTCGGCATAGCGTCGTTCGTCGCGGAATTTCAGGGGATCGGCGGTCACCTCGGGTAGCGCCACGTCGAACCAGGTCTCGTTGTCGAAGATCGATTTCAGGCGCGCCACCGCGCCCATTCGCATGTGGTAGTTCGAGCCGGGAATCACGAACTGGTTGGCCTCGACGTCCTTGTAGAACACAAGCTGCCCGGAATCGGGACATTTGATCCACAAATTCTCCGGCGTCTCGCGGCGCAGGATGTTGCGGATCTTCGGCCGGACGACGTTGGTGAGCCAATTCATGTTTCGCTCCGAATAGCGATCGAATCGCTTTTCAATCGTTCAGGGCGCGATGGATTCCAAGCCTGCTGATCGCGCCCTGAATATATGGCGGGTGGGATACCCCGCGACAAGCCGCCGCCTGGCGCCTGTCCCCACCGCAATTGTGGCTTATTCCGCAGCCTGTTTCGCACCCCGCACGCCTTGCGCCAGCGAAGCGACGAGATCGGCCACGGCATCGACCGTTCTGGCGGTCGCGGCCCCTTTCGCATCGAGGCTGCCGCGCAGGGCCTCGACCAGCGCCGTGCCGACCACCGCGCCGTCGGCATTTTGCGCGATTGCGCGCGCGGCTTCCGGAGTCCTGATGCCGAAGCCGACACATACCGGCAGTCTGGTATGCCGCTTGATGCGGGCGACCGCCTCGCCGACGACCCCGGTATCGGCGCCGGCGCTGCCGGTGATGCCGGTGATGGAGACGTAGTAGACAAAGCCCGAGGTGTTGGCCAGCACCGCGGGCAGGCGCCTGTCATCCGTGGTCGGCGTCGCCAGCCGGATGAAGTTAAGCCCGGCCTTTAGCGCCGGCAGGCACAGTTCGGTGTCTTCCTCCGGCGGCAGATCGACGATGATGAGGCCGTCGACACCGGCGGATTTGGCGTCAACGAGAAACCTGTCGACGCCATAGATGTAGATCGGATTGTAGTAGCCCATCAGCACCAGCGGCGTGGCGTTATCGCCTTGGCGAAACTCGCGCACCATCGCGAGCGTCTTGCTCAGGGTCATGCCGGCTTTCAGCGCGCGCAATCCCGCCGCCTGAATGGCCGGCCCGTCCGCCATCGGGTCGGTGAAGGGCATGCCGATCTCGATGATGTCGGCGCCCGCCTTCGGCAGCGCCTTGATGATGGCGAGCGAGGTCGCGCGATCTGGATCGCCGGCCATCAGAAAGGTGATGAAGGCCGAACGACCCTGCTTCTTCAACTCGGCAAAGCGTGCGTCGATGCGGGTGGTCATGATGCGGCGATCGCTGTGCTATACCTCTCCCCGTTGGGGAGAGGTCGGCTGCGCAGCAGCCGGGTGAGGGGGATGGACAAGTTCAAGACGAGAGCCCGAAAGCTTCGCTTGTCGCAAACGAGCGCCGAGGCAAAGCTTTGGCAAGCGCTGCGCAACCGGCGGCTGGCGCGGTGGAAATTTCGCCGCCAGCATCCGATCGACCGATACGTCGTTGATTTCGTGACACTCGACGGAAAACTGATTGTAGAAGTTGATGGCGTAACGCACGCCGAACCGTCAGAGCTAGCAAGAGATACAGCCAGGTCCGATGTATTGGAGGCCTGCGGCTTCCACATTGTCCGCGTCTCGAATACGGATGCGTATGACAATCTCGAAGGCGTCCTCGAAATGATCGAAAGCACACTGCGATTAGATTGAGCGGAGAGACCCCTCACCCGGCTGCTGCGCAGCCGACCTCTCCCCATCGGGGAG
>DATANB010000102.1:0-1743 GCA_036266415.1 Bradyrhizobium sp. | reverse complement strand
GTGGTCGAGGCTGAGTTCGTCAAGGACTGCCCGGTTTAGGGCCGGTTACACTTCGTCAACGTTTCTTTCCGAACATGGCCGGCGGCGTGGCGGTGAAGGAAGGGGCACCGCTGATGAAACTATTCAAGAGCAATCAGGCTTTTCGATCCGAAGAGGATCGCGCCGCGGGCTTGCGGCTGGAGAATATCGCGAGCCGCTATCGCGTGGTTCGGGATTCTGAGGAGCAAGCGTCGTTCGAGGTATCGGACCCGCGTTCTGAATCCATGGAACCGCCGGAATGAGCCGCCCGGTCCCGCTCAACCGCCTCAGCGACATTTCGAAACAGCGATCGATCCGCCGCCCGATCCTCGTCCCGCTTCCCATCGAGGGCGTCGAGGATTCCACCGGGCGCCCGAAGACGAAGGTCGAATGGCCGGTTCCGAACTGAGAACATTCATTCTCATGGTGGCGTTGGCCGTGAACGCTTGCGACAGGGCTCAAGAGCGTGGCGGACAAGGTTCGATCACGGTCAAGCTGCCGCCGGCGCGGCCGGCGGCTGCCGCGCCGGGCTTCTCCTTCCGACCGTCCGCCAGCGAGTTAGAGAAAAATGAGACCGCCCGTGAGGCGGCTCGGTAGCGCGTTGCTCGCTGCCGAGCCGCCGAGACCCGCTCTTACTTGGGCTGTTGGGAGGCAGGCCTCGAGCGAATAATCACCGAGGCGCGATCTTGCTCCGCCAGCTCGCGCCAGTCCGTCCATCGAGCGCGATGGACATTGCGCAGGTTTGCGATCCGTTACAGTCTCCGCCGATGATCCGACGCATTTTCGTTGCGCTCCTTCCACTCGTCGCACTGGGTGGATCGGGCGGGGCCCAGCCCGCCAGCTCACCGGCTCTTCCCTTTCTGTTGAAGCAGGTCGGCCCGGGGGTTTACGCGGCGATTGACGGGCCCGAGCACAAGGCCGGCTCGAATGCCGGGTTCGTCATCGGCGACGACGGCGTGCTGGTGATCGACAGCTTCTTCAATCTCGATGCAGCGCGGGCCCTCGTCGGCGAAATCCATCGTCTGACACCCAAGCCGATCCGCTACGTCGTAATCACACATTATCACGTCGACCATACGGGCGGGGACGAGGCGCTGCGCGAGGCTGGCGCGATCATCATCGCGCACAAGAATGTTCGAGGCTGGGTTCGCGTCAACAATATCAACCTGCTCGGCGATCGAATCACACCCGAGATGAAAAGCCGGATCGAGGCGTTGCCCTTGCCGGACGTCGTCACCGACAAGGACCTGGCGGTCTGGCTTGGCTCGCGGAAGGTCGTGGTGCGCACGGTCCTGGGCCACACGGGTGGCGACCTCACGGTCTTCGTTCCCGATGCAAAGGTGCTGTTCACCGGCGACATGCTGTGGCGAAAGATTCCTCCGAACCTGATCGACGGCTCGGTTGCCGAGTGGCAGGCGACGGACGGCGCGTTTGCCGGGATGCCTGGTGCCGCGCACATGGTCTATGTGCCGGGGCACGGAGACGTCGCTGATCTGGCCGACGTCAAGGACTTCCGTTCATATCTGCTCGATCTGCAGCGCCTGGTCGCCCAAGGGCGCAGAGGTAGCCTGAAGGGTGATGCCTTGGTCCAGTTCGTTGAACCGAAACTCAAGGCGCTGCATCCCGATTGGACCATCAGCGACCGCGCCGCGACAGCGGAGATTCGCTACATGGACGAGGAAGAGGCGGGGACCAAGAAGAGGCCGGTTCCCGTCGCGGATTAAC
>DATANB010000101.1:0-2120 GCA_036266415.1 Bradyrhizobium sp. | reverse complement strand
TCGAATGCGATGGATGAGGCCATCGCGGTCGGTGCTAGGGTACCGTCATCGCGCCGGTCCGGGCCTCGTGCGGCATAGCCGAAGAATTCTCGCTTACGCCCATCGATGACCGCCCGGAAGTCACCCGGCCCATCGCACGCTGTGAGCCCCCAGCAGTCGGGTCCGTACGCGACCCACCGCCCAGGATTGGCGATCGCGTAGTTGCGCTGGGCGCGTGTCGCGCGGCGGCTATTCTCGAAGAGATCCAGGTCGTGAACCCGGAGCCAGGGATCGCGGATTCCCCGAAAATCCACCCACAAGTGACTATACTGATGGCCGAATAGCGAACCGAAGGACAGGTGGCGCTCGCCCCAATGATCACCCCAGCTATAGTCGAAATTGGCGGTCCAGCGGTGCCACGCGCCAGGATCGATCGGATGTGTCGGGCTCCCGATCGCCAGCAGGTATAAAATGGTCGCCTCGTTGAAGCGGTCCCACTGGCTCTCGATAAAGCCCTCCTCCGGGGTCCAGCCCATCGAGACGAGCGGCCCTTTCCCGAGCATCCACGGCCAGTCGACGCGGCCGTTGAGATACTCCGCGAGGTGACGGATTTCCGCTTCTGCCGGGTGATCGCCGCCGTAGTGGCTGGCCGCGAAAAGCACTCCCGCCAACAATAGGACGGTGTCGATCGAGGACAGCTCGACGCTCTGGAACCGGTGCCCACGCTCCATGTCGAGGAAATGGTAGAAGAAGCCCCGGTAACCGGTCATTCCGGCCACCGCTGCGCCTTGAGGCGCGGTCGCGAAGAAGCGCAGCGTGTTGAGCGTTCGTTCGCGCGCCTGCTCCCTGCTGATCCAGCCGCGCTCCGCCCCGATCGCATACGCATTGAGCGCAAAGCCTACAGCGGCGATCGAACAGAAGCTCTTTGATGGCCAGCGGTCCGGCACCAGTCCGGTTCCCGGATCGGCTACGTCCCAAAACCAGCGAAAGGTCCTATGCTCAAGATCCTCGAGCAAGCCGCCGTCATTCACCGTCCGGCTTCCTCTGTTGAGGGCTTGCGCGCCTGCTGCCCCGAGGCCGACAAGCCCCAGGGCGGCGAGCTTCATCAGGTCGCGGCGAGTCTCAGCCATTCCAAACACGAACCCTTAGGGCAGCAGCCGTTCCGATCAAAAGCGCACGTTAGCGCCGATTTGGAAGGTCCGCGGCGGGCCCGCCAGCGAGTTCGGAGTGACCTTAATCGTGTCACCCGGGCCGAAGAAGTTGTTCGCGCCGCCGAAGTTCGCCCTGTTGAAGAGGTTGAAGACCTCCGCCGAGATGCCGAACTCACGACCATCGCCCAGCTTGAACAGCTTCTGGAGCCTGAGGTCGACCTGCAGGAAGTACGGCAGGTGTTTGCTGAACGCGAGCCCGATTACTCCGGGCTGGAACCCGCGCGTCGCATCGATGACAAAGAACGGTGCGCCCGAACCATAAGTTACAAGCCCCGAGAAACGCAGATCGAGTGGCAGGTCGGTGATCCAGTTCACGACCACGTGATGCTTCTCGTTGCCCGCATTCGGGACGAACGCCGTCGCCGCAATATCGGGCCGATCGAAGTTGAAGCCGCTGCCGCCCGGATTTCCGTTCTCCTTTGAGCGCAGCACTCCCGTATACGCGATGCCGCCTCCCCAGCCCGAGTCCTTCGAATAGGGCTTGTCGACGGTCAGGAATATCGCGTCATATTTGGTCTCGCGCGTGTTGAACGCGGCGACAACATTGGAAAACCCGTTGATCAGCGGGATGAAGTCGAAAAAGCCGTTGCTCGGGTTGGGCACTGCCGAACGGTTGAGCGGCGCGTAGCCGATCTGGTCCTTCCCGATGATGTGATTGAATGAGAGGGAGGTCTGGAAAATCCCGAACTTCTGCCGCACGCCGATGCTGAACTGATCGGTGAAGGGCGTCTTCAGATTGTTGGGGATCACTCGCAATTCGGAAGTTCCAGGCGCCAGCGGATTTGTGGCCAGACTCGCGAGCAACGCCTGGAACCCGGCGGGGGTTAGGAAGCTGGGATCGAACTTGATGGTCGGCTGGCCGCTGCGCGGCAGTCCGTCCTGCGAGAACAGCAGGGTGCCGTGCTGGAACTGCGACAGGAGCTGCTCCTC
>DATANB010000100.1:0-23590 GCA_036266415.1 Bradyrhizobium sp. | reverse complement strand
CTGCAACATGCGCTTTTCGTTGCGGATGATGATGTCGGGCGCACGCAGCTCCATCAGCCGCTTCAAGCGGTTGTTGCGGTTGATGACGCGGCGATAGAGATCGTTGAGGTCGGAGGTCGCGAAGCGGCCGCCGTCAAGCGGCACCAGCGGACGCAGATCCGGCGGAATCACCGGGACGACCGTCATGATCATCCATTCCGGCTTGTTGCCGGAGTGGCGGAACGCCTCGACGATCTTCAGCCGCTTGGCGAGCTTCTTGTGCTTGATGTCGGAGTCGGTCTCGGCCATCTCGGCGCGCAAGGTCGTCTCGAGCTTCTCCAGGTCGAGCGCCTTCAGCATCTCGCGGATGGCTTCCGCGCCGATCATGGCGGTGAAGCTGTCCTGGCCGAACTCGTCCTGCGCCTTCAGATATTCGTCTTCCGACAACAGCTGACGGTCCTTGAGCGAGGTCAGGCCCGGTTCGAGCACCACGTAGTATTCGAAGTACAGGATCCGCTCGAGGTCCTTCAGCGTCATGTCGAGCAAAAGGCCGATGCGGGAGGGCAGCGACTTCAGGAACCAGATGTGCGCCACCGGAGCGGCGAGTTCGATATGGCCCATGCGCTCGCGCCGGACCCGCGACAGCGTCACTTCGACCGAGCACTTTTCGCAGATGATGCCCTTGTACTTCATGCGCTTGTACTTGCCGCACAGGCACTCATAGTCCTTGATCGGTCCAAAAATCCGCGCGCAGAACAGGCCATCGCGCTCGGGCTTGAAAGTGCGGTAGTTGATGGTCTCCGGCTTCTTGATCTCGCCGTAGGACCACGACAGAATCTTCTCCGGGGACGCGATTGAAATCCGGATCTGGTCGAAGACCTGAGCCGGCGTCGTCGGATTGAAGAGATTCATAATTTCTTGGTTCATCGTCTTCTCCTCGCGTGCCGATCGTCACCGGCAGCAAATTCGAAATTCCTTTGTCGCCACGCGCCCCGCTCAGCGTCCGAGCGAAGCGCGGATGCCCGGCGCAAAGCGCGCCGGGCATGACGCATTTTGGTTACTCCGCCGCCTCGGACGTCGTGCCGCCGACCTTGGAATTGTGCAGGTCGACGTTGAGCCCGAGCGAACGCATTTCCTTGACCAGCACGTTGAACGATTCCGGAATGCCCGCCTCGAACGTGTCGTCGCCGCGCACGATCGCCTCGTACACCTTGGTACGGCCGGCGACGTCGTCCGATTTCACCGTCAGCATTTCCTGGAGCGTGTACGCCGCGCCGTAAGCCTCGAGCGCCCACACTTCCATTTCGCCGAAACGCTGGCCACCGAACTGCGCCTTGCCGCCCAGCGGCTGCTGGGTGACGAGCGAGTACGGTCCGATCGAACGCGCGTGGATCTTGTCGTCGACAAGGTGATGCAGCTTAAGCATGTAGATGTACCCAACCGTCACCTTGCGATCGAACGCATCGCCGGTCCGACCGTCATACACGGTCGATTGTCCGGAGGCGTCGAGACCGGCAAGTTTCAGCATCTCCTCGATGTCGGCTTCCTTGGCGCCGTCGAACACCGGGGTGGCGATCGGCACGCCATGACGCAGGTTGCCGCCAAGCTCCATCAGTTCGGCGTCGTTGAGCGACTTGATGGTTTCCTCGTCGCCGTAGATCTTTTTCAAGGTCTCCTTCAGCGGCTTGATATCCTGCTTGGCATAGTAGGCGTCGATGGTCTGGCCGATGCGCTTGCCGAGGCCGGCGCAGGCCCAGCCGAGATGGGTTTCGAGAATCTGCCCGACGTTCATCCGGCTCGGCACGCCCAACGGATTGAGCACGATGTCGGCGTGCGTTCCGTCCTCAAGGAACGGCATGTCCTCGACCGGAACGATCTTGGAAACCACGCCCTTGTTGCCGTGACGGCCCGCCATCTTGTCGCCGGGCTGAATCTTGCGCTTCACCGCGACGAAGACCTTGACCATCTTCATCACGCCGGGCGGCAATTCGTCGCCACGCTGCAGCTTCTCGACCTTGTCGAGGAAGCGCTGTTCAAGGCCCTTCTTCGATTCGTCGTACTGCTTCCGCATCGCCTCGATTTCGGCCATCAGCTTGTCGTTGGGGGATGCGAACATCCACCATTGCGAACGCGGATGCTCCTCGAGCACCGCGCGCGTGATCTTGGTGTCCTTCTTGAAGCCCTTCGGACCGGCGATGCCCTGGCGGTTTTCCAGCAGCTCGGCCAGGCGACTGTAGACGTTGCGATCCAGGATCGCCTGCTCGTCGTCGCGGTCCTTGGCAAGACGCTCGATCTCTTCCCGCTCGATCGCAAGGGCGCGCTCATCCTTGTCAACGCCATGCCGGTTGAACACCCGCACTTCGACGATCGTGCCCTGCACGCCCGGAGGCACGCGCAGCGAGGTATCGCGAACGTCGGACGCCTTTTCGCCGAAGATGGCGCGCAGCAGCTTTTCTTCCGGCGTCATCGGGCTTTCGCCCTTCGGCGTGATCTTGCCGACCAGGATGTCGCCGGCGCGGACTTCCGCGCCGATATAGACGATGCCGGCTTCGTCGAGATTCTTCAGCGCTTCTTCCGAAACGTTGGGAATGTCGCGCGTGATTTCCTCGGGGCCGAGCTTGGTGTCGCGGGCCATCACCTCGAATTCCTCGATGTGGATCGAGGTGAAGACGTCGTCCTTCACGATCCGCTCCGAGAGCAGGATCGAATCTTCGAAGTTGTAGCCATTCCACGGCATGAATGCGACCAGCACGTTGCGGCCGAGCGCGAGTTCGCCGAGATCGGTCGAGGGACCGTCGGCGATAATGTCGCCCCTGCGCACGACGTCGCCGACCTTCACCAGCGGACGCTGGTTGATGCAGGTAGACTGGTTGGAGCGCTGGTATTTCATCAGCCGGTAGATATCGACGCCCGACTTGGTGGGATCGAGATCCTCGGTGGCGCGGATAACGATACGGGTGGCATCGATCTGGTCGATCACGCCGGTCCGGCGCGCGGCGATCGCGGCGCCGGAGTCGCGGGCGACCACGCCCTCCATGCCGGTGCCGACGAACGGCGCCTCGGCGCGCACCAGGGGCACGGCCTGACGTTGCATGTTCGAACCCATCAGCGCGCGGTTGGCGTCGTCGTTCTCGAGGAACGGAATCAACGCCGCCGCCACCGAGACCAGCTGCTTCGGCGACACATCCATGTAGTCGACCTTGTCCGGCGTGATCATCAGCACGTCGCCGGAGTGGCGGCAGACCACAAGGTCGTCAGTGAAGCGGCCGCGGTTATCCAGCGCGACGTTGGCCTGCGCGACGTGGTAGCGGCCCTCCTCCATCGCGGAGAGATAGACCACCTCGTCGGTGACGCGGCCGTCCTTGACCTTGCGATAGGGCGTTTCGACGAAGCCGTATTTGTTGACGCGCGCGAAGGTGGCGAGCGAGTTGATCAGGCCGATGTTCGGGCCTTCCGGGGTCTCGATCGGGCAGATCCGGCCGTAATGCGTCGGATGCACGTCGCGCACCTCGAAGCCGGCGCGCTCGCGGGTCAGACCGCCGGGGCCAAGCGCCGACAGGCGGCGCTTGTGGGTGATTTCCGACAGCGGATTGGTCTGGTCCATGAACTGCGACAGCTGCGAGGAGCCGAAGAACTCGCGCACCGCGGCGGCCGCCGGCTTGGCGTTGATCAGGTCCTGGGGCATCACGGTGTCGATATCGACGCTGGACATGCGCTCCTTGATCGCGCGCTCCATGCGCAACAGGCCGATACGGTACTGGTTCTCCATCAGCTCGCCGACCGAGCGCACGCGCCGGTTGCCGAGGTGATCGATGTCGTCGATCTCGCCCTTGCCGTCGCGCAGATCGACCAGCGTCTTGATGACCGCGAGGATGTCTTCCTTGCGCAGCGTGCGATGGGTGTCGGGCGCATCGAGTTCGAGGCGCATGTTCATCTTGACGCGGCCAACCGCGGACAGGTCATAGCGCTCGCTATCGAAGAACAGCGACTGGAACATGGTCTGGGCCGAATCGATGGTCGGCGGCTCGCCGGGACGCATCACGCGATAGATGTCGAACAGCGCGTCCTCGCGCGTCATGTTCTTGTCGGCGTGCAGGGTGTTGCGGATATAGGCGCCGACATTGACGTGGTCGATGTCGAGCAGCGGCAATTCCTTGTAGCCGTGCTCGTTGAGCGCCTTCAGCGACTTCTCGGTGATTTCCTCGCCGGCTTCCGCATAGATTTCGCCGGTCTTGGGATTGACGAGGTCTTCGGCAAGGTAATTGCCGACCAGTTCATCGTCCGACAGGCGCAGCGCCTTGAGGCCCTTTTCCTGCAGCTGGCGCGCGGCGCGCACGGTCAGCTTCTTGCCTGCCTCAAGCACAACCTTGCCGCTGTCGGCATCGATCAGATCGTTGATGGTGCTGTAGCCACGGAAACGATTGGCGTCGAACGGCACGCGCCAGCCATCCTTGGCCCGCTTGTAGCTGATCTTCTTGTAGAACGTGCTCAGGATGGTTTCGCCGTCCAGACCGAGCGCGAACATCAGCGAGGTCACCGGAATCTTGCGGCGGCGGTCGATGCGCGCGAACACGATGTCCTTGGCGTCGAATTCGATATCGAGCCAGGAACCGCGATAGGGAATCACGCGAGCGGCAAACAGCAGCTTGCCCGACGAGTGGGTCTTGCCCTTGTCATGATCGAAGAACACGCCGGGCGAACGATGCATCTGCGAGACGATGACGCGCTCGGTGCCGTTGACGACGAAGGTGCCGTTCATGGTCATGAGCGGGATATCGCCCATGTAGACGTCCTGCTCCTTGATGTCCTTCACCGACTTGGCGCCGGTTTCCTCGTCGATATCGAACACGATCAGGCGCAGCGTCACCTTCAGCGGCGCGGCATAGGTCATGCCGCGCTGGCGGCACTCGTCGACGTCGTATTTCGGCGGCTCGAACTCGTAGCGGACGAATTCCAGCATCGAGGTGCCGGAGAAATCCGAGATCGGAAACACCGACCGGAACACCGCCTGCAGGCCTTCGTCCAGCCGCCCGCCCGCGGGCTCATCGACCATCAGGAACTGGTCATAGGACGCCTTCTGAACCTCGATGAGGTTCGGCATCTCGGCGACTTCCTTGATATGCCCGAAGAACTTGCGAACGCGTTTGCGACCGGTGAATGTCTGCTGCGCCATCGTGGCCTCTCATTTCGTCGCCCGTCAGAGGCGAACCTTCCGAAGCGCGATTGGCATCGCCCCCGGTTGAATTTCGATTCGTTCCTAAATCTGGAAGCCCCTTTCAGGAATTAAATCCTGAATCGAATTACCAGACCTTCAAAACGCAAAACGACGCGCGGGGCGCTTGACCGCACCCGCCCGTCCAAACCAGCCTCGTCACGGACTGAAAAAGCCCGAAATTGCCTGTCTCCCAACGGCGTGCGCGGAAACGCTGCCGTTCCCGCCGCCAACCGTGCTTTCGTGCTACCGTCCCGATATGGGATGGCGATCGTGGAGATTCGAGGGGTAGCCCTGCGAATCCCCACACATTCCTGTGTACAACGTGGTTCCACGGGAACTCCCGGGCCACATCCCCTTTTTTTCGCCTCGACGCAACCTCGGTTTACTTCAACTCCACCTTGGCGCCGGCCTTTTCGAGCTGGGCCTTGACCTTGTCGGCTTCGTCCTTGTTCACGCCTTCCTTGACCGGCTTGGGCGCGCCCTCGACGAGGTCCTTGGCTTCCTTGAGGCCCAGGCCGGTGATGGCGCGGACTTCCTTGATGACTTCGATCTTCTTCTCGCCGGCGGCGGCGAGCACGACCGTAAACTCGGTCTTTTCTTCAGCGGGAGCAGCGGCGGCAGCGGCCGGACCGGCAACCGCGACGGCGGCAGCGGCGGACACGCCCCACTTCTCTTCAAGGAGCTTTGCGAGCTCGGCAGCCTCGAGCACGGTGAGGCCCGAGAGGTCGTCAACAATCTTCTGTAAGTCAGCCATTGATCTGTTTCCTTAAGCGTATCGGTTCGAACCAGGTTTGATTTAACGAAGGGCGTCAGGCCGCTTCGCTCTTTGAGGCATAGGCCTGAATGACGCGCGCGAGCTTGGCCGCGGGCGCGGTCGAGAGCTGAGCGATCTTGGTCGCCGGCGCCACCAGGAGGCCGAGGATCTTTCCGCGCAACTCATCGAGCGACGGCAACGCGGCAAGCGCCTTGACGCCGTTAACATCCAGAACGGTTTTACCCATCGAGCCGCCGAGAATGACGAACTGCTCGTTCGTCTTGGCGAATTCGATGGCAACCTTCGGGGCCGCTACCGGATCGTTTGAAGTCGCGATCACGGTCGGTCCCTTCAGCAGGGAACCGATGGCAACGACGTCCGTGCCTTCAAGAGCAATTTTGGCGAGACGGTTCTTCGAGACCTTCACCGACGCGCCCGCCTGCTTCATCTGCATGCGCAGCTTCTGCATCTGGACCACGGTGAGGCCGGAATAATGAGCCACGACCGCAACGCTGGTGGTCTTGAACAGACCGTTCAGCGCTTCAACCGCGTCCTTTTTTGCCGCTCTTTCCACAGCAAGCTCTCTCCGGTTGGCGGCCTCTGCCTGAGGACAGGACCGCCGGGTTGCACCCATCGTCCCGCCCGAAACCTGACCTCAAGACCTCTTGGTCTCAGGACACGTGGGCAGGCCGACATTGAAAAGCCTGCCCTCCCGCGCCCAAGGGCCGCGGGGTGTCGAGGTTCGAACCCGATCCGCCACCCGTCGCCTGAGGCGACGTAAGGCGAAATCCGGTCTTCACCCGTCTATGCAGGCCATGCGATTAAGCCGTTGAGGAAACTTTGGGTTTCGCCGCGGGCGCCTGCAGTCTTGGACAGGATCAAGGCCATCCGGCAAGCCGGAATACCCCCGCTCAGATCCCTCCCAAACGACGGGTTTTCCTTCCTTTCGAGCAATCCCTGCGGATGTCCTGAAAGGAATGATCTCCTATCGCGTCGGGTTTTCGGAATGCGAGCGCAGACATGCCAGCAACAGCCAGCACGCCCGGAAAGGATCGTTTAGCGAGTCTTTTCCGGCTTGCCAAGCGCTAATTCGCGCCAATTTGCCCCCGGCGAGAATTGGGGCCGAAATGACGGATTCAGGCGCCCCGGACCGCATAGGGTAGCGGTTTCCCGTCGAAAAACGCCTCGAGATTGGCAATCACGCAGTTCTGCATCGCCACATGCGAGTCGAGCGCGTGGCCGCCGACATGGGGGGTCAGCACGACATTTGGAAAGGCAGTCAGCGCGTCGGGCGCGTGCGGCTCCTTCTCATAGACGTCGAGACCGGCGCCCGCGATTCCCTCCTCCGCGAGCGCGGCCACCAGCGCCTTCTGGTCGATCACCGAACCGCGCGAGATGTTGACGACATAGCCGTCCATGCCGAGTTTTCGCAGGATACTGGCATCGACGGCGTGATGGGTATCGGCGCCCGCGCGAACCGCGATCATGAGCACGCTGCACCATTCCGCCAGCGCCTCCAGGCTCGGCAGATATTGATACGGCACCTCGTGCCTGCGGCGGCTGAAATAGGCAACCTCGCTCTCGAAAGCCGCGACGCGGGCGGCGATCTTGCGGCCGATCTCGCCCATGCCGTAGATGCCAACCTTGCGACCGGGATTGCCCGCTTGCGGCCGCATCAGCGGCGAGGGTTTTGCCGCCGCCCAGTTTCCACTCCGGACATAATCGTCCGCCGGCAACAGCCGCCGCGTCACCGCCAGCATCAGCGTCACCGCGAGGTCGGCCACCGAGGCTGCGTTGGCTCCCGGGCTGTTGCCGACCGCAATTCCACGCTTGGCCGCGGCGGCGAGATCGAGGCCATCATAACCGGTGCCGTAAC
Source organism: Bradyrhizobium sp. (assembly GCA_036266415.1). Lineage (GTDB taxonomy): Bacteria > Pseudomonadota > Alphaproteobacteria > Rhizobiales > Xanthobacteraceae > Bradyrhizobium. Next base: position 15,766 of record DATANB010000100.1, on the reverse strand, counting down.
AGGCGATCACGCCGAGCTTCGGCATCATGTCCATAGCCGTCCCGCTGAGCGGCGTGCTGCCGGACGTAACCATGGCGCGGATACCAGCAAGCTGCTCCGCGGTGAAGATTTCATTCGGTGGCTTTCCGCCGGCCTCCAGGAGTTCAAACCGCTCGCCAATGCGCACCATCATCGCCTTGGGAAAGCGCGAATAGATCAGGACTTTGTCGGGCATCGGCTGGTTTCCCTGAGGTCAAAGAAAAAGAGCGGAACAGGTCGCCCCGTCCCGCCCTTGAACTCATCGTTGCCGCACGGCACGACTTCAGTCGTGCAGGCTTCCGGGCTCGACCTTGACGCCCGGACCCATGGTGGAGGAAACCGCCACGCGCTGGATGTAGGTGCCCTTGGCGCCGGCCGGTTTTGCCTTCGCGACCGCATCGGCGAGCGCCTTGACGTTCTGCACCAGCTTCTCTTCCGAGAACGAGGCCTTGCCGATGCCGGCCTGCACGATGCCGGCCTTCTCGACGCGGAATTCGACCGAACCGCCCTTGGCGCCCTTCACGGCGTTGGCGATGTCCATGGTGACGGTGCCGATCTTCGGGTTCGGCATCATGCCGCGCGGGCCGAGCACCTTACCGAGCCTGCCGACCAGCGGCATCATGTCGGGGGTTGCGATACAGCGATCGAAATCGATGGCGCCGCCTTGCACTTTCTCGACCAGGTCTTCGGCGCCGACGACGTCGGCACCCGCCGCCTTGGCCTCTTCAGCCTTGGCGCCGCGCGCAAACACCCCGACCCGCAAGGTGCGGCCGGTACCGTTCGGCAGGGTTACCACGCCACGCACCATCTGATCGGCGTGACGCGGATCGACGCCGAGATTGATCGCAATCTCGACGGTCTCATCGAACTTCGACTTGGCGCGCTCCTTGACCATCTTGATGGCATCCGCGAGCGGGTAGAGCTTTTCGCGATTGACGCCCTCGCGGGCCTTCTTCAAACGTTTTCCGATTGCCATGACCCGTTACCCCGCAACTTCAAGACCCATCGAACGGGCGGAGCCCTCGACCATTTTCATGGCCGACTCGATGGTGTCGCAATTGAGATCCTTCATCTTCTTCTCGGCGATCTCGCGCACCTGCGCGCGCGTCACCTTGCCGGCCTTGTCGCGGCCCGGGGCTTTCGACCCGGACTGGATTTTGGCGGCCTGCTTGAGAAAGAACGACATCGGGGGAGTCTTCATCTCGAAGGTGAACGAACGATCGGCATAGATCGTGATCACGACCGGGATAGGAGTATTCTTCTCTTCCTTCTGCGTCTGCGCGTTGAACGCCTTGCAGAATTCCATGATGTTGAGGCCGCGCTGACCAAGCGCGGGTCCGATCGGGGGCGAAGGGTTCGCAGCACCCGCCGGCACCTGCAATTTCAGGTATCCGGTCACTTTCTTTGCCATCGCTCACTCCTCATGTTGCTTCCAGAGGATTCCGGAAGCTTCACAGGACCGTGGTGCGGTTCAACGGATGACTGGCGATCATCCGTTTTCCTCCCACGGTTCTTCGGAGGCATCGCCGCCTCCACATCCTCGTCATGCCGGGACCGACCCGGACATCCATCCCTCTTCGCAAAACTCATCCTGCGGAGCAGATGGATTGCCGGGGCAAGCCCGGCAATGACAATACCGATCAGACCTTCTCGACCTGACCGAATTCCAGTTCGACCGGCGTGGCGCGCCCGAAGATCGACACCGCGACCTTGACGCGCGAGCGACCCTCGTCGATTTCCTCGACCACCCCGGAGAACGACGCGAACGGGCCATCGGCCACGCGCACATTCTCGCCGATCTCGAACGACACCGAGGCCTTCGGGCGTTCCACGCCTTCCTGCACCTGGTGCAGGATCCGCATGGCTTCGGCTTCCGAGATCGGCATCGGCTTGTTTTCCGCGCCCAGGAAGCCCGTCACCTTCGGGGTATTCTTGATGAGATGGAAGGCTTCGTCGGTCAGCTTCATCTTGACCAGCACGTAGCCCGGAAAAAACTTGCGCTCGGCGTCGACCTTGCGGCCGCGCCGCACTTCGGTGACCTTTTCGGTCGGCACCAGCACCTGCTCGAACAGCTCTTCAAGTCCGCGCTGCTTGGATTGCTCGCGGATCGACTCCGCGACTTTCTTTTCGAAGTTCGAATAGGCGTGGACGATATACCAGCGCTTGTCCATCGCTTGAGTTTCGGCGCTTGTCATCAGTGAATACCGAGCAAAAAGGTGACGAGAAAGCGGATGAGTTGATCCGAGGCGAAAAAGAAGATCGAAGCCAGCGCCACCATCACGAACACCATGATGGTGGTGATCGTCGTTTCGCGGCGGGTCGGCCAGGTGACCTTGGCGGTCTCCGAGCGCACTTCCTGCAGGAATTTGAACGGGCTGAAAGCCATCGTTGATGTGATCCGCGTTGTAAGACGATTTCTCAGGTATTAAGGAATCCGAATAGCCCTCTGACGCCCAGCCCTCGTCTCGAAGGATGAGCCGGCAAGCGGGCTCGATTGTTCGGGGATTTCAAAGCCGCGCCGGATATCCGTCAAAGCGGGCCGGCAGCAGGTGCGGCTATGTACTGCGGATCGTGTGAAAGGTCAAGATGCGGGAAGCACTGGGCTTTTCGCTATTTCCGGCCGTTCCAGTCCGTGCCCTGCAGGAATCGGACGATCCTCTTGCAGTATCACTTGCGGATAATTTTGACCGGGGCAAGGCCGCCCTCCCCGACCCTGATCGGAGGGCCGTCGACAGAGATGACCTTGGAATTGCCGGCAGACACAACCCCCGTAATCGTGCGCCGGTCGGATGAAGAGAGTTCGATGTGGTCGCCTTTTCCGATGAAGAGATGGCCGAATATTTCGGCCGGCACCAGCAGTTCAGTGCCCGAGGCGCGACTGATGCCGCGATCCCAATTCGCGTCGGAAAATCGCTGAGGCGTAAACGCAGCCGGCAATGAAATCGGCGTGTCGCGCTCCCAAATCATCCCTTGCCTTGAAATCTCACCGAAATGCATCCGCGAGATCGGCCTGTTGGATTTGGCCTGGACGGAAAGACATCCGGTCTTGGCGGAAATGATCTGCTTGTCGATCAGCCGAAAACCATAGTCGAGGGGCGTGCTGTCTTCATATGCCTGGATAAAGAACTGTGTGTCGTCACTGACGGCGCCGCATCGATACTGAACGGTGAACCACTGATCCGTCATCCTGAACTGAAGACCCAGATCCTCGCTCTCGAAGATCGGAAGGCCGTTCGCATGCGCCGTAATCGCCCAGGTGCCCTGAGTCGTTATTCGCCTGTCCGCAAGCTTGATCCCGACGATGAGACCGATAACGACCACGGGGATCGCCACCGTGATCCAGCTGCGCGCCGCATCGGCCTTCCATAGCGAAAGGTGATCGAGAAACTGCCCGAATGCGACCCCGATCATCGCAACGCCCAGCGGAATTGTCGGCACATACCACAGGATCATATCGATCGGCAGGTGGTCGAAACTGTGCCCCTTACCGAGCACGAACCACGACAAGGGGGCGGCGATCGAGGCGAGGAAAGCGAGCGCCAGAATCTGCAGCTTCCTTCGATCGGGGCCGAGGAACCAGTTGAATTTTCCATCGAGCAAGGTCACGACCGCATAGACCGCGAGCAGCGCCAGCAAGATTCCATAATTCTTGATCAGCGTGATGTAGTTGCCTCCGAGGTAAGCCCAGAGAACGGTGCTGATGGAAATGAATTTCCCGAAAATGAGTTCTTCCTGCAGGGAGGTAGCGTCGCCGGTCATGCGATTGGCCGCCTTTTCTAAAATTACCCCAAAGCCGTTCTTCGCCGCATGCGCGAGCGCCGCAACAATGAATGCGGCTACCCCGGCACTTACGATCCAGACGCCATCACGAAGTATGTGCCGTAGTCGGTCGGGGACTTCCTTCACGCCGAGCAGACAGCCGACGGCCGCGGCGATAATGATGGTCGAAGTAAATTCGTAACCGCACAGGAACCTTGCCATGAAGAACAGAAAGGCCAGCGCGATCAGGCGAATCCGCCGCCCCCGTTCGTCTTCGTCCGCAAGTAGCATGGCGAAGCCCATGGGAACGAACCAGGTGCCGACGACCCAGTAAAGATTCGGCGCCAATGCGCTGAACATCGGCTCGAGGGCAATCGGGACAAGGAAACCGAAGAATGCCGGCCAGCCAAACCGCCGGCGCAGGATATCGGCGATCCATACCAGTACGCCGGCGGCGAAGAGGGACGCGAGCAGATGGTAGAATGCGATACGGAATTTCCGGGGCAGCGGATTGACGAGATCAAGAATTGCAAAGGTAAATCCCTGCAGCGCGAAGTGGCTGGGGTAAATGCCCCATATGAGCTGACGACTGTAGATCAAATCCGGGTGTTCGAAATAGTCTCGCTGGGCGCCGTAGTATTCCCTCCCGGGCGACGTCGGGCGTTTCGGATCGATGTTTGATCCAAGGTCCGTATTTCTGAAGATGCCGTCCGCCGCGGCACGCGCAAGGCGGCCTATCACCAGGCCTTCCGACGTGTCGTCGTAGACTCCATCAATCGCCGAGGGATGAAACCGGAACAGATTGGCCCAAAAGATAACGGCCAACACGACCCAAATGATCAACACCCAATGTGCGGGGGTAATAGCCCGCATCGTCAGATTCGACTTCACAACAATCCCCGCGATCAGCTGTCTCAAGCAGCGTCACTGCTACCATGAAGACTCTCGGTCCACGGCGGGTAATTTGCAAGCAGGTAACCGGAGCGAGCGTTCGCCGAGGCAAAGGCGACCGTCCCGGATTATTGCTCCGGCTTCATGAAACATCCGATCTCGGTGTCCATCAAAGCAGCCCGGTTTTCATTTTCACTCTGCAAACCGGGCGATGCCGCCACTACCCTCTCCAGCCACACCGCAATTTGGTTGGCGTCGTCGGGAAGTTCGATCGCGAACTCGCCGGCGAAACTTTGCCATGCGTCGAGGTTGCGCTTGGGAACCGCGATGATGACTGGAATTCCGCGGTCGATGGCGCTCGCGATCAGAGCGCGCAATCCGCTGCCTTCACACTCGACCTTGCCGAACTTGTTGAGGATGAGAAGCTGCGGCGCATGTTCAAGGCTTCCCTCGACCCTTGCGGTGGCTTCCGCCAGCGCCGCCTGGTCCAGAAGGCATCCGCGCGCGCCTGCGCCGCGGTTCTCGAACAGGGCGGTGCGATGGCCGGTGGCGAGATCTTCCAGAACCACATCGCATCGCCGGTCTCCGCCCACGAAGGCCCGATGCTGCACGACGCCGGCGAGCCTCAGTCCCATCGCACGGCCCCGCGTGACGAGCGTGCTGAACACCGCGTCGGGATAGATTTCGTTCGCGTAGACGACCGCTGCGACTCGGGCGAGACCCTCGGCTACCGCCGTATCGTCATGATGAATCAGCCGGCGGTTCAAGAGCAGTCTCTATTCCCGCCGCAGGTGCAACCCTGATGGGCTGGTGCCGGCGGCGCCTCATCCTGCTTCAGCGACCATCTGACCATGTAGGTCAGGCAATCGATCCCGGGATCCTGCGCCCGCTCGATCACGTTCATCAGGCCGAGCCAGTCCTCGCTCTCAGCCAGATTGGCAAAACGCCGCACCGCGCCCGCCGCGTATTCGCCTGTTGTCTCGTCATGGCGCGCCGCAACCTCGCCGACTTGCGCGAACAGCACGATGTCGTTGCAGGCGAGCAGCGCTTCGCTGGCGGGAGCTTCCTCACTAAAGCTCCTGATGATCTCGCCGAGCTGCATGACTTCTCTCCTATCGCATCAGCGGCGACGCCGACGCGGCGAGCGCAATGCCGGTGATTTCGGCGCGGCCGGCCAGCACCGAGACATATTGCGCCAGCGCGCGATGCTGCACGCTGGTCGTAAGATAGTCGGCAATGCGGTCGCGGACGAGTTCGAACGGCAGAATCTGTCCCGGCGCATGCTGGTCGAGCCGGACCACGTGAAAGCCGTAACGGGTCTCCGCGATGGCGAATTCGCCCGGCCGCATGCGCTGCAGCGCAGCCTCGAATTCGGCGACGGTTTGACCGCGCGTAAGCTGACCGAGCCGGCCGCCGTTTTCCGCTGAAGTCTTGCAGTCGGAATGACTGCGCGCGAATTCCGCAAATAGCGCCGGATCGGCCCGTACGGCCGACAGGATCGCATCGGCGGTCGCCCGCGCTGAGGTCCGCGCGGCTATGTCGCGGTCGGGCGCCGCGATCAGGATATGCGCGGCCTCGTAGAGGTCGCCGGAGCGAAAGCGCTGATGGTTCTGCTGATAGAACCGCGAGCACGCGGCTTCATCGGGCGCCGGAGTGACGACCTCGCGCTCGATCAAGGCACGCATCGCCGCCTCTTCCGGGGTCTCGGAACGTCCTTCCGGATCGCGCAGCGGCTCGGCCTCGATGCCGAGACGCCTTGATTCCTGCAGCAGCAATTCGCGCACCACCAGCGCCCGCGCCGCCGCCTGCCAGGCCAGGATCGGCTTTTCCGCCGGATGGTTTTGGACCTCACGCGCGATGACCTCGCGCGCGATCACAATTCCGTTGACGCTGATGGTCTTCGGCCTGGGCAACGTATCGGCGACAGAGCAATCCATGACCTACTCCGCGGGCTGCAACGGACGATTTGACCGACCGTCCCGGCTGCGGACAACCTGGTAGCCGCGGCGGCCGAGATACCACACCGGCGCGCTCCAGACGTGAACCAGCCGGGTAAACGGGAAGACGAGGAAAATCGTCATGCCGAGCACGAGGTGCGCCTTGAAGATCGGATGCACGTCCAGAATGTAGTCGGCGACGCCGGGCTGCAGCGTCAGGATCCCCTGAGCCCACGCCATGAACTTCACCATTTCGTGGCCGTCGAGATGAACTGACGATACCGGGATGGAGGCCAGTCCCAGCAGCAATTGCGCGAACAGCAACAGCAGGATCGCGGTGTCGCCAAACGACGAATTGGCGCGGATGCGCGGATCGAACAGTCGCCGATGCGTCAACAGCGAAATTCCGCCCAGGCACATCAGGCCGGCAAGCCCGCCGGCGACGATCGCCAGCATCTGCTTGAAGCCGTGCGATACTCCGAGCATGTCGAATACCCAGATCGGGGTCAAAAGCCCGACCAAATGACCGACGAAGATCACGAGGATGCCGACATGAAACAGGTTGGAGCCCCACATCAATTGCCGCCGCCGCAACAGCTGGCTCGATCCGGTTCGCCAGGAGTATTGCTCGCGATCGAACCGGAACAGACTTCCGAACAGGAACACCGTCAGGCAGAGGTAGGGATACCAGCCGAACACGATTGAATTGAGCGTATGCATCGCCTCGCTCCTCACTGCAGGGATGTTGGCGCGGGACCCACCGCACGCTTGGCTTGTCGAAGCTTTGCAATCAGGCCCTCATGGCCGCAGGCGCCTTGTCCCTGCGCGCCGGGGCCGAATCGCACCTCCTCCTCCTCCCATGCCGCATCGAGCGCCACGAGATCCATCGGATCGGTGTCCGGGGCCTTCAGCAATTCGTCGACGATATCGCGGCGCGGTGCTTCCGCCGGGATCGCCACCAGCGCGTCGAAGATCGCCGTGTAGCTCGACTGCCGCCGGCCGAGACGCTCGGCCAGCGCCGCGAATATATGCGCGGTCTGTCCGAGAAGTTCGCGCGCCTCCGAGAGCGGCCGGGTCGACAGGAACTCGAGAAACAGCGGCACGTAATCGGGCAGCTCGTTCGCCGCGATGACAAGCCCGGCATTTTCATACATCGCTTTCAGATCGACCATGGCCTGGCCGCGGTCGCGGCTTTCGCCGTGGACATGCTCGAACAAATGCAAGGCCAGCGTCTTGCTGCGGTCGAACAACAGGCCGTAACGTTCCTGCAGATCGTAGACATCCCCGACCGCGATTTCCTCGACCAGCTTGCCGACGGCCCCGCGGTTTGCCGCGGGTAGCAGCTTTTCAGCGTCAAGTAAGGTCAGGAGATCCGGCGCGGCTTCGATCAGTGCCTCGGTCGGATAACTGAGCAGCGCTGACAACACCTTGAACGTCTTCATCACGCGACCTCCATCGGGGTCCTGGCCTTGCGCGGCGAGCCGAACAGGTTGGTCTCGGTCTCGCCGCCGGAACAGCCGTTGCCGAAAGTAAAGCCGCAGGAACCGCGCATGTCGTAGGCGTCGGCTCCGACCTCGCGATGCGCGGTCGGAATGACAAAGCGGTCTTCATAGTTTGCAATCGCCATGATCTGGTACATCTCATCGATCTGCGCCGGCTCAAGGCCGACGCGCCTTGCGATCGCGGCATCGACGACGCCGTCAATGGTCTTCGCTCGCATATAGGCGCGCATCGCCAGCATGCGTTCCAGCGCCAACGTCACCGGCTTCTCATCGCCCGCCGTCAACAGGTTGGCGAGATATTTCATGGGAATGCGCAGCGACTTGACGTCAGGCATTTCGCCCTCAAGCCCGATCTTGCCGGCGGACGCCGCCGAGGTGATCGGCGACAGCGGCGGCACGTACCAGACCATCGGCAGGGTGCGGTATTCCGGATGCAAGGGGAAAGCGACCTTCCATTCCATCGCCATCTTCCAGATCGGCGAGATCTTGGCGGCTTCGAGCCAGGCATGCGGGATGCCCTGCCGCTCGGCTTCCGCGATCACGGCGGCATCGTTCGGATCGAGGAAGACGTCGAGCTGGGCCTGGTAGAGGTCGCGCTCGTCCGGCTTGCTCGCGGCTTCCGCGATCCGGTCGGCGTCGTAGAGCACCACGCCGAGATAGCGGATGCGTCCGACGCAGGTCTCCGAGCACACCGTCGGCTGGCCGGCCTCGATGCGCGGATAGCAGAAGATGCATTTTTCGGATTTGCCCGACGACCAGTTGTAGTAGATCTTCTTGTACGGGCAGCCGGAGACGCACATCCGCCAGCCGCGGCACTTGTCCTGATCGATCAGGACGATGCCGTCCTCCTCGCGCTTGTAGATGGCGCCGGACGGGCACGCCGCGACGCAGGCCGGGTTGAGGCAGTGCTCGCACAGCCGCGGCAGGTACATCATGAAGGTGTTTTCGAACTGGCCGTAGATGTCCTTCTGCACGCCTTCGAAATTCACGTCCTTCGACCGCTTGGCGAACTCGCCACCGAGAATCTCTTCCCAGTTCGGACCCCATTCGATCTTCTCCATCCGTTCGCCCGAGATCAGCGACCGCGGACGGGCCGTCGGCATCGCGGTCATTTCCGGCGCCTGCTGCAGATGCTGATAGTCGAACGTGAACGGCTCGTAGTAGTCGTCGATTTCAGGCAGATCCGGATTGGCGAAAATGTTCGCCAATACCCGCCACTTGCCGCCTATCCGTGGCTCGATCGAACCGTTGCGCTTGCGTTTCCAGCCGCCCTTCCAGCGCGCCTGGTTTTCCCAGTCCTTCGGGTAGCCGATGCCGGGCTTGGTTTCGACGTTGTTGAACCACGCATATTCCATGCCTTCGCGGCTGGTCCACACGTTCTTGCAGGTGACGCTGCAGGTGTGACAGCCGATGCACTTGTCGAGGTTCAGCACCATTGCGATTTGAGCGCGGATTTTCATTCTGCGGCCTCCAGACGGGGCGTGCCGGGTTGATCTGATGTCGGGGTATCCAGCCAGTCGACCTTCGCCATCTTGCGCACGATGACGAATTCGTCGCGGTTGGAACCAACCGTTCCGTAATAGTTGAAGCCGTAGGCCTGCTGGGCGTAGCCGCCGATCATGTGCGTCGGCTTGAGTACGACGCGGGTGACGGAGTTATGAATGCCGCCGCGCTGGCCGGTCTGCTCGGAGCCCGGCACGTTCACGATCTTCTCCTGCGCATGATACATCATGCACGTGCCCTGCTTGACGCGTTGCGAGACCACCGCGCGCGCCACCAGCGCGCCGTTGGTGTTGAAGGCCTCGATCCAGTCGTTGTCGACGATGCCGGCGCCCTTGGCGTCGATCTCGCTGATCCAGACAATGGGCCCGCCGCGCGACAACGTCAGCATCAGGAGATTGTCGGTGTAGGTGGAGTGGATGCCCCATTTCTGGTGCGGCGTGATGAAATTCAGCACCACCGAGGCGTTGCCGTTCGGCTTGCGGTCGATCACCGGCTTGACGGTCTTGGTGTCGATCGGCGGCCGGTAGACGCAGAACCCCTCGCCGAACGCCCGCATCCACAGATGATCCTGGTAGAGCTGCTGACGCCCGGTCAGCGTGCGCCACGGGATTAGTTCGTGGACGTTGGTGTAACCGGCATTGTAGCAGACCTTTTCGGACTCCAGTCCCGACCAGATCGGCGAGGAGATGATCTTGCGCGGCTGCGCGACCACATCGCGGAAGCGGATTTTTTCATCTTCCTTGGGAACCGCGAGATGGGTGTGGTTCCGGCCGGTAAAGCCTTCCAGCGATGCCCAGGCCTTGACCGCGACCTCGCCGTTGGTCTCCGGCGCGAGACTGAGGATCACCTCGCAGGCGTCGATGGCGCTGTCGATGCGGGCAAGGCCCTGGCTTGCCCCCTCCTCGATCACGATGCCGTTGAGCTTCTTGAGCAGATCGACCTCATGGTCAGTGTTCCAGCTCATGCCCTTGCCGCCATTGCCGAGCTTGTTCATCAGCGGGCCGAGCGAGGTGAAGCGCTTGTAGAGGTTCGGATAGTCGCGCTCGACCACGGTGACTGCCGGCATGGTCTTGCCGGGGATCGGATCGATCTCGCCCTTCTTCCAGTCCTTCACATCGAAGGCTTGCGCGATCTCGCCGGGGCTGTCGTGCATGATCGGGGTGAGAACGACATCCTTCTCCACGCCGAGCACTTCCGGGGAAACCTTCGAGAAGGCTTCCGCAATGCCCTTGTAGATGTCCCAGTCGCTACGCGATTCCCAGACCGGATCGATCGCCGCCGACAGCGGATGGATAAACGGATGCATGTCCGAGGTGTTGAGGTCGTTTTTCTCGTACCAGGTGGCCGTCGGCAGCACGATGTCGGAATACATGCAGGTCGTGGACATCCGGAAGTCGAGCGTCACCAGGAGGTCGAGTTTTCCTTCCGGCGCCTCGTCGTGCCATTTCACCTCGGCCGGCTTCTTCCTGCCGTGCTCGCCGAGGTCCTTGCCCATCACGCCGTGCTTGGTGCCGAGCAGATGTTTCAGGAAATATTCGTGGCCCTTGCCCGAGGCACCCAGAAGATTGGAGCGCCAGACGAACAGGTTGCGCGGCCAGTTCTTCGGATTATCGGGATCGTCGCACGACAGCTGCAGATCGCCCGACTCCAGCGCCTTGGCGACATAGTCCTTCGGCTCGAGGCCCGAGGCCGCCGCGAGTTTGACAACCTCGATCGGATTGGTTTGCAGCTGCGGCGCGGAAGGCAACCAGCCCATCCGCTCGGCGCGGACGTTGTAGTCGATCAGGGCGCCGCCCCATTCGCCGCTCGGGGCCGTCGGCGACAGGATCTCCTTGATGTCGAGCGTCTCGTAACGCCACTGATCGGTGTGGGCGTAGAACGCCGAGGTCGAATTCATCTGCCGGGGCGGTCGTCCCCAGTCCAGCGCAAAGGCAAGCGGCGTCCAGCCGGACTGCGGCCGCAGCTTCTCCTGTCCGACATAATGCGACCAGCCGCCGCCGGATTGTCCGACGCAACCGCACATCACCAGCATGTTGATGATGCCGCGGTAGTTCATGTCCATGTGGTACCAGTGATTCAACCCGGCGCCGACGATGACCATCGAGCGGCCGCCGGTCTTCTCGGCATTGGCGGCGAATTCGCGCGCCACCGTGATGATCTGGTTGCGCGGCACGCCACTGATTTTTTCCGCCCAGGCCGGCGTGTAGGGTTCGACGTCGTCGTAGCTCTTGCCGAGATGGTCGCCGCCGAAACCACGGTCGACGCCGTAATTGGCGACGAACAGATCATAGACGGAAGCCACCAGCATCTCGCCGTCCTTGAGCGCGACGCGCTTGGCCGGCACCTTGCGCAGAAGCACATCCGGGTGGTCGGTTCCCTGGAAATGGTCGTGCTCGCGATTGCCGAAATACGGGAAAGCGACGTCGGCCAGCTCGTCCCTGATATCGGCGAGCGAAAGCCGAAGTTTTGTGTCGCGGCTTTTGGACTCGCGCTCCTCCAGGTTCCACTTGCCCTTCTCGCCCCAGCGGAAACCGACGGAGCCGTTCGGCACCACGATCTGGCCGGTAGCCTCGTCATAGGCCACCGTCTTCCATTCGGGATTATTGGCTTCGTCGAGGGAAGTGGCGAAATCCGAGGCGCGCACGAACCGCTCGGGAACGAGCCGGCCTTCGGATTTCACCAGGCGCACCAGAAATGGCATGTCCGTATACTGGCGCGTATAGTCGTTGAAATATTTGGCCTGACGGTCGACGTGGAATTCCCTGAGAATGACGTGGCCCATCGCCATCGCCAGCGCGGCGTCGGTGCCCTGCTTCGGCGATACCCAGAGATCGGCGAACTTCGAGGCTTCCGAATAGTCCGGGCAGATCACCACGCTCTTGGCGCCCTTGTACCGGACCTCGGTATAGAAATGCGCATCGGGGGTGCGGGTCTGCGGGACGTTCGACCCCCACAGGATCAGGAATCCGGAATTGTACCAGTCGGCGCTTTCCGGCACGTCGGTCTGCTCGCCCCAGGTCTGGGGCGAGGCCGGCGGCAAGTCGCAGTACCAGTCGTAGAACGACATGCAGACGCCGCCGAGCAGCGACAGATAGCGCGCGCCGGCCGCGTAGCTGACCATCGACATCGCCGGGATCGGCGAGAACCCGAACACGCGGTCCGGGCCATAGGTCTTGGCGGTGTAGGCGTTGGCCGAGGCGATCATTTCGTTGACCTCGGTCCAATTGGCGCGCACGAAACCGCCGAGGCCGCGCTTCTGCACATAGGCTGCGCGTTTCGCGGGATCCTCGACGATCGACTTCCACGCCGCCACCGGCGTCATCAGCACCCGCGCCTGGCGCCAGAGTTTCAGCAGTCGCGAGCGCACCAGCGGGTATTTCACGCGGTTGCCGGAATAGAGGTACCAGCTGTAGCTGGCGCCGCGCGCGCAACCGCGCGGTTCGTGATTGGGAAGGTCCGGCCGTGTGCGCGGATAGTCGGTCTGCTGGGTTTCCCATGTGACGATGCCGCCCTTGACGTAGACCTTCCACGAACAGGAGCCCGTGCAGTTCACGCCGTGCGTCGACCGCACGATCTTGTCGTGCTGCCAGCGCTTGCGGTAGCCGTCCTCCCAGGAGCGGTCCTCGGTTGTCATCACGCCATGGCCGTCGGCGAATTCGGCCTTGGCGCGGGTGAAGAACGACAGCCTGTCCAGGAAATGACTCATCGTTGAACTCCTTATTCGGCAGGCTGGGCGGCGGGCGCGATCGAACCGCGCCGCTCGACGTCATGAAGCAGGCCGCCCTTGCGGGTGTAGACGGCCCAGGTGATCACGATGCAGGTCACGTAGAAGATGAAGAATCCCCATAGTGCCGCCTGTACGCCGCCGGTGAGATCGATCGACGTTCCATAGGATTTCGGAATGAAGAACGCGCCGAAGGCGGCGATCGCCGACGTAAAGCCGGTGATCGCGGCCGATTCCTTCTCGGCCTGGCGCAGCCGGGTCATGGCGTCGGCTGACGGCATCAGCCGTTCCATTTCCTTGCGCATGATGTTCGGGATCATCTGGAACGTCGAGGCGTTGCCGACGCCGGTTGCGAAGAACAGCACCAGGAACATCGCGAAGAAGCCCCAGAACGCGCCCGGCTGATCCTTGATGCCGAGGAAGTAGAGAATCCCGAGCACGCCGACCATCATCAGGGCGAACACCCACAGCGTGACGCGCCCGCCGCCCCATTTGTCGGAAACCCACCCTGTCGCCGAACGCGACAGGGCGCCGACCAGGGGTCCGATGAAGACGAATTGCAGCGCGTCGGCGGCCGGAAACTGGGTTTTCGCCAGCAGCGGGAAGCCCGCGGAGTAGCCGATGAAGGAACCAAAGGTGCCGGTGTAGAGCCAGCACATGATCCAGTTGTGCTTGCGCTGGAAGATGACCGCCTGATCGGCAAACGATGCCTTGGCAGAAGCAATGTCGTTCATGCCGAACCAGGCGGCGAAGGCGCTCACGGCGATGAACGGTACCCAGATGAAGCCCGCGTTTTGCAGCCATAGCGGCGCCTGCTGCGTTCCGCTCGCGACCATCGCCGGATCGCCTCCGAACCAGCCGAACACGCCGGCGGTAATCACGATCGGAACGACGAACTGCACGACGCTAACCCCGAGATTGCCGAGGCCGGCGTTGAGCGCGAGCGCGTTACCCTTCTCCGCGCGCGGGAAAAAGAAAGAGATGTTGGCCATCGAGGAGGCAAAATTGCCGCCGCCGAACCCACACAACAGCGCCAGCGCCAGGAACACCGGATACGGTATCGACGGCGTCTGCACGGCATACCCGATGCCGACAGCAGGGATCATCAGCGACCATGTGGCAAGCGTGGTCCACAGCCGGCCGCCGAAGATCGGTACCATGAAGGAGTAGAAGATGCGCAGCCCCGCGCCGGAGATGCCGGGCAGCGCCGCCAGCCAGAACAGCTCGGCCGTAGTGAACTTGAAGCCCACCGACGGCAGCTTCGCCACCACGACCGACCAGACCTGCCAGATCGCGAACGACAGCAGCAGCGCCGGTATCGATAGCCAGAGGTTGCGCCGCGCGATGGCGCGTCCCGAGGTTTCCCAGAAAGTCTTGTCCTCGGGACGCCAGTCGGTCAGCACGGCGCCGGACAGAGCGCCGATATGCTCGGGCTTGTGAACTTCCTCCATCTCGGGAAGTTCGGGCAGTTTCTTCAGCGCCTCGCCGACGACGCCGCGCTCCATCTGCCGGATCGCAACATGCATCCAGATCAGCGCGCCGCCGACCAGCAGAAACAGCAGCATGAAGCAGCTGGTCCAAAGCCCCGTCAGGTCAACCAGCCCGCCGAACGCGATCGGGAGCACGAATCCGCCGAGGCCGCCGATCATGCCGACCAGCCCGCCGACGGCGCCGACATTATTCGGATAGTAGACCGGAATGTGCTTGTAGACGGCGGCCTTGCCCAGCGCCATGAAGAAGCCGAGCACGAACACGGTGACCGTGAACGGCGCCAGGCCCATTTCCAAATGGAAGCCGACGGTGCCGCTGACCGTCTTCACCAGATAGTCGGTTGGTGGATAGGACAGAATGAAGGTGCAGACGACCGCGACCAGGAACGTCCAGTACATCACGCGGCGCGCGCCGTAACGATCCGAGAGATGGCCGCCATAGGCCCGAAACACGCTGGCGGGAAACGAGAACATCGCCGCCGTCATGCCGGCGGTCTCGATGTCGACGTGGTAGACATTGATCAGATATTGCGGCAGCCACAGCGACAGTGCGACGAAGGCGCCGAACACGAAGAAATAATACAGCGCGAAGCGCCAGACCTGGACGTTCTTCAGCGGTTCGAGTTCGAGCCACGCGCTTTTCGGCGTCTCGCTTTTCTCGCGCCGGGCACGAACGACCGGATCCTCGTCGGAGAAGAGCCAGAAGATGATACCCATCAGGCCGATGACCAGCGCCCAGACCTGGGCGACCGTCTGCCAGCCATAGGCAACCAGCACGAACGGCGCGAGGAATTTGGTCACGGCGGCGCCGACATTGCCGGCGCCGAAGATGCCGAGCGCGGTGCCCTGCTTCTCGGTCGGATACCAGCGCGAGACGTAAGCGATGCCAACCGCGAACGAGCCACCGGCGATGCCGACGCCGAGCGCGGCGACCAGCACCTG
>DATANB010000099.1:0-17818 GCA_036266415.1 Bradyrhizobium sp. | reverse complement strand
TAAGTTAGCCGCAATGGCCAGCTTGAAAGACATGCGGGTCCGCATCGCCTCCACCAAGGCGACGCAGAAGATCACCAAGGCCATGCAGATGGTCGCAGCCTCCAAGCTGCGACGTGCGCAGACCGCCGCCGAAGCAGCGCGGCCGTACGCCGAGAAGGTGGATGCGGTGATTTCGAATATCGCCAGCGCCGCGGCGGGCTCTCCCGGCGCGCCGATGTTGCTGGCCGGCACCGGCAAGGACCAGGTGCATCTGTTGCTGGTCTGCACCGGCGAGCGCGGCCTGTCCGGCGCATTCAACTCGTCGATCGTGCGGCTCGCCCGCGAGCGCGCGCTGACGCTGATGAACCAGGGCAAAGAGGTTCGAGCCAGAGGATAAGTCAGCCGCAATGGCCAGCTTGAAAGACATGCGGGTCCGCATCGCCTCCACCAAGGCGACGCAGAAGATCACCAAGGCCATGCAGATGGTCGCGGCCTCAAAATTGCGCCGCGCGCAGAGCGCCGCCGAAGCGGCGCGTCCCTATGCGGAAAAAATGGACGCGGTCATCTCCAACATTGCGGCCGCAGCCGCGGGCTCACCTGGCGCGCCGGTGCTGCTGGCCGGTACCGGCAAGGATCAGGTGCACCTGCTGCTGGTCTGCACCGGCGAGCGCGGCCTGTGCGGCCCGTTCAATTCGTCGATCGTGCGGCTGGCCCGCGAGCATGCGCTGGCGCTGATGAACCAGGGCAAAGAGGTCAAATTCTTTTGCGTCGGCCGCAAGGGGTTCGAGCAGCTGCGCCGCACCTTCGAAAAGCAGATCGTCGAAAATATCGAGCTGCGATCGGTGCGTCAGCTCAGCTTCGTCAACGCCGAAGACATCGCCAAGAAGATCGTCGCGCGCTTCGAGGCCGGCGAGTTCGACGTCTGCACGCTGTTCTTTTCGCGCTTCAAATCGGTGGTCGCGCAGGTGCCGACCGCGCAGCAGATCATTCCGCTTGAGGTCGAAGCGCCCGCCGACAATGCCGGCCCGGCGACATCCTACGAATACGAGCCGGAAGAAGACGAGATTTTGACCGGGTTGTTGCCGCGCAATCTCGCGGTGCAGATACTGCGCGCGCTTCTGGAAAACAATGCCTCGTTCTACGGCGCGCAGATGAGCGCGATGGACAACGCCACCCGCAACGCCGGCGACATGATCCGCAAGCAGACCCTGATCTACAACCGAACCCGCCAGGCAATGATCACCAAGGAGCTGATCGAGATCATCTCCGGCGCCGAGGCGATGTGACGGCCGAAAACGGTCGTTTGAAATAAAGAATTCGAAGGAGAGAGATTTCATGGCCACACCCGCCAACCAGACCGGACGCATCACGCAAGTCATCGGCGCCGTCGTCGACGTGCAGTTCGAGGGCCATCTGCCGGCCATTCTGAACGCGATCGAGACCAGGAACGGCGGCAATCGCCTGGTGCTCGAAGTCGCCCAGCATCTCGGCGAATCCACGGTGCGCACCGTCGCCATGGATACCACCGAGGGGCTGGTCCGCGGCCAGGAGGTCAACGACACCGGCAGCCCGATCAGGGTGCCGGTCGGCTCCGGCACGCTCGGCCGCATCATGAACGTGATCGGCGAGCCGGTCGATGAAATGGGTCCGATCAAGGCCGAGGACATGCGCGCGATCCACCAGGAAGCGCCGACCTACACCGACCAGGCGACCGAAGCGGAAATTCTCATCACCGGCATCAAGGTCGTCGATCTCCTGGCGCCTTACGCCAAGGGCGGCAAGATCGGCCTGTTCGGCGGCGCCGGCGTCGGCAAGACCGTGCTGATTCAGGAACTGATCAACAACGTCGCGAAGGCCCATGGTGGCTATTCGGTGTTCGCCGGCGTCGGCGAGCGCACCCGCGAAGGCAACGACTTGTATCACGAGTTCATCGAGTCGGGCGTCAACAAGAAGGGCGGCGGCGAAGGCTCCAAATGCGCCCTGGTGTACGGCCAGATGAACGAGCCGCCGGGCGCGCGCGCCCGCGTCGGACTCTCCGGTCTCACCGTCGCCGAGCACTTCCGCGATCAGGGCCAGGACGTGCTGTTCTTCGTCGACAACATCTTCCGTTTCACCCAGGCAGGTTCGGAGGTGTCGGCGCTGCTCGGCCGCATTCCCTCGGCGGTGGGTTATCAGCCGACGCTCGCCACCGATATGGGCGCGCTGCAGGAGCGCATCACCACCACCCACAAGGGCTCGATCACCTCGGTGCAGGCGATCTACGTGCCGGCCGATGACTTGACCGACCCTGCGCCCGCGACTTCGTTCGCGCATCTTGACGCCACCACGGTGTTGAGCCGCGCCATTTCGGAAAAAGGCATCTATCCGGCGGTCGATCCGCTCGACTCGACGTCGCGCATGCTGTCCCCCCTGGTCGTCGGCGAGGAGCACTACCAGACCGCGCGCATGGTTCAGCAGGTGCTGCAGCGCTACAAGTCGCTGCAGGACATCATCGCCATTCTCGGCATGGACGAATTGTCGGAAGAGGACAAGATCGCGGTGGCCCGCGCCCGCAAGATCGAGCGCTTCCTGTCGCAGCCTTTCCACGTGGCCGAAGTCTTCACCGGCTCGCCCGGCAAGTTCGTCGAGCTGGCCGACACCATCAAGGGCTTTCGCGGGCTTTGCGAAGGCAAGTACGATCACCTGCCGGAGGCGGCCTTCTACATGGTCGGCACCATCGAAGAGGCGGTCGAAAAGGGCAAGAAGCTCGCCGCCGAAGCGGCCTGATCCAACCTGTCGTCATTGCCGGGCTTGACCCGGCAATCCATCGATAGAAAGAATTCCTGAATGATGGACCCGTCGGTCAGCCCCGCGGGTGACAGCCAAGAGAGCAACGCAGATGGCCACCTTCCAATTCGATCTTGTCTCCCCGGAAAAATTCGTCTTCTCCGGCGAAGTCGACCAGGTCGACGTCCCCGGCGTCGAGGGTGACTTCGGTGTGCTCGCCGGTCATGCGCCCGTTGTGGCGGCGATCCGGCCGGGAATCCTGACGGTGACGTCAGGTGGCAGCCAGCAGAAGATCATCGTGCTCGGCGGTCTTGCCGAAGTGTCCGACAAGGGCCTCACCGTGCTGGCGGATGTCGCCACCGAGCTCGAGGAACTGGATCGGGCCGAGCTCGCCGACAAGATTTCCCAGATGGAAGGCAGGCTCGCCGAGAAAGAGGGCTCCGAACTCGACCGCGAGGTCGAGCGGCTCGATCACTTCAAAAGCATCCAGAGCCAGATCAGCACGACGGCGATGCACTAGGATCGGGAGAACCTTTCCTCGAATCTTCATCTCGTCGGCCCGGCCACACCGAGCTGACGTCTTTCATCCTGCGAATTCCGCAAAGCGCTGCGCCACCGCGCGGTATACTTCGCGCCGAAACGGCACGACGAGATCGGCGACGCGGTCGAGCCGCTCCCATCGCCATTGGTCGAATTCCGCCGGTTGGCCGTTGCGCGGCGTCAGCGGATCGATCTCATGATCCGAGCCCGTGAAACGCAGCGCGAACCATTTCTGGCGCTGGCCGCGGAACTGCGCCAGCCGGTGCGACGGGGGCCCGGTAAAGGGGGGAAACTCGTAGCTCAGCCAGCCGGTTTCGCCGAGATGATCGGCGTTGGCCACGCCGGTCTCTTCCCAGAGCTCGCGCATTACAGCCTCGCGGGGGTCTTCGCGGGCGTCGATGCCGCCCTGCGGCATTTGCCACTCCAGACCCGGAAGGATGATTTCCGGCCCGTCGTCGCGAAAGCGCCGCCCGATCAGGACCCGACCCGAAACGTTGAACAGGGCGATCCCGACATTGGGTCGATAGGGCTTGCTGTCCACCATGGGGAGTTAGCTGCCCGCGAGTTTGGAAAATTCCTTTACCACGCGCTCATAGACCGGTCGCTTGAACGGGACGATCAGACCGGGGAGATTCTTCATCGGTTCCCAGCGCCAGCCGACGAATTCCGCCCTGTGGCCACCGCCAGGGCTCGCGACATTGATTTCGGAGTCCTGACCGGTGAACCGCACCGCGTACCATTTCTGCCGCTGGCCGCGGTAGCGGCCTTTCCAGGCGCGCCCGGCAACGGTGCGGGGAATGTCGTAGATCAGCCAATCCGCTACCTCGCCGAGCTTCTCGACCGAAAGAACGCTGGTCTCTTCGTAAAGTTCTCGCTTGGCGGCCTCCCAGGTATCCTCGCCCGGATCGACCCCGCCTTGCGGCATCTGCCAGACGTGAGATTGGTCGACATGCTCGATGCCGCCGGCGCGACGACCGATGAAGACGAGCCCTGCCGGGTTGATCAACATCATGCCGACGCATGTTCGATAGGGTAGGTCTTCGTAGCGCGCCATTCCGTCAAGGCCTGTTGCGGTCATAGCAGTGAAACGACGCCAGCGCTTCAACATCGCGCCAGCAAATTGCTCTCGGCGGATTGATCCAGATTTGCCGGACCGATCATCGTGTGTTTTTTCTTGGGGCGCATATCTTACCCGACAGGTTCGGGATCATGTCCTGGACCGGGATGACTTTATCTTCGAATCGTCATCCCGCTCCATCTTTTTGTTTGAGCATGATCTGCGAGCGAACGCTTCGCGCTTGTCCGAGGGAAAACCGGTTCCCACTTTTCCGGATCATGCTCTAGCCGGATTTTGATTTCAGCATCGCGGTTGTCAATGGCACAAGCATTATGCCATGGCTTTCCAGCGTCTTGATCCAGGCGCCGATCCGCTCGATCGAAATCGGCAGCGCCGAGGCGATACCGACCGCGGTTCCTCTTTCCTTCGCCAGATTCTCAAGCTTTGCCAGCGCCCGGTCGATTTCCGCGACCGTCGGCACCGCATCGATCGAGAGGTCGGCCTTGGCG
Source organism: Bradyrhizobium sp. (assembly GCA_036266415.1). Taxonomy (GTDB): domain Bacteria; phylum Pseudomonadota; class Alphaproteobacteria; order Rhizobiales; family Xanthobacteraceae; genus Bradyrhizobium. Next base: position 12,967 of record DATANB010000099.1, on the reverse strand, counting down.
AACGGCACCGTCTGGCCTGCCGCGAGCGAGGCGGCGACGCTGCGCGGCGCCGAGCCGTCGTCGAGATAGCCGAGCCCGCGCTTGGCCGCCTCGCGGATGATCGGCTGCATCACGGCGTCGGCGACGACGAAGCGCGCGCCCATGAAGTTCGCGATCCCGGCATAGCCCTGGAATCGGCTGAGGTGCCAGTACAGTCGGTCCAGATTCTGTTCCGGCGCAAGCGTGGTGAGCAGGGTTTGCGGCCCCGGATCGTTGTCAGGATAATCGAACGGCTCCATCGGGACCTGCAGCAGGATCTCATGGCGTTGCGCGCGCGCCCGCTCGGCCAGTTTGCCGGGGTCGGAGCCGTAGGGCGTAAACGCCAGCGTCACCGCCGCCGGCAGTTTCATGATGGCGTCGGTGGTCTTGGCCGCGCCGACGCCAAGGCCGCCAACGACGATGGAAACAACCGGCATTCTTGCCGCCCTGGCGCGGTCGGCCTCGGCGGCATAGACCGTGAAAGGCTTCAACCCGTCCGCCACCGACGGGATCATGCCGTAGCGCGATTTTTCCAGGAGTCTGGGATCGATACCGGCCATCATGCCGGGCGCCGCCTCGGCCTTGTCCGTGGCGTCGCCGCTGCCGATCGGGATGTCGTGGCGCGCGCCGCTTGAGCCGTCGATGATGGTGACGGTCTTTTGCTCGCCTGGCGTGGCTTGGCTGGCCGCGGATTTCGTGCCGTGCCCGAAGCCGTCCACAGGCACCATGGCGGTGTTTTCCGCCGCGGGTGCCGACGGACGGATCGCGACGCGGGCGATTGGCTCGCCGCCGAGCGGATTGTCGCTGAAGATGGCATAGCCAGCGAAGGCGGCCAGGAACAGGCCCAGCAGCACCGCGAGCGCCTGGGTTCCGGTAAACGGCAGCCGATACCGGCGCTTGCCGCGCACCGCGTTCTGTCCAAGGGGCGTGCTCAGATCGTCGGCCGTCTCTGCCATGGGCCTTTCCCGAATCAACCGCGCCGACGATACCACGGCGGGGCAAGGCCGCGGCAGATAGGCCCGAGGTCTCCTCGCAAAAGCCGGTTTCGGGCCTGGCGCAGACGCGATTCGGACGGCCCGACAAAAAAGGCGGCCCGAAGGCCGCCTGTTTCGCAAAAGCCGGCCAGCCCGGCCCGGATCAGTTCGCCGCCTTGTTGGCGGGCTTGTCGGTTGAGGTCTTGTCGGCGGTCGTCGGCGCGGACGCATTGACCTTGATGCCGTGGAGGAGGTCGCCGGCCATCTTCAGGGCCTTGTCATCCTTGGCGTCCGGCGGCACGTAGGATTGCGAACCGGTCTTCTCGTCGCCCTCGGACTTCAGATGGCCGCGCAGCGAGGCCTCGCCCTTGGTGTCGGTCCGCGATTTCAACTCGTCGGGCACGTCCTGGAGCACCTCGATATCGGGAACGATGCCCTTGGCCTGGATAGATTTGCCCGATGGCGTGAAGTAGCGCGCGGTGGTGAGGCGAAGCGCACCGTTGCCGGAACCGAGCGGAATGATGGTCTGTACCGATCCCTTGCCGAACGAGCGCGTGCCGACCAGCGTCGCGCGCTTGTGATCCTGCAGCGCGCCGGCGACGATTTCGGAAGCCGATGCCGAGCCGCCGTTGATCAGAACGATCAGCGGCTTGCCCTTGGTCAGGTCGCCCGGATGCGCCGCGCGGCGCTGGGTTTCCTCGGCGTTGCGGCCGCGGGTGGAGACGATTTCGCCGCGCTCGAGGAAGGCGTCGGAAACCGTGACCGCTTCCTCAAGCAGGCCGCCGGGATTGTTCCGCAGGTCGATGATGTAGCCTTTCAGCTTGTCGCCGATCTGCGACGACAGGTTGCCGATTTCCCGCTTCAATCCTTCGGTGGTCTGTTCGTTGAAAGTGGTGATGCGGATATAGCCGATATCCTCGCCTTCCACATGCGCGCGCACCGAGCGGACGCGGATGTTGTCGCGCACCAGCGTGACGTCAATCGGATTGTCCTGACCCTTACGGATGATCTTCAGCCTGATCTTGGTGTTGACGGGGCCGCGCATTTTCTCGACGGCTTGATTGAGGGTGAGGCCCTGCACGGCCTCGTCGTCAAGGTTGGTGATGATGTCGTTGGCCATGATGCCGGCCTTCGACGCCGGCGTGTCGTCGATCGGCGAGACCACCTTGATCAGGCCGTCTTCCATCGTCACTTCGATGCCGAGACCGCCGAATTCTCCGCGGGTCTGCACCTGCATGTCCCGGAAGCTCTTGGCATCCATGTAGCTCGAATGCGGATCGAGCCCGGTCAGCATCCCGCTGATGGCGGATTCGACGAGCTTGCTGTCGTCAGGTTTCTCGACATAGTCGCTGCGGACCCGCTCGAACACATCGCCGAACAGATTGAGCTGGCGATAGGTGTCCGATGTCGCCGCCCGTGCGCTCGATCCCATCATTACGGAGCGGGGCTGGGTCACGAACAGCGTCAGAGCGGCGCCGGTGGCGGCGCTGAGGAGAATTACTGAAGTCTTGCGCATCATCCGCGAACCTTTTCGCCTTCATTTGCGGCCCACCATGGGCCTGGATCGATTGGAGTGCCGTCCTTACGGAACTCGACATAGAGCACGGGCTGGCTCGCGTTGGTCGCGAGGATGGATGCAACCCGGGACATCGTCCCCATGGTCGCGACCGGCTCCCCCGTAAGTACAAACTGGCCGATGTTAACCGAAATGCGCTCCATCCCGGCGATCAATACATGATACCCGCCACCGGCATTGAGGATCAAGAGTTGTCCATAGCTGCGGAACGGCCCGGCGTAAACAACCCAGCCATCACACGGTGTTGTGACCTGGGCGCCCCGTCGGGTTGCCAAAGAAATGCCTTTTTCCACGCCACCTGCGCCGTCGGAACCGCCAAAATCGCGAATCTTGACGCCATTAACCGGCATTGCGAATAAACCCTTGGCGGAGGCAAAGGCAATGGCCGGGCTGAGCCGGGCCGGGTCTTTCAAGGCCCCCAGATTGGGCTTTCCGTTGAGGGTGGCCGGCGCCCCCTGCAGGCTGGCAGTTGCGGCCGCGGTCGCCGCGCTCCTCAGATCCTGCTCCATTTTGGCAATCAGGCCCTGCAGGCTGTCGGCTTGCCGGGACAGCGCGATCGCGCGTGCGCCTTCCGCCTCCATGTCCTTTTCGATCGAATTCTGCTGTTGCTGCCGCAGATCGACGAGGGCGGCGAGCCGGGTCTGGTCATCCCCGAGCTTGTCGCGGTCCAGCGCAAGGCGGTCCCGCTCGGTGGCGATGGTCTTGCGAAGCGTCACCAGCTCGGTGAGGTCGCCGGTCAGTTTTTCCGCGCGGGCGCGCAGTTCGGGCACCACGGAGCCCAGCAGCATGGCGGTGCGAAGCGATTGCAGCGCGTCTTCCGGCCTTACCAGCAAGGCCGGCGGCGAGCGCCGTCCCGCCCGCTGCAGTGCTGCCAGCACCTCCACGATCTCCAGACGGCGCGAATCCAGCGAGCCGCGAATTTGTTGCTCGCGCAAATCGAGCGGCCGCAGCCGCGCTTCGGCCTCGCCAATCCTGGTCTCCACGCCGCGCACTTGCGCGGCGATGTCGATCAATTGCTGATTGAGCTTGCTGCGGTCCTGACCGATCGCCGCGATATCGGCCTTGAGCTTCGCCTGCGCTTCGGCCGCGCTCTTTTGCTGCGCGCGGGCGGCTTCGAGCTCCCGCTCGCGCTGCTTGATGGCGTCGGGTGAAGCGGTGGACGTCTGCGGCGAGGTGGCGGCGATCTGTGCGGAAGCGGGCAACAGGCCCATGCCGGCAAAGCCCGCGGACAGCAGGGCGATGGAAAGCGGAATACGCAGCGACGATGGCCCGCCGCGGCCGATGGTGTCAGGGTAGGAATGAATATTGCGCGTGGGCTGCATCGAATCGATCGGTGCCTTCAAGAGCTTGCGCTTGCGCGGTTACGCGCGGTGATAAGGATGGCCCGCCAAAATGGTCGCGGCCCGATAAATTTGTTCCAGAAGCATGACGCGAACCATTTGATGCGGCCAGGTCGCGGAGCCGAACGCAATGCTGAGTTTAGCCTTGCGCCGCAAATCGGGCGAAAGTCCGTCCGCGCCGCCGATCACGAAAATAGTGTTGGCAATCTGTTCATCCCGCCAGTGCCCAAGATGCCTGGCAAAAGTGGCGCTGTCGACATTGTCACCGCCTTCGTCGAGCGCCACCATGACCGATTTGGCGGGAATAGCGGCCAAAATCGCCGCGGATTCCTCGGCCATCCGGGTTGCCGCGTCGCGCGCGCGGCTTTCGGGAATTTCATGGATCGCAAGGCCGCGAAAGCCGAGTTTGCGGCCGATGTCGTCGAATCGCTCTCGATAGCGTTCGGCCAGCTCCCTTTCCGGGCCTTGCTTCAGCCGGCCGATTGAAACCACGATGAGGCGCATCCAGCATTTTTCCGGCAACGCATGCCCCCGGACCGGGTCCGCGGGTGGAAAGCGGTTTGCCGCAGAAAATGCGTCAAATCAATCACTCGCGCGCCGTCCGATGCGCGAACGAGTACGCCAGCACGCCCCAGCCGATTCGCATCGGCAGATAGGTCAGATCGCCTTCGCCGCCGTCGGGCCCTGCGTCCACAACCGTTCCAGATTGTAGAACTCGCGCACCTCGGGTCTGAACACGTGAACGATCACATCGCCGGAATCGATCAGCACCCAGTCGCAGTTGGGCAAGCCCTCGATGTGGATGCTTCTTATTCCGGTTTCCTTCAGCCCTTTGGCGACATTTTCCGCGATCGCGCCGACGTGCCGGTTGGCCCGGCCCGAGGTGACGATCATGTAGTCGGAAAATGAGGATTTGCCGCGAAGGTCGATGGTGACCGTTTCTTCCGCCTTCATATCGTCGAGGCGGGAGAGGATCATATTCAGCGTCTTGTCGGCGTCGGGTTGCGCCTTCAAGGCCGCAGCGTGGGTCGATGTTTTACGCGTTTTGGGTAAAACAGACTTGGACAATACAGATGTGGCCAGGGACCATTCCTTTCACTGTATCGCGAGCGCCGAATCCCGGCGCCCACGGGGCTATACTATGCATGTGGGGTTAATGGTTTCAATATTCCAGTGAACCCCGCGCCTTACTTCAATCCCGACTGTCACTTCTTTGTCTTCCAGCTGCCGTCGGGGTTCCGCAGCACGGTCGAAGACAGGTTCAATTTCGTGCCGGTGAGAAACACCCAGGCCGGCGCCGACTGGTCCGCCAGCCGGCCAGCCTCATTCTCAGGCAGGCGATAGCGCGCCAGCGCCTGGGCGGCGGGCGCGGCCAGCGCGCGAAAACTTTGCGGCGGACGGTCGATCACCGCGATCGGCACAAGGGAGGCGATGCGTCGCCAGTTTTGCCAGCGGTGGAATTGCGCGAGATTGTCAGCCCCCATGATCCAGACCATGCGCAGGCCGGAAACGCGCCGGCGCAGATACGTGATGGTGTCGACCGTATATCGGGTTCCGATGACGGATTCGAGGCAGCTGACGTCGATGCGCGGATCGTCGGCCATCCGCCGCGCGGCCTCGGCGCGCTCGTCGAGATCGCGCAAGGCGCCCTGCTGCTTGAGCGGATTGCCCGGCGTCACCAGCCACCACACGCGGTCGAGCTTCAACCGCTTGATCGCAAACAGGCTGATGGCGCGATGCGCGTTATGCGGCGGATTGAACGAGCCGCCGAGCAGGCCGATGCGCATGCCGTTGTTATGGAGCGGGATGGCTTGAGAGACCGATGGCGACGCGACCGAAGCTGACATCAATCGAGCCACCGCGGGCGCAGCGCCTTTTTGCCCGAAAATGCTCTGCCGTTCACGGCCGCGTCTGCCCGGTGCCGTGAATGCGATATTTGAAGCTGGTCAACTGCTCGGCGCCGACCGGGCCGCGAGCGTGGAATTTCCCAGTCGCAATTCCAATCTCGGCGCCAAAACCGAATTCGCCGCCATCGGCGAACTGGGTCGACGCGTTATGCAGCACGATCGCCGAATCGACCTCGTTGAGAAACCTGCGCGCCGCGGCTTCGTCTTCGGTCACGATCGCATCGGTGTGGTGCGAACCGTGATTGTGAATATGCGCGATCGCCTCATTGAGGCCGTCGACCACCTTGGCGGTGATGATCGCGTCTTCATATTCGGTGTCCCAGTCCTCGTCGGTCGCCGGCTTCACCCTCGAATCGGTTCGCTGCACGGCGTCGTCGCCGCGCACCTCGCAACCGGCCTCGATCAACATCGTCACCAGCGGCTTGAGCGTCGTCGAGGCGCCGGCGCGATCGACCAGCAGCGTTTCGGCCGCGCCGCAGACGCCGGGGCGGCGCATCTTGGCGTTGAGCACGATCGACTTCGCCATTTCGAGGTCGGCGGCGGAATCGACATAGACGTGGTTGATGCCCTCCAGATGCGCAAACACCGGCACGCGCGCTTCGGCTTCGACGCGGGCGACCAGGCTCTTGCCGCCGCGCGGCACGATCACGTCGACGCCGCCGTTCAGCCCGCTTAGCAGCAGGCCGACCGCCGAGCGGTCGCGGGTCGGCACCAGGGTGATGGAGGCCTCGGGGAGATTCGCTTCGCGCAATCCCTGCACCAGACAGTCGTGGATCGCGCGGCAGGAACGGAAACTGTCCGAGCCGCCGCGCAGGATGACGGCGTTGCCGCTTTTCAGGCAGAGCACGCCGGCATCTGCGGCGACGTTGGGACGGCTTTCGAAAATGACGGCGACGACGCCGAGCGGCACGCGCACCCGCTCGATGATCATGCCGTTCGGCCGTTGCCAGCTCTCGGTCACGACGCCGACGGGATCGGGGATCTCGCGCACCGTCGCGATGCCGTCGGCCATCGCCTCGACGCGCGCTTGCGTCAGCGCCAGCCGATCGATTAAGGCAGCGGTCGCGCCCGTGCCGCGCGCCTCCGCGACGTCCTCGGCATTGGCCGCGAGGATCAGGGCGGCATTGGCGCGGATCGCGCGCTCCATCGCTTCCAGCGCCTGGTTCTTCTGGTCGGCGGAGGCAAGCGCCAGCACCCGCGCGGCGGCGCGCGCGCGGGCAGCAAGCTCGGTCATCAGAACCGGCAAATCGGCGCTTGCGTCGACGGCCTTGAGCGGCGCGGTCATGTTCGGGTCCAGGCTCAGATAAAGCGATGTCCTAGCACGGAAATCCGGGTTCTGCGAAGGGCCGCGGCGGCATGGCTGGGGCAGCGCCGGATCGGGAACGGGTGTAGCGGCCCCGCTCCGCGGCTCGGCCACTGGCCTAGTTTTGAGAAAACGCGCCGCTTGGCCCCACGACGAGGTCGTCGCGGTGGATCATTTCCGCGCGCCCGCTGACGCCGAGAATGGCCATGACATCCGGCGAGGATCGGCCCCTGATCTTCTCGGCGTCCTCGGCGTCATAGGCGACCAGGCCGCGGCCGATCTCACGGGTGTCCGGACCGCGCACCACCACGGCGTCGCCGCGGGCGAACTGCCCGTCGACCCGGATCACGCCGGCGGGTAGCAGGCTCTTGCCCGCGCGCAGCGCGTTCACCGCGCCGGCATCAATGGTCAGTGTGCCCTTCGGCTCCAGCGATCCGGCGATCCACCGCTTGCGCGCGGCCACCGGATTGGCCGGGGTCAGAAACCAGGTGCAGCGCCCGCCATCGGCGACCGCCTGCAGCGGATGCTCGATCTTGCCGGATGCGATCAGCATATGGGTGCCCGCGGTGGTGGCGATCTTCGCCGCCTCGATCTTGGTGCGCATGCCGCCGCGCGACAGTTCGGATTCCGCCGCGCCCGCCATCGCCTCGATCTCGGAGGTGACGGTCTCCACGATCGGAACCAGCTTCGCATCCGGGTTGCTGCCGGGCGGTGCGTCGTAAAGGCCATCGATATCCGACAGCAGGATCAGAAGATCGGCGCTTGCCATGGTGGCGACCCGCGCGGCAAGACGGTCGTTGTCGCCGTAGCGGATCTCGTTGGTGGCAACCGTGTCGTTTTCGTTGATGACAGGCACCGCGCGCCACTCCAGCAGCTTGGCGATGGTCGAGCGGGCGTTGAGGTAGCGGCGGCGCTCCTCGGTGTCCTGAAGGGTGACCAGAATCTGTCCGGCGCCGATGCCGTGATGGCCCAGCACCTCCGACCAGATTCGCGCCAGCGCGATCTGGCCGACCGCGGCCGCGGCCTGGCTTTCCTCGAGCTTCAGGGCGCCGCGCGGCAGCCTCAGCCGGCTGCGGCCGAGCGCGATCGAACCTGAGGACACGATCAGGATTTCGCGGCCCTCGTCGTGCAACCGGGCGAGGTCGGCGGCAAGCGCCGCGAGCCACGATGCCCGCACCTCGCCGGCGTCGGAATCGATCAGCAGCGACGAGCCGACCTTGACGACAATGCGGCGGAATTTTTCCAGCTGCGGACGGCGGGGCATGGGCGACAAGGATCAGACCTGAAGTGTTCACCGTCATTGCGAGCGAAGCGAAGCAATCCAGACGCGGCAAAATGACTGGATTGCTTCGTCGCAAGTGCTCCTCGCAATGACGGCGCGGTTGCGGCGGTGCGAACTTATATCAGCCCATGACAAAAGCGTTGAGCTTGTTGCCCTCGGGATCCCTGAAATAGGCGGCGTAGAATTTCTCGCTGCGCTGGCCGGGAGGGCCTTCGCAGGAGCCGCCCAGCGACAAGGCGAGGTTATAGACGCGATCGACCTGGGCCTTGTCCTTGGCGCCGAACGCCGCCATCACGCCGTTGCCGACCGTCATCGGCTTGCCGTCAAAGGGGCGCGCAACGCCGAAGCCTGCGCCGCCGCCCGGACCGCCCCAGGCGATGACGCGGTCGTTGGCCATGAAGCGGCCCATGCCCATTTCGCCGCAGATCTTGTCGTAGAATTCACCCGCCTTCTTCAGGTCGTTGGTGCCCACGGTGACGTAACCGATCATGAATTTCCTCCTTGAGGCTTTCGGGGAAGTGGAGTTTCGCAGCCGGATGAAAGCGGCGCAAGTCAGGGTTCAGGGCTATTGCGTCGTCGGCGCCCATGGCTCCGCCTGCGCCGCGCCCTTGGCCTTTACCGACACCGGGGCCTCTCCGATCACCGCGACCAGCGCACGCAGCGCCTCTTTCACGCCCTCGCCGGTAACGCCCGATATCAACAGCGGCGTCTTCCCGGCGGCGCGCTTCAGCCGGTCCTTCTGCTTCCTTAGCTCAATCGGCGTCACGGCGTCGATCTTGTTCAGCGCGACGATCTCGATCTTCTCAGCGAGATGTCCCTCATAGGCTTCCAGCTCGGTCCGCACCGTCTTGTAGGCCTGGCCCGCGTGCTCGCAGGTAGCGTCCACCAGATGCAACAAGACACGGCAGCGCTCGACATGGCCGAGAAAGCGGTCGCCAAGGCCTGCGCCTTCGTGCGCGCCTTCGATCAGGCCCGGAATATCCGCAAGCACGAATTCGCGGCCGTCGGCATTCACGACCCCGAGCTGCGGATGCAGCGTGGTGAAGGGATAGTCGGCGATCTTCGGTTTCGCCGCGCTGACCACGGACAGGAACGTCGACTTGCCGGCGTTGGGCAGGCCGACCAGGCCGGCGTCGGCGATCAATTTCAGCCGCAGCCAGATCCAGCGCTCCTCACCCTCCTGGCCCGGATTGGCGTTGCGCGGCGCACGGTTGGTGGAGGTCTTGAAATGCGCATTGCCGAAGCCGCCATTGCCCCCTTCGGCGAGCACGAATTTTTCGCCAAGCGCGGTGAAGTCGTGAAGCAGCGTTTCGTGGTCCTCGTCGAACACCTGCGTTCCCACCGGCACCTTGAGCACAACAGCCTTGCCGTTGGCGCCGTGGCGGTCCTTGCCCATGCCGTTGGTGCCCTTCTGGGCCTTGAAGTGCTGCTGATAGCGATAGTCGATGAGCGTGTTCAGGCCGTCGACGGCTTCGATGACGACATCGCCGCCGCGGCCGCCATTGCCGCCGGAGGGTCCGCCGAACTCGATATACTTTTCGCGGCGAAACGCCACGCAGCCGTTGCCGCCGTCGCCGGAGCGGATATAGACCTTGGCTTCGTCGAGGAATTTCATGGCTTACCGGTAACGCGGGGGTGGTGGCGCGGCAACCTTTTAGCTAGGTAAATATTGCGAAAGTTCAATAAATGGGGGCCTGAATGGGGCTCGCTTACATGACAATTCCGCCGCTATGCTACGATTGGCATCCGTCAGTAATCTGCGAGATTCGCTAAACCATGATAAGGCGCCGGCAGTTCATTTCCCTTCTCGGCGGCGCGGCGGCCTGGCCGGTGGCTGCAACGGCCCAGCAGGCCGAGCGGATGCGCCGGATCGGCGTGCTGATGGGATATGCGGAAGGCGACCGGGAGGGACAGGCGTTCGTCGCGGCATTCCGGGAGGGCCTGCAGAAGCTTGGATGGATAGAAGGCCGCAACGTGCTGATCGACGCCCGCTGGGGCGCCGGTAGCGAGGAGCCCACGCAGCAATTGGCGAAGGAGCTCGTCGCGCTGAACCCCGACCTCATTCTCTCCCACAGCACGGTAACCACCGCGGCGCTCCTGCAGCTAACCCGCACTATCCCCGTCGTATTCGCGAACGTAACCGATCCGATCGGCAGCGGTTTTGTGGTGAGTTTGCCGAAGCCGGGTGGCAACGCCACCGGCTTTGTCAATATGGAAGACTCGATGAGCGGCAAATGGCTGGAGCTGCTCAAGGAGGTCGCGCCGCGCGTGCGCAGGGTGGCGTTCCTGTACAATCCCAAGACGGCTCCCTATTTCCAATACTATCTGAACGCCCTGAAAGCGGCGGCTCCCTCATTCGCGGTCGAAGCCATCGCCGCGCCGGTCAACGAGGTTGCAGGGCTTGAGCCCTTGATAGCCGCGCATGCGCGCGAGGCGGGCGGCGGCATGATCGTGATGACGGATAATTTTACCACCTCCCATCGCGTGGAGATCACCTCACTAGCGGCTCGCTACCGTCTCCCCGCGGTCTATCCCTATCGTTTCTTCGCGGATCTTGGCGGCCTGCTGTCATATGGAAGCGACATCCCCGATAATTTCCGGCGCGCCGCGGGCTATGCCGATCGCATCTTCAAGGGCACCAGGCCGAACGAGCTTCCCGTGCAGGCGCCGGTCAAGTTCGAGCTGGTCATCAATTTGAAAGCCGCCAGGGCGCTCGGATTAGAGGTGTCGCCGCAGCTTCAGCAGCGCGCCGACGATGTGATCGAGTGAGACGGCGGTGTCCTTCGCGCTAATTACGGCTGCGCAGGCCGGCGGCGAATCAGAAACTTCTGCGAGCCCTCTAGCACCAGCTCGCGGCGCTGGTTGAACACCGTGGAGCGCAAGCCCACTACGCCGGTAGAGCGGCCAGGCGTCAGCTCCGTCACTTCCAGCGCGGGATAGATCGTGTCGCTGGCGTACACCGGCTTGAGGAACCGGCTCGACTGTTCGAGAAAACCGACCAGCGATTCCTCCACCATGTAGGGAAACAGCCCGCCGCCGGGCGCGGTGTGGATCAGGGTCTGGAAACCGTGGGCCAGCAGATCAGGCATGCCACGGGCGCGGCAGTACTCGATGTCGTAATGCACGGGATGGGTGTCGCCGCTCGCGGTCTGGAAGGCCGCGAATACCGCTGATGTCATGGTGCGGCTGGGAATGACAAAACGCTCGCCGAGCGCAAAATCCTCAAACCAACGTTGTTCCGGCACCATGCGGTGGGTTGCGGGGTCGAACTCGGGCATGGCCGGCTCTCTTCAACAGGTTCATTTCATGCGTACCGCAGCGATGTGATTGCGGCAATTGGTTCAATTCGTCATGCCCGGGCTTGTCCCGGGCATCCACGTCTTTAATACAACACTGCAAAAGAAGACGTGGATGGCCGGAACAGGTCCGGCCATGACGAAGAGCATAATGCGCTGCTGTGTTCAAAAATGAGCATTCTTGCAAAAATCTCCACCACGGCGGATGCGCGCTCCGCGCGTCTCGCCGGCATCGGATTGATGCTGCTGTCGATATTCATGTTCTCGTTCGGCGACGCGCTCGGAAAATTCATCGTCGCGACCTATTCGGTCGGGCAATTGCTGTGGTTGCGCGCCTGCGCGGCGCTGATCGTGCTGCTGCCGATGGTCTGGCGGCATCGCGCGGCGTTTGCCCGCCTCGAACGGCCCTGGCTGCAATTGCTCCGGGTGACGCTCTCCACCCTCGAAGTCGCGGCGTTCTTTCTTGCCACCGTCTATCTGCCGCTCGCCGACGTCGTCACCTATTATCTGGCGTGCCCGGTTTTCGTCACCGCGCTGTCGGCGATCGTGCTGCGTGAACGCGTCGGCTGGCGGCGCTGGAGCGCGATTCTGGCAGGCTTCTGCGGCGTCGTGATCGCGCTGCGTCCCTCGGCGCAGACGGTAAGCTGGCCCGCGTTGATCGCGCTCGGCGGCAGCCTGTCATTTGCGGTGCTGATGCTGATCACCCGCTCGTTGCGGGCGACGCCCGATATCGTGCTGGCCTCGTCGCAGTTTGCCGGCACCTTTGCGCTCGGCGCGCTGATGTCGCCGTTCGGCTGGGTCACGCCGGGCATCGGCAGCCTCGGTCTGTTTGCCGCGGCCGGGTGCATTTCGGTAAGCGCGCTGTTGTGCGTCAATCGCTCGCTGAAGCTGGCGCCGGCAAGCGTCGTGGTGCCGTATCAATATTCGATGATCGTCTGGGCCGTGATGTTCGGCTATTTCGTCTTCGGCGACGTGCCCTCGGTCGCCACTATCGCGGGTGCCGCCATCATCATCGCCGCCGGCCTCTATATTTTCCTGCGCGAGCGCGATCTGGGGCGCGGTGAGGCGGTGGTGAGCCCGCCGGTGTGAGCGTAGACATATATTGCCGTCGTCCCGGCCAAGCGAAGCGCGAGCCGGGACCCATATGTGGACGGCCCCCGTGCCGCAAGAGTTTTTTCGGGGTCTGATCGGATCGCTTGCATCCATATGTCCGGCCTGTTGGTGCGGTCGGTTTGGACCGCTGGCCAAGATGGTTTCCGCGACGCGAGCTC
>DATANB010000098.1:0-7561 GCA_036266415.1 Bradyrhizobium sp. | reverse complement strand
CGCGTGGAGAAGCGCCGCCGATGTGAAGCGGCGCTATGCGACTGCAAGCATCGTGAGCGCGGAACGCATCGTCTTCAACATCAAGGGCAACGATTATCGGCTCGTGGTGTCGATCGATTTCGAGAAGGCCATCGTCTGGATCAAATGGATCGGGACACACAGGGACTATGACAAGATCGACGTGAAGGAGGTGCGACATGGCCACTGAATTGAAACCAATCCGCACAAAGGCGGACTATAAGAATGCTCTTGCCGAGGTGGAGCGGCTGTGGGGCGCGAAGAGCGGCACACCGAAGGGCGACCGGCTCGACGTGCTGGCAACACTGATTGAGGTCTATGAAGCACGGCATTATCCCATGGACCCGCCCGATCCGATCGAGGCGATCCAATTCCGTATGGAACAGCAGGGACTGACCCGTAAAGACCTTGAGCCACTGCTTGGAACGCGCGCGCGCGTCGCTGAAATCATGAACCGCAGACGCAGCCTGTCCATCGAGATGATCCGGCGGTTGCACCTGCAGCTTGGCATTTCCGCCGAGGTACTGATCCGCCCAACGCGCGACGACAAGGCGGCGTGACGCGGGCTGAACGACGATCTACTTCGCAGGGACGGCGTAGCGGCACCTCACATCGTGGCTCCGAGCACCCATGGCGCGAATTCGGCGCCGCCGAAATCGAAGCTCTCGCTCTTGGTCGGCTGGCCGGAAGCCGTTTTCAGCATCAGCTCGAAAATGCGCTGGCCGCATTGCTGCACCGTCTCCTCGCCGTCGAGGATGGTGCCGCAATTGACGTCCATGTCCTCTTCCATGCGCCGGTACATCGCCGAGTTGGTGGCAAGCTTGATCGACGGTGCAGGCTTGCAGCCGAACACGCTGCCTCTTCCTGTGGTGAAGCAGACGAGATTGGCGCCACCGGCCACCTGCCCGGTCGCCGCGACGGGGTCGTAGCCCGGCGTGTCCATGAAGACAAAACCCTTCTTGGTCACGGCTTCCGCGTAGTTCAGGACATCGACCAGATTGGTACTGCCCGCTTTCGCCATCGCGCCGAGCGATTTTTCCAGGATCGTGGTGAGCCCGCCGGCCTTGTTGCCGGGGCTGGGATTGGCGTTCATCTCCGCGCCCTCGCGCGCCGTGTATTCCTCCCACCAGCGCATCAGCGCCACCAGTTTCTCGCCGACCTCGCGGCTGACCGCGCGGCGGGTCAACAGGTGCTCGGCGCCATAGGTCTCCGGCGTTTCCGATAAGATCACCGTGCCGCCGTGCCGCACCAACAGATCGCTCGCGGCACCCAGCGCCGGATTGGCGGAAACGCCGGAATAGCCATCGGAGCCGCCGCATTGCAGCGCCACCGTCAATTCGCTCGCCGCGACCTTCTCACGCTTGACGTTGTTGGCATCGACAAGCGCCTCGCGCACGAAGGCAACGCCGGCTTCGACTGTCTTGCGGGTGCCGCCGGTTTCCTGAATTTCCAGTTCGCGCAGACGGCCGGCGAGCTTCTGTTCCCTCATCAGGCCGCCGATCTGGTTGACCTCGCAGCCCAGGCCGAGCACGACGACCGCGGAAAAATTGGCATGTCGCGCGTAGCCGCCGAGCGTGCGGCGAAGGACCGTCAGCGGCTCGTCCTGCGTCATGCCGCAGCCGGTCTTGTGGGTGAGCGCGACCACGCCGTCGACGTTAGGGAAATCGGCCAGCGGATTATCGTGCGTGAACGGGTTCTTCTTGAAGATATCCGCGACCATGCCGGCGACATGCGCGCTGCAATTCACCGACGTCAGGATGCCGATATAGTTTCGGGTCGCCACACGGCCGTCGGGCCGGCGGATGCCGTCGAAGGTCGCGGGCAGATCGAAATTCGGCGTCGGCGTGACGTCGACGCCGAAGGCATAGTCCTTGGCAAAATCGCCCATGCCGCAATTTTGCGTGTGGACGTGCTGACCCGGCGCGATCGGGGCCGTCGCAAAGCCGATGATCTGGCCGTAGCGGCGGATCGGCTCGCCGGGCGCGATGGCGCGAATCGCGACCTTGTGACCCGCCGGAATCCGCTCAACCGTGGTCACGCCTTCCGCCACGACCATGCCCGGCGGCAGGCTCGAGCGCGCGATCAGTACGCCGTCATCGGGATGCAGTCGGATAACCGGTGCCGGTGCCATGGGCTGTCTCCTTTGATTACGTCACCTCTCCCCGCAAGAGCGGAGCGAGGGAGAAGCAAATTACGCCTTGCCGCCGGAATCCTTGCGGGTCTGCGCTACCTGCATCTTGGCGTAGGTCATCATCAACCCGCTCTCGTTCGACAGCGTCACGAGCTTGAAGCCCATGTTGATGGCGCGCACCGCGCCCTCGGCGCCGCTGCAGTGAATGCCGGGATGGAGACCGCGCTTGCCGCACTCCTTCACGATCTTCTCGTAAATCTTGAGAATTTCCGGCTCGTCGCGGTCGAGCTTCGGCACCAGGCCATAGGAGAAGCCGAGATCGGACGGACCGATATAGACGCCATTGATGCCCTCGACATCGAGGATCGATTCCATGCTCTCGACCGCGGTCTTGGTCTCCATCATCGGGAGCAACACGATCTCCTCGTTGGCGGTCTTCTGATAGGTGCCGGCCGAACCATACATGCCGGAACGGATCGGACCGTTCGAACGCGTACCGCGCGGCGGATATTTGCTGTAGGCCACGAGGTTCTCGGCTTCCTGCCTGGTGTTGATCATCGGGCAGATCACGCCATAGGCGCCACCGTCGAGTACCTTGCCGATGATGCCGGGCTCGTTCCAGGGCACGCGGACCATCGGCGTCACCGGATGGCCGTTCATGGCCTGGAAACATTGCACCATCGACTGGTAGTCCTGCACGCCGTGCTGCATGTCGACGGTGACGCTGTCGAACCCGCATTGCGCGATCACTTCGGCCGAGAAGCCTGAGGGAATCGCGAGCCAGGCATTCACCACGGCCTTGCCCGAAGCCCAGACCTTTTTCACATTATTCGCCACTTCATTTCCTTCCCTGTTTCTAATTTTGCCGTCATTGCGAGCCAACGGGTCGCGCGAATGCGCGCCCGATGACAGGCTCCACGAAGCAATCCACCTAGCCGCACGGAAGTATGGATTGCTTCTTCGCTATGCTCCTCGCAATGACGAAACAAATCACGCCGTTGCCCTCTGTATACTCACCTCGCTCACGCCGACTTCACGCGCGGTGTTCACTATCGCTGCCCAGGTATCGTCAGGCAAGGGCACCCCGTTTTGGGTGCGCTCAGTGCGCATTTTCCGCTCGGGATCGCCGGGGATCAGCACGGCGTCAACGCCGGCGACCGGCTTGGTCGCCCTGATAAAATCGACATAGCGTGCGATTTCGCCGTCAAAGAAATTGCTGGTGTCGACCACCTTCGGGTCGATGTAGATCGCCAGCATGCCATTGGCGAAACGCCGGTCCGGCGCGGTGGCGCCGGTGCCGGTCAACGCGCCCCCGAGCAATTCGCAGATGAATGCCAGCCCCGAGCCCTTGTGTTCGCCGAAGGCGCGGATCGCGCCGGTGCCCCTGGTATGGTCGCGCGGCCCGTCCGCCGTGTGCGGTCCGTACAGCACGGCCGGATCTTCACTCAACGTGCCGTCGGCATCGATCAGCGCGCCCTTTGGCAATTTCTTGCCGCCGCGGCTTGCGACCAGCACCTTGCCTTCGGCGACGATCGAGGTGGCGAAATCGAGCACGATCGGGTCCTGCCCCCGGCGCGGAATGCCGACGCAATAGGGCGCGGTCGACAGCCGCTTCTGGACCCCGCCATAGGGCGCTACCAGCAGCGAGCCTGCGGCATTGACGAAGTGGACCGACACCAGTCCTTCGGCCGCCGCCATCTCCGCCCAGTCGCCGACACGGCCGATATGCCCGGCATTGCGCAGCGCCACCGCGGCAAGACCGGCCTTCCTGCATTTCTCGATGCCGATCCTGACCGCCTGCGGCGTGACGGTTTGACCATAGCCGAACTTGCCATCGACCACCGCCAGCGACGGGGTATCGACCACGAGTTCGACGGTCTGGTCGGGAACCACCGAACCCATTTTCTTCCACCGGATATAGACCGGCACCCGGATCACACCATGGCTGTCGTGTCCGGTGAGATTGGCGGTCGTGAGGTAGGTCGCGATGCGCCTGGCCTCTTCGGGCGAGGATTGCGAATGAGTGAAAACTTCGGCAACGAAGTCGATGAGATTTTGAACCTGTATCGTGACCATGAATGCGTCGCTCTCCACGGGATCTGCGCCAGCTTCGCTGGATCGGACCCCTCGTCCGTCATTTTTACTTGCGCACGATCTTTTTACGAAAACGGATCATGCGCTAGGCGCTTACCTTGGCGTGACCGCCGAGATAGGCGGCGCGAATGGCTTCGTTGCCCCACAATTCGTCGGGCTTGCCGCCGAGCACGATGCGACCGGTTTCCAGAACGTAGCCGTGGTCGGCGACCGAAAGTCCCATGCGGGCATTTTGCTCGACCAGCAACACCGTGGTGTTGCGCCGGATTTCCGAGATGATCCGGAACACCGCCTGCACGATGACCGGCGCCAGCCCAAGCGAGGGCTCGTCCAGCAACAATAGCCGAGGCTTCGCCATCAGGCCCCGCGCCACCGCGACCATCTGCAACTGCCCGCCCGACAAGGTCCAGCCGAGCGCGCTCGAGAACGGCCGGATGTCCGGAAACAGATCGAACATGGCGTCGGCTTCGCGCGACAGGGCCGATTTCGCGACCCGCCGGTTCGACGCGCCGAGCATGATGTTTTCCTTCACGGAAAGGCCCGGAAAAATCCGCCGCCCCTCGGGAACGTGGGAGATGCCGAGCCGGACGATCGCCTCCGGTCCAAGGCCCGAGATCGATTTGCCGTCGAACAGGATTTCGCCGGCGGCCGGTTTTGCCAGTCCCGAGATTGCCCGCAAGGTGGTCGATTTGCCGGCGCCATTGGCGCCGAGCAGCGTCACCACCTGACCTTCGTCGACGCCAAGCGAAATGCCGCGCAACGCCTCGATCTCGCCATAGAGGACAATCAGGTCGTTGATTTGCAAGAGCTGCATTATTCGGTTCCGAGATAGGCGGAGACGACGTCGGGATGGCGCAGCACCGCCATGGATTCGCCGTCCGCGATGCGGCGTCCGAAATTGAGCACGGTGATGTGCTGGGCGGCCTCGCTGACCAAGGTCATGTCATGATCGATGATCAGGATGGTCAGGCCCTGGGCGGCGATGCGCTTGAGCAGTTCATGGAGATCGAGCTTCTCGCTCGAGTTGAGGCCGGCCGCAGGTTCGTCAAGCAAAAGCAGGGTCGGGTTGGCTGCGAGCGCGCGGGCGATCTCGATCAGCCGCTGATGCCCATAGGAAAAACCCGAGATCAATTCGTTGGCGCGGGTCCCAAGGCCCACGAACGTCAACGCCGACATCGCGCGGTCGTTGAGCGCGTCTTCGCCCCGGCCGATCAGCCGGTTGCCGGGCCGCTCGGCGCCGATCACGACGTTCTCGAGCGCCGTCATCGAGCGGAACAGCCGGATGTTCTGAAACGTCCGTCCGAGGCCCGCGGCTGCGCGCTGATGCGGCGGCATTTCGGTCACGTCGGTGCCGTCGAGCACCACCCGGCCCGCGGTCGCCTTGTAGAGACCGGAAAGCACGTTCAGCGTCGTGGTCTTGCCCGATCCATTTGGTCCGATCAGCGCGTGAACACTGCCGCGCCTGACCGCGATGTCGACATCATCGACGGCCTTGAGGCCGCCGAAATATTTCGCGAGACCCTTGACCTCGAGAACGGTATCGCCTCCGACCGTCGCCGGAACCAGTTGCAGCGCGGGGCCCGCGGCATGCACCCTCGCCTTGGCGCGCCAGCGCTCGGTGGCGATATTGACGAATCCCCAGATGCCGTCGGGCATGTAGC
Organism: Bradyrhizobium sp.; assembly: GCA_036266415.1. GTDB lineage: Bacteria > Pseudomonadota > Alphaproteobacteria > Rhizobiales > Xanthobacteraceae > Bradyrhizobium. The sequence goes on along the minus strand of DATANB010000098.1, from coordinate 1,657 downwards.
GGATGATCAGAATCACCGACAGGCCGTAGATTGCCAGATACAGGCCGGGAACGCTTTTCAGAAACCGCAACCATTCCGGGATCAGGATCAAGAGCCCTGTGCCGATGGCCGAGCCGATCGGCGAGGCAACGCCGCCGAGCAGGGACATGGTCATGAACACCACCGACTCGGCGAAGGAGAACTGATCCGGGCTGACATAGGCAAAACCGCCCGCGAACAGGCCGCCGGCCAATCCGCCCAGCACTGCGCTCAGCGCAAAGGCGGAAACCTTGGTGCGGAAGACGTCGATGCCGACGACGCCTGCGGCGAGCTCGTTGTCCCGCACCGCGCGCATGGCGCGGCCGAGCCGCGTGTCGGACAGATGCCAGACGAAATAGCCGACCAGCGCCAGCATCGCGACGCAGAACGCAAGATACGATTGCGAGGACTGGAACAGGTCGGGCCGGCCGATCCGGGGCACGCCGTCCGGGCCGTGGGTGAGCCAGATGGTGTTGATCATGACCAGCGTGACGATCTGCTGAAACGAGATCGTCACCATCGCCAGATAGTGACCGCCGAGCCGCAGCGTCGACATGCCCAACAGCGCCCCGGCCAGCAGCGCCAGCACGCATCCGGCGACCAGGCACAGCCAGTAACTGAGATGGTAGTCCGAGGTTCCAAGCCCGACGGCATAGGCGCCGAGACCAAAAAACGCGGCCTGCGCCAGATTGATCTGGCCGCACATGCCGAGCACGACCGAAAGGCCGAACACCGCGATGGCAAAGGTCGTCGCCTGCATCAGGATGTTGTGGATGTAGCCGTCGAACTGCATGGTGGCGGCGAGCGCCACGATGATCGCGGCGCCGATAAAATACGGCAGGTGGCGCAACAGCAGCGGTTTGGCGCGCGGGGCCAGCACAGCGATCGGCATGCCGGGGGCGCTCATGCTTTCTCCGCGACGCGTTCGCCGAAGATGCCCTGAGGCCGGAACACCAGAAACAACACCAGTACCAGGAAGGCGAAGCCGTCCTTGTAGGGCACGGAAATGTAAGCCGCGCCAAACGTTTCGATGATGCCGAGCGCGAGCCCGCCGATGATGGCGCCGGCGACGTCGCCGAACCCGCCGATGATGGTGGCGGCAAAGGCTTTCAGCGCAATGGTCGAGCCCATCTGGATCGAGACGAACAGGACCGGCGCCACCAGGATGCCCGCGAGACCGCCGAGCACCGCCGAATAGATGAAGGTGATCATGATCATGGTGGAGACGGAAATGCCGAGCAGCGAAGCCATCTCCTTGTCCTGCGAGGTCGCCTGCAGCTTCTTGCCGAGCATCGTGTGTTCGAAGAACCAGTAGTTGAACACCACCAGGATCATCGTCACGGCGATGATCAGCAGATACTGGCTGTCGAGATAGACCGGCCCGAGCTGGATGCCGGGGGTCTCGAACCAGCCCTCAAGGACCTGCGGCTGCGGGCCGTAGATTGCGAGCACGGAATTGGCGAGCAGGATCGAGGCGCCGATGGTCGCGATGATGACTGGCAGGAAGGTGCGGTGACGCAGCGGATAGTAGACCCCGAGATTGAAGATCGCGCCCAGCAGCGCCATGCCGGCCAGCGCCAGCAGGAACGACAGCCAGTACGGCCAGCCGAGATCGACGGCGAACACCACCATCAGGTAG
>DATANB010000097.1:0-1832 GCA_036266415.1 Bradyrhizobium sp. | reverse complement strand
GCCGCGCTTCCGGGTTCTCGTGCAGGACGCGGACGAGCTGTTTCCGACGGGCGACAGCGTCTCGATGATGTCCGAGTCGATCCTCACCGGGAAGCCGGTCGGGATCGTGCCTCTGACCCGAACGCTTGCTGGCCGAATGCTGTTGGGAGGCCCGGGAAGGATGGCGCGGCACCGCTTCCGCGACCTCCGCCGCTTCTGGAGCTATCTGCGCGAACAAAAGCTCGCGGGCACCATCGAACGGCCCCTGGCAGCGACGATCGAGAACCCGGTGGCCTCCGCCGCGGCGGAGGTCCGCAGGCTGTTCCAAACCCGCGATTGAATGAACGCAAGTTCACTTTCGATGAGGTTTTGGCGGGACTAAATAGCCGTTCGTCACCGACTCTCTCGTTCCCCTGTTGGACAGTTGGTGAGGGGAGGCGTGACCCGCGCCTCCCCAACTTGTTTCAGGGACCCTCCTCATCGCTGCAACAGCTGTTAAGATGCGTTGCGCATCAAGGAGGGGAACCATGCCTCACGACCTGCAAATGCTTGTCTGGTCCGCCGCTCTGGCAATTCTTCAGATGTTTATCGCGGTCTTCTTTGCCATCCCCGCGGTCGGCCTGCCGGCCTTGGCCGGCAATCGCGAAGGCTTGTCTCCGCTCGGCGGTTTGGCCGGACGTGCACAGCGCTCTCATCTCAACATGCTCGAGAGCCTGGTAATCTTCGCAATCTTCGTGATCGTCGCCCAGCTGACGAGCCGCTCAAATGCGACGACCGCTCTTGGAACGACGCTCTTCTTCTGGGCCCGAGTCGTATATGTTCCGGTTTACATCGTCGGCATTCCGTGGCTCCGAACGGCTGTCTGGGCCGTTTCGATCGCCGGAATCCTGATCGTTGGAGGACAGCTGCTTTAGCCGAAGCGCGACGGCAGAAATGGCGCCGGACTGACCTCCGCCACCATTGAATCGGGTGCCTCATCGAGCAGCAGTGACGCCGCCATTTTGGCTGCCGCGGGGGAGGTCTGGATTCCGAATCCCCCCTGACCGGCGCACCAGAAGAAGCCGGGCTCATGAGCGTCGAAGCCGTAGACCGGCAGTCGGTCCGGAGCGAAGCTCCTTAGCCCTGCCCAGCTTCGCTCGACTCGCTCGATCGGCCAGTCGACCACTCCTTCGAACCGATCGATCGCGGTCGCCACATCGATCTCTTCGGGGGCGGCATCGCACGGGTCGGATTCGATTTCGTCGTGAGGGCTAAGCCATACGGTCCGGTCACCCTCTCCCTTGAAATAAAAGCTGCCCTTCGAATCATCGACCAGGGGCAGGTCCCTGATGCCGGATCGGCCGACCCGAACTTGCACCATGGTCCGCCTCTTCGGCGCTATTCCAAGCGGCGCCACGCCGCTGTCCCTTGCGACATTATCGGCCCAGGCCCCGGCTGCATCGACCAGAACGGTGGCCTTGACCTGTTCGCCAGAAGCAAGATCCAACACCCAACCGGCTGCGCTGCGCCGTGCTGCAACCAGTCGCGAGCGGGTCGAGATAATCCCGCCGTCGCGCCGAAACCGGCGAAGAAAGGCCCCATGGAGCGCGGCGACGTCAATGTCGGCGCAGCCGGGCTCGAACAGGGCGCGTCGCCACTTCGGCCTGATCCCCGGAACCATCTGTTCGAGCTCGTGCCGTTCGACGACTCGCGTTTCGACCTGCTGAGGAAGGTCGGGAAGGTCGTCCTCGGTGACGTGAAGATCGCCGCGCATGTGCAGGAATCCCACATCCGCGAAATCTTGCGGCGGACTTTTCAGAAAATCACGCGACGCCTTGCTGAGCTTGGCGACGTCGGCCCCACCGTAGCTCTCC
>DATANB010000096.1:0-11340 GCA_036266415.1 Bradyrhizobium sp. | reverse complement strand
CCCGCCCCAGGATCAGGGCGTGGACGTCGTGGGTGCCTTCATAGGTGTTGACGGTTTCCAGGTTCGCGGCGTGGCGCATCACATGATATTCGATCTGGATGCCGTTGCCGCCGTGCATGTCGCGGGCCATGCGGGCGATGTCGAGCGCCTTGCCGCAATTGTTGCGCTTGACGATGGAAATCATCTCCGGAGCCATCTTTCCCTCGTCCATCAACCGTCCGACCCGCAAGCTCGCCTGCAGGCCGAGCGCGATGTCGGTCTGCATATCGGCCAGTTTCTTCTGCACCAGCTGCGTCGCCGCCAAGGGCCGCTTGAACTGCTTGCGGTCGAGCGTGTATTGCCGCGCGCGCGCCATGCAATCTTCCGCCGCCCCCATCGCGCCCCAGGAAATGCCGTAGCGGGCGCGGTTGAGGCAGCCGAACGGGCCCTTGAGACCGGACACGTTGGGCAACAGCGCGCTCTCCGGCACCTCCACGCCCTCCATCACCACCTCGCCGGTGACGGAGGCGCGCAAGGACAGCTTGCCGCCGATCTTCGGCGCTGAAAGGCCCTTCATGCCCTTCTCCAGGATGAAACCGCGGATCTGGTTGTTATGTTCGGCCGATTTCGCCCAAACCACGAACACGTCGGCGATCGGCGCGTTGGAAATCCACATCTTGGTACCGGTCAGCCGGTAGCCGTCGGAGGTCTTCTCGGCGCGGGTCTTCATGCCGCCGGGATCGGAGCCGGCGTCGGGCTCGGTCAGGCCGAAGCACCCAACCCACTCGCCGGTGGCGAGCTTGGGCAGGTATTTCTTGCGCTGGTTCTCATCGCCATAGGCATAGATCGGGTGCATCACCAGCGACGACTGCACCGAGTTCATCGAGCGATAGCCGGAATCGACGCGTTCGATCTCGCGTGCCACCAGACCATAGGCGACATAGCTGGCATTGGCGCAGCCATATTCTTCCGGAAGCGTGATGCCGATCAGGCCGAGTTCGCCCATCTCGTGAAAGATATCGCGATCGACCTTCTCTTCCAGATAAGCCCTGGTCACGCGCGGCAGCAACTTGTCCTGCGCATAGGCGCGCGCGGTGTCGCGGATCATGCGCTCGTCTTCGGTCAACTGCTCGTCGAGCAGGAACGGATCGTCCCACTGGAAATTCACCGGGGCCGGCTTGTCCTTGGTCTGGGGGCGCACGCTCATGAAAATTCCTTTCGCTATCGTTGTATTTATTTTAGATCGACCGCCACCGAAGCGCAAATGGGTTGGTTTCGTCATTCCGGGCGCGCGAAGCGCGAACCCGGAATGTCGGCTCCTCGAGCCGTCTCTCTTCAGCCCTCAAGCTGTTCGCTGGAGACGATCTCGATGCCGAAGCCGGAAAGTCCCTTATAGTCGTGAACCGACGACGTCAGGTTCCGGATCGAGGTGACGCCGAGATCGCGCAGGATCTGCGCGCCGACACCGACCTCGCGCCATTGCCGGTTGCGGTCGGCTTCGGCGGATTTTTCCTCGGGAAGCGGCGCGACCGGAACACCGGCGGCGCCGTCGCGCAGGTAGATCAGGACGCCGCTGCCGTTCTTCCTGAAACGCTCGAGCACGGCCTGCATGCGCTTCGGCCCGGTGAAGAGGTCCTTGACGATATTGGGCTTGTGAAACCTGGTCAGCACGTTCTTGCCGTCGCCGATCTCGTTGTAGACGAACGCTACATGGGCGATGGAATCGAACGGCGAGCGATAGGCGTAACCCTGCAACGGCCCGATCGGGCTTTCGGTGGTAAACGTCGAGACCCGCTCGATCAGTTTCTCGCGCGCCTGACGATAGGCGATCATGTCGGCGATGGTGACGTGCTTGAGCTTGTGGGTGGCTGCGAACCGCGCCACCTGCTCACCCTTCATGACCGTGCCGTCGTCGTTCATCAATTCAGAGATGACGCCGACCGGCCGCAGGCCGGCGAGCTTGCAGAGATCGACCGCGGCCTCGGTATGGCCCGAGCGCAACAGCACGCCGCCGTCGCGCGCGATCAGCGGAAACACGTGGCCGGGCCGCGCGAAATCGCTGGCGCCGGCATTCGGGTTGGCGAGCGCGCGGCAGCAGGAAGCGCGTTCGTCCGCCGAAATCCCGGTGCCGCCGTCGGGCTTGTAGTCGATCGACACCGTAAACGCGGTGGTGTGACTGGATTCATTATGGGCCACCATCGGATCGAGCCGCAGCCGGCGCGCGTCTTCGATAGTGATCGGCGCGCAGACGATGCCCGAAGTGTGGCGGATGATAAACGCCATCTTGTCGGCGGTGCACAGCGACGCCGCGACGATCAGATCGCCCTCGCCTTCACGGTCTTCGTCATCGGTGACGACGACGAGTTCGCCGTGGGCGAAGGCATGCAGGACTTCCTGGATCGGATCGGCCATCTCGGGTTCTCGGCTGGTGCGAGGCGAGCATTAGCCGGACTCGCGAGCCCGCGCCAGCCTGATTACGCAGGGCAGAACGGTTCCGGCGGTGCACCGAGACAAGCGCTGCGGACTTGTCTAGGATAAGTCCAACAACAATAAGGAGACGCCGTTCATGACCTCAGCAACGTTCGACTTCGCGCCACTGCTCCCGGCGGGGTTACCCGCGCCCGCGGCGAAGTGGACGGGGCTTGCAAGATACAGCTTTGTCGGCGGCAACAACGATCCCGATCAGGTGCCGGTCGACGGCCTGATCGGCGCCGTGGACGCCGTGCTCAGGCGCGAGGGCAGGACGCTCGCCACCTACGGGCTTGCCAGCGGTCCGCAGGGCTATCGACCCCTGCGCGAATTCCTCACGACGAAACTCGAACGCGACGCCGGCATCGACTGCGGCGCCGACGACATCCTGATCGTCTCCGGCTCGCTGCAGGCGCTCGACCTCGTCAACGCGACGCTGCTCGCCCGCGGCGATACCGTGATCATCGAGCAGGATACCTATCAGGGCGCGCTGAACCGGCTGACGCGGCTCGGCGTCAATGTGGTCGGCATTCCCCTGGATCAGGACGGCATGCGGATGGACGCGCTGGCGGCCGCCCTCGCCGGCCTCAAGGCCAGGGGCGTGACGCCGAAATATATCTACACCATCCCGACCGTGCAGAACCCGACCGGCACCATTATGCCGGAGACGCGCCGCGCCGAGCTGCTGAAGCTCGCCGAACAATATGGCGTGCCGATCTTCGAGGACGACTGCTATGCGGACCTGATCTGGGACGGACAGCGGCCGCCCGCGCTGTATGCGATGAGCCAGAGCGGTGGCGTCATACACATCGGCTCTTTTTCAAAGTCGATCGCGCCGGCGCTGCGGGTGGGCTTCATCGTCGCGCCCTGGGCCGTGCTGTCGCGCATGCTGGCACTGAAGACCGACGCCGGCAGCGGCGCGCTGGAGCAGATGGTGCTCGCGGAATACTGCGCGCCGCATTTCACCGAGCACGTGCCGAAGCTGACGCGGGGCCTGCGCGCCAAGCTCGACACGCTGATGGAAGCGCTCAACGAGCAGTTCGGCACATCGGCGGAGTTTTGCGATCCCAGCGGCGGCATTTTCCTGTGGGTGAAGCTGCCGGACAATGTCGACACGCTGAAACTGCATCAGGCCGCGCTGGCCGCCGGCGTCGCCATCAATCCGGGGCCGGAATGGTCCACCGACAAGGCCTACGCCCGCAGCCGCTTGCGGCTGTGTTTTGCCAGTCCCTCCCACGAGCAGATCCGCGAAGGCGTCGCGGTACTCGCCGAGGTCTGCCGCAAGGAGTTCGGGGTGCCGGCGCGGATCGCCAATGTGGAGGCGCACGCCGCACGTTAATTTGGGTCCGGTTTCGCGAAGTCGCAGCCCGAGCCGGCTTGGTTGCACCGACGGCAGGATTTTCCATGACGGGGGCTCATTCCCAACATCGCTTAGGCATTGCTCTCATTGTCGCCGCCGCAGTGGCCTGGAGCACCGCCCCGTTCTTCCTTCGGCTTTTGCCCTTCGATTCCTGGACGGTGCTGTTCTGGCGCGGGCTGTTCGGCGGCGGTCTCATCATGGCGATCCTGGTTTTGATGCAGGGCCGGGCCGGCTGGCGCGATTTGACCGGAATGGGCAGAAGCGGCTGGCTGGTCGCGGCGCTATCGACCTTGGGCATGGTCTCGTTCATCCCCGCCCTGCAGCTGACCAGCGTGTCGAATGTGGCGATCATCATCGCGACCGGGCCGTTCGTTGCCGCCGCGTTCGCCTGGATCTGGCTTCGGGAAGCCGCGCGGTGGCAAACCATGCTGGCCAGTCTCGTGGCGCTCTGCGGTGTCGCCATTATCGTCGGCAATGCGCGCGCCAGTTCCGATATCATCGGCGTCGCGCTGGCCTGCCTGATGACCGTTGCGATCGCGGCCATGACCGTCACGGTCCGGCATCACAGGGAAACGCCGATGGTGGCGGCCGCCGCGCTCTCGAACCTGCTTGGCAGCGTGATCAGCATTCCCTTCGCCCACGGCATCGCCAGCGTAACCGGAACCGACCTGATGATCCTTGCGATGTTCGGGTTCTTCCAGGTCGCCCTCGGCTTGACCCTGTTCGTGCTCGGTTCGCGCCTGTTGCCGTCCGGACAAGCGACCCTGATCGCCACGCTGGAAACGCCGCTGATGCCGTTTTGGGTATGGCTGGCGTTCCAGGAGGTTCCCGCCGCGCGGGCCTTTGTCGGCGGCGCGCTGGTGATGGGAGCGGTCATCGCCGACATCGTCAGCGATCGACGCGCGCTGAAACAACCAGATTGATTTACGCCGCGATCCCCAGTCAGCCCTCGACGTGAAACTCGACCTTGACCTGGCCGCTGCCTTGCAGGCGCGGGCGTCACCCGCAGCGGATCGCGTGCACGATCCGGAGCAGCAGCACGATCGACACGTTGCCCTTCCCCGCTTCGATCTGGGCGATGTAACGTTCGGATACCCCGGACTTGCGCGCGAGTTCCCGGCGCGACATGTCGCGGAGGGCGCGCATGCCGCGCACGCGATCGCCGAGCAGGGCGAGAAATTCGCCTTCGGAAGATGGGGATACAGCAGGCGGCAACGCCTGAGCGGCAAAGCGCGAGCGCGCTTGCGCCCGGGACCGTGTTTTGCTGTTTGCCACGCGCAACCCCTTACGCCCGGCATGGTTGCCGGGCGCCCGGGCCGCCGCATTGATGCGGATCAACTCGTGCCGGTTGCCGAAACGCGCATCCCGTGGCCTTTCGGTTTGAGACGCACGGCGTCGCCGGGCGGCTCACACCCTGGAATTAGCGGGCCTCATGCCGCGATGCTCGCCGGAAAATGCGTTACCTCACCGCGAATGGCGCCTGATACGGCCGGCCAAACGGCACGCCGTTGATCACGGTCTGGATCGGCTTCAGATAGGCCTTGCCGTCGCGCTTGTTGTTGCGGGTATCGACGAACGACACCGGCCCTTCCACCAGCTCCATGATGGCGACGTCGCCGGGCGCCCCGATCTGCAGGGTGCCGATCTTCGGCGCGCGGTTGATGATCTTCGCCGGCGCCGTGGTGGCCATCGCCACCACCTGCTCCAGCGAAAAGCCCAGCGTCATGAACTTGCTCATCACGTTCGGCAGATAAGGGATACCGGGCGAATTGCCCGAGAACACGTGAATGTCGGACGAGATCGTGTCCGGCGTGCAGCCGCCGGGGATCGCGACTTCCGCCACGGTGAAATCGAAACTGCCGCCGCCATGGCCGACGTCGAAGATCACGCCGCGCTGCTTGGCGGCAAGTGCGGCGGGCAGCAGCTTGCCGTCCTGCACGATATTGGTGAACGCCCCGGACATGTTGGGGAAGCCGGTATAGCAATGCGTCAGCACGTCGCCGGGTCGCAGCAGGTCGAGGATCTCTGACATCAGCTGCTTGGTCTCGACGCCGCCGATATGCACCATCATCTTGGCCGGCCAGCCGCACATCTCGCAGGCCTGGATCCCGCGCTTGAGCGGCTCAAGGCCATGTTTGAAAATCACGTTTTCCGACATCCGCACCTTGACGCCGATCAGGAAATCCGGATTTTCCGCCAGCGCCATCGCGCAGGCCTCCATCTGGGCGTTGTCGATGTTGTAGAGCTCGGCGACCGGGAAAGCCGACAATCCATTATTGGCGATATGCACGAACGCATAGATCCGCGCACGCGACTGCGCCACGATATAGCGGCGCAGCGCCGCGAGATTATTGACGCCGGCGTCGCCCGCCGACACCACCGTGGTGGTGCCCTGAAACTGCACCAGTTCGTCGGCGGGAATGCCGATCGCCGAGCCGTAGGGATAGACGTGGCAATGCAGATCTATCAGGCCGGGCGTCACCAGCCTGCCCGCGGCGTCGATGGTCTTCAGGGCGCGAGCCGGCGCAATCTCCGGCTCGATCGCCTCGATCATGCCCCAGCGGATGCCGATGTCGCGCTTGCCGCGCAGCGACTGGCTGGGATCGAGCACATCGCCGCCCTTGATCAGGAGATCGAATTTGTCGGCGGGCCCCATCGCTGCCTCGGCGGCGGATGTCAAAGGTCCTGACAGCGTGGCGGCGGCGGCCGACCCCGTCAGCGCAAGAAAATCGCGGCGTGACAATGCGGACATGGACATGCTGGCGCTCCCCCCTAATGGATTTTTATGGACGGGATGATGCGCCCGGTGCCGGCGTTCCGCAAGCCGCTGAGGACGGCGCGAAGGCACATTGTGCACCCAATCGGATGCTAAGCTTTTCCTCGGTCCCCTCCTGGAAGCGGAGCGCGAAAGTTGAACGGGCATTCAGGCCGGCTGGCGCTGGCAATCGTTTTTCTTCTGACGCTAATCCCTGGCGCATCCGCCGAAACGGTGGCGCAGACCGCGCGCAAATGGGGATTGATCGGACCCTGGTCGCTGGATTGTTCGCTCAATCCTGACCGAAACGAAGGCACGATGCTCACGTATGAAGTGGGGGCGCATGGCCGGCTCGTGTACCGGCGCGACTTTGGCGATGCCACCGATGAAAGCGAAGTCGTCACCGCCGAGATTTCCGGCGATGGCATGCTGAATTTGCGCGTATTCTTCCCGAGCCTCAAACAAACCCGTGAATACGGACTTGCGATGCAGCCCGACGGCACCATGCGCACGATGTATAATCGCAACCGGAAGAACCAATATACCATCAAGGACGGCAAGTTCACCGCCAGCGGCGACCCTACCCCGCCCCAGCACAGATGCGGGTAGCACGCAGCCGGCCATTGCTGAACAACCGTTCAGAATTCTCATGCGGTTCCATGGGAACGTTCCCTTGCCTTGCGATGTTTAATCCTCGTTCAAATGAGGAGGATGATATGAAGAAGTTTGGTTACGTGATTGCAGCGCTCGGCGCCATCGCCATCGCCGCGCCGTCGATTGCAAGCGCCGATACCACGGTGATCAAGCGCGGCGACCATGATCGGATTGGCGCGCGTGCCGAGTTTCGTGAACATCGCGATCGCGGCTGGCACGAAGGCTGGCGCCATCGCCACGCCGACAAGGTGGTGGTGGTCAAGCACCGTCACCACGAAGACTAAAGGCTGACACAGGAATGGCCCCGCGAGGGGCCATTCTCTTTTAGATGCGACGTCGTTCCTTCACCGCGCGGATTGCCGTCACGCCCCAGGCGCAGCCGAAACACCCTAGTCCCATGCCGGCGCAAAGCCGGGATTTACGCAGCGCTTGTCCTTCGGCAGCGCGGCAATCGCCCTGCGGTCCGCATCATCGAGCCTCAGCTTGAGGCAGTCCAGATTGGCCTTTTGGCTCTCGCTGCGCGATGCCTTCGGGATCGCGGCAACGCCTTCCTGGTCGAGCAGCCATTTCAGCGCCACCTGGGCGGCGCTGGCGCCATGCTTGCGGCCGATCGAAGCCAGTGTCGGGTCGGATGCCGCCCGGCCCTGCGCCAGCGGGCAATAGGCCACCAGCGGTATGGATTTCGCCGCAAGATATTTACGCAGCGGCGTTTGGTCCAGCATCACGTGGTATTCGACCTGGTTGCAGGCGATCGGCGCCCTGATCTCCTCGACCACGGTCTTCAACAGCGCGATATTGAAATTGGCAACCCCGATGGCGCGGGCGCGGCCTTCCTGCTTCAGCCTGAGCAGGGTTTCGAATATCGCCGGCAGGTTCATGCTTCTTGCCGGCCAGTGCACGAGATAGAGATCGATGTGATCGAGCCGCAGCTTTTTCAGGGAAGCGTCGAACGCCCTGCGGATCGCCTCCGGCGCCAGGTTTTCGTTCCAGACCTTGGTGGTGACGTGCAGATCCCCGCGCGTGATGCCGGAGGCGGCGATGGCGGCGCCGATGGCGTCTTCGTTGCCGTACATTTCGGCGGTGTCGATGTGCCGGTAGCCGAGCCCGAGCGCGCATTCGACCGCCGCGCGGCGGACCTCGCCCTGCATGCGAAAGGTGCCAAGCCCAAGCCGTGGCAGGCTGATGCCCTGGGTTTGCAGATGTTCCATGATGATTTCCTGAAGATTTGAAACCCGCCGGATCAGCATCCGGCGATGCCGCGAACGGGCGTCTGGTGGGAAGGGCGGGTGAGACAGTGCACCCACCGTTTGATAGTCTGCCCGCAGAGCCAGGTGCAAATCAAGATCGGACTGGAACAACCATGGTCAGGGCATTGCGACGATGGCTGGAGGCCAACGAACTGTTCGCGATCATTACCGGCGTGATTTGCACGCTCGCCGTGCTGTCGATGCTGCTGGTGTTTGGCGGCTATCTGTTCGTGACGCGCTAGGCTGTCCGAGCCTGCAAGTGATTTGCGTCCGCGACCAGTGTCGCGATGACGCTGAGCTATCGCTTCCAGTCGCAGATGCCGCCCGACTTGCAGGGCCAGGCCTGAATCCGCGTATCGGACGCCTGCGCGTCGAGTGGATTACTGTGGCGATGCGCCAGTTTCGTCCGGGCTTCACCGCGCGGTTTCGCAGCGCGCGGAAGCGCAACGCGGGTTCGGTGAACGACGATCCTCGGCTCGTGAACAATGATCCTTGGTTCGGCTTTCGGCTCCGCGCGGGCCTCTGCGTTCTCGCCGCCGCGATCCGCGCCTGCTTGCACCGGGACCGGCGCGAATTCGGCCGGAGGCCCAAGCGGCTTCGGCGAGAGCACGGCTTGCGAAAGGTCGAGGCCCAGGAACTGGTCGGGGCGATACTCGTCAGCGCGGGACAGGCCGCTCCATGCCAGCAGCGTCGCGCAAATGATCGCGGTGAAAATATTTTTAGGGATCATTCGACGCCTCGTGAAATGCATAAATTCCCAACACCTCATCTAGGAAGCGGTTGACTCAGTTTCCAGCCGAGCTTGCCGGCAAGGTTACCGCGTGGCGACGTCGCCAGAAAATTCGCGCGCCGCCGGGATCGTCTAGTCGGAATCGCATGCCGTTGGCGGGCCCGCCGGGTCGCCCCTTAGAATAGATATCCTAGATATCACTTATTGACATATTAACATCATTAATTAGTATGCAGGAATCATGTTTGATATCGACACGGGTCATGTCAGCGAGGCAGGCCGATGATTACTGCCGCTCAATTGCGGGCTGCCAGGGTGCTTCTCGGCGTCGACCAGCGTCAGCTCGCGGAACTGTCGGGCCTCTCCGTGCCCACCATTCAGCGCATGGAGGCGAGCGAGACCATGGTTCGCGGCAACGTCGATTCGCTGGTCAAGCTGATCACGGCGCTCGAGGCCGCCGGCATTGAATTGATCGACGAAGGGGCGGTGAGCAGCGCCGAGGGGCGCGGGGTGCGGCTGAGAATCAATTCCGGCTCAGCCAAGACCTATTTGGACAATCAGATCGAAAACAAAGCGTCCGGCAGAACGAGGGCGCGCCCCTGATGTCGGCCGTCGTTCTGCAAATCGCGTGTGTTGCCGGATTGCTGGGATTGGCAATTCTGGCGATCGTTCTGAGCCGCTCGAAAATCTCCACGGCGGTCATCTACAGCGCGACGCTGGCGGTGTCCGTGATGGCGTTGATCGGGTCCATCCGCTGGCTATTTGGCGGCACGGCGAACCCCACCGATCTGAACCTGCCGATCGGGCTGCCGTGGCTTGGCGCCCATTTCCGCCTCGATGCGATGGCTTCGTTTTTCCTGGTTGTCGTCAATCTCGGCGGGGCATCGGCAAGCCTATACGGTCTCGGCTACGGCCATCACGATCCGGCGCCGCACCGCGTGCTTTCCTTCTTCCCGGCCTTTCTGGCCGGCATGAATCTGGTGGCGCTGGCCGACGACGCCTTCAGCTTCCTGGTGTCCTGGGAATTCATGTCGCTGTCCTCCTGGGCGCTGGTGATGGCGCACCACCGTGAACCGGGCAATGCCAGGGCGGGCTACGTCTATCTGGTGATGGCAAGCTTCGGCACGCTTGCCTTGCTGCTGGCCTTCGGCCTGCTGGCAGGACCCGCGGGAGATTATGGATTTGCGGCCATCCGCTCAACCCAGCACACGCCCTACGTGGCCGGGCTGGTTTTGATCCTGACGCTGCTCGGCGCCGGTTCAAAGGCCGGCCTGGTGCCGCTGCATGTCTGGCTGCCGCTCGCCCACCCAGCGGCTCCCAGCCACGTTTCGGCGCTGATGAGCGGCGTCATGACCAAGGTCGCGATCTACGGCTTTATTCGTGTCGTATTCGATCTGCTGGGCCCGCCGCAATGGTGGTGGAGCGTACCGATGATGATCCTTGGAGGCGCGACCGCGGTGATCGGCCTCCTCTCGGCCATACTCGAGGGCGACCTGAAGAGGCTGCTGGCCTACAGCACCATCGAGAATATCGGCATCGTGTTCGTGGGGCTGGGCCTTGCGCTTGCCTTCAAGGCGAATGCGATGCCGGCGGCAGCCGCGCTCGCCATGACCGCGGCGCTGTTCCATGTCCTCAATCACAGCATCTTCAAGAGCCTGCTGTTCTTCGGTTCCGGCGCCATCCTGACGGCGACCGGCGAGCGTGACATGGAGCAGCTTGGCGGCCTCATTCGGGGCATGCCGCTTACCGCCTTCACCTTCCTCGCCGGATGCATGGCGATCTCGGCGCTGCCGCCGCTCAACGGCTTCGTCTCGGAGTGGCTCATCTTCCAGGCGGTCCTGCTGAGCCCCGACCTGCCACAATGGGGCCTGAAGTTCCTGGTGCCTGCAATCGGCGTGATGGTCGCGTTGTCGGCGGCACTCGCCGCGGCCTGCTTCGTCAAGGCGTTCGGCGTCAGCTTCCTCGGGCGGCCGCGCACAAATGTTGCGGCGGGCGCGCGGGAGGTCGACCGCTGGTCGCTCGCGGCGATGTTTGTTTTGGCAGCCCTGTGTCTGCTGATCGGGATCTTCCCCGCCCCAATCATCGACGCGCTCGCGCCGGTCGTGAACATACTGGTGGCCGAGCGCATGCCGGTCCAGTCCGCCGA
>DATANB010000095.1:0-10787 GCA_036266415.1 Bradyrhizobium sp. | reverse complement strand
GAGGTCACGATGGACTGCCCGAACGATCGCTACGTCAATGATGCCGCGATCTGCCAGGCGGTGGTCGGCATGCTGGCGCGGATCGGCGTCAAGGTCGATCTTCTGGCGCAGCCCAAAGCGCAGTATTTCGCCAAGGTGCTGAAGCCCGGCGGTTACAAGACCTCGTTCTATCTGCTGGGCTGGACCCCGGCCACGATGGACTCCCAGAACGTGATGAACGACATCATGGGCTGCCGCGACGATCCGAAATCCTCGCGCGGCGAGGCCAATCTCGGCGGCTACTGCAACAAGAAGATGGATGAAGTCACCGACAAGGTGCTGCAGGAACCCGATATGGCCAAGCGAGATTTGCTGATCAAGCAAGCGTTCGAAATCGCGGCAAAGGATTTCGCCTATATCCCGCTGCATCAGCAGGCGCTGGCCTGGGGCGTATCGAAAAAGGTGAAGCTTACGCAGCGTGCCGATAATCAGGTCCTGCTCTATTGGGCAACCAAGCAGGAGTAGGCAGCTTCGATCGAAAGGTCCCGGGCGGCGTCGCGCTCCCCGGGACTTTTTTTAGGGTTCGCGATGATGCGGACCACATCAAACAAGAAGTGAAAGGATCCCATGCTCGCTTTCACTCTTCGCCGGGCGATCCAGGCGATCGGCGTCATGATCGCGGTCGGAATCATCTCGTTTTCGATGTTCCGCTTCGCGGGCGATCCGGTCAACCAGATCGTATCGCTCGACACGTCGGCCGCCGAGCGCGCCCAGATCCGCCAGTCTCTCGGCCTCGACGATCCCGTTCCGGTGCAGTTCGCGCGCTATTTCGGCAACGCCGCGCAATTCAAATTCGGCGTCTCCTACCAGTTCCGCCAACCGGTTTCGAGCCTGTTGAAGGAACGGATGCCGGCAACGCTGGAGCTTGCGATCTGCGCGACGATCCTGGCGATGGTGTTCGGCATCCTGATGGGGGTCTATTCGGCGCTGCGGCGCGACACGCTGCTTGCGAAAATACTCCAGGCCGTATCGCTGATCGGAATTTCGCTGCCGACGTTCCTGATCGGCATTTTGCTGATCTATCTGTTTGCGGTGGTGCTGGGCTGGCTGCCGTCGTTCGGCCGCGGCGAAGTGGTGCACCTCGGCTGGTGGACCACCGGGCTGCTCACGATCTCCGGCCTCAAGGCCCTGATCATGCCGTCGGTCACGCTCGGCCTGTTCCAGATGACATTGATCATGCGGCTGGTGCGGGCCGAGATGCTCGAGGTGCTGCGCACCGACTACATCCGCTTCGCGCGGGCGCGCGGATTGACGACCCGCGCCATCCATTTCGGTCACGCGCTGAAGAATACGCTGGTTCCGGTCATTACGGTTGCCGGCCTGCAGTTCGGCTCGGTTATTGCATTCGCGATCATCACCGAATCCGTGTTCCAGTGGCCGGGGATGGGCCTGTTGTTCGTGCAAGCGGTGCAAAACGTCGATATCCCGATCATGGCAGCCTATCTGCTGATGGTTTCCCTGATCTTCGTGACCATCAATCTCGTGGTCGATATTCTCTATACGGTTGTCGATCCACGCCTGCGCTCCACCATCAGCCGCCCGGCCTGAAAGCGATACCATTCATGTCCGACGCCGTCGTCCCGCACAAAGCCGAGCCGAGCGCGCCACGCGCCGGCTTCCTGCCGGGACACTGGCTTGGACGCGCGGTGGCGAGCGATCTGTTCTACTCGTTTCGCCGCTCCCGGCTCACCATGGTTGCCGCCAGCGTGACCTTGCTCTTTTTCCTGCTCGCGATATTCGCTTCCGTTCTCGCCGTGCAGAATCCGTTCGATCCGGCGCAGCTCCAATTGATGAACTCGCGTATCTCGCCGATCTGGACCGCCGACGGCCAGAGCCCGTTCCTGCTCGGCACCGATGAGCAGGGCCGCGACGTGCTTTCCGCCATTCTCTATGGCCTGCGCATTTCGCTCACCGTCGGCGTGCTCGGCGTTCTGTTCTCCGGCACGCTGGGCATTATCCTTGGACTGATCGCCGGCTATGTTGGCGGCGCCGTCGACGGCCTGATCATGCGCATTGCCGATGTGCAGCTGACCTTTCCGGCGATTTTGATCGCGCTGCTCATCAACGGCGTCGTCAAGTCCGTGTTCGGCAATCGTCTCGACGCCATGAGCACGCTGGCGGTGCTGGTGTTCGCGATCGGATTGAGTTTCTGGGTGCAGTACGCGCGCACCGTGCGTGGCTCGGTCATGGTGGAGAAAAACAAGGATTACGTGGCCGCGGCGCAGCTGATCGGGCTTCCCGCGCCGGTGATCATGCTGCGCCATGTGCTGCCCAACGCGATGGGGCCGATCCTGGTGATCGCCACCATCAATCTCGCGCTCGCGGTTATAACCGAGGCGACCCTGTCGTTTCTCGGCGCCGGCATGCCCGATACCATGCCCTCGCTCGGCACCCTGATCCGGATCGGCAACAATTATCTTTTTGCGGGCGAATGGTGGATCGTCGCCTTCCCCGGCTTTGCGCTGGCGGCGCTGATCCTCGCGATCAACCTGCTCGGCGACTGGCTGCGCGACGCCCTCAATCCGAAGCTCCGATGAGAAGCGCCGCAACACCCACGCATCTGCCCGCATGACCGAGCCCGTTCTCTCCGTGCGTAACCTTCAGGTGGAGTTCGTTACCCGCCACAGCACGCTGCGCGCCATCGACGGGATTTCCTTCGACATCGCCAAGGGAGAGGTGCTGGGTGTGGTCGGCGAATCCGGCGCAGGAAAATCCGTTACCGGTCTTGCGGTGATCGGCTTGATCGATCCGCCGGGCCGCATCGCCGGTGGCGAAATCTGCCTGTCGGGCATTCGGATCGACAATCTGCCGCCGGAAGAGATACGCCGGATCCGGGGAAAACGGATCGGCATGATCTTTCAGGATCCCCTCACCAGCCTCAATCCGCTGTACCGGATCGGCGATCAGCTGGTCGAGACCATCCGAACCCATCTCGATCTCTCGGAATCCGGCGCCCGCAAGCGCGCCATCGATCTGCTCGCCGAGGTCGGCATTCCCGCCCCCGAAAAACGCATCGATGCCTATCCGCACGAATTCTCCGGCGGCATGCGCCAGCGCGTCGTGATCGCGCTGGCGATCTGCGCCGAGCCGGAACTGATCATCGCCGACGAGCCGACCACGGCGCTCGACGTCTCCGTGCAGGCGCAGATCATCTCATTGATCAAGCGCCTCGGGCGCGATCATGGCACCGCGGTCATGCTGGTGACCCATGATATGGGCGTGATCGCCGAAACCTCCGACCGCGTCGCGGTGATGTATTCCGGCCGTATCGCCGAAATCGGACCGGTGCAGGATGTGGTGCAGAACCCGCTGCACCCGTACGCCAAGGGGTTGATGGGCGCGATCCCGACGCTCGCCGGGGACGCTGCGCGGCTGGTCCAGATCCCCGGCTCGATGCCGCGGCTTTCGGCGATCCCGCCGGGCTGCGCCTTCAACCCGCGCTGCGCCTTCGCCTTCGATCGCTGCCGGATCGAACGGCCGGAACCGATCCGGCGGGGCACGCAGGCGGTGGCGTGCCATCTCTATGATGCCGCGACCAGGGAAACCGCGGCATGACACCGGCGCCCTTCATCGACGTCAGAAATCTGCGCCGCGTGTTCGACGTCTCCAAGCCATGGCTCAACCGGGTGCTGGAAGGCGGCCATCTGGAATTTCTGAAAGCCGTCGACGGGGTGACCTTCGATATCGCCAAAGGCGAAACCTTTGCCCTCGTCGGCGAATCCGGCTCCGGCAAGACCACCGTCGCCCGCATGGTCGTCGGGCTGTTGCCGCCGAGCTCGGGCGAAGTGGTCATCGACGGGGTTTCGATGACCGACGCCAGGCAATCGCAGGCGCGTCAGCTACTGCGCCGCCGCATTCAGATGATATTCCAGGATCCCTATGCGAGCCTCAACCCGCGGCTTCGGGTCGATGCCATTGTCGCCGAGCCGATCCGGGCCTTCGATCTGATCCACGGCGAGCACCACATTCAGGCGCGGGTCGGCGAACTCCTGAACCTGGTCGGCCTGCACGCCGACGACGGCTGGAAATACCCGCACGAATTTTCCGGCGGCCAGCGGCAGCGGATCGCGATTGCCCGCGCGCTGGCATCCGAAGCCGAATTCATCGTCTGCGACGAGCCGACCTCGGCGCTCGATGTCTCGGTGCAGGCGCAGATTCTCAATCTGATGCGCGACCTGCAGGACAAGTTCGGCCTCACCTACCTCTTGATCAGCCACAACCTCGCCGTGGTCCGGCACATGGCAAACCGCATCGGCGTGATGTATCTCGGCCGCATTGTCGAGATCGCGCAAGCGCGCGAACTGTTCAGCCGCCCGCGGATGCCCTACACCAAGATGCTGCTGGGCGCGGTGCCGGACCTGGCGATGTCCGGCCGCCAACGGATTCCGGTCAAGGGCGAAATCCCCAACCCGATCGACCCGCCGCCCGGCTGCGCCTTCAACCCGCGCTGCCCGCTGGCGTTCGACCTCTGCCGCAAGCAGGCGCCCGCGCTGATCGACGGCGTCGCCTGCCACGCCGTCAATAACCCAGTCGACGCCAAAACCCCCGCCTGATCACAAGGATGGGAGCAAGCCTGAGCCTGCTGCCGGTTGGCAGGCGTCCCCGGCTGTGGTCAAGTGCACCAGCCGCCACGCGGCATCAGCCAACACCGGATTCCCATGAGCAATATCAATCCCGATCCGTTCACCACCAGGCCGGAAATCGAAGGCACGTTCGGGGTCGTGACCTCTACGCACTGGATCGCCACGGCGGTCGGCATGGCCACCCTGGAGAAAGGCGGCAACGCCTTCGACGCGGGCGTTGCCACCGCGTTCACATTGCAGGTGGTCGAGCCACATCTCAACGGTCCCGGCGGCGATGTGCCTGTCATCGCCCACGACGTGAAGCGCGGCCGCACCGAGGTGATCTGCGGCCAGGGGCCCGCACCTGCCAAAGCCACCATTGCGCATTACCGCGACGAGCTCGGCCTGGATCTCATACCCGGCACCGGTTTGCTGGCCGCCTGCATCCCCGGCACCTTCGACACCTGGATGACCTTGCTGCGCGACTACGGCACGATGCGGCTGGCCGATGTGCTTAGCCCCGCAATCGACTATGCCAAAAACGGTTTTCCGCTGGTGGAGCGCGCCAGCGCTACCATCGATACCGTCAAGGATCAGTTTCGCGAACATTGGCCGACCTCTGCCGCGGTTTATCTGCCGAACGGCAAGGTGCCGGCGCCGGGCACCATCTTCACCAACCCGAAATTTGCCGAGACTTACGAACGCATTCTTCGCGAAGCGCAAAACGGCGGTGGAAGCCGCGAGAATGAAATCGAACGAGCCCGAAAAGCCTGGTCGCAGGGTTTTGTCGCCGAAGCCATCGATCGTTTCTGCCGCACGCAAGAGGTCATTGACACGTCAGGGCGGCGTCACCGCGGTGTCTTGACCGGCCAGGACATGGCCGGCTGGCAGGCGACCATCGAGGCGCCGATCTTTTACGATTACGGGCGCTACAGGGTGATGAAAGCCGGACCGTGGACGCAAGGGCTGGCTACGCTACAGACGCTCGCTCTGCTCAAGGGCTTTGACCTGGATGCGCTGAGCCCGGTGAGTGCCGAGTTCATTCACCTCCAAGTCGAGGCCACCAAGCTGGCCTTTGCCGATCGCGATACCTTCTACGGCGATCCCAAATTCGTCACCGTGCCGGTCGATGTGTTGCTCTCGGACGTCTACAACGAACAGCGCCGCAAGCTGATCACGGATCGCGCCTCAATGGAGCTGCGGCCCGGAACAGTGACGGGTTTCGGCAAGCAGGTCGACATTCGGCTCGCCTCGGGCGTGCGCTCGGCGGTCGAAAACTCAGGCGCGGGCGAGCCGACCGTCGGGCGCATCGACTGGACCCACGACGAAGACCACCTGCCTGACGTCACGCAGGCGCGCGAGCGGATGGGTGCAATTCCCGGCGACACGGTCCATTTCGACATCATCGACCAGGCGGGCAACATGGTCACGGCAACGCCGTCGGGCGGCTGGTTGCATTCGTCGCCGGTGATTCCCGAACTCGGCTTTCCCCTCGGCACCCGCGCGCAAATGTTCTGGCTCGACGAAGATCATCCGGCGGCGCTGATGCCGGGAAAACGTCCGCGCTCGACGCTAACACCGACCATGGCGCTGCGCGATGGCGAGCCGTATCTGGCATGGGGTTCGCCTGGCGGCGACCAGCAGGACCAGTGGATCACCCAATTTTTCCTGCGCCACGTCCACGCAAACATGAACCTGCAGGAGGCGATCGACGCACCGGCCTGGCATTCCGAGCATTTCCCGTCATCGTTCTGGCCGCGCAAGGCGCGTCCCGGCGTCATGGTGGTGGAATCGCGCGTACCGGAGAGCACGGTGAAGGAGCTGCGCGCGCGCGGCCACCAGGTCGAAGTCGGCCCCGACTGGTCGGAAGGCCGCCTCACCGCCGCCTCGAAACTCGGTCGCCGCCGGCGCGCCGCCGCCAATCCCCGCGGCATGCAGGGCTACGCGGCCGGACGGTAAGGGCGTTAGATGACCTGGTCGATCATCGCCCGCGACAACGCCACCGGCCAGTTCGGAATCGCGGTCGCAACCCGGTTCTTCGCGGTCGGCGCCCGCGTGCCGCATATCGCGGCGGGCATCGGCGGCATCGCGACCCAGGCGTTGGTCAATCCCTATTACGGCATCGATGGCGTGAGGTTGCTGCGCGAAGGTCGGCAACCCCGGGACATCGTCGAAACGTTGATCGCTGCGGACGCCGGACGCCAGAGCCGGCAACTTCACATCATGGATGCCGGCGGCCGCATCGCCTCCCATACCGGCAGCGATTGCGTCGACTGGTGCGGGCACATCGAAGGTAACGGCTTTTCCATTGCCGGCAACATGCTGGCCGGCGCGCGGGTGCTCGACGATACGGCCGCCGCCTATATGGCCAACGAAGCGCTGCCGTTCGCGCGGCGCCTGATCGCGGCGATGCGATCGGGCGAAGCCGCAGGCGGCGACAAGCGCGGCAAGCAATCGGCAGCGCTTCTTATTTATGGCAACGAGGAATGGTCTGATCTCGACCTGCGCGTCGATGACCACGCCGATCCGCTTGCCGAACTCGAACGGCTCGAACAGGTGAGCCGCGAGCGGTGGGTGCATTTCCGCCAATTCCTGCCCACCCGCAGCAATCCGGCCGGCGTCACCGATCGCGCGACGATCGATACCACAATCGAAGCGGCTATTGCGGGTCAGAAATGACGGATACGCCGCTGATCGAAGTCGAGGGCTTGCGGGTCATCTTTCACGGCGACGACGGCCGCACCACCCACGCGGTCGACCGCGTCGACCTCAGCGTGGCCAATGGCGCGACGCTGGGTCTGGTCGGCGAATCCGGCTGCGGCAAGAGCGTGACCTCGCTCGCCATCATGGGTCTGTTGCCGAAACAATCGGCCGAAGTCACCGGCTCGATCCGTTTCGACGGTCTCGATCTGCTCGATGTGCCCGACCAGATCCTGCGCGACCTCCGCGGCAACCGGCTCGCCATGATCTTCCAGGAGCCGATGACCTCGCTCAATCCAAGTTTTACCATCGGCGAGCAGATCATCGAGACCATCCTGCGCCATCGTGGCGGCGTGCGGCGTGCGGCACGGGCGCGCGCCATCGAACTATTGCGCCGCGTCCACATCCCATCGCCGGAGCGACGGATCGATGAATATCCGCACAAGCTTTCGGGCGGAATGCGCCAGCGCGTCATGATCGCGATGGCGCTGGCCTGCGATCCGATGCTGCTGATCGCCGATGAACCCACTACCGCGCTCGACGTTACCCTGCAGGCGCAAATCCTCGATTTGATGCGCGAGCTGAAAGCCGCAAGCGGCGCTGCGATCATCTTGATCACCCACGATCTCGGCGTGGTCGCCGAGGTCTGCGACGACGTTGCGGTGATGTATGCCGGCGAGATCGTCGAACGCTCGGCCGTCGACGAATTATTCGCTTCCCCCCAGCATCCCTACACCGTCGGGCTGCTCGGCTCGATCCCGCGGCTGGACCGGCGCGCTTCGCATCTTGCCACCATCGAAGGCATGGTTCCGAACATGACCGTGCCGCCGTCCGGTTGCCGATTTGCGGCGCGCTGCCCGTTCGTCAGCGAAATCTGTATCGACGCGCCGCCGCCACTGGTGGCGGTGAGCCCCGGTCACTGGTCGCGCTGCATCAAGGCGCCACTGGAAAGGCTGGTGTCGTGATGGCCCTGCTCGAGGTCGAAGGCCTGGTAAAACACTTCGTCGCCGATCGTACGATATTCGGGCGGGCGACCGCGTTCATCAAGGCGGTCGATGGCGTCAGCTTCAGCGTCGAGGCCGGCAAGACGCTGGCGCTGGTCGGCGAATCCGGTTGCGGCAAATCCACCGTGAGCCGGCTGGTGCTGCGGCTGATCGAACCGGATGCCGGGAGCATCCGCTTCGAGGGCCGCGATCTGCTGGCATTGGACGCGAACCAGTTGCGCGCCTTCCGCCGCGATGCGCAGATCATCTTTCAGGACCCCTATGCCTCGCTCAACCCGCGCATGACGATCAGCCAGATCCTGACCGAGCCATTGGCGCTGCATGACCTTGTTGCGACCTCGGGCCGTCGCGAGCGCGTCGAGGAATTGCTCCGCCTGGTCGGGTTGGAGCCGCGCTTTGCGCGCCGCTACCCCCACGAATTCTCGGGCGGCCAGCGCCAGCGCATCGCGATCGCGCGGGCGCTCGCGGTCCAACCGAAGCTCATCATCTGCGACGAGCCGGTGTCGGCGCTGGATGTCTCGATCCGTTCGCAAATCCTCAATCTGCTGCGCGATCTGCAGGATCGGCTGGGGCTCGCCTACATCTTCGTCAGCCACGACCTCGCGGTGGTGAAGCACATCGCCGACCGCGTCGCCGTGATGAATCTCGGCGTCATCGTCGAGACCGCGGATACGCAGGGATTGTTTGCCTCGCCCCGACACCCCTACAGTCGCGCGCTGCTGTCGGCGATCCCGGTGCCCAAACCTCGGGCCAAGCGCAGCCGCATGCTGCTGCAGGGCGAGATGCCGAGCGCGCTCAATCCGCCCAGCGGCTGCGGCTTTCATACCCGCTGCCCCTATGTGATCGAGCGCTGCCGCATCGAGCCGCCGCAACTGCTCGACGATGCGACCGGACACCTGACCGCCTGCCACCGCACGGCGGAACTGCCGCCGCCCGACGCCGTCATTCCCGTCGACGGCGGCTTTTCGCCGGCGCTGGAACGGCTGGTGGCAGCATTCCGCGGACGAACGGAAGTAGCCGGTTCCTCCGGGGTTGATATAGTCGGGGCAATGCCGCCGGCAGCCGGCTGAGGTGAAAACATGGAGACCAGTCCAATGAAAATCCTGCGTTTGGCGGCTATCGCGGCGGCGCTGTTGCTGTCGCTTCCTGCTGATGTCCGGGCCCAGAGCACGCTGCGGATCGGGCTGGCCGAAGACCCGGACGTTCTCGACCCCTCGCTGGCGCGCACCTATGTCGGCCGCATCGTGTTTGCGGCCTTCTGCGACAAGCTGTTCGACATCGACGAAAAGCTCAACATCGTGCCGCAGCTCGCGCTGTCCCACGAGACCTCGGCCGACGGCAAGGAGGTCACGATCAAGCTGCGGCCTGGCGTGAAGTTCCAGGACGGCGAGCCGTTCAATGCCGAGGCCGCAAAATTTTCGCTTGAGCGCCATTTGACCATGCAGGGTTCGTTCCGCAAACCGGAACTCGCCGCGCTCGACCATGTCGACGTGGTCGATCCACTTACCATCAAGCTTGCATTGAAGACGCCGTACTCGCCGTTGATTGCCCAGCTCACCGACCGCGCCGGGATGATGGTCTCGCCCAAGGCGGCGAAGGAGGAAGGCGACAAGTTCGGTCTGCACCCCGTCTGCGCCGGCCCTTACAAGTTCGTCGAGCGCGTGCAACAGGATCGCATCGTGTTCGAGAAATTCGCCGACTACTGGAACAAGGACAATGTCCATATCGACCGCGTGGTGTTCCTGCCGATCGTCGACGCCACGGTCCGGTTGGCGAACCTGAAGTCCGGCGGGCTCGATTTGATCGAGCGGCTGCTGGCAACCGACATCGCCGCGGTGAAGTCCGACCCGAAGCTCCAACTCTCGACCGCGATCGAACTCGGTTACCAGGGTGTCACCCTCAACGTCGGCAAGGACAAGGCCAAGGGACCGCTCAGCCAGTCGGCCAAGGTGCGACAGGCGCTCGACCTCTCGATCGACCGCGAGGCCATCAACCAGGTCGTGTTCAACGGCGAGTTCAAGCCCGGCAACCAATGGGTCAATCCGGACCATCCCTATTACCAGAAGGCCTTTCCGGTGCGTCCCCGCGATGTCGCGAAGGCCAAGGCGCTGTTGAAAGAGGCCGGTGTCACCCCGCCGGTCGTCGTCGACTTCATGGTGCCGAAGGGCGCGGAGACCGAAGCTGTTGCGCAGGTGATCCAGTCGATGGCGGCGGAGGCCGGCTTCGACATGAAGATCAGGGTCACCGAGTTCGCGACCTCGCTGAAACAGGCCGAAGCCGGCGAATACCAGGCCTTTATGCTGGCATGGAGCGGCCGCATCGACCCGGACGGCAATTCGTACGTCTTCCTCAAGACCGGAGCGCCGCAAAATTACAGCGCCTGGTCCAATGCCGAAGCTGATAAAGCGCTGGATGGCGCGCGACTTGTGACCGAGCAGGCCAAACGCAAGGCCATATATGCAAACCTCACCAAGGTTGCGCT
>DATANB010000094.1:0-41334 GCA_036266415.1 Bradyrhizobium sp. | reverse complement strand
GTGCGCGTTGAAGCTCAGGGGCAGAGAAAGAGGGTCGAGCCGCTGTGGGCGGCTCGACCCGGCGGGATTGATCCCGCTTGTTGCTGTTTGACGCCTCACGGCTTTGTCTCCCCGCCGGAATTATACTCCCGGTCGATAGCTGACACCGTAGCCGAGCCGTGCCGGTATCGGCTTAAAAAGGCTGGTTAATCTGACGTCACTTGCCCCGCATTCGCCGGCATGATTGACAAGACCTTGGCTCACATGATTGACGAGACCTTGCGCTAACAGCAAAAATCTTTCGCTTTGAGCCCGCGAAAATGCTTGAAGTACGCGTGAATCGGGCACATCTGAGGGGTTCGCTGATTTGCATCGGGCCCGCTTCGATGCTCCTTCAACGCTCCTTCAATCCCAGGGATTTTGTTCGTGATCTCTTCACCATCTGCCGCTTCGCCGCTTTCATCTGATGCCGCCAGCTCCGACCTGTTCGATCAATCCGTCCTCAGCACGCTGGCGCAGCGGCTGGTCGATGCGGCCAGGCGCGCCGGCGCGGACGCGGCCGACGCGGTGGCGGTGCGCGGCATTTCGCAAGGCGTCGAGGTGCGCGACGGTCGCGTCGAGGAATCCGAGCGCTCGGAGGGCGACGATATCGGACTGCGCGTGCTGGTCGGACAGCGCCAGGCGGTGGTCTCGACCAACGACGTCAGCGGCGACGGCATCGCAAAGCTCGCCGAGCGCGCCGTCGCCATGGCGCGCGTCGCGCCCGACGACAAATATGTCGGTCTCGCCGATCCGTCATTGCTGGCGCGCGACTTTCCCGATCTCGACCTGCTTGATCCCGCCATCCCGTCGACATCGGAGCTCGAACGCCGCGCCTGTGAAGCCGAAGCGGCCGCGCTCGCGGTCAAGGGCGTCACCAAATCGGGCGGCGCGTCGGCCTCGACCGGAATTGGTGGCATGGTTCTGGTAACCTCTAGCGGCTTCCACGGCTCCTACTTGCGCTCGAGCCAGGGCATCTCGATGACGGCCATCGTCGGCGACGGCACCGGCATGGAGCGCGACTACGACTACACCACCGCGCCGCACGCGTCCGACCTCGCATCGCCTGAAAGCGTCGGCCGCAAGGCAGGCGAGCGCACGGTCGCGCGCGCCAATCCGCGCAAGGTCGAGACCTGCAAGGTGCCCGTGGTGTTCGACCCCAGAGTATCGGTTTCGCTGGTCGGCCATCTCGTGGGAGCGGTGAACGGCGCGTCGATCGCGCGCAAGACCAGTTTTCTGAGGGACCGTCTCGGTCAACAGCTGTTTCCGAAAAATATCCGTATCATCGACGACCCCCTGCGGGTGCGCGGACTGCGCTCGCAATCGTTCGACGCCGAAGGCGTCAAGGTCAAGAAAATTGCCATCGTCGATCAGGGCGTGCTGACAACGTGGCTGCTGGATTGCGCGACCGCGCGCGAACTCGGGCTGGTCACTACCGGCCACGCCCATCGCGGCGTATCCTCGTCGCCGTCGCCAGGACCGTACAATCTCCACCTCGCGGCGGGCGAGCCCACCCCGGCTGAGCTGATCTCCGACATCAAGCAGGGTTTTTACGTCACCGATCTGATCGGCTCCGGCGTCAACGGCGTGACCGGCGACTACAGTCGCGGCGCATCCGGCTTCTGGATCGAGAATGGCAAGATCAGCTATGCGGTGAGCGAGGTGACGATCGCGGGCCATCTGCTCGAGATATTCAAATCGCTGGTGCCGGCCAACGATCTGGAATTCCGTTATGGCGTCAATGCGCCGACCGTACGTATCGAGGGACTGACGCTTGGCGGACGCTAGCGCCGAGCGCGTTCACGACAGAATTCTGGCGCGCGACGCCGCGCTGCTGCGGGATACGGTGCAGGAGGCAGGCGCGCTGGCGCTGTCGCTGTTCCGTACCGAACTCAAGAACTGGACCAAGGGCGCATCGTCGCCGGTGTCCGAAGCCGACATCAGGGTCAACGACCTTCTCGAGCGGAGGCTGCGCGCCGCCACGCCGGATTATGGCTGGCTGTCGGAAGAAAGCGCCGACGACGAGTCCCGTCTCGAAAAGCGCCTGGCCTGGATCGTCGACCCGATCGACGGCACCCGCGGCTATCTCGCCGGGCGCGAGGACTGGTGCGTCAGCGTGGCGCTGGTCGAGGACGCATCGCCGGTGCTCGCGGCGGTGTTCGCGCCGGCCAGCGATGAATTCTTCTTTGCCGCGCGCGGGCAGGGCGCCGTGCGCAACCAGGTGCCTGTTTTTGCGACTTCGGGCGTCGAGCTGGATTTTTCCCGCGTCGCCGGGCCGAAGCCGCTTGTCGAGCGGCTCAGCCGGTCCGCCGACGAAATTATCCTTCATCCCCGTATCGGATCGCTGGCGCTGCGGCTGTGCCGGGTCGCGCAAGGAAAACTGGATGCGGCTTTCGCCGGCGGCCAAAGCCGCGACTGGGACCTCGCCGCGGCCAATTTGATCGTGCGGGAAGCGAATGGTAACATGACCGCGCTTTCGGGGGATGCGATCCTGTACAATCGCCGGGAAGTGGCGCACGGGGTGCTGGTGGCAGCGGGACGCGATCGTCATGCACGCATTGTCGAGCATTTTCGAACCCGACCCTTGCCCTGAATTTCCCTGATTTGCGTTCTGGAAATTCTGCCTGCCGGGCACCGCGTTAGGATAAAGGAATGATGCCAGATAGTGCCCAGCAGCAGTTGCTGCATCTCGTGATCGGAGGCGAACTCACCGGTCTCGAGAACACCACGTTTAGGGATCTCGATAAGGTGGAGGTCGTCGGCGTGTTTCCCAATTATGCCGCCGCCTACACCGCCTGGAAGGCGAAGGCGCAGCAGACCGTGGACAATGCCCACATGCGCTATTTCATCGTCCATCTCCACCGGCTGCTCGATCCTGCTCAAGACGCGAAGCCCGCCCGTTGAAAAAGCTGATTCGCAATGTGCTGCGCAGCAGCTGGGTGCAGCGGGCCGTGGGGTTTCTCGCGGCCGAGTTTCTGCGGCTGGTCTGGCTAACCAACAAGTTCAGCTTCGACCCGGTCGACGTCTATGAAAGGGTCGAGCCGGATCTGCCGATGATCTTCGCGTTCTGGCACGGCCAGCATTTTCTGACGCCGTTCATCAAGACCAAGGAAAGCCACCGCGCCAAGGTGTTGATCTCGCGGCATCGCGACGGCGAATTCAACGCCATCGCCGCCGAGCGGCTGGGCATCGAAACCATACGCGGCTCCGGCGATCACGGCGGGGCCTTTCAGCGCAAGGGCGGGGTCGGCGCTTTCAAGGAGATGGTACGCGCGCTCGCGGACGGCTATAACGTCGCATCGACGGCCGACGTGCCGAAGCGCTCGCGCGTCGCGGGTCTCGGCATCATCATGCTGGCGCGGGAATCCGGACGGCCGATTCTGCCATTCGCGATGGTGACCAGCCGTTTTATCCGGTTGAACAATTGGGACCACACCACCATCAATTTGCCATTCGGGCGGGGCGCAGTGGTGGGCATCGATGCGGTGATTGTCCCGCCGGATGCCGATGCCGAGACCATGGAAAAGTGTCGCCTTCAACTAGAGACATACCTGAATGAAGCGACCCGCCGCGCCTATGCGCAGGTCGGGCGCCCGGAGGGCGGCTTTGGCTAACTCCCTGCCGTTGACGCTGCGCGTATACCGGAGGCTGTCTTCGGCCATGGTGCCGCTGGCGCCGGCGCTGATCAAGCGGCGGCTGAGACTGGGCAAGGAGGATCCGGCGCGGATCGGCGAGCGCCGCGGCGTGAGCGCGGATATCCGGCCGCATGGCCCGGTGGTGTGGATTCACGGCGCCAGCGTCGGCGAGGTGCTGGCCGCGGCGGCCCTGATCGAGAAGCTGCGGGCGCTGAACATCCGCATCTTGCTGACGTCGGGGACAGTGACTTCGGCAGCGATCGTCGCCAAGCGGTTTCCTGCCGACATCATCCACCAATATGTGCCTTACGATTCGCCGTCCTATGTCGCGCGCTTTCTCGATCACTGGCGGCCAAGCCTGGCGCTGTTCATCGAATCCGATTTGTGGCCCAATCTCATCCTGTCGAGCGCGGCGCGGCGCCTGCCGATGGTCCTGATCAACGGCAGGATGTCGCAGCGCTCGTTTCCGCGCTGGCGCAGGGTCTCGGGCACGATCTCCGCGCTGCTTGGCCGGTTCGACGTCTGCCTGGCCCAGTCGCGCGTCGATGCCGAGCGCTTTACCGCGCTTGGCAGCCGCAACGTTATTACGACCGGCAACTTGAAACTGGATGTTGCGGCGCCGCCCGCCGATCCTGTCAGGCTGGAGCGGCTGATGTCGGTGACGCGCGGCCGCCCGATCATCGTGGCGGCCTCGACCCATCCCGGCGAAGAGGACATCTTGCTCCAGGCGCACCGGACGCTTGCGGGATTCTTTCCATCGCTGCTGACCGTGATCGTGCCGCGGCATCCCAATCGCGGCGAAGCGATCGCCCGCGCCATCGTGGCGTCCGGACTGCACGTGGCATTGCGTTCGCGCGAGGAGTTGCCGACGGCGACCACCGACGTCTATGTCGCCGACACCATGGGCGAATTGGGATTGTTCTACCGGCTGGCGCCAATCGTATTCATGGGAGGCTCGCTGGTCGAACGTGGCGGGCAGAATCCGATCGAGGCAATCAGGCTCGGCGCGTCGGTCGTTCATGGCCCCCACGTGTTCAATTTCACCGACGTTTACGAGGCGCTCGACGGCGCCGGCGGCGCCAGGCGCGCCGACACGCTGGAAGCGCTGGTGAGGCAGCTCGGTCAGTTGCTGGCCGATCCGGCGGCGCGCGCATCTACCCTTGCAGCCTCCGAGCGCGTGGTCGAGCAGCTCGGCGGCGCGCTCGACCGGACCCTGGCCGCGCTGGAGCCATATCTGCTGCAATTGCGGCTCGAAATGGGAGCGGCGAATGCGTGAGCCGGCCTTCTGGCACCGGCCGTCGTCGTGGACATCGTTATTGCTGACGCCGCTCGGCGCGCTCTATGGGCTGATCGCCGCGAAGCGGTTGCAGCGCGAGGGGTTTGACGCCGGCATCCCCGTGCTCTGCGTCGGCAACTATCATGTTGGCGGCGCCGGCAAGACCCCGATGGTGCTGGCGCTGACCAAGTTGCTGCGCGATCTCGGCGAGGCGCCGGTCGTGCTGAGCCGCGGCTATGGCGGACGATTGCGCGGTCCGGTCAAGGTCGATCCGGAACGGCACACGGCCGCCGAGGTCGGCGACGAGCCGCTGATGCTGGCGCGGACGGTGCCGGTGGTCGTTGCGCGCGATCGCATCGCCGGCGTCGCATTGGCGCGGTCGCAGGGCGCGACCGTGATCCTGATGGACGACGGCTTTCAGAACCCGGCCATTGCCAAGGATGCTTCCCTGATCGTGATCGACGGTGACCGCGGCCTCGGCAATGGCCGGGTGATTCCGGCCGGGCCCCTGCGCGCACCGTTGCCGCCGCAGCTCGCCCGCACCGACGCACTGATCGTCGTCGGCGATGGAATCGCGGCCAAGGCGGTCGCCGCCGCCGTCGCCGCGCAGGACAAGCCGGTGCTGTCAGCTCTCCTAAGGGCGGATCATGCATCGGTGGCGGCGCTGCGCGGCAAGCCTGTGCTGGCCTTTGCCGGGATCGGCGATCCCGCCAGGTTTTTCCGGACGCTGCGCGCAAGCGGCGCCGAAATTGTCCGGGAGCGCGCCTTCGCCGACCACTATCCGTTTTCACAAGACGAGATCGAGAGCTTGATCGCCGAGGCAAAACGCGACGGGCTGTCACTGGTGACGACGGAAAAGGATCTGGCGCGGCTGCGGCAGGCCGGAGGACTTCCACGCTGGGCGGAAGATATAGTGCCATTCATGGTGACGATGGAATTGGATGACGCCGCAAAACTGCGGAAGTTCGTGGCAGACCGCCTGTTTCTGGCGCGCACGAAGAAATTCCGGTGAGCGCGATCAGCCCTGCTTTTTCAGCGCCCCGGGAAAATGCCGCTGCAGCACCGCGCTCGGGATGGCATAGGCCTCCTGCAAGTCCACGCTCCAGTATTTCAGCTCGTCGAGCGGGATCCGCGCATCGGTCACCGCGCAGCGCACATAGGTCCCCGGCGAGATCACGCGGAAATCGCCATCCAGATATTGCACTTGCGCTTCGCCATGACCCGAGGGGCCGAATTTATTCAGCACGGTTGAAGTCTCCGCGTAGCGTCCGGCGATTCGAGCCGGGCTGGATGTTTTTCGCAGAAGCGATCTACCATAAATAGGTCGTGCTGTCCGCCCGTCAAACCCACCGATTTGTGATGAAATCTGGCACATGCCGCATGCTAGTCTTGCAGCAAATGGAACGCTGCTATCAAGCACCATGACGATCCGGCAAATCAGATGCGCCTCCTGTCAGCAATCACATTCCTGACACTTTTTGCCGTGGCGTCCGCCGCGGGCGCCGCGCCGTTGCCTGCCCC
Organism: Bradyrhizobium sp.; assembly: GCA_036266415.1. Classification (GTDB taxonomy): domain Bacteria; phylum Pseudomonadota; class Alphaproteobacteria; order Rhizobiales; family Xanthobacteraceae; genus Bradyrhizobium. Next base: position 34,884 of record DATANB010000094.1, on the reverse strand, counting down.
GCATCAGGTCGAAATACCCCTGCACAACGGGGTTTTGCACGCGCAGCTTTTCAAGCCCGACGGCGCTGGCCCGTTTCCGGTCGTGATCGCGCTGCACGGCTGCGGTGGATTGGCCGGCCACTCCGAGCAGGTCGCGCCGCGCTACCGCGACTGGGCCGAGCAGTTGCTCAAGGCAGGCAAGGCGGTGTTGCTGCCGGACAGCTATGGTTCGCGCGAACTCGGCCCGCAATGCCGTGTCAGGGAGCGCCGGGTGAGCGCCCGCCGCGAGCGGGTGGCTGACATCATGGCGTCGCGGCAATGGCTGGTGCAGCAGCCCTGGACCGCGCCCGACCGCATCAGCCTGATGGGGTGGGAAAACGGCGCCAGTGCGCTGTTGTGGGCGGTGCGTCCGCAACTGCCGTCGCGCAATATCGAGCCGGACTTCCGCTCGGCGATTGCGTTTTATCCGAACTGCCGCATCTCTTCCGGCCTTGGCTGGAGCGCGCGGGTGCCGACGTTGCTTCTGATCGGCGCCAGGGACGACGTCAGTTCGCCGCCGGCCTGCCGACAGATGATCGACGGCGCGCACGGGCGCAGCGCGCTGGCGCGGATCGTGGTCTATCCCGGCGCCTATCACGATTTCGACCGCGCCAATCTTCCGCCGCACGCGATTGCCGGGACCTCGGATGCCGCCACCCCGGAACACGGCCATCTCGGCACCGATCCAGAGGCGCGCGCCGATTCGCAAAAGCGCGTCGCCGAATGGCTGGCAAGGTAGATCGCGATCTCAAGATACAACCTCATGGCCGGATCTTATGCCCCAGTCAGAAAAGGAAGGCGTGGACGCCCGGGACAAGCCAGGACAAGCCCGGGCATGACGGTGCTGGTAACTTCTAAAACAGGCTTCCCTGGCCAGCCGGCTTAACCGCGCGCTTCGGCGCGGCGGCCTTCGGCTCACTGGCAACGGGCTTCGCCGCACGCGTTGCCGTCGGGCGATCCGCGTCCGCCGTGGCCGTGACGCGTCCATCGGAGAATTCGAGCTCGAGCCGCGCCCCCGGGCCGACGCTGGCCGCGGCTCGCAGAGCGTGGCCCTGCTCGTCGCGCACCAGCGCAAAACCGCGCGCGAGCACGCTGCGATAGGACAGCGCGCCAAGCAGCTGACCGCTGTGGGTGACCCGCGCGGAAAGCCGCTGTGTCGCCGTTGAAAGCGCGCGTCGCGCCCGCTCGGCGAGGCGCGCCACGCGTTCGCGGTCCCGCGCGATGACCTGGCGCTGCGCCTGCGCGTTGGAGAGTCTTGAGGCTTTCAGCCTGATCTCAAGTCCGGCAAAGCGCTCCCTGCGGCTGCGCAGCAGCGACCGGGCCGACAGCGTCATGCGTTCGCCCGATACCGTCAGCCGATGCGTGGCCTGCGCGACCTGCCCCCGCAGCACCCGCACCGTCAGCCTTGCACCCGTGCTGGCGAAGCGTCGGAAGTGGGCGTGGGTATTGGCCTTCAAGGCGCGGGGCAGCGAGGCGCCCGCACCATCCAGCCGCTGCCGCGGGACCGCCAGCACTTCGCTCGGGGCGGGCAGCGCCCGCACTGCTGCGCGCAACTCGTTGCGGCGGCCTTCCTGGCCGCGCTGCCAGCAGATCATCGTCCGTCGCGCCAGCGCGGCGACCTCGACCAGCAACTCGCTGCGCACCGGGACCGCCATTTCGGCGGCCGCGGTCGGCGTCGGCGCGCGCCTGTCGGCGGCGAAGTCGATCAGCGTGATGTCGGTCTCGTGGCCGACCGCCGAGATCAGGGGAATCATGCTTTCGGCGGCGGCGCGGACCACGATCTCCTCGTTGAACGACCAGAGGTCTTCCAGCGAGCCGCCGCCGCGCGCGACGATCAACAGATCCGGCCGTGGAATCCGCCCCGTTTCCGGCAGCGCATTGAAACCGCGGATCGCGGCCGCGATCTGCTCGGCCGAGCCTTCGCCCTGCACGCGGACCGGCCACACCAGCACGCGGCGCGGAAAGCGGTCCTCCAGCCGATGCAGGATGTCGCGGATCACCGCACCGGTCGCGGAGGTGACGACGCCGATCACCTCCGGCAGCCACGGCAACAGTTGCTTGCGCGCTTCGTCGAACAGGCCTTCGGCGGCAAGCTTCTTCTTGCGCTCTTCCATCAGCGCCATCAGCGCGCCGATCCCGGCGGGCTCGAGCGCCTCGATCACGATCTGGTATTTCGACGAGCCGGGATAGGTGGTGAGCTTGCCGGTGGCGATGACCTCGAGGCCTTCCTGCGGCTTGAAGCGCATCCGCGCATGCGCGAACTTCCAGATCACCGCCTCGATCTTGGCGTTCTCGTCCTTCAGCGCGAAGTAGCAGTGCCCGGAAGAGTGCGCCCCGCGGAAGCCGGTGATTTCGCCGCGCACCCGGACATGGCCGAACGTGTCCTCCACCGTCCGCTTCAGGGCGGACGACAGCTCGGACACCGTGAATTCCGGCGCGTTGATCAGGGTTTCGGTGGCGGTCATCTCGGGCAATCGATTCGGACTTTTAGGGCTGGCGCACAAGGTAGGGATTTTCGGCGGTCACCGCTAATCGGCACTTGAAGCACCCTATACTCTGTAGTACAGAGTTCTCTGACTTAGTTTACATCTGAGGAGTGAGCGATGTCGCTAAAGCTGATACGAGGCGGGCTAAACCTTTTGAAATGGGCCCTGTGCGCGGTAGGCGCCGCTGCGCTGCTGCTTGTCGCGCTGGTCGCCACGCCCGTGGTGCAGCCTCCCGAGATGCGTTCTGTTTCGGAGTCCCGTCAGGGCGTCGACTTCTCGACGCTGCCCGCGGTCGAGCGGTTTCAGGCGCGCGACGGCACGATGCTGGGTTACCGCCATTACCCGGCGAGCAGTCCGGCCACCGGGCGCGGCGCGATTTTCATCCACGGTTCCTCCGGCTCCAGCGCGACCAGCAACCATGCGCTGTCGGCGGCGCTGGCGGCGCGCGGCGTGGAAACCTGGGCGATCGACATTCGCGGCCACGGCGTCTCAGGCACCCGCGGCGACATCGGCTATGTCGGCCAGCTTGAGGACGATCTCGCCGACTTCGTCGGCTTCATCCGCAAATCCTTGCCCGACTTGCCGCTGACCCTGGTCGGCCACTCCGCCGGCGGCGGCTTGGCGCTCCGCGTCGCGGGCTCGTCGATCCAGGGCCTGTTCGCCCGCACCGTGCTGCTGGCGCCCTATCTCGGCTATGACGCCCCCACCAACCGGCCGAACTCCGGCGGCTGGGTCAGCGTCGACGTGCCCCGCATCCTGGGACTGTCGGTGCTGCGCAAAATCGGCGTCGATTGCTGCGAGGCGTTGCCGGTGCTGGCCTTTGCGGTGCCGGCGAATTCGAAAAATATCCTGGTGCCGGTCTATTCCGACAGGCTGATGCGCAATCTTGCCACGCGCGGCTATCGCACCGATCTCGCGGCGGCGACCAGGCCGCTCACGATCATCGCGGGTGCCGACGACGAAATGATGCTCGCGGACAAATATGCGGAAGCCGTCCATGCGGTCGCGCCTGCGGTCGACGTCAAGCTGATCGAAGGCGTCAACCACATGGGCATTGTTACCGTGCCGAAGGCGGTGTCGGCCGTCGCCGACGACGTCGCCACGCGTGGAATGGGGCAATCATGATCGGCAGCACAGAGGCCTCCGAAGCGCTCGCCGAGATCGACGACATTGTCCAACGCGTCCGGCAGTCGCGGATCTACTATCTCAACAGCCTGATCATGATCCTGTGGGGCGTACTGGTGTTCGTCGGCAATATCGCGACCTGGCTCTGGCCGCGCTATGGCGGCTACATCTGGATCACCGTCGATATCGCGGGCGTCGCCGGTTTGTTTGCGATCAGCGTTTTCACCTATTCCCGCCTCGGCGTGCGCAGCTTTGATGTCCGGATGTTGGTGACGTTCCTGCTGTTCTTTGCATTCGGGTACTTCTGCGCGAACCTGCTCGGTCACTTCACGCCGCGCCAGCAGGGAACTTTCTGGCCGATTTATTTCATGCTGTTTTACTGCATAGCCGGGCTGTGGCTCGGTTATGCCTTTGTCGCGATCGGCCTTGGCATCACCGCGCTGACGTTGATCGGCTATTTCTACATCGGCGAGGCGTTCCCGCTGTGGATGGCGTTCGTCAACGGCGGCGGGCTCATTCTGGGCGGTCTGTGGATGCGCCGGAGTTGAGATCAATGGCCGAGCTCGACGACATCATTCACCAGCCGCTGCGTCTCAGAATCATGGCGGCGCTGAACGCGCTGCCCGCAGCCGCCACAGGGCTCGAATTCTCCCGGCTGAAAAAACTGACCGGCGCCACCGACGGCAATCTCGGCGCCCATATCGAGACGCTGGCGCGGGCCGGCTACGTCGCGGTCGACAAGGCCTTTGTCGGCAGGAAGCCGCAGACCACGGTGACCGCTACCGCGGCCGGGCGCGGCGCCTTCGCCCGTCATGTCGCGACCTTGCAGGAAATCATCGCGACCTCGGCGCGCCATTCGGAATGACGCCAACCCCCTTGCAGGGGGAGGGGGACTCATGCAACCGACACGGTCCTGAACATCCTCGCTCTGGCTGCATCCCATGCACATTCTCCTGCTAGGTTCCGGCGGTCGCGAACACGCCTTGGCGTGGAAGATCGCGGCCTCCCCGCTGGTGACAAAACTCTGGTGCGCGCCGGGCAATGCCGGCATCGCGCGGGAAGCCGAATGCGTGGCGCTCGATATCGCGGACCATGCGGCGGTAATCGATTTCTGCCGGCGGAACGCGGTCGATTTCGTCGTGGTCGGCCCGGATGCGCCGATCGCGGCAGGCATCGTCGACGATCTCAACGCCGCCGGCTTCAAGGCGTTCGGCCCAACCAAGGCAGCCGGGCGACTGGAAAGTTCGAAGAGTTTCACCAAGGCGCTGTGCCGCGCCAATCATATCCCGACTGCGGCCTATGAGCATTTCATCGATCGCGAGGCGGCGAAAGCCTACATCCGCGCGCGAGGCACGCCGATCGTTGTCAAGGCCGACGGCCTCGCCGCCGGCAAGGGCGTGGTGGTGGCAATGTCGGAAGAGGAGGCGCTGGCCGCGGTCGACATGATGTTCGGCGGCGGGTTCGGCGAAGCCGGCGCCGAGGTGGTGGTCGAGGAATTCATGCAGGGCGAGGAGGCCTCGTTCTTCGCGCTGTGCGACGGTGAGCACGCGCTGCCGCTGGCGACCGCGCAGGATCACAAGCGTGCCTTCGACGGCGACAAGGGCCCCAATACCGGCGGCATGGGCGCTTACTCGCCCGCGCCGGTGCTGACGGAGACGATATGTGCGCAGGTGATGGATCAGATGATCTATCCGACGCTGCGCGCATTGGCGGCGATGGGGTCGCCCTACAAGGGCGTGCTGTACGCCGGCGTGATGGTGACCGGCGAAGGTCCTAAACTCGTTGAATACAACGCCCGCTTCGGCGATCCGGAATGCCAGGTGCAGATGCTGCGCATGATGTCGGACATCCTGCCGGCGCTGATCGCATGCGCCGACGGGCAGTTGAAGAATTTCAGCCTGCGCTGGTTCGACGATGCGGCGTTGACCGTGATCATGGCGACCCGAGGCTATCCCGGTGACTACGCCGGGGGCTCGGTGATCGAAGGCCTCGACGACGCCGCCAAAGTCGAGGGCGTCGAGATTTTCCATGCCGGCACCAAGGCGAAGGACGGAAAAATTCTGGCCAATGGCGGGCGCGTGCTGAACGTCTGTGCGTTGGGCAAAACGGTGAGCGAAGCGCAGCAGCGCGCTTACCAAGCCGTCGATCGCATCAAATGGCCGGAAGGCTTTTTCCGTAGCGACATTGGCTGGCAGGCGGTGGCGCGGGAGCGGACTGGCAGATAGAACCCGTCATTCCGGGGCGATGCGGAGCATCGAACCCGGAATCTCGAGATGAGAAATGCCAAACAACTTCGAGATTCCGGATCGGCGCGCGTTGCGCGCCGTCCGGAATGACGTCAACGTCAAAGCAAATCGCCGCCCGCGGCCAGCGCCGTGGTGCCGTGTTCGCGGAACGCCTTGATGACGTTGCGGCCGACCTTCCATTTGTGCACTTCGTCGGGGCCATCGACCAGCCGTTGCGAGCGCACCTGGGTGTACCATCTCGCCAGGATGGTATCCTGGCTGAAGCCGAGCGCGCCGTGCAGCTGGATCGCGGTGTCGATCACGTGGTGCACCATGTGCGCCAGATACACCTTGGCGATCGAGTTTTCCTGCCGCAGATCCATGCCCTTTTCGGCCTTGTAGGCGATGTGCAGCAGCATCAGGCGTCCGATGTAGAGCTGGCTGGCGCACTCGGCCAGCATGAACTGCACCGCCTGCCGGTCGGCGAGCAGCACGCCGAAGGTGGAGCGCTTTGTCACATGCGCGACCGCCATGTCGAGCGCGCGCTGGGCCTTCGCGACGTTGTGCATGCCATGGCGAAGCCGGCCATAGGCGAGGCGGTGCTGACCCATGTTGAAGCCGTTGCCCTCGCCGCCGAGCAGATTGTCGGCCGGCACTTTCAGGTCGCTGATCTCAATTTCGGAATGGCCGCCGTGAATCACGTCGGCGTGCGGGCCCTCGATCGCCATGTTCTTGATGTTGCGCTTGATCTTGTAGCCCGGGTTCGGCAATTCGACGATGAAGGTCGAATATTGCTTGTGGCGCGGCGCGTTCGGGTCGGTCTTGGCCATCACCAGCGCCATGTCGGCGACGCTCGCCGATGAGGAGAACCACTTCTCGCCGTTGAGGATGTAATTTTCGTTGCCGTCCTTCACCGCCGATGTCTGCATGCCGGTGGCATCCGCACCGGCCGCCTTCTCGGTCATCGAGAAGCAGATGCGTTTTTCGCCATTGAGCAGCGGCTTGAGGAATTTTTCCTTCTGATATTCCGTGCCGTGCTCGAGAATGGTCATCATCGAGGCGTCGTCGGGCCCCTGGGTGTTCATCGAGAGCGCCCCCAGGATACTTTCGCCGAGTTCCATTTGCACCAGCGCGTTGGCGAGCGGGCCGAGGCCCATGCCGCCGTACTGCTTCGGCACGAACGGGCACCACAGGCCTTGCGCGCGCGCCTTCGCCCGCAGCTTGCCGAGCACTTCGTCGAGCGGCTTGGAGTCAAGTTCCTTCTCCGCCGGAATGCATTCGTCGTGCACCCATTTGCGGACTTTCTGGCGGATAGCCTTGGCCTCGGCCGGGATTTCGAAATCGATCGACATTGCGGGTTTCCTCGTTCTGGTTTGTTATTGAAGCTGGTGACAAGGTCATAGCCCGAATCCGGCGCAAGCGTACATATCGATGAAATGCCGGGGCGCGGAATTGAGGCATACGTCACGCCTGGCCTTGCGCCGGGCATCCACATATTCCTACCATCGCTTTAGCGTGTATGGCCGGGCCTGGGCGAGTGGAAGCGACGCCGTCGTTCGGACGGCTATGCCCGGCCATGATGAGGGAAAATAGTTCATGCCCGATCTCGCCGACCTGTTTCCCGGCTATGCCTCCGAATGGATCAACACCAGATCCGGGCGCATTTTCGCGCGGGTCGGCGGCAAGGGCCCGCCGCTGCTGTTGCTTCACGGTTTTTCCGAGACCCATGTGATGTGGCACCGCGTCGCGCCGCGGCTCGCCGACAGCTTCACCCTGATCATCGCCGACCTGCCGGGCTATGGCTGGTCGGACATGCCGGAGAGCGACGCGAACCATACGCCCTATACCAAGCGCGCGATGGCGCAGGCGATGATCGAGGCGATGGAAGCGCTCGGCCATGTGCATTTCGCGCTGGCCGGGCACGACCGCGGCGGCCGCGTCGCCTACCGCCTGGCGCTCGATCATCCCGGCCGGCTGTCGCGGCTGGCGGTGCTGGATATCCTGCCGACCTTTGACTACTGGGAACGAATGAACCGGCTCTATGCGCTGAAAATCTATCACTGGACCTTTCTGGCGCAGCCTTATCCGTTGCCGGAAACGCTGATCGGCGGCAACCCCGACTTCTTCCTGCGCACCAAGATGGCGAGCCAGACCAAGGCGAAAAATCTCGACGCCATCGATCGGCGCGCGCTGCAGCATTACCTCGCGGCGTTCCGCGATCCCTCGCGGGTGCACGCGATGTGCGAGGACTACCGCGCCGGCGCCTATGCCGATTTCGCGATCGACAAGGCCGATCGCGATCAGGCCAAAAAGATCACGATCCCGATGCTGGCGCTGTGGGGCGATGCCGGCATCGCCAGCGCGGCGGCGACGCCGCTCGATACCTGGAAGACATGGGCAACCGACGTGCGGGGAGCGCCGGTCGATAGCGGGCATTTTCTGACCGAGGAAAATCCCGACGCCACCGTGAAGGCGCTGCGGGAGTTTTTTCTGGCGGGATGAGTTCTGCTCCCTCTCCCGCTTGCGGGGGAGGGCTGGGGTGGGGGCGCTTCTGCAAAACGAACCGGTCGAGGGGGATAGACCTTCCCCCACCCGCCGCGCTCTGGCGCGCAAATGCGCTGCCGAGCGCGTCGACCTCCCCCGCAAGCGGGAGAGGTGAGGTATAACTACCGTCGCGCCTTGAAAAAATCGCGCAGCAGCGTCGCCGCTTCGCTCTCGCCCACGGCCGGATAAACCTCGGGCACGTGGTGGCAGGTCGGCGACGAAAAAAAACGCACGCCTGAATCCACAGCGCCGCCCTTGGGATCGGGCGCGCCGTAATACAGCCGCCGGATCCTCGCCAGCGAGATCGCGCCGGCGCACATCGTGCAGGGCTCCAGCGTGACATAGAGGTCGCAATCGACCAGCCGCTCGGTGCCGATGGCATCGGCGGCCTGCCGGATCGCCAGTATTTCGGCGTGTGCGGTCGGATCGCGGTCTGTCAGAGTCCGGTTGCTGGCGGTGGCGATCACCTTGTAATCCCTGACAATCACGCACCCGATCGGAACTTCGCCGGATTTGCCGGCGTTTTTCGCCGTTTTCAGCGCCAAATCCATGAAAGAAGGGACGGTCATGCCTCGTATCATCGGAAGAAACCTGCTACTAGATGCGCCTTCAGCAAAAGTGGATGCCGATTTTGCGTGAGAATGCGCCTTGAGCCAAGCGCGCGCGCGTTAGCGCTATGACGTCCCATCCGCCTGATCGCCATTCCATTTGGACACGAGAGACCCTTCATGCCCCGCGATAACGATAAAAACAACGATTCCCGCGGCCGGCGCGGTCGGCCCGCTGGCGGCAAGGGCCGCTCCGGCGCCGCCCGGGGACCCGAGAAAAAATTCGCCAAACGCGGTTTTGCAGGCAAAAGCGACGGCGAGCGCAAGCCCTTTGCGGGAAAGTCCGACGGCTCCAGGAGCTATGGCAAGAAGCCCTATTCGGGCCCGGGCAAGCCCTACGCCGGCAAGCGCGAGGGCCCGCCGCCGCGACGTGACTACGGCGACGCACCGCATCCGCGTAGCGACCGGCCGTCCGGCGATCGTCCTCAGCGGTTTAACAGGGAAGACCGCCCGGAGCATGGTGGCGGCGAAAAACGTCCCTTCACGCCACGCGGCGATCGCGGCGACGCCCGTCCATCGGCCCGATTTACCGACAAGAAATTCGGCGACAGGAAGCCTTATGCGTCGCGCGACGGTGGCGGCGAAAAGCGACCCTATACGCCACGCGACGAAGGCTTTCGAAAAGAAGGCGACCGGCCGCGAGTCGACCGTCCATTCGGCGCGCGGCCGTCGCGCGATGGCGACCGCCCCGAGAGGAAATTCGGCGGCGACAAGAGATTTTCCCGCGGTGCGCCGGATCGCAAGGGCGACCGTGGCGACCGCGGTCCGCGCAGGGATTTCGGCAGCCGCGACCGCAACAGCGCCCCGGGGGATCGCAACAGCGACCCGGGGTATCGCAACAGCGACCGGGAGTATCGCAGCAGCGACCCGGGGTATCGGGGTTCGGATCGTGGCGAGTCAAAACCGTGGCAGAAGCGCGACGCTTCGTCGCCCGACCATGCCGGGCGCAATTCCCGCCCTTCACGCAACGGCGCGCGAAGTTTCGACAAGCCGCGCTACGACAAGCCGCGTGACGACCGCGGCGGCCATGAGCGTCCGCGGTTTTCGCGCCCGCGCGAGGATCGTCCGAAATTCGAGCGTCCGCGCCGGGATCGCAACAGCGACCCTGGCGAGGCCGGCAGTTCCTGGCAGGAGCATCGGCGCAGCGGTCCCGATCGGCCGCGCCGCGACAACGAAGACGACAGCAAGGTTTTCGCCAAGCGTCCGGCGTTCGGCGGCCGGGGTGCCTACCGCGAGCGCACGCCGGACTTCGAGAAACGCCCGGCGCGGCCGCCGCGCGAAAAGAAATCCGGTGAGCGCATCGCCAAGGTGGTGTCGCGGGCCGGCCTTGCCTCGCGCCGCGACGCCGAGGAATGGATCGTGCAGGGCCGCGTCACCGTCAATGGCCGCGTCATCAATTCGCCGGCGCTCGATGTCACCGCCAACGACGTCATCACCGTCGACGGCAAGCCATTGCCGCCGCGCGAGCGCACCCGGCTGTTCCTGTTTCACAAGCCGCGCGGGTTGATGACCACCCATGCCGATCCCGAAGGCAGGCCGACGGTGTTCGACAATCTGCCGGAAGGCCTGCCGCGGCTGATCTCGATCGGCCGGCTTGATTTCAACACCGAGGGCCTGCTGCTGCTGACCAATGACGGCGGCCTGGCGCGCGCGCTCGAATTGCCCGATACCGGCTGGCTGCGGCGCTACCGCGTCCGCGCCCATGGCGAAGTCACGCAGGCCCAGCTCGATGAACTGAAGAAGGGCGTCGAAGTCGACGGCGTCAAATATGGTCCGATCGATGCGACGCTGGAACGCGACCAGGGCGCCAATGTCTGGCTGGTGTTTGCGATCCGCGAGGGCAAGAACCGGGAGGTGCGCAACGTGATGGCGCATCTCGGGCTCGAAGTGAACCGGCTGATCCGGGTGTCCTACGGGCCGTTCCAACTCGGCGAACTTGCCGAAGGCGAGGTCGAGGAGGTCAAGACCCGGGTGCTGCGCGACCAGCTCGGCGAAAAAGTGGCCGCGCTCGCCGGGGCGGATTTCAACCGTCCGATGCAGGGCGAAACGCGCGCGGAGGCGCAGACCGAAGCGGTCGATTCCTTGCGCGGCAAAAAGCCGTTCAAGCCGGCCGGCAAGAGCGGCCTGATTGCCGACCGCAAGGGCCGTCGCGTGCTGGTGCAGCGCACCGGCAGCGAGGAGGCGCGCGCGCGCAACGAGCTTGAGGCCAGCGGCTACGGCCCGCCGCGGCGTCCGCAGCGCGGCTATCACGGCAAGCGCGATTTGAAACCGCAGGACGAGTAGGGCTTGCCGATGAGTCTTGGAATTTCGTTTTCGGCCTGTCTTCGGTTTGTTTCCGTCACGCGACAGGTCTCTCCGTTCCCTCCCCCCTTGTGGGGGTGGGGCAGGGTGGGGGGTGCCTCACGGGGACTCTGCGGCCGTGGCGCCCCCTTCCCCAACCCTTCCCCACAAGGGGGAAGGGAGTGCACCTCCGTCGCCGCGGCATCGAGGCAGGCGTTTCAGCGCCAAGGGGTCGCTCGCTGATGCGCGTCGTCGGCGGGCGATTGAAAGGTCGCAATCTTGCCTCGCCATCCTCGCGCGACATCCGTCCGACCGCGGACCGCTTGCGCGAGTCGCTGTTCAACATCCTGATCCATGCCTATGACGATCCTATTTCCGGCGCGCGCGTGCTCGACCTGTTCGCCGGCACCGGCGCGCTCGGCATCGAGGCGATCTCGCGCGGGGCGGCGTTCGCGCTGTTCGTCGATAACGGCGCCGAGGCGCGCGCGCTGCTGCGTAATAATGTCGAGGCGCTCGGCCTCGGCGGGGTGACGAAGGTGTACCGCCGCGATGCCACGCATCTCGGCGCGTCGCACCCGATGGAGCCGTTCTCGCTGGTGTTTCTCGATCCGCCCTACGCAAGAAAGCTTGCCGAGAAGGCGCTTGTTTCGCTGCGCGATGGCGGCTGGCTGACGCCGGGCGCGCTGTTGGTGGTCGAGGAGGCCAGGGCCGCGGAATTCGCCGCGCCGGAAGGTTTTGAAGAGCTGGAGCGGCGATCGTATGACGATACCGAATTCACATTGTTGCGGCGAGGCTTACGCGCGCAAGCGCCGAAAGAGGAAGGAGAACAGAAATGACAGGGCGGCGAGCAGCAAATAAAGGATGAGCGCATTGAGCGCGATCGCGCCCAGGAGCCAGCTGCTCGAAATATAATCGATCCAGGGCAATCCCAGCAGGACGGCGGGAAGTCCGGCAAAGGTTCGGTGGTCGAACAGCGGATAAGCGGCCGCGCAGGCAAACACCAGCAGGTAGATAATCGCCCCGATTGCCGCAAATCTCGACCACATCACCGTCTCCCGAACAGCTTCTCGATATCGCTAAGCTTCAATTCCACGTAAGTGGGGCGGCCGTGATTACACTGCCCGGAATTCGGGGTGTCTTCCATCTCGCGCAGTAGCGCGTTCATTTCCTCGGGCTTGAGGATGCGGCCGGCGCGCACGGAACCGTGGCAGGCCATGGTGGCCGCGACGTGCATCAAACGGCGCTCCAGCGGCAGCGTCTCGTCCCATTCGGCCATGTGTTCGGCGAGATCGCGCAGCAACGAGCCGGCATTGGTCTTGCCGAGCAGCGACGGCGTTTCGCGCACCGCGACCGCGCCGGGGCCGAAGGATTCGATCGCAAGCCCGAACGACGCCAGTTCCTCGGCGCGTGCGATCAGCCGCTCCACGGTCGCCTCGTCGAGTTCGACAATTTCCGGAATCAGGAGGATCTGCCGCTGCACGCCATTGCGCGCCAGCGACGCCTTCAGCTTCTCATAGACGATGCGCTCATGCGCGGCGTGCTGGTCCACCACAACGAGGCCGTCGCGGGTCTGCGACACGATATAGGTCTCGTGGATCTGCGTCCGCGCCGCGCCCAGCGGGCGGTCGAGCAGATCGGCGGAGGTCTGTTCCTGAAAGCGGATGTCCGCCGTGGGCGCGCCGACGTCGAACGCGGCCTGTCCGGGTTCGGCGAGCGCCGTCGCCGCTGAGCCTTCGAAGGCCGGCCGCGATCCGGCCGGATAGGCCGGCGAGCGCCGCCAGTCCCAATTGGTCGGGCGCGGTGCGAACGATGGGCGGAACGAGGCAAGGGCGGCGCCGTCGCTGTTGGCCGCGGTACGCTTGCCCTCGCGGGCCAGACCCTCCTTCAGCGCATGCACGATCAGCGCGCGGACCAGTCCGGCATTGCGGAACCTCACCTCGGTCTTGGCCGGATGCACGTTGGCGTCGACCTCGCCGGAATCCAGCGTCACGAACAGCGCTACCACGGGATGGCGGTCGCGCGGCAGATAGTCGGAATAGGCCGCGCGCACCGCGCCGAGAATGAGCTTATCGCGCACCGGCCGGCCGTTGACGAACAGATATTGCCCGAGCGCGTTGGCGCGCGTCAGCGACGGCGCCGCGGCAAAGCCTTCGACCACGACGCCTTCGCGCTCGGCGCGCACCTCAATGGCGCTGGAGCGAAAATCCGCGCCCAGGATATCGCCGAGCCGCGTCAGCCGGCCGCTGGCGCCAGGCAGCGCCGCGGCCCAGGTAACCGGCGCGCGTTCCTCGCCGGCCAGCGTGAAGGCAATATCCGGCCGCGCCATCGCAAGGCGCCGCACCACTTCGCGGATCGCTTCGGCCTCGGTGCGGTCGGTCTTGAGAAATTTCAGCCGCGCCGGCGTGGCGTAGAAGAGATCGCTGACCTCGACGCGGGTGCCCTGCGACAGCGCCGCCGGCATGATGGCGGATTTCTCGCCGGCTTCGACCGACAGCGACCAGGCATGCGGCTCGCTGAGGTGCCGCGTGGTGATGCCGAGCTTCGCCACCGCCCCGATCGAGGGCAACGCCTCGCCGCGAAACCCCAGGGTGCGGATCCGCAACAGATCCTCGTCGTCGAGTTTTGATGTGGCGTGACGATCGACCGCGAGCGCGAGGTCTTCATGGGTCATGCCGCTGCCATCGTCGGTGATGCCGATCCGCCGCCGGCCGCCGCCATCGGTGAATATATCGATCCGGCTGGCGCCGGCATCGACGGCGTTCTCCACGAGTTCCTTGACGACGCTTGCCGGACGCTCGACCACTTCGCCGGCGGCGATGCGGTTGACGACCTGTTCGGGAAGCTGGCGGACGGGCATGGCGGTGGGCGACTCGCGGGGAAGCGGGAGCTCCAATCTAGGGGCTTTTGGCCGATGACGGGAGGGCGACATCAGAAAACGGCAAGCTCTCCCCGTTGTTCACCAGGAAAAGCCGCCGTTGAAAACGTGGCCTCAATCGTCGAATCGCGCCGAACCGCGCTTGGCCTTGACGTCGCTGCGGCGTTTCTTGCCCTCCAGCCGGCGTTGTTTCGATCCCAGCGTCGGCCTGGTCGGGCGCCGCGGGATCGGGCGCGTCATCGCCTCGCGCAACAGTTCGAGCAGGCGGTCGATCGCGTCGGCGCGGTTGCGTTCCTGGGTGCGGAAACGCTGCGCATGAATCACGATCACCCCGTCCTTGGTCATGCGCTGGCCAGCGAGCCGGTTGAGCCGCGCCGCGGCATCGGCCGCCAGCGCGATCCGGCGGGTATCGAAACGCAATTGCGCGGCGGTCGAGAGTTTGTTGACGTTCTGTCCGCCCGGCCCGGAGGCGCGGACGAAGGAAACCTCGATGTCGTTCTCGTCGATCGTGAGGTCGCGCGAAATCCGCAGCATGGCGTCACCGAATCGGGATGATTCCTAAGGTGGAATCGGATCAGCGCAGGATAGCGGTTTTGCGGGGAGTTTGCTGGGGCCGCGAACTCACTGCGTTTCCCTCTCCCGCTTGCGGGGGAGAGGGCTCAGCGTCCTTGTGGTTGGAGGTGCGCCTGCGAAAGATGAATTCAGTTCGCCGTGGGCGGGGTCGCCACCGCGGGCTGGGCTGCGGCTTGCGGGGCGCGTCCGACGATCACGGTCAGAAGGCCTTGCCCCCACAGCCGCTGGGCGGCCTTCCTGGCGTCGTCCAGGGTTACCGCATCGACGATGGCGTTGCGCTTCTCGATATAGTCGATCGGAAGCCGATCGAGCTGGTACTGCAGCAGCGCCGAGGCCAGCTTCGCGGAGGTGTCCAGCGCCAGCATTTGCGAGCCCTTGAGATAGGATTTGGCTTCATCCAGCTCCTGCTGGGTCGGGCCGTTCTCGGCCATGCGGCGAATTTCCTTGTCGATGGCGTCGACGGTTTCGCCGGCGCGGTCGGCGCGGGTTCCGGTATTGCCGACGAACACCGCGGAGTGATCCATCCACAATAGCGATTCATAGACCGAGTAGGCCAGACCGCGCTTCTCGCGGACCTCGTGGTAGAGCCGTGACGACAGCCCTGAGCCGCCGAGAATGTGGTTGACGACATAGGCGGCCATGAAATGGGGATCGTGGCGCATGAAACCCGGGCCGCCGAACGTCACCACGGTCTGCGGCACGTCGAGCGGAATGAACGCGCGCTGCGGCGGCTTGGCCGGCGCAATGTCAGGGACCGGCACGAGGCTGGCCTTGGCCGGCAATCCGCCGAACGTCTTGTCGAGCAGTTGGCCGAGCGTGGCGGGGTCGACATCGCCGACGACGGCGATCTTGAGCGTATCCCTGGCCAGCACGCGGCGGACATAGTCCTTCAAATCGGCGACATCGATTTTCGCCACGCTTTCCAGGGTGCCGTTGGCCTGCCGGCCATAGGGGTGGTCGCCAAAGGCGACTTCCAGGAACTTGCGGCCGGCAAGCGCCGTCGGATTGGCGGTGTCGCGGCGCAGACCGGAAATCACCTGGGCGCGAATGCGTTCGACGTCGGCGCTGTCGAAATGCGGTGATGTCAGCGACGTCCGCAGCAGCTCGAACGCTTCGTCGCGGGTGTCCTTGAGCATGCGCAGCGAGCCGCGGAAATAGTCCCGCGTCGAGGTGAAACTCAGCTGGATGGCGCGGCGATCCAGGCGCTCGTGAAACGTCCTGGAATCCAGCTCGCCCGAACCTTCATCGAGCAGATCGGCGACCAGATTGCCGACGCCGGGCTTGTCGACCGGATCCTGCGTCGCGCCGCCGCCGAAGGCATACTCCATTGCAATCAGCGGCACGGTGGCATCCTGCACGAACCAGGCCTCGATGCCCCCCGGCGATATCAGATGCTGGATTCTGGCCGCGGCCTGCGAAGGCGCCGACCAAAGCGGCGTTATCGCCAGGCCGGCGGCAAGGATAAAGGCGAAACGCCACGCGCAAGTTCTGGGATAGGTCACGAACGCTTCTCCTCGCGTTTCGGCGTGGGGTCCTTGATCAGATAGCCGGTCACCGAACGCTTCTTGTCGAGCCATTTCTGCGCGGCATCACGGACCTGTCCGGCGGTGACGGCGCGAATGCGATCCGGCCAGCTCCTGATGTCGGCGATGCTCAGCCCGGTGGTGAGTGCGCCGCCATACCAGCGCGCCAGCGTCGCCTGGTTGTCCTGGGCGTAGATCGCTTCCGCGATAAGCTGGGTCTTGACGCGCTCGAGGTCCTCGGCGCGCACCGGGTTTTGCAGGATATCCGAGATCACGCTGTCGATCACGGGCTCGATCTGCGAGAATTCCACGCCGGGCTTGGGCGCGACCGAGATCGAGAACTGGGTCGCATCCAGGGAAGTGCCCTGATATCCGGCGCTGGTGCTGACCGCGAGCGGCCGTTCCACCACCAGCGCGCGATAAAGATAGGAGTTGCTGCCGCCGCCCATCAGTTGCGCCAGCACGTCGAGCGCCGGGCTTTCCCCCGGCGCGGCGGTGGCGGCGGACGGAACCAGATATTCGCGCTTCAGGCTGGGTTGTTCGACGTGCGGATCGGCCAGAGTCACCGTGCGCGGGGCGACCGGCTCCGGCTCCTGCGGACGAATCCGCCGCGCCGGTATCGCCGGCTGCGGCGCGACCTGGCCGAATGTCTGTTCCACCATCGGGCGGACGTCCCCGGCCTCGACGTCGCCGGCGATCACCAGGATCGCGTTGTTCGGGGCATAGAAGCGCCGGTAGAAGGCCAGCGCATCGTCGCGGTCGAGCTTCTCGATTTCATGGTGCCAGCCGATTACGGGGCGGCCATAGGGATGATTGAGATACAGCGCGGCCATGATCTGCTCGGCCAGCCGCGCTTCCGGGTTGTTGGCGACCCGCATGTTGTATTCCTCGAGCACGACGTCGCGCTCCGGCAGCACGTTTTCGTCTTTCAGGATCAGCCCGGTCATGCGGTCGGCCTCGAACTCCATCATCCTGGCCAGCTGTTCGCGCGGGACGCGCTGGAAATAGCCGGTGTAGTCGACAGAGGTGAAGGCGTTCTCGTTGCCGCCGATCCGAAGCACGGTCTGGGAAAATTCACCGACCGGATGCTTGCTGGTGCCCTTGAACATCAGATGTTCGAGAAAGTGCGCAAGGCCCGACTTGCCCGGCGTCTCGTCGGCGGAGCCGACCTTGTACCAGATCATCTGGGTGACGACCGGCGTGCGGTGATCCGGGATCACCAGGACTTGCAGGCCGTTTTGAAGGGTAAAGGTGGCGGGGGGCGCTGAGGTCACCGTGGTCTGGGCGAGCGCGCCGGTTGCGGAGACAGCGAATGCCGAGAGCAGCACGAAGAAAGTAGCAGCGAAGCGGTGTGGGAACATCATGACCTGTCTGGAGGTCCGAACGGAAGCGTTCGGGATAAAGTCGCGGCACCGTACACCGCGCGGCTGCAGTTGAGTGTCACGAAGCCGAGAGATAACGGCCGCTATTGGCCTTACCTGCCGCCGACCGGGTTGGGGTCCTTGTTCAGAGATTCCTTGGGCCCGGTGCCGTAGGCGAAATTCGGCGACGGGGTCTGGTATCCGGCCGGCGGCTGCGTGAGCGAATCACGTGTCGGCTCACCCTTGAACGGGGCCGTCTCGGATTTGTTGCCACCGAAAAAACTGCCGAAGCTGCCGGTGAAGCCGAGTTGCGACGGGCTGAGGCTCGGGTTGTTGGAAACACCGGGCTCCACCGGATCGTTGTTCGCTCGGGTTGGAGGCGCAGTCTTGGCGGCGTTGAGTTCGCTCGGAGTCAGGACGCGGGCGGATTCGATGGCATCGGGCTTGGCCTTCTTCCTCGCGGCGATGGCGGCCTTGCGCCGCGCCTCGTCCGGGTCTTTTGGCCAGTTCGGATCCTTGATCTCGCTCTTCACGTTTTCCGGCGGCGGCAGATCGAGCTTGGGAGGAACCACCAGCGGGGATCGCTCGCGATATTCGATGCCCCGGTTCTCCATATTGGTGCCGCCGATGCCGGTCATGATGCCCTCGATGATCTTCTCCTCGAAGGTCTTGTCGTCCTCGTCGTCGTCCTGGGCCTTGGCGGCACCGGCCGTCATGACGAGGCCGACGCCGACGGCGACGATGGCAAGGCGCAGCGCGCCTGTCGCGCTTCTCGATGAATTTCGCGCCATCCAACCGCTGGCTTCGGTCTTCCGCATCGTGCTGTTCCCGTTCAAGTTTCCCGCAGGGCGCGCCCGATCCGGGCGCCGCTCCGCTCCTGCAGATACATCAGGCTTTGGGGGTGCGTATCAGCCGGGATCAGGGCGCTTTTGCGGCGGGTACCCCTAGGAAGGAATCATACAACAGGGCCGCTACCCCGGCAACAATCGCCACGTCGGCAAGGTTAAACACGTACCAATTGAAGGGTTTTCCCCCGATCTGGAGGTGGAACAGGGCGAAATCGACCACCGCGCCATAAGCGAAGCGGTCGATCGCGTTGCCGATGGCGCCGCCGATGATCAGGCCGAGGGCTACGGTTGCCATAAGGGTGCGTGACCTCGCCATCCAGATCGCCAGCGCGACCACGGCTACGGCCTTGATGGCCATCAGGGCGATCTGGGCTATCTGGCTGTCGTTCTGGAACCAGCCGAAGCTGATCCCGATATTCCAGGCCAGCACCAGATCGAAGAACGGCGTGAGCTTCACCGCGCCGCGATGGGCGATGTCGAACACGAACAGCAGCCAGAGTTTCGTGGCCTGATCGAGCGTCAGCACGGCGAGGGCGGCGATGATTCCGGGGCGCAGGTTGGCGGTCATGCCGACACCGCCGCCGTAAAACACGGCGTCGTCCCTGCGAAAGCAGGGACCCCCAGCGTGAGCGCGATTGCGGTTATCGCGTCGCCGTGTCGGATATTGATTGAAAGATTTTCGGTCATCTTCCTTTGTCTATCTCGGAAAGCCGGTGGTTATCCCTGCTTTCGCAGGGACGACGATAGCTTCTAGACGCTGACTCCCAGCGCCTTCCATTCGCGCAAGGCTTGTGCGTCGCGCGGCGACACGTCGGGATATTCGGGATCCTCGCCGACCGTGGGAAGGATCTTCCACGAGCGCGCGCATTTGGTGCCGACGGCCTTTTCGACGACGACGGCCACGCCGAGCACACCATCCAGACGGAAGGCGCCGGCAGGCGCCTCGGCCTCTCTCACCTCATAGTTCGAGGTGATACAGACCTCGGCCAGATCGACATCGAACAGCGTGTCGAAAATCTTGCCGTCGGTGACGTAGAGCAGCGGGGAGGCTTCCAGCGACGACCCGATGTGTTTGGCCGCGCGCTCGACTTCCAGCGCGCCGGTCACGACCCGGCGGACATTGCGGATGGTCTCCCACTTCGCCGCCAGCCTTTCGTCCCGGAAGGCCTCGAGCCCTTCGGGAAACAGCGTCAGATGCACCGAGGGCTCGGCATCCGGCCGGTAGAGCCGCCACGCCTCCTCGCTGGTGAAACTCAATACCGGCGCGAACCACCGCAGGATCGCGTCGCAGATCATGTCGATGGCGGTTAGGGCTGCCTTGCGCGCCAGCGATGACGGCGGGTCGCAATACAGCGTGTCCTTGCGGATGTCGAAATAGAACGCCGACAGTTCGGTGTTCATGAATGCCGACAGGCTTGCGACCACGGTCTTGTAGTCGAACTCGGCATAGGCCTTGCGCACGATGCCGGCCTGCTCGGCGAGCTGATGCAGCATCAGCCGCTCCAGTTCGGGCATCGCGGCATGCGCGACCGCGTCTTCAGGCCTGAAGTGGTGCAGCGTGCCCAGCATCCAGCGGATCGAGTTGCGCAGCTTGCGGTAGGTCTCGATGGTGTTTTTGAGGATTTCCGGGCCGATGCGCTGGTCGTCGGCATAGTCGGTGGCGCAGACCCACAGCCGCAGGATATCGGCGCCGGACTGCGCGATCACCTTCTGCGGCTCGACGGTGTTGCCGAGCGACTTCGACATCTTGCGGCCGTTCTCGTCCAGCGTGAAACCGTGGGTGAGCACGATGTCGAACGGCGCCCGGCCACGCGTGCCGCTGCTTTCCAATAGCGACGACTGGAACCAGCCGCGGTGCTGGTCGCTTCCTTCCAGATACATCACGGTATCGGCGCCGCCGTCGACCTTGCGGACGATATGGCCGAGTTGAGGAAAATGCTGGCGGTCTTCCAGCACGAAGGCATGGGTCGAGCCGGAGTCAAACCAGACGTCGCAGATATCGTCGACTTTCTTCCAGTCCTCGGCCGAACGGGGCCCCAGGAAGCGTTCGCGGGCGCCGTCCATGTACCAGGCGTCGGCGCCTTCCTCGCTGAAGGCTTCGGCGATCCGGTGATTGACGACTTCGTCCTGCAGGATTTCGGCTGTGCCGTCGCCCTTCTCGCGCACGAACACCGCGATCGGCACGCCCCAGGCGCGCTGGCGCGAGATCACCCAGTCGGGCTTGGCGTTGATCATGCCGTTGATGCGATTCTGGCCGGACGGCGGCACCCATTGCGTTACCGAGATCGCGTGCTGCGCGCGGGCGCGCAGGGTGTCGCCTGGTTTCGCCGTGCCGGTATCCGCGATCGGCTTGTCCATTGCGATGAACCATTGCGGCGTATTTCGAAAAATCACCGGCTTTTTCGAGCGCCAGGAATGCGGGTATTGATGCTTGAGCCGGCCGCGCGCCAGCAGCATGCCGGCCTCAACCAGCGCCTTGATTACGGCCTCGTTGGCGTCGCCCTTTTCGCCCTTGTCGTTGATGACGCGTTTTCCGGTGAAGCCGGGCGCCTGATCGGTGAAGGCGCCGTTCTCGTCGACGGTATAGGGAATGGTGGTGTTGATGCCGCGCGCTTCCAGCTCGCGCGCATTCGCGGTCCAGACGTCAAAGTCCTCGCGGCCATGGCCCGGCGCGGTATGGACGAAGCCGGTGCCGGTATCGGCGGTGACGTGGTCTCCGTTGAGAAGCGGGACCTTGAACTCATAACCGCCCCCGAAATGTTTTAAGGGGTGTTGGCAGGTGATCCGCTCTAGATCACCGGCCGCAACGAGTGCCACTTTTTTAAACCCGCTGACGCGAGCCTGTTTCATAACCTCTTCAGCTAGCTTGTCGGCCAGGACCAGAAGGTCCCCCTTTTTCGCCCAATTTTCCGTGGGAGCTTCAGTTACTTCAAACAACGCATATTGGATCTTATCAGAAAAACTGATGGCTCTGTTGCCAGGCAACGTCCACGGAGTAGTCGTCCAAATTACGATATTGGCGTTGTCGTAATTGGTTAGTGGTGTCGTTGCCAAGGCAACGCTGGCAGTCTTGTCAGCAGCAGCATCTGTTGCGAACGCCCGATTGAGATAGGTCTTTTCCGGGAAGGCCGAGATGCTGCCATTAACCGGAAACTTCACCCACACCATGTCCGACGTGTAGTCCTCGTACTCCACCTCGGCTTCCGCCAGCGCGGTTTTTTCCACCACGCTCCACATCACGGGCTTGGAGCCGCGATACAGCGTGCCGTTGGCGGCGAATTTCATCAGCTCACGGGCGATCGCGGCTTCCGCGGCATAATCCATGGTGGCGTAGGGATGATCCCAGTCGCCGATGATGCCGAGCCGCTTGAATTCCTCGCGCTGCACGTTGAGCCAGTGTCCGGCATAGGCGCGGCATTCCCTGCGGAACGCCACCATCGCCGCGGAGTCGCGGAAGTCGGGCTTCTGCTTGCCCCTGGCGCGGTAATTCTCTTCCTCGATCTTCCATTCGATCGGCAGGCCGTGACAGTCCCAGCCCGGCACATAGTTGGAATCGAAGCCGAGCATCTGCTGGCTCTTGGTCACTACGTCCTTGAGGATCTTGTTGAGTGCGTGCCCGATATGGATGTTGCCGTTGGCATAGGGCGGGCCGTCATGCAGCACGAATTTGGCCCGGCCGGCGGCATTCTCGCGCAGCCGCTCGTAGAGACCGATCTCGTTCCAGCGCGCCAGGATTTCCGGCTCGCGCTGCGGCAGGCCGGCGCGCATCGGAAATTCCGTCTGCGGCAGGTAAAGGGTTTTGGAGTAGTCTGATGCGTCGGACTTTTGCGGCTTTTCGGACATGAATGCTCTGGATTGGCTAAAGAGGGCGCGGAACGCGATCGATCGCGGATAAGTAAGGGGATCCCGGTCTTGCGCCGAGGGTAAAGCTCAGGCGGAAGCCGGGCCGCTAATGCTGATGGTGCGCCGCGCAAACATGGGGCTTTCCATAGCAGCCGGCCGCAGGAAGCGCAAAGCCCCGCCGCATACGCCAGCGGCGGGAACGAGCGCTAACCGACCAATCCCAGCTTCGGGAAGGCGTCGGGCGCGGCGGCCAGCCGCGCGCGGGCACGGGCGCTGTCCTCATCCATCCCTGCTATCAGCGCTTCCACGCTGTCGAATTTCGCTTCCTCGCGGATGAATCCGATAAAGGCTACGTCCAGCGTCTTGCCATAGAGATCGCCGTTGAAGTCGAACAGGAAGACTTCCAGAAGCGGCGCGCCATTATCGAAGGTGGGACGGCGGCCGAAGCTGGCGACGCCGTCGTGGCGCGCGTCACCGCAGCCGACCCGCACCGCATAGATGCCGTGCTTGAGGCCGCAATTCTTGTCGAGGCGGATATTGGCGGTGGGATAGCCGAGATCGCGGCCGCGCTTCTCGCCATGGATCACGTCGCCGGTCACGAACCAGGGGCCGCCGAGCATCAAGGTCGCGTCCTCGATCTGCCCCTCCGCCAGCGCCATGCGGATCGCGCTCGATGAAACCGGCCGCTCGGCGACGTCGACATGAGGCTGCACGTCGACCTCGATGCCGAGCCGGGGCGCCTCGCCGACCAGGAGGCTCGGCGACCCGACCCGGCCCTTGCCGAAATGAAAGTCGTAGCCGACCGCGATCCCGCAGATTCCGAGCCGTCCGATCAGGTCATGGTGAATGAAATCCTGCGCCGTGGTCCCGGCGCGGACCTTGTCGAAGGTCATCACCACGGCGCCCGCAAGCCCGGTTCCGGCCAGCAGCCGCAGCTTTGCGGCCTCGTCGGTGAGCCTGAACTGGGGGGTGTTGGGACTGAAAAAGCTGCGCGGGTGGGGCTCGAACGTCACCGCCAGCGCGGACCGGCGATGGGCGCGCGCCATCTGCAGGGCGGCTGCGATAACCGCACGGTGGCCGAGGTGGACGCCATCGAAATTGCCCATCGCCACTACCGTCCCCCGGGGGATCGCGGCCGCGGGCGTGGTGTCGCGGATAATTGTAAAGCCAGGTGTCATTTCGGGGATTCTTCGGCGCAGGGATCGGTGGGCGCGGGACGGTGACTTGGGGCACCCAATGAAGTCAAGCGGCGGCGCGAGCCGGCGGCTTCGCCGGAACCCAAGTATATTTACTCTGCAGCCGCGGGTTAACGGGCTGTTTAAGGGCTGATGCTAGTGCTGGGGATAGACTGCGGGGCGGTTTGGCCCGGTGCAGGCTCGTTGCTGGTTTGCGGCGTCAGGTGTCGTGCGGGGGGATTCAAGATGGCGGTTGATACGTCGATGTCGGTTCTGGTGGTGGATGACTACAACACCATGATCCGCATCATCAGGAACCTTCTGAAGCAGCTTGGTTTCGAGAACATCGACGACGCCAGCGACGGATCGGCGGCGCTGAACAAGATGCGCGGCAAGAAATACGGGCTGGTGATCTCCGACTGGAACATGGAGCCGATGACCGGCTATGACCTCTTGCGGGAGGTGCGGGCCGACCCCAATCTCGCCACCACGCCGTTCATCATGATCACCGCCGAATCCAAGACCGAGAATGTGATCGCCGCCAAGAAGGCCGGTGTGAACAATTATATCGTCAAGCCGTTCAATGCCGCCACGCTGAAGACCAAGATTGAGGCGGTGTTCCCGGATCTGGTGATGACGTAACGCTTCACCTTTCCGCGCAAGGGCGGAGAGAGCGAGAGGCGCCTACCACCGCAGCTCCCGTGTTAGCGCCCGCGGCGGATGGCCGAACAATTCCCTTACCGAAGCGGGGTCGAACTGGTCGATGCCCTCAAAATCCTCGGCGTGGATGCCGCGGGTAACGAACAGGCAATCGATCCCGAAGCCGTGCGCGCCCGCCAGATCCGTCCGCACCGAATCTCCGATGGCCAATACGCGGTCGAGCTGGATCGCATGACTTTGGCGCTCGGCGGCCAGTCCCATCGCGCGCTCATAGATCGGCCGGTGCGGCTTGCCGTAAAAGATCACCTCGCCGCCGAGTTCGCGATAGAGTTCGGCGATCGCGCCGGCGCAGTAGATCAGGCGGTCGCCGCGTTCGACCACGATGTCGGGGTTGGCGCAGATCAGCGTCAGCTTGCGGTCACGGGCCTGCAGCATCATGCCGCGATAGTCTTCAGCCGATTCGATCTCGTCGTCAAACAGGCCGGTGCAGACGATGTAATCGGCCTCTTCCAGTGGCGCGATCATCGGATCAAGCCCGCGGTGGATCGAGCTGTCGCGCTCCGGGCCGATCCAGAACATCTTGCGGCCGGGGTGGTCGGCGACGAAATGCCGGGTCAGGTCGCCCGAACTGACGATGGCGTCATAGGTGTCGTCGGCTACGCCAAGCTTGCGCAGCTGCCGCTGCACGGAGTCCGCGGGCCGTGGTGCGTTGGTGATGAGGATCACGGTGCCGCCCCGTCCGCGAAAGGTATGAAGCGCCTCGCAGGCCTCGGGAAACGCGACCAGTCCGTTGTGAACCACGCCCCAGATGTCGCTGAGCACGACATCCACTTCGCCGACGAGGTCGCGCAGCTTCTCGACATAGCGGAGCGACGTCATGGCAGGGATCGCCGGTCAGCCCGGTCCTGCGGCGCGCCGCGCCAGCGCGGCATTGCCGGTTGTCCGCGGCGGATCGATAGCCGGGCCAGCGATGGGAGCAGTCTTGCCGGAGCCATTGGATTCCTGCGCCTTGTTCGGAGAGGCCCCGCCGGTAGCAGATGCGCCCTCGGGCCGCAACGGCCGGGGTGGCGCGAACAGAAATCCCTGGCCGAACCGCACATCGTAATCGAGCAGGTCGACCACCGCGCGCTCCCCCTCGATCCGTTCGGCGATGAGGTCGATGCCGAAGCGGCCGAGCAGGTCCGAAAGGTCGGAGGGGTGGATGTCGGACACCGTGCTTTGCCGTTGATCGAGCAGCAGCGCCGCCGGCACCTTGATGAAGCGAACGCCGCGGTCGGCCAGTTCGCGCGGCTCGATCCTGAGGTCGGTGACGTGATCGATCGAGAAGCGGAAGCCACGCTGCGCCAGCGCCGCAAGGTGCTCGGTCTCGGTCGGACCCATATTGCGAAACGTCGCCTGCTTGAATTCGAGCACGAATGACGGCGCCAGCGCGCGGTTGGCTTCGAGAAAATCCAGGCATTGCGCAAAAGTGGTCGGATTGCCGAGCGTCGCGGCGGCGACGTTGCAAAATACGCCGACCTCCTTGTTGCGCACCATCAGCCGGCGCAGCACCTGCACGCATTTCAGCATCACCATGTGATCGATCCGCCCGATCAGCCCGGCGGCTTCCGCGACCGCGATGAAGTCGTCGGCGGCGAGAAGCTGATCCTTGTCGTCGCGCAGCCGCGTTACCGCCTCGTAGAAGCGCACCTTACGCTGCGGCAAGGTCACCATCGGCTGCAGATAGATGTCGATCCGGCTTTCCTCCAGCGCAGTTTTCACGGCGGCGAGAATTTGCGCCTGGCTGCGGGAGGGCGCCGGCTCGCTGCCGGCGGACGCTGGCGCTGCCGCGGCGGGCGCCGTCGTACTGCCGCGGTCCTGTGCGGCCAATGGCGGCTGCTTTTGCTCCTCGTCGTCCGGATGGACAGGCGGGGGCGCGGCGGCTGCAGCGCTGGCCGCCAGCATGTCGTCATGGCTGGCGACCGAGACCGCGAGCTGCTTGACCAGCATGCCCAGTTCGCTGATCTCGCCCGCCAGCACCTGCATGCGGTCGGCGCTGGCCGAATTTGCCGACGCCACCCGGCCCTCGACGGCGACGAGGCGGCGCCCGAATTCGGCAACCTGACGCGCCAGGTCGGCGGTGCCGCGCGACAGATCCGCGATCTGGCCGCCGACGTCGGTGCGGTCGCGCAGCCGCATCGACACGGCGTTGTAGAGAATCAGGAAAGTCAGCGCGGTGAGCGCCACGATCGCGGATTCCATTCCGCTGATGCCGACCAGAGAATACAGGATCAGGCCGAGCGATGCCGCGACCAGCACCATGCAGATGGCGATAAAAATTGTGGAAATGCGGATCATGTTGCGCCGAACGCCCCCAAGTCCCTGTGCCCCCTTGGCGGGGCGCGCCTCGCACAAGCCCGCCAGCGCTTCCCCAAGCGCTGCAACCTTAGCATCAATGTTGATTCGAAGGGCTAGTGTTCTTTCGGTACACCCGGAACCAGCGATCCCGGCGCATCGGCCGTCACAGCAGCGCGCCGAGCGCTCCCGGGCGGCCGGTTTCCGCCGGCGATGAACCGCCGGCTCGGCATCAGAGGGCCGTGCGTCGCGCCTGCCGCCGCCGCCGCACGGCCGCCCAGCCCAGTAGCGTCGTCGCCAGAATCACGCCGGCCTTTATGTTCGTGTTGTTTCGGCCGGCCCGACGCGCCGCTTGCGGCCGGCTGCGGTTGCTCCGTGATGCCGGCGCCGCCGGAGCCAGCAGGATCGTCTCGGCCGTGTCCCTGACGGCCTCGATCTGATCGTGTTGCAGCGGATTGGCCTTGATGGCGACGCGCAGGCGGCTGGTGAGGGACGGAAAGCGCGGCTCAGGCCGCTTCAATTTGCCGGCCGCCAGCGCCGCGCAGATCGCCGCGATCGCCAGCAGCAACCCGCCGACGCCGCCGAAGGCCGGAAACAGCCCGTAATTGATTTCGATCCAGCGAAACAGCGCGGCAAGACCGACGAGGAAGGCCGCGATAACGAAGATACCGGCCGCCGCAAAAAGTCCGGCGGCCACCGCGTAGGACACGACGGTATCGGTTGCCTGGCGGGTGCGGTCGCGCAGGTATGACCGCGTCGCGAGCTTGACCTGGCTGAGTTTGAGCGCGAGCCCCGTGCGCAGCAAGCCGCTCGATGGTGCGGGCATATCCATGGTTCCTCCAGGGCAGATTGTCGTTGCTCTGGTTGAACGTGGATTGGTTTGGAATGTTCCGGGTTTTCAGGGTGCGCTCTCTCCCGTCAGGGGCAGGGAGAGAGCAATCATGGACCGCTTCAGGCCACCGCGCGGATCACCTTGGCGACCTTCTCGATGATCTCGCCGATCTGGTCTTCGGTGACGATCAAGGGCGGCGTCAGCGCCAGCGTATCGCCGGCGATGCGCAGCATCAGGTCGTTGTCGTGGAACGCGCTGTTCAGGGCGTCGAAGCCGCGCTTGCCGATGTCCTGGCGCGGTGCGAGGTCGATGCCGGCGGTCAGCCCAACGGTGCGGATGTCCACGACATTTGGTTCGCCCCTCAGCGACATCACCGCGTCGGCGAATTTCGGCTCCAGCCCGTTGGCGCGTTCGAACAGCTTCTCGTCGCGGTAGATATCCAGCGTTGCCAGCGCCGCGGCGCAGGCCAGCGGATGCGCCGAGTAGGTATAGCCGTGGGTCAGTTCCACGACGTGCTCCGGGCCGTTCATGAAGGCGTCGTGGATGGTATCGCGCACCAGCACGCCGCCCATCGGGGCGGCGCCGTTGGTGATGCCCTTGGCGAAGGTGAGCATGTCCGGCAGCACGCCGTAACGTTCCGCGGCGAAGGCGAAACCGAGCCGGCCATAGCCGGTGATGACCTCGTCGAAAATCAAGAGAATGCCGTGCTTCTGGGTGATCTCGCGCAGCCGCTTGAGGTAGCCCTTCGGCGCCGGCAGCACCCCGGTCGATCCGGCCATCGGCTCGACGATGACGGCGGCGATGGTGGAAGCGCCGTGCAAACTGACCAGCCGCTCCATTTCATCGGCGAAATGCGCGCCGTATTCCGGCTCGCCCTTGGTGAAGGCCTGCTTCTCGCGGTCATAGGTGTGGGGGAGATGGTCGACGCCGGCGAGCAGGGTTCCGAACATCTTGCGGTTGTTGACGATGCCGCCCACCGAGGTGCCGCCGAAGCCGACGCCGTGATAGCCGCGCTCGCGGCCGATCAGGCGGGTGCGGGTGCCCTGGCCCTGGGTCTGATGATAGGCCAGCGCGATCTTGAGCGCGGTATCGGCGGCCTCCGAACCGGAATTGCAGAAGAACACGTGGTCGAGGCCGTCGGGAGCGAGATCGGCGATGCGGCTTGCGAGCTCAAAGGCCTGCGGAATGCCGAACTGGAACGGCGGCGCATAATCCAGCGTCTCGGCCTGCTTGGCGATCGCCGCCGAGATCTGGGTGCGGCCGTGGCCCGCATTGGTGCACCACATGCCCGAGGCGGCGTCGATGATCTTGCGACCGTCGACGGTAAAGTAGTGCATGTCCTTGGCGCCGGCCAGCAGCCTCGGCGCCTTCTTGAAGGCCCGGTTGGCGGTGAATGGCATCCAGTGCGCAGCGAGGTCGTTGGGCACGTTGACGGCGGTGGGGTGCGGGCTTTTGTCCAGCATGGGGGCCTCTTCAAGTCTTGGCGTGTGTGCGGGCGGCTGTCGGCAGGCTATCAGCTTCGTTGCGGGCCGGGAACGCCATGACCATACTATTTCCATACAATCGGTCGGTTTGAAGACCGCTGCTCGCAGCCGGCCTTACAGGTCGGCGGCGGCGATCCAGAACACTTCGGCCTCGGAATCCTCGGTATCGAGCCAAAGCAGCGGCAGTTGCGGAAAGGCGGCCTCGAGCAGTTCGCGGCCACGGCCGATCTCGCACAACAACCCGCCCCCAGGTGTCAGGTGCCGCCCGGCCTCCTTCAGAACGCGGCGGACGAGATCCAGCCCGTCGGCGCCGCCGTCGAAGGCGAGCTTCGGTTCGGCGCGGCATTCGCGCGGCAGCCCGGCCATGCCCGGCGCATCGACATAGGGCGGGTTCGAAATGATCAGATCGTAACGCGCCTCGCCGATCGGCTGGAAGAGGTCGCCGCGGTGCAGCGCGATCCTGCCTTCAAGTCCGTAGTCGGCAACGTTGCGGGCGGCGACGTTGAGGGCGTCTTTGGAGATATCCACCGCGTCGATGTGGGCATTCGGAAAGTTCCGGCTGGCGAGAATGGCAAGGCACCCGGAGCCGGTGCAGAGGTCGAGCACGTTCTCGACGCCTGCGGGATCATCGATCAGCGAGCCGGCCTCGCCCGTGTCGCCGCCAAAATGAGACTCCAGCAACTCGCCGATGAAGGAGCGCGGCACGATCACGCGCTCATCGACATAAAAGGGCAGGCCGCGCATGTAGATCTTGTTGACCAGGTAGGCGGCGGGTTTTCGCAAGCTGACGCGGCGGGCAATCACGTCTGATATCGCCTTGGCCTCGCGCGCGGTGACCCGCGTGGTGGCAAACATCTCGAACTGGTCGGGGGCGAGATGCAGGGTTTCGCAGACCAGGAACGCGGCTTCCGCCACGGGATCGGTGGTGCCGTGGGCGAACACCAGTTTGGCCTCAATGAAGCGGCTCACCGCATAGCGGACGAAATCGAGCAGCGTCACGAGTTCGCCGGCCGGTACTTTGGGAAATGTCGCGGCGCGGCCGCGCCTGGCCACCACTTTGGCGCGCCTCGCCATCAGGATTTGGTCCAGCGCGCGGCGGCCGCGTCGTCGTCATGGCGCGCCTCGACCCAGCCGGCTCCAGCCGCGCTTTCTTCACGCTTCCAGAACGGCGCGTTGGCCTTCAGATAGTCCATCAGGAACTCGGCCGCCTGAAACGCCGCCTGCCGGTGCCGGGACGCGGTCACTACCAGCACGATATTTTCACCGGGCGTGATGCGGCCGACGCGATGAATCACGGTCAGCCCGGTCAGCGGCCAGCGCGACATCGCGGTGTCGGCGTGCCGCGCGATCTCGGCCTCCGCCATTTCCGGATAGTGCTCGAGCGTCAGCGCCGCGATCGCCTCGCCGCCTTCGCTGCCCCGGCAAATGCCCGAGAAGCTGACGACGGCGCCGATGTCGGCACGCCCCTGCGTCAGCGCAGATATCTCCCGCGCGATATCGAAATCGGCTTCCTGAATGCGGATGGTCACGAGAGCGGTCATGAGATTTGCGATATCTGCGAAACGGCTTAACCGCCGGTCATCGGCGGGAAGAAGGCAATCTCGCGCGCGCCGGCAATGACAGCGTCCGGTTTGACATGGGTGTGGTCGATCGCGGCACGGATCACCCGCGGTGCCTCGAACGCATGGGCGTAGGTCTCGCCGCGGCGCGCCAGCCACGCGATCAGCTCGTCAACGGTGCGAACGCTCGCCGGCGGCTCGATCGTCTCCTCGGCCTTGCCGACCCGTTCGCGCACCCAGGCGAAATACTTCACCTTCATGCCTCATCCTCCTTGATGAGGTGATGAATGCCGGCGCGGAAATAGTCCCACCCGGTATAGATCGTGACGATCGCCGAGATCCACAGCAGCAACAACCCGGTCTGGGTGACGACCGGGACGATCTGGTCTCCGGCCTCGCCGGCCAGCAGGAATCCGATCGCCACCAGCTGCACCGTCGTCTTCCACTTGGCGAGTCTTGTCACGGGCACGCTGACCCGCAGAGCCGCAAGGTATTCACGCAGACCCGATACCAGGATTTCGCGGCACAGGATTACCATGGCGGCCCATAGCGTCCGGTCATGAATGCTGTTGTCCGCCGCCAGCATCAACAGGCAGGAAGCGACCAAAAGCTTGTCGGCGATCGGGTCCAGCATCCGGCCGAACGCCGACTGCTGATCCCAGATTCGCGCATAGTAGCCATCGAGAAAGTCGGTAACTCCAGCGGCGATGAACACGGCCAGCGCCACCCAGCGCAGCCACAGCGGGCCGTCCATGATGGCCTGGGCATAGATGCAGCCGACCACCACCGGGATGGCGCCGATTCGCGCATAGGTCAGGATATTGGGCAGGGACAGCGAGCTTTTCGCCGCTGCCTTTGTCGTCGCGATGTTCATCCGTCTTACCAATACCGCCGAGGCCTCAAGGTCAACCTTGGGCCGCACATGATCTGCTAGAAGGCGATGCCCGTACGACCCGAAACCGGCCCTAGCTTTTAGCCGGTTTAGCCCGGCTGGGCGTGGAAAAACTCGAAAATCCTGCGCGCGCTTTCGGCGCTGACGCCGGGAACCTTGCCGAGGTCGGCGATCGAGGCCCGTTCGATCTCCTTCAGCGTTCCGAAATGATGCAGCAAGGCGCGTTTGCGTGACGGGCCGATGCCGGGAATCTCCTGCAACCCGGCTTCGCGAATGTCCTTTTTGCGCAGCTTGCGGTGCGAGCCGATCACGAAGCGATGCGCCTCGTCGCGCAGCCGCTGGATGAAATACAGCACGGGGTCGCGCGGCTCGAGCTTGAGCGCTTCCTTGCCGGGCATGAACAGGGTTTCGCGGCCGGCGTCGCGGTCGGGCCCCTTTGCCACGGCGAGCAGCGCGACCTCTGTCAATCCGAGCCCCTCGAAAATCTCGCTGATAGCATTGAGCTGGCCGCGGCCGCCATCGATTATGACGAGGTCGGGCCATTGCGGGAACGAATCGTCATCGGGTTTGGCCCTGGCGGCGTCGCCTTCCGCAGCCGGCGTCGTCAGCCGCTTGAAGCGCCGCTGCAGCACCTCGCGCATCATCGCATAGTCGTCGCCCGGCGTCAGGCCTTCGGACTTGATGTTGAACTTGCGGTACTGGTTTTTGATAAAGCCGTCCGGCCCCGCCACGATCATGGCGCCGACCGCGTTGGTGCCCTGGATGTGGCTGTTGTCGTAGACCTCGATCCGCTTGGGCGGATGGGCCAGACCGAGCGTGGTGACCAGGCCGGCCAGCAGCCGGCCCTGGGTCGCGGTATCGGCGAGCTTGCGCCCCAGCGCCTCGCGCGCATTGGTCAGCGCATGCGCGACCAGCTCCTTCTTCTCGCCGCGCCGGGGGTTGGAGACTTCCACCTTGTGGCCGGCCTTGATGGAGAGCGCGTCCGCCAATAGCACGGATTCCTCGATCGCGTGCGACAGCAGGATGAGCTTCGGCGGCGGCTTGTCGTCGTAGAATTGCGCGAGGAACGAGGCCAGCACCTCTTCCGGGGTGAAGGATTTCTCGGCGCGCGGAAAATAGGCGCGGTTGCCCCAGTTCTGCCCGGTGCGAAAGAAGAAAACCTCGACGCAGGAATAGCCGCCCTCCTGATGGATGGCGAACACGTCGGCTTCCTCCACGGTGCGCGGATTGATGCCCTGCTGCGACTGGACCGCCGAGAGTGCGGCGAGGCGGTCGCGGTAAAGTGCGGCGGTTTCAAATGCGAGCTCGCTCGAGGCCTTCTCCATTTCGCCCGCCAGCTCCTGCTTCACCAGGCGCGAGCGGCCGGAGAGGAAATCCCTGGCCTCGCGCACCAGCTCGGTATAGCCGGGGAAATCGATCTCGCCGGTGCAGGGCCCCGAGCAGCGCCGGATTTGATAGAGCAGGCACGGCCGGGTGCGGCTTTCGAAAAACGCGTCGGTGCAGGAGCGCACCAGGAAGGCGCGCTGCAGCGCCGTGATGGTGCGATTGACCGCGCCGGCCGAGGCAAACGGCCCGAAATACTGCCCGGGGCGCGTTTGCGCGCCGCGATGCTTGAGAATCTGCGGCGCCCAGTGATCGCCCGTGATCAGAATATAGGGAAACGACTTGTCGTCGCGCAGTTGCACGTTGAAGCGCGGCCGCAATTGCTTGATCAGGTTGGCCTCGAGCAGCAGCGCTTCGGTCTCCGTCGAGGTGGATATGATCTCGACCGTCACGGTGGCCGCGATCATGCGCAGGATGCGGGCTGGCTGGACCGCGCTCACCCTGGCGTAGGAGGCGAGCCGCTTGCGAACGTTTTTCGCCTTGCCGACATAGAGCACGTCGCTTGCCGCGTTCAGCATGCGATAGACGCCGGGCGAGGTCGGGGCCAGCCGCACCGCGTTTTCGATCGCGGCGTGGCCGACCGCGAGCGGTCCTTCCGGCACCGCCTCGTCGGCCTCCTCGGCGGCCTCCGGCAGCCGCGCCTCGTCGTCCTCCTCCGGACCCGATGTCGCGGGGTCGATATCGGCTGTGGCCACCGGCTGCGGCGGCAAATCCGGCAGGGAACCGCCTTGCGCCGGCCGTGGCGCAGGGGATTTGGGGTTATCGCCGGAATCCTGATCCATGGCCTTGAACTTAAGCGCCGCCAGCGTCCATCGCCAGCGCTGTGGCGGCGCCGGCAGGCGGCGACGCGCGGCATCGCCCGTAACACTTTCTTAAGAATGCCGAGCGGGCGGTAACAGCCCTTAACAACCCTTTAACTTAAAAGTCTCGATAAATCTTATCGGTAAAAAGTGGAATTCCGTGACCATGTCGACGCGCGCTGCGCGATGCATCCGCCGCGCGACCGGCGGCCATGGCAGTCGTGTTGGGGAGAGTATGATGAGCAGGTTCATTTTGCGCGCGGCGGCGCTGATCGCCGCGGTTTGGGCGATGCCGGCGCAGGCGGCCGACCTTCCCTACGGATCGCGGGGCCCCTACACCGTCAATCAGCCGCTCAATGCCTATAGCTGGGCCGGTCCCTATCTCGGCGCCAATCTCGGTTATGCCTGGGGCTCGGTCGACAACAACCTGACCAAGCCATCGGGCTTTTCCGGCGGCGCCCAGGCCGGCTACAACTGGCAGACCGGTCCGTGGGTGTTCGGCGTCGAAGGCGACATCGAGGCGACCGGGGCCACAGATACTTTTGCGCCCTGGAAGTTCTCCAACCCCTGGTTCGGGACGCTGCGCGGCCGCGCCGGCTATGCCCTCAGCAACATCCTGTTCTACGGCACCGGCGGTCTGGCGTTCGGCGATTTGCGCGGCGAGACATTCGGGCTGTCGGAATCCCATACCAACGCCGGCTGGACCGCGGGCGTCGGCGCCGAATTCGGCTTCGCCCAGAACTGGAGCGCCAAGATCGAATATCTCTATGTCGATCTCGCAAACAGCAATTTCACGATTACCGGCGCGTCGAACGGTTACCGGTTCGGACTGGTGCGCGCCGGCGTGAACTATCACTTCTGATAGCAAAAAGAAGACGTCCTATCGCAACCTCCCGGTCGCTGCTCGCGGCCGGGATTTTTTCAGGACGGCGCCCTTCAAGCTGAAATCACCAGGTTGACCGCCTTGGGGCCTTTGCCCTTCTTGTCCGGTTCGACCTCGAATTCGATGCGCTGTCCTTCGGTCAGATCCTTCAACCCCGCCCGCTCCACCGCGGTGATGTGAACGAACACATCGCGGCCGCCGTCATCGGGCTTGATGAAGCCATAGCCACGTTCTCCATTGAAGAACTTGACCGTACCAGTCATGGCCATCGGGAAACTCCTCCCCCGTATTGCTCCGCCGCGACGCCAACCCTGCGTATCGGCCCGACCGGGAATTCGCTGCCGGAAAGCCTGGCCACCGGGGCGGATGAGCGGCACGCGCCGATCCGCCTGAAAATATTTGAGGCCTTGTCACTCCGCCGCTACCATTCGCGGAAGCGGAACGTAAAGCCGATCCCAATGGGCTGAGCATAATACGGTTCCCGGCAAATTGCCTACGACTCAAATCGGACTTTTCGCGGCGCCCAGGTGCCGGGCGCCTGGCTAAAGTTTGGGCGTCTCGAGCCTGAACCGG
>DATANB010000093.1:0-2322 GCA_036266415.1 Bradyrhizobium sp. | reverse complement strand
AGCCGGCGATCCCCGTGGTGTTCTGCGGCCTGTTTCCGGTCGACGCCGACGATTTTGAAACCTTGCGCGCGGCGATGGGAAAATTACGCCTGAACGACGCCAGCTTCTCCTTTGAAATGGAAACCTCGGCAGCGCTCGGCTTTGGTTTCCGCTGCGGCTTCCTCGGGCTGCTGCATCTGGAAATCATCCAGGAGCGGCTGCATCGCGAATTCGATCTCAATCTGATCGCGACCGCGCCGTCGGTGATCTACAAGATGCACCTGACCGACGGGCAGGTGATCGAAATCCACAATCCGATCGACATGCCCGATGTGGTGAAGATCGCCGAAATCCATGAGCCGTGGATCGAGGCCACGATACTGACTCCGGATGAATATCTCGGCAGCGTTTTGAAATTGTGCCAGGACCGGCGCGGCAATCAGAAAGAACTCACCTACGTCGGCAACCGCGCCATGGTGAAATACGAACTGCCGCTCAATGAGGTGGTGTTCGATTTCTATGACCGCCTGAAGTCGGTCTCCAAGGGCTATGCCTCGTTCGACTATCACCTCACCGACTACAAGCCGGCCGACCTCGTCAAGATGCAGATCCTGGTCAACAACGAGCCGGTGGATGCGCTGTCGATGCTGGTGCACCGCCAGCGCGCGGAGGGGCGCGGCCGCGCCATGGTCGAGAAGATGAAGGAACTGATTCCGCCGCACATGTTCCAGATACCGATCCAGGCCGCGATCGGCGGCAAGATAATCGCGCGCGAGACCGTGCGCGCGCTGCGCAAGGACGTCACGGCCAAATGCTACGGCGGCGACATCACGCGCAAAAGGAAACTTCTGGAGAAGCAGAAGGAAGGCAAGAAGAAGATGCGGCAGTTCGGCAAGGTCGACATACCGCAGGAAGCCTTTATCGCCGCGCTGAAGGTGGATAGTTGAGGCGTAACCGCCCGATCATTCCGGGTTTTCCCAAGCGCAGGCCCGATGCTGCGATGCCCTCCCCCATCTTGATCCGAGCCGCCAGATGGACCACCATTGCGGCTTCGCCAACCAACAAACCCCAAAAGGGCCGAGGAAGCGCATGAGCAAGGCCCCCGGTTTCAATTACGGCTGGATCGTCGTCGGCGCGGGCGCGCTGATGACCTGCGTCGGCTTCGGTTCGATGCTGTCGCTTGCGGTGTTCCTGCAGCCGATTTCGGAATCGATGGGCTGGTCGCGCGCCGGGGTCTCGGCGGCGGCGACGCTCGATTTTCTCTGCATGGGTGTCGCGGCCTTCTTCTGGGGCGCGCTGTCCGACCGGTTCGGCACCCGCATCGTCGTTCTCGCCGGCAGCCTGCTGCTCGGTCTTGGCCTGGTGAGCGCGAGCCAGGCTACCTCGCTGTGGCAGTTTCAATTGCTGTTCGGCATCCTGATCGGCGTCGCCGTCGGTGCATTCTATGCGCCGATGATGGCCGTCGCCAGCGCCTGGATCGAAACCCATCGCAGCCTCGCCGTTTCGCTGGTATCCGCCGGCATGGGCGTGGCGCCGCTCACGGTGGCGCCGTTTGCGGGCTGGCTGATCGCGGCCTATGACTGGCGCACCGCCATGCTCGTGATTGGAATCGTTGCCTGGGCGCTGCTGATTCCGGCCTCGTTCCTGGTGCGACCGGCGCCTCAGGCAGCGGCACCTTTCGCCGCTGACGGCGCGGATGCGCCTGACGTCAAGTGGACCGCGGTACAGGCGTTCCGCACGCCGCAATTCATCACGCTGGCATGTGCCCATTTCGGCTGCTGCGCGGCGCATTCGGGCCCGATCTTCCACATGGTAAGTTATGCCATGGTCTGCGGCATCGCGCCGATGACCGCGGTCACCGTCTACAGCCTGGCCGGGTTCTCCGGGCTTGGCGGCCGCCTGGCGCTCGGCGCGATGGCTGACCGCATCGGCGCCAAGCCCGTGCTGGTAGGCGGGCTGTTCGTGCAGGCGCTGTGCGTGGCGGCGTATCTCGCGGTCGGTCAGCTCGGCGAATTCTATGCACTCTCCGTCGTCTTCGGCCTCGCCTATGGCGGGGTGATGCCGCTCTATGCCGTGCTGGTGCGCGAATTTTTCGGCGCGCGCATCATGGGCACGGTATTCGGCGCGGTTTCCGCGTTTGCGAGTCTCGGCATGGCGCTCGGACCATGGGCCGGCGGATGGGTGTTCGATACCTTCGGCAGTTATGCCTGGCTCTATGTTGGCTCGTTCGGCATCGGAATCGCGGCGGTCGCGGTGGCGCTGAGTTTCCCGTCGGCGCACCGGCCGTCACAGCCCTCGCTCGACCTCAGGCGCGCGGCAGCCTGACGAGAAAGCGTGGAGATG
>DATANB010000092.1:0-43500 GCA_036266415.1 Bradyrhizobium sp. | reverse complement strand
CCGCTTTGCCTCGCGCGCGGTGCGCCGCGGCCCGGCCTGGGACTGCGGCTTTCCGGACCCGAGCCCGGCCACGCAATACACCGCCGGCGGCTTCGCCCAGCCGATCCGCCGCGTCTTCAGCGCGCTGTTTGACGCGCGCGAGGATGTCACGATGCCGGCGCCCGGCGACACTGCCGCGGCGCGCCTCACCGTCAGGCTGCGCGACCTTACCTGGGATCTGCTCTATGCTCCGGTCGGCGGCGCCATCTGGTTCGCTGCCGAGCATCTCAGCCATCTGCAGTTCCTGACCATTCGCAAATACCTCAGCCTGGTGTTTGCGCTGCTCGTCATCCTCCTGTTCTTTCTCATGCTGGTGATGCTGGTATGGTCCTGATCCTCAATCTCATCGCTCAAGGCGCGCAGATGATGCTCGTGCTCATCCTTGCGCCGCTGCTGCTGGGCTATACGCGCAAGATCAAGGCGCGCCTGCTGCGGCGTCAGGGACCGCCAGTCCTGCAGCCCTACCGCGACCTGTTGCGTCTGATCCGCAAGGAGGCCGTGCTGGCGGAGAACGCATCCTGGCTGTTCCGCAGCGGCCCATACCTGATCTTTGCCGCAACGTGGGTGGCCGCCGCGCTGGTCCCGACTTTCGCGGTGCAACTGCAGTTCAGCTGGACCGCCGACCTGATCGCGCTGACGGCGCTGATCGGCTCGTCGCGGTTCTTCCTGGCGCTGGTCGGGATGGATGTCGGCACCAGCTTCGGAGGCATCGGCTCAAGCCGCGAGATGATGTTTGCCTCGCTCGCCGAGCCGGCGATGATCATGATTGCGTTCACACTCGCTCTGCTTGCCGGCTCAACCCAACTCTCGGTGATCGCCGAATTCATGCAAACCCACGCCAGCCTGCGCGTTTCGCTTGGGCTTGCGCTCATTGCGCTCATTATCGTGGCGCTGGCGGAAAACGCCCGCATTCCCGTTGACAACCCGGCCACCCATCTCGAGCTAACCATGGTGCACGAGGCCATGGTGCTGGAATATTCTGCAAGACATCTCGCAGTCCTGGAGTTTGCCTCTGCGCTGAAGCTGTTGCTCTATCTCTCGCTGATCGCCTGCATCTTCATGCCATGGGGACTGGCGCCGGCAGGCAGCGGCCCGGAGGCCTATGCGATCGGCCTGACCAGCTACCTTGCAAAGCTTGCGGTGGGCGGCTTCCTGCTCGCCCTGTTCGAGACCTCGATCGCAAAGATGCGCGTCTTCCGTGTTCCGGATTTCCTGGGCATCGCCCTGATGCTTGGATTGCTGGGCATGCTTCTGCTCTTCGTGTCACGGAGCTTCTGATGAATACTACCCTTCCTCTCGACGTCGCGCATATGCTGGCCGGGACCATGGTGCTGGTGAGTTTCATGCTGCTCTACCAGGACCGCATGTTTGCACTGCTCAATGTCTTTGCGATGCACGCGGTGGTGCTCTCCGCCTCGGTGGCCTGGCAGGCTCACATCCAGAATGCACCGCACCTCTACGTTCCGGCCGCGATCGCGCTCGTGCTCAAGGGCATCATCATCCCGGTCGCGCTGCACCGCGTCGTGATCCGACTTGGCATCCACCGCGGGATCGAGACTGTCGTCGGCATTGGACCGACCTTGCTGTTCGGAGTCGGCCTTACTGCACTCTCGATGGTCGTCATGCTCAAGGCGGCGGAAACCGCCGATCCCCTGGCGCGCGAGGACCTCGCATTTGCCTTGTCGATCCTGCTGCTCGGCCTGCTCATGATGGTGACGCGGCGCAACGCGGTCAGCCAGATCATCGGCTTCATGTCGATCGAAAACGGTCTGATCCTCGCAGCCACGGCTGCCCGGGGCATGCCGCTCGTCGTCGAGATCAGCGTGGCATTCTCGGTTCTGGTCGCCTTCATCGTGATCGGCGTGTTCCTGTTCCGCATCCGCGAGCGGTTCGATTCCGTCGAACTCGAGGCGCTCGACGAGTTTCGCGGAGAGCGGCGGTGAATCATTTACTCACCCAACTTTCCATCGACCCGCTGACGGCGGTGCTGTTCGTTCCGGCGGTGACTGCGGCGGTGCTGGCGCTGCTGCCCAGCTATTGGGTGGCGGCTCGCCTCAACGTGCTGGCCAGTTTCGTCACTCTGACCGCAGCGGTATGGCTGCTGTTCGATCGACCCCCGGCGGGGGAATACCTTTTCATCGACGATCTGAACAACGCTTTTATCGTGCTGACGACCTTCGTCGCCTTCACGACCAGCGTATTCAGCGCCAGCTATA
This sequence comes from Bradyrhizobium sp., assembly GCA_036266415.1. Lineage (GTDB taxonomy): Bacteria > Pseudomonadota > Alphaproteobacteria > Rhizobiales > Xanthobacteraceae > Bradyrhizobium. The sequence goes on along the minus strand of DATANB010000092.1, from coordinate 41,245 downwards.
TCGCTCACGAGCTGGAAATCGGCCGGCTAACGCCCAATCATCTGCGCTTTTACCACGCGATGTATCAGACCCTGATGTTCGCCATGAACCTCGGGCTGGTTGCAAATAACATCGGCCTGATGTGGGTGGCCGTCGAGCTCGCTACCCTCACCACCGTATTGATGGTCGGAATCTACCGCACCCACGAAGCGTTGGAGGCTGCGTGGAAATACTTCATCCTGGGCAGCGTCGGTATCGCGCTGGCGCTGTTCGGCACGATCCTCGTTTACATGGCGGCGCGACCGGTGATCGGCGAAGGCGCCGACGCCATGGTGTGGACGACGCTTATCGCGCACGCCAGCGGATTCAGCCCCGAACTCCTGAACGTCGCGTTCGTTTTTTTGCTGCTCGGCTACGGCACCAAGGTAGGGCTGGCGCCGCTGCACGCCTGGCTGCCGGACGCGCATGCCGAAGGTCCGACGCCGATTTCGGCGGTGCTGTCGGGGCTGCTGCTTAACGTCGCACTCTACGCGCTGCTGCGCTTCAAGATGCTGCTCGCGGTGAACCCGTCCGCTCTCGCATCCGGGCCGCTGATGGTGACGCTGGGCCTCATCTCGGTCGTTTTCGCGGCGTTCATGCTTTACCGGCGGCGCGACATCAAGCGCATGTTCGCCTATTCGTCGATCGAGCACATGGGCATCATCGTGTTCGCCTTCGGCATGGGCGGGCCGATCGCCAATTTCGCCGGGCTGTTGCACATGGCGATGCACAGCCTGACCAAGTCGGCGATCTTCTTTGCGGTCGGTCACATCGCGCAGACCAAAGGCACACAGAAGATCGCCGAGATGGGTGGACTGACTGAAACCAACCCCGTGCTTGGCTGGGGTCTCGTGCTTGGCGTCGTCGCGATCGCCGGCCTTCCCACCGCCGGTATCTTCATGAGCGAGTTTCTTATCGTCAGTTCCACCTTCGCCCGCCAGCCCCTGCTCGCTATCGTGCTGGTCGCCGGCCTGCTCATTGGGTTCGGTGCCCTGTTCCTTCGATTGAACAGCATCGCTTTCGGCGAGCCGCGCGGGGCGAGCGCCGAAGCAAAGGCATCCTATGTGCCGATGTTCATCCATCTGGCGCTGGTGTTTACGGCTGGAATCTACCTGCCTCCGCAATTGGTCTCGTGGTTCCAGAATGTCGCGAAGCTTCTAGGATAGGCTCATGCTGATCGAAAGAATTCCGGGTCAAAGGGTCGAAGGGCACAAGCCCGTGCCACGCGTCATCGTGAGCCCCGAGACGTGGCGTATGCTCACAGGCGAGCTTGCGGAAGGCCGCATCACACTGTTTGGACTATGGGGTGACGCCGATAAGGTGCACATGGCGCTGCTGCAGGACGCGGAGATCGTCGTCGTGACGATCGAATGCCAGGACGGCAAGTTCCCGTCGGTCGGACAGGTGCATCCGCCCGCGATCCGCCTCGAACGCGCGATCCATGATCTCTGCGGGTCCGAATCGCCCGACCTTCAAGACCGGCGACCCTGGCTCGATCATGGCCGCTGGGGCGTGAAGCACCCGCTTGGAGCTCGGGTCGAAGCGCATTCGATTTCCACGTCGTATCAATTCTTGCCGTCCGAGGGCGAAAGCCTGCATCAGATCGCGGTTGGTCCGGTGCATGCCGGTATCATCGAGCCCGGTCATTTCCGCTTCACCGTCAACGGCGAAACCGTGGTCCGCCTCGAGGAGCGTCTCGGTTACGTTCACAAGGGTATCGAATCGCTGATGGCCGGAGCCTCGATCGAGCAGGCCTCACGCCTCGCGGGGCGCACTTCCGGCGACAGCACGGTCGCGTACGCCCTTGCGTTTGCGAACGCGGTCGAGGCTGCGGCTGAGGTGCAGGTTCCGGCGCGCGCGGTTTTTTTACGCGCCTTGATGGCCGAGCTCGAACGGCTCGCCAATCACTTCGGCGACATCGGCGCGATCTGCAACGACGCCTCTTTCGTCCTGATGCATGCGCAGACCGCCATCCTGCGCGAGCGCTGCTTGCGGGCGGCGGACGTTTGCTTCGGCCATCGCCTGATGATGGATCGCATTGTGCCGGGCGGCCTTGCGCGCGACATCGCGCCAGAGGGAGAAATACAACTGCGCGGGTTGATCGCTGAAATCCGAAAATCGTTTCCCCAGCTCGTGGAGCTCTACGACAACACCGCCTCGCTGCAGGACCGGACCGTGAGCACCGGGTTTGTACAGCCGTCGCTGGCTCGTCAGTACGGCGCCGGCGGCTATGTGGGCCGTGCAAGCGGCCGGGCCTTTGATGCGCGGCACAATTTGAGGTATCCGCCGTATGACCAGCTCAGCCTGGACATTCCGGTGCTTGACGCCGGCGACGTCGATGCCCGCGTCTGGATTCGTATTCGCGAAGTCGACCAGAGTCTATTGTTGATCGAGCAAATCCTTGACCGGCTGCCACCTGGACCGGTTTGCATCGGGCTCAGTCCGGCCGGCAGCCGCGAGGGTCTCGGGGTTGCCGAAGCGTTCCGCGGCGACGTGTTGGTCTGGCTGAGCCTGGACGGCGACCACGTCGTGCGCTGCCATTTGCGCGACCCCTCCTGGTTTCAATGGCCGCTGCTGGAGGCGGCAATCGAGAACAACATCGTTGCGGACTTTCCTCTCTGCAACAAGTCGTTCAACTGTTCGTACTCCGGTCACGATCTCTAGTCTAGGGACACGACGAAATGCGCAAACTGCTTTTCCAAAGTCTGTTTCGCCGGCCGCTAACCGAGCAGGCGCCGCAGCCGGATGATGCCGCGGTGGCCGAGCTCGCGACCGTCGTCGGCCGCGCGGCGCGGCGGCGGCTCGGCCGAAGTCTTTCGATACGCGAGGTCGACGCCGGCTCGTGCAACGGATGCGAACTCGAGATTCACGCGCTCAACAACCCCTACTATGACGTCGAACGCTTCGGGCTGCGCTTCGTCGCCTCGCCGCGCCATGCCGATGTATTGATGGTGACCGGTCCCGTGACCAAAAACATGCGCGAGGCGCTGGAGCGCACCTATCATGCGACCCCCAATCCCAAATGGGTGATCGCGATCGGCGACTGCGCGCGGGATGGAGGATGCTTCGCCGGCAGCTACGCGGTCGTTGGCGGTGTCGCCGAGGTGATCCCGGTCGACCTCCACATTGCCGGCTGCCCGCCTACGCCAACGGCGATGCTGCAGGGTCTGCTTGCGCTGCTCGAACGGGCGGACGCGAGCGCAGCCGCGCCTTGAAGGTTGTTGTTGCGATGTTGCGGTTCATCGCGCCCGCTCCGGAGCCCGCGGGGAAGACGGCTTCGGTTGCCGGACGGTTTTCGAATTTGGCTTTGCGACATGCTCCTTCAGCCGCACACCGCGGCCTCCGGGCGAACTGGCCGCGCCGGGATTGATCAGATCGATCCCCGCGCGATCGAGCGCGGAAACCAGCTTCATCAGCGAATCGACGTTGGCCCGGATAACGCCGTCACTGGCTTCCATGCGCTGGATCGTCGGAACCGAAAGCTCTGCCAGCCCGGCCATCTGCCGCTGATCGATGTTCAGGAGCGCGCGAGCGGCCCTGAGCTGATTGGCGGTAATCATGAATGTCGCTTCCCCGATTCCGGGCAGAATATATTCACGCCCTATAAATTATTGCGTCAGGCATCGATTCACAAGTACGGCCTATCAATATCGTCCCCCTACTCCTTCGACACCACGAGTTTTAACGACATCGAGGCGACGGCCGCCGATATCATGATGGCGGCCACCGCGGTCAGGCCGACGATGTATGAGCCTGAGAATTCCTTCAACCAGCCCATCATGAACGGACCGACGAAACCGCCGACGGTGCCGATACTGTTGATGAAAGCGAGCCCGCCCGCGGCGGCGGCACCGGTCAGGAAGCGCGTCGGGATCGACCAGAAGATCGCCCGCGCCGCGGTAACGCCGACCAGGGCCGCGCTGAACCCCGTCAGACCGATGGCCAGCGAGCCGGATACGATCGGCGCGAGGAGACCTGCGCCGCCTAGCAGGCAGGCGATCGCGAGATTGACGATACGCCGGCCTTTTTGGTCGACATAGCGCGCCCACAAGATCATGCCGGCCGAGGCAAACAAATAAGGAACCGCCGCGATCCAGCCGATCGCCCAATTCGACAGGTGGTACTCCTTCAGGATCAAGGGCAGAAAGATGCCGATGCCGTAGGATGCCAGGGTAAAACCGAACTGGATCGCCGCAAGAATCAGCACGCGCGTATCCGCCATGGCGGCCAGCCACGAGGCCGGCGACCGCTCCCGCACCTCGGAGGAAAGCGTGTGGTTCAGCGCGTCGCGCTCGTCAGGGGTCAGCCAGGCCGCGGCGTCCGGATGATCGGACAGCCAGCGCAGCGTCAGCAGGCCCAGCGGGATGCAAGGCAGGCTGACGCCGATAAACAGCCATTGCCATCCGGCCAGGCCCCAGATGCCGTCCAACTGCAGCAGCATGCTGCAAATCGGGCCGCCGACCAGCGAGGACAGGGGAATCCCGATCAGAAACCATGCCAGCATCCGGGTGCGGAATTGCACCGGAAACCAGGCGGCGAGAAAGAAGGTCACGCCCGGAAAGAAACCGGCCTCCGCGATTCCGAGCAAAAGCCGCAGCGTATAAAAACTGTTCGGTCCGACGACGAAGATGGTCGCCGCCGACACGATCCCCCAGCTGATCATGATGCGCGCGAGCCAGCGCCGCGCCCCGACCCGGTAGAGCAACAGATTGCTCGGCACTTCGAACAGCGAATAGCCGACGAACAGGATACCGGCGGCGAGACCGAACTGGCCGGTCGACAACCCGAGCTGCTTGTTCATGGTCAGGGCGGCGAAGCCGAGACTGGTGCGGTCGAGATAGTTGAAGAGATAGGCGATCGTCAGGAGCGGCACGAAGCGCAGCGCCGCTTTTCGGACAGCGCTTTGCAGCGCTGCTTCCGAACCAGACGATTGTGGAACGTCGATCGCGCCCGGGACGCTCCGCGTTGCGAGTGTCATCTCCGGCTTCCTCCCCCGATATCGGTCTTTGTTTCAAACTATGCCCTCCGAGCGGCCGCGATGGCCACCGGCATTCGAGGGCGAGAGCAAAAAAAGAGCGTCCAAGCGGCGGGAGAAATTCGAGCGCCTAGCAATACCCAATAGAGTAAACCGGTTTGCAGAGAGCGTTCCTTGCAGCTTTTTTTGGAACGTCAAAACATTTCCATATTTCATCGCAAAATACCAATATTGATCGGCGACCGTGGTGCCGGGGGGCGGCATGAAAACGAACAATCAAAAACAATTTGGCTCGCTGGAGAAGATGTGCCGCGATCGCGCCGCGGTTGCCAGGAAAGAAATGGACTATTGGCTCGCGGAAGCGGAGGAGTGGAGAAAACTAAGGGAATCTGCCGACTCAAGTACAGAAGCGATGCCGATCCAGCTTGATTGGTGTGAGTCCCACGGCCACTAGGGGGCGGCCCCGACGGGCCTCGCGCTGCGACACAGCCTGCGCGGTCTCAGCCGTCGGCCTCCACTCCCGACCGTCATCTGGCGCGGGCTCACCTGCGCAAGCATCATGTGTGATGCGCCGGTTCGTCGTTCGTGGCTCCTTGGATTGAGGCCGCCCCGGTACCTTGTTTGCTAAACAGGCCTGAATTTGCAGCGACGAACTCCGTCCAATACTGCATCATCATTTTTTTCACCTGATCCGGATCGTACCTGTCGCCAACGGGAACGACGTTTCCAAGCTTGCCGAGGCGGATACTCCCTGAGTAAGGATCACCGGGGTGCGGTGCAAAATAGGCATCGGTGGGCTTATGGATGATGCCCTGGGGCGTGATGTTGAATTGGTTGCGGGTCACCAGAATGCTCGTCATGGGAGCTTCTTCTCCGTTGGACTAAGACCGCCGTTGGCGGCCACGCCCGCGTGACCTGGAACGGCGGGTCGGCGCTTCTCTCCATTCGTTCGAACAGCAAGTAGCGGAACTGCTGAGCGCTAATGGGTCCGCAGGAAATTCGTTCCGCAACTACGAATGCGACGTTTGGGTTAGTTTGGACTCTGTGACAGTGCACTTGCCGTTCTGTTGCGTGGCGCTGAATGATACCTCCAATTCCATGCCTCGCTTGGCCCGGCGTGTGACCATGCCCTCTCGTAGCGCTACAGACAGCACTACCGCCCCAAATATTTCCGGCAGCAGCGCCGAATTTAGTTTGTCCGGTATCGGACAGGCCCGGACGACTTGCTCATGCCTCGCTGCGATGGCATCCCACGCGAAGCGGGCCGATCACGGTCGCGCCCAAAACTGACCCGATTTCGCTTTCGCTATCGGCCCCTTTTGGTCATTTTTATTGGTCACGATAGCGCTCACAGCGCGGTGCGATCGGCGGCGCTGCGACCAGCCCGGCCTCGGATGTACAGGTCGGGCGGTCGCGGTCGCCGAAGGTCGGGAACGGTGCGCTGTCTGGATTGCTCTCTTTCGAACGTATAAGGCCGCCATATGACGGCCCCTTCAATGCGTTCGATTATCAATAGCAGTATATTGGTTCACGGAATCGTCGCCGATTTGGCTCCTTTTTTCAAGCAATGCGAAAACGCGTTAGCGGGTGGCGGTGCGCCGCTAAAGCGAGGCTGGAGAAAAATCCAGCCCGTCGCCTCGCGGAACTTTTTTCAAGAGCGAGCATTGGAATTTTGCTTGAACGATTGCGGGGCAACCAGGAGAATGGCGATGGCAACCCAGATCGTGATGAATCACAGCGGCGATACCCGATACACCTTCGACCCGAACCAAGCCAAAGCGGTGGAAAAAGCCGAGAAGCGCTTCAAGGAATTGACGGGCCGGGGTTTTACCGCCGCGATCCGCACCGCTTCCGGAGAAGCGGCTCTGACGCGTTCGTTTGATCCGACCGCGGAAGAGACCTTGTTTATCCCCCGCCTTGTTGGCGGCTAACTGACGGTTCATGTTAGACCGATTGCACGCTGCGAAAGGTTATCTCGGGCATTTCCTGAGGGGATGCCGTCGCTGGGCCAAAGCCTTTAACGAAAGTTTCCAGGATGCGCAGAGGGCACACGAAGCACGCGGTCTTCAACTGTTACGGCAATGGCTATCGCCTGACCAACTAGCCCAGTTTGACGCCAAGGGTTATTTCGAGGTCAACGGCTGCGACAGCGGAAGGCGATACCGGATTCACCATGGCACCGGCATGAACATCTATGAGATCGATAGAGCCGGCCACGACCGAACTGGCTGGTGCTTTGTACCCGACGGTTGTCTGGTCGCGGGCGACGTCCTCCTCGCGCAAAAAATTGCTCTTGAGACCGACGAGTGCGGCGCCCTGGCCGTAGCCAAGAACTTTGTACTGAAATAAACGGGGTCGAACTGCCAACGATTAAAGGTTATCGGGCGGCAACTTACTCATTCTGCAATTCTTGCTCGGCCAAACCCAACAACTCATCTTCCCGACGGACTTTCCGGCTTGCTCCCAAAGTTGGTCGTTAATTCGAGGCGCGCCATAGTGGTTTGACCGTTTCGGTCCGCTAATCTTTGTCGAGGTGTCCTTGCAGGCCCAATTCCTTTTCGACTGCTCCCGCGGAGTTTCCGACTTTCTCGATCACGGCTCGAATATGTTCGGGGGCCACCTTCCAATGTCTGGACCAGTGCCTCACGTCAGGTGCCTGGATATGGTTACGAATCCGGCTGTCGGGTTTGGAGTCTGCCATTTTAATGTCCACGAGATTAGCGGCGTTGATAGCAACAGTCCTTCAACATATTCTGCAAGTGCGGCATGGTTCCCTATCGCAGCGGGATTAAGCGCCGGGCAGCACCTCCGGCAACGTTTCCGGAAATTCATTGATCTCGAGAACGAGCAGATTCTCGCCGGGGCGATAGCGATAAAACCTGAACTCCTGCTCCCTGAGAGGCGAACGGAACGTCACCGGCGTTTCGTCCGACCACCTGCCGAGTTCGGATTTCAGGTCGCCGACGGTCAAGATCGGTTCGGGCTCCGTCATTCCGTGGATCCTTGCTTGAACCGATCACGCGCACAGTCCGCCATTCCTAAATCTCGTGTCGCACCGTCCTTACTTTGACAGAAATCGGCTTTATGCCGCGGCTTCGTAATTAACGGCGGTGTCGGCAATCCTGGTCAACGTCTCGTCCGTCTCCTTTTCCTCCGCCAGGGTCTCGTCGAGCAGCTTGATGGCTTGCGGCATATTGAGCTTGCCGGCCCACGCCTTCAGCGTGCCATAACGCGAGATTTCGTAATGCTCCACGGCCTGGGCGGCGGCCAGCAGGCCGGCGTCGAGCGCGGGCGTATCGGCATACACTTCCATGATCTCCTTGCCTTCATCGAGGATACCTTCTATGGCATCGCACCTCTTGCCGCGCGCGGCCTTGCCCACCAGCTCGAAAATTGTCTCGAGGCGATCGATCTGGCCCTCCGTCTCGTCATGGTGCTTTTCGAACGCAGCCCGGAGTTTGTCGGAGGTTGCAGCCTTGGCCATTTTCGGCAGCGCCTTAAGTATCTGCTTCTCGGCGTAGTAAATGTCCTTCAGCGTATCCAGAAACAGTTCATTCAGATCTTTTTCAGCCATGATGCTCTCTCCTCCGTAGCAGGGTGACGCCCGATAACTTTCGAGCGAAGAGATAAGTTCCTGCTCACGCATCGACCCAGATCTGGCCGAGATATTCGGCCTTTACCAGATCGATTTGCTCGCTGAACCTCATCCGGTACATTGTCATCAACGCATCATGGCCGGCGTCCGAAGAACTGCACAAAGCATCCTCGACGAGGACGACGCGAAAGCCTATGTTGACCGCATCCAGCACTGTCGACAGCACGCAGACGTCGGTTTCCGCTCCGGACACGACAATCGTGCGGACGTGCTTTTTGCGAAGAAAATTGCCGAGCGGCGATCGAAAAAATCCCGAGTAAGTCGGCTTGTCGATGATGGTGGCGGGTGGCACTAACTTCGCCAGTTCCGGAACCAGATCGAGTTGCGCCGTACCCAGCGCCTGTCGCGTGGCCAATTTCCAGCGCTGAAAATATAGCCGCCACTGCCCCGGCGCCTCGTCCGGCGACACGGGCGTAACGAAACGGGTGAAGACGGTCCGCTCGGAATAACGCGCCGCAATATTGGCGATGGTTGGCAGCACCCGCTCCATCCAGGGAGTTTCCCAGATTCCGCCTTTTGCAAAGAGGCGCTGCATGTCCACGCACAGGTGGACCGCGTTCTCGATCGGTCGCATCGCCTTAGGAGATGTGTTCCTCAAGGGGTTGTTCGTATCCGGCCACTTTCAAGATCACTCTTCGCGGACTCCGATTCTCCCTCTCGCCATTTCCTGATCTGTTCCGGCAAAGCACCGGTAACGACTGGAAAACGGTCCGCAAGGTCGACATACCAATTTCCAGCACTTCAATGCCGCTAGGGCCCCCGCGTTCCCCTCCTCCGCTCAGTCGCGTTTCGCAGTTTGGAACAAGTCCTCACCTCTCCAATTTGTCTGTCCAGGACCTTGGTGATCGGAGATCTCGATGAAGGCGCTTACCTGGGACGGCAAGAACGACATCCGCTGCACGGCCGGCGCCGATTCGAAGATCATCAAGGTCGTTCAAAAACCTGACTGAACTCAATGGCGCGGGTTCTAATCGGCACCTCCGGATGGCATTACGAGTCCTGGCGTGGTCCGTTTTTTCCAAAGGGCATGCCCGTCAAGTACCACCTCCAATTCTACGCTAGCCAGTTCGCGACAACGGAGCTCAACAGCGTCTTCTACCGGACGCCGACCCCGGACGCGGTGAAGGCATGGCGCGAACAGACCGGCGATGATTTCCTTTTTGCCTGGAAGGCCTCGAAATTCATCACGCACTGGAAGCGCCTTTCTCAGAAATCGGTGAACAGCCTCGAACTGCTCGAAGACCGCCTGTCGTTACTGGGCGCCAAGGCCGGGCCCATCCTGTTTCAGCTGCCTCCGCATTTCGAGGCCGACCCCGATCGCCTCACAGCCTTCCTCAAGCTGCTATCGAATAAACGCCGCTTCAGCTTCGAGTTTCGGCATCCGAGCTGGTACGCTCCACCTATCCTGCGACTGCTGTCGCGTCACAACCTGTCGCTCTGCATCTCCGATCATCACGACGCGCCGGCGCCGTGGAAGCGTACGGCCGACTTCGTGTATGTCAGGGGACATGGTCCCCAAGGTCGATACAAAGGGCATTATAGCCAAGCCGTGCTGGCGGGATGGGCCACGCGGATCAGGTCCTGGAAGAAACAGGGCTGCGACGTTTTCGTTTATTTCGACAACGACCAGAAAAGCGCAGCACCCGTTGACGCGCTCAAGCTAGGACGGCTTTTGGCTAAGCACCCAATTCCTAGGGCCGCTCCCTGGGGATGCCCAGGTAAGCGCGCGCCAACCGTCGAAATGTTCCCGTCTCAGCGCTGCCGAAATCCCGCAGGAGGCAGTTGGAACGGCCAGCCGACCCTGTCGTTTTCCCGCAATGAGGGCAACGGTGGCACCGAGAGGAACCATGGCAGATGATGGCCCGGCGGCATCGATCGAATCGAACGGTGCGGCGCGCGCGGGAAACAGCGCCTCGCCGATCCCGCGCGCTCGAGGAAGATGGCTTTGACGAGCTTGATGAGTGGATGGCAGCCTGTCCCGCGACTGACCCGCCACAACAGGTCGGTTAGGATTACTTCTTTTTCCTCGGAACCTTGGCGCCCTTCTTGCGCGCCTCGGAAAGGCCGATCGCGATCGCCTGTTTACGGCTCTTGACCTTCTTGCCAGAGCGGCCGCTTTTTAGCGTGCCAGATTTGCGTTTCTTCATCGCGCGCTTGACCTTCTTGGCGGCGCCTTTGGAATACTTCCGCTTCTTCGCCATGACGTTCTCCACGGTTTGCCCTGCGAGGGCCGCCAGAAAATGGGAGTCGTTCCGGCCAATGCCGGAAACCAAAAACTAAAAGCACGGTCCCGCCTTGGCAGTGGGGGGCTTGGGGACGGCGGGAACCGTGCAGGCCGCCGACCTAAGCCGGACGGCCCGATCTAACTAACCGATGTCCCAGGGTAGTCGTTCCTTGAAGGTTAGCCTGATCGTCCTCTGGAGCTTTGAGCGGATAGCCCGTCCACAATCGCAAGAGGCGCTCAAGAACGGCTCCGAGCGCGAATCCGGCGACGACATCGCTCGCCCAGTGGGCCAGAACCACGACACGCGTCAGCGAGAGACCGACCGCGAACATTCGGACCGCCCGACGGAGGCCAGCGGGCAGCGTGCCCGCAGCCGAGGCAAGCGCGCCCATGTGCAGCGCGTGGCCTGAGGGGAAGGCGTCCTCGGCCTTGCCGGAGAAGGGGATGCCGTGAGCATGGCCCAGCACCGTCCTGCGATCCGGACGGGTCTGGTCGAACAAGAGCTTCAACCCGTGCGGCAGCAATGCCGCCGCAACGCCGACCAGCATGGCGTGGTTGCCGGCGCGCCGCAGTCGCTCGCCGCGGCCGCGCGAGGCAAGCCAGCCGGCCGCCGCCAGAACGAGCAGGACCTTCTCGTCCGCGCCCCAGGTCAGGGCGCGTGCAACCCCCTCCAGGGCCGGCCCGGCATCCCGGGCGACTGCATGCGCAACCACGATATCCGTCTTGGTTGGCCGGACGGTGATTGGGAAGCTTGGGCCCGGCCGAAGGCGGCTTGATTGAAATCCAGGCGCTGTACGCATCGGCTCATGGGATTGCAGACGTGACACCTTTCAACGCGCCGCCGGCGCAAGGGTTCATTTTCCGTCCATTCGGACCACCCGGCGAAAACTCTTTCGACGGTACGACGACCAGGACGACGTCATGCACACGCCCACTACCGAGAATTCGAAGCCGGCCTCGATGAACCTAAGCAACTGCACATCACCGGGCGGCTCGCGCGTCGCGGCCGGAACTCTACGTCCTCGGTAGCGATTACATCGATGGAGGAGTTTTATGGGCTTAGCCACTGGACATGGCCGGCGTCGCGATCTCACCGGATGGAACCTTGCGGTGGCGTTCGGTCTGCTGGCTGCCGCCTTCCTCGTGGGGCGCCTGGCGCCCGCGGGGAACGAGGATGTCCGAAAGACAAAGCGAGATGGCCCCGCCCTCAGACCGACAGGGGCAGGAGACCGCGGCCGACTTGCGGCATCGCCTTCACAAATACCCGCAAAGGGCTGGAAGGACATTCTGCTGCGCGCGTACTCCAACGTCGGGGACCATCGAATTCTCGCCCTCGCCGCCGGCATGACGTACTACAGCCTGCTGGCGATCTTTCCCGCTTTGGCGGCTCTGGTTGCAATCTACGGCCTGTTTTCGGACACGGGCACCATCGCAAAGCATCTCGATGCTGTATCCGGATTCATGCCGGGCGGTGCGATCGACGTGGCGCGCGAGCAGCTCACACGTGTCGCGTCGAAGGGAAATCAGACCCTCGGTTTGACATTCATAATCGGCCTTGCGGTATCGCTTTGGAGCGCGAACGCCGCGATGAAGTCCTTGTTCGACACGTTGAATATCGTCTACGACGAGAAAGAAAAACGCGGCTTCCTCAAGCTCAATGCCATGTCCCTGGCATTTACGCTCGCGGCCATTGCTTTCGTTTTGGCGGCGCTGGGCGCCGTTGTCATCTTGCCCATGGTCCTCGACTATTTTCGGCTCTCGGACTTCGCGGACCTGTTGGTTCGCATTGTGCGATGGCCGGCCATGTTCCTGGTCGTGGCGGCGGCCCTTGCATGCATCTACCGCTTCGGACCGAGCCGCGAGGCGCCACGCTGGAGATGGATCACGTGGGGAAGCGTGGCGGCTACGATTCTCTGGCTCGCGGCCTCCGCACTCTTCTCCTGGTACGCAGCGAATTTCGGCAAGTTCAATGAAACCTACGGTTCACTGGGCGCGGCGATCGGATTCATGACGTGGCTCTGGATTTCAGCAATCGTGATCCTGCTCGGGGCAGAGCTGGATGCCGAGATGGAGCACCAGGCCGCCCGAGACACCACGGCAGATTCGCCGAAGCCGATCGGAGCGCGAGCAGCGCACATGGCCGATACGGTAAGCGCCGCGCGAGACAGATGAGATGCCGAACCTGTTGAAGATTCCCACATGGGCGGACGAAGAACACGTTTACGCCGTCGTTGAAACTCCGCGCGGAAGCACCTGCAAGCTGGAGTTCGATCCGGAGCTGCGCGTGTTCACGCTCGCAAAGCCGCTGATGGCCGGCCTCGCCTACCCCTACGACTGGGGCTTCATTCCGTCCACCAAGGCGGAGGACGGCGATCCCCTCGACGTTCTGGTGATCCACGATGCGCAGACCTATCCCGGCGTGGTCCTTCGATGCAAACCCATCGGAATTCTCGAGGTTGAGCAAACGTCGAAGGGTAAGAAGGAGAGGAACGATCGCCTGTTCGCGGTGCCTGACCGGTCCCCTCTCGAGACCGATTTGAAGGACCTGCAACACCTTCCTTCCCGCGCGCGCGAGGAGCTGGAGCAATTCTTCCGCGCGACCAACGCGCTCGAGGACAAGAAGCTTGAGTTTCTGGGGTGGCATGGTCCTGCCCGCGCCGTCAAAAAAATCAAGCAGTTGGCTCGATAAGGCAAGAATCGCAGGCAAGAACTATGTCCAGATCAGATCGACGCTGAGCGATCAACCGTATGGATTTAGACATCGGCGTTATTGGCACAGACGACACCGAACAAGCCGATCTACGCGGTGGTCATTCGCCGTGGCTCCTGCCTCCCCGTCGCGCGGTCCGCCTCGATCTGAGCGACAGCCTCAAATGCGATGCGCTGGTTGTAGGCGCCGGCATTACCGGGTCGCTGATGGCCGAGCGCCTGACGCGCCAGGGCCTGAATGTCGTTATCATCGACCGCGAACTTCCCGGTCGGGGCAGCACCGCCGCCAGCACGGCGATGCTGCTATGGGAGATCGACCGTTCACTGAAGGAATTGACTGATCTATACGGGTTCGAGCGCGCTTCGCGGGTTTTTCTCGCGAGTATGGATACCGTCAGCGGCCTGCGGTCCCTCATCCTTGAACTTGGCCTTCGATGCGGATTTTGCGCCAGGGATTCGCTCTATCTCGCGGCCGGCAGCAACGCCAAAGATCTGGTCGAAGAACATCGCCTGCGCCAGCGCGCTGGCTTGCCCGGCGAGTTCCTGGACCACACGACCCTGATGGACGTGTTCGGAATCGCCCGAGCCGGCGCGATCGTATCGCCCGGCTCAGCCGATGCAGATCCGATACAGCTGACGCAGGAATTGCTCAAAGTCGCGGTATCCCGGGGCGCGCGACTGTTCGAGGCCGAAGCCATCGAATTCGATGTGTCCTCGCGATCGGTAAACGCACGGATGGCGGATGGCCATGAAATCGAGGCGCGCTGGCTCGTTCTTGCAACCGGTTACGCCATGCCGCGCGTCGTTCATTCGACTGTGCAGAAGATTTCCTCGACTTGGGCGATTGCGACCGCGCCACAGCCGGAGAAAATCTGGAAGAACGGTGCGCTGATCTGGGAGGACAGCAAGGATTATCATTACGCGCGGACGACCACAGCCGGGCGCATTATCATTGGCGGGGAAGACAGTAGCCATGCGATCCAGCCCGAGCAGCGCGATCGGCTGATCCCTGAGAAAGCCCGCGCGCTGACGCGAAAACTCGCAGCGCTCTGGCCGGTCGCCAATCTTGACATCGACTTCCGCTGGTCCGGCACGTTCGATACAACCGATGACGGAATGCCCTTGATCGGTCCGGTTCCCGGAATGAAAGGTATCTATGCCGCTTATGGATATGGCGGTAACGGCATCACCTTCAGCTTTCTCGCCGCGCGGTTGATCGGCGATTTGATCGCCGGATCGACTTCAGCGCTCCTGAAGGATTTCGCGATTGACCGCGATGGCGACCGGGCTGCGGGTCAATGACGTGCACCAAAGCAAAAGTCGGCCTTCGCCACTATGGTTGCCGCCTCAACTCCCCCTCCGTCTGGAAGGCGGCCGGGTTCCTCGGCATGTCCCCAAAAGGCCGCGCCGTTTCGGCGGCCGAAACGGCGGCCGACTTGACCGGGGGTCTGAATCAGAAGAAAAACCCCAATGATTTCTGGTCGGAGTGGCAGGATTTGAACCTGCGACCCCTGCGTCCCGAACGCAGTGCTCTACCGGACTGAGCCACACTCCGACAAGAACGCGGCTTATAGCCTTGGGTCTCGCACACCGCAAGAAGCCGAATTGAGGACGCCAAACCCAGTGAATGTGGGCCTGACAACGCCAATTCTGCCCGCCGGCGAGGCTGCCGTGGCCGCCGCCGCGCGGTTGCTCGGCCAGGGCGGGCTGGTCGCGTTCCCGACCGAGACCGTCTACGGCCACGGCGCCGACGCCACCAACGCCAAGGCGATCGCACGGCTTTATCAGGCCAAGGGCCGCCCCGCGTTCAACCCGCTGATCGCCCATGTCGGGGATCTCAGCGCTGCCGAGCGGATTGGCCGCTTCGACGCGCGCGCAATCGCGCTGGCAAACGCGTTCTGGCCGGGGCCGCTGACGCTGGTGCTGGTAAAAGCGAAAGGCTGCCCGGTGGCCGATCTCGCCACCGCCGGGCTCGATACCATCGCGATCCGGGTGCCCGCGCACAGCGCCGCGCGGGAAATCCTGCGCGCGTTCGGCGGGCCGGTGGTGGCGCCGTCGGCCAATCTGTCGGGCCATGTCTCGCCGACCACGGCTGCGCATGTGCAAGGCGATCTTGGCGGCAAAATCGATCTGATCGTCGATGGCGGCCCGGTCGAGGTCGGCGTCGAATCCACCATCGTCGGCTGCTTCGATCAACCGATGCTGCTGCGCCCCGGTGGCGTGCCGCGCGGCGAGATCGAACGCGTGCTCGGCTGCAAATTGTTGCAACCGGCTGAGGATGCCGACACCGGGACCGGCCAGCCGCTGGCACCGGGGATGCTGGCCTCGCATTACGCGCCGCGCACGCCGCTGCGGCTCGATGCCGGGCGGGTTGGCACCGGTGAAGCGCTGCTGGCGTTCGGTTCAGCCGGCATGCCGGGAGTTGAGGCGGCAACCACAGTGATGAATTTGTCCGCGCAAGGCGATCTCAACGAGGCCGCCGCCAATCTTTTCGGTTATCTTCGCGCCCTCGACACCAGAGGCGCGCGCGCCATCGCGGTCATGCCGGTGCCGCATCACGGGCTCGGCGAGGCGATCAACGACCGGCTGCGCCGCGCCGCGGTGGGACGGCCGTGAGCTTACGCAAGAGAGCAGGATGAATATCGTTCAACCACCCGCGCCGCCGCTTTCGCCCGAACTGATCGCGCGTTTCCGCGGCATCGTCGGCGACAAATATGCGGTGACGGAAGTGGCCGAAATCGCGCCCTACCTTACCGAAGAGCGCGACCTGTTTCACGGGCGCTCGCCGCTGGTGCTGCGGCCGGGCTCGACCGCGGAAGTTTCCGCCATCTGCAAGCTCGCCAGCGAACACCGCATCGCGCTGGTGCCGCAGGGCGGCAATACCGGTCTGGTCGGCGGCCAGACCCCGCATAATGGCGAGGTGGTCGTGTCCATGCGGCGGCTGGACAAGATCCGCGACATCGACACCGCCTCCAACACCATGACCTGCGAGGCCGGCGTGGTGCTGCAGATCGCCCAGCAACGCGCCTCCGAGGCCGACCGGCTGTTTCCGCTGTCGCTCGGCGCCGAGGGTAGCTGCACCATCGGCGGCAATCTATCCACCAATGCCGGTGGCACCACGGCGCTGGCCTATGGGGTGGCGCGCGAGATGGCGCTCGGGCTGGAGGTGGTGCTGGCCGACGGCCGCATTCTCAACGGGCTGTCGAAGCTGAAGAAGGACAACACCGGCTACGATCTGCGCAACCTCTTTATCGGCGCCGAGGGCACGCTCGGCATCATCACCGCGGCGACGTTGAGACTGTTTCCGAAACCCCGCGCGGTGGAGACCGCTTTCGTCGGCCTTAAATCGCCCGCGCAAGCGCTGAAGCTGCTCTCGATTGCGCAGAACGAGGCTGCCGGCACCCTGACCAGTTTCGAACTGCTGTCCGATATCGCGGTGGAGTTCTGCCTGCGTCATGGCATCGACATCCACGATCCGCTTGAGAACAAGCATCCCTGGTACGTGCTGATGGAACTGTCCTCCCCGCGCGACGATGCCCGCGCCGCTCTGGAGTCGATCCTGGAGCTGGGTCTGGACGACGGCATCGTCGATGACGCCGTGATCGCGGCGAACCTCGCCCAGCGCGGAGCATTCTGGAAGCTGCGCGACGAGATGTCGGCGGCGCAGAAGCCTGAAGGCGGCTCGATCAAGCACGACATTTCGGTGCCGGTCGTTGCGGTGCCCGACTTCATCGAACAGGCCAATGCCGCCGTGGTGAAACTGATACCGGGCACGCGGCCGGTACCGTTCGGCCATCTCGGCGACGGCAATATCCATTACAATGTCAGCCAGCCTGTCGGCGGCGATGCGGCGGATTTCCTCGCGCGCTGGCACGAGGTCAATGCGGTGGTGTTCGACATCGTGCTGCGGATGGGCGGGTCGATCTCGGCCGAGCACGGCATCGGCGTGCTCAAGCGCGACGAATTGCCTGACGTCAAGGACAAGGTCGCGATCGAGCTGATGCGCGCCATCAAGGCGATGCTCGATCCACTGGGCATCATGAACCCTGGCAAGGTGCTGTGAATTCTCAACTCGCCCCCCTGAACATCAGCGCAATCGAAGACGGCGATATCCCTGATGTGATTGCGCTGTGGCAGCGTTGCAGGTCAACGCGCCCGTGGAACGATCCTGCCGGCGATATTGCGCTGGCGCGGAAGGAGACCAACGCGACGGTGCTGCTCGGCCGAAATGACGGCGCCCTTGTCGCATCGGTCCTGGTCGGCCACGACGGCCATCGCGGCTGGGTCTATTACGTGACCGTCGATCCCGATCATCGCTTCAAAGGCTACGGCCGCGCGATCATGGCATCGGCGGAAGATTGGCTGCGTGCCCGCGGCGTCGAAAAGCTTCAGCTCATGGTCCGTGGGGATAACGCGGAGGTCCACGCCTTCTACGAGTCGCTCGGCTATTTCGAGCAGGAACGCGTGGTCTTCGCCAAATGGCTCGACGGACGAGACCCGACGCCGTAGTGGTTGAGGAGGACACCGCGGCTCGCCGCACATTGACACCGCGGCCGGGCCGCTGCCAGAAAGAACAGGATGCGTATCGCCCTCATCCACGCCCTGAAGCATTCGATTCAGCCGATCGAGTCCTCGTTCGCCCGGCTTTGGCCGGACGCAATCCTGATGAATCTGCTCGACGACAGCCTGTCGGCCGACCTCGCGCGCGATGGCCGCCTCACCGCCGGGATGACCGATCGTTTCCTCATGCTCGGACGTTACGCGGCCTCCTCCGGCGCCGAAGCCATCCTCTTCACCTGCTCGGCCTTCGGCCCCTGCATCGAGGCGGTCGCGCGCGAGCACGCGCCGATGCCGGTGCTCAAGCCCAGTGATGCGATGATCGAGCAGGCCGCCGCGCGCGGTCACCGGATCGGCCTGCTCTCGACGTTTGCGCCGACGCTTGCCTCGATGCCGCGGGAATTTCCCCGCGCGGTCGAGGTCGTGCCGAAACTGGCGACGGGCGCGCTTGCGGCGCTGGATCGCGGGGAACGCGCGGAACACGATCGCCTGGTCGCCGAAGCGTCACGCGACTTGCGCGACTGCGACCTCATCGCGCTCGCGCAATACAGCATGGCGCCGGCGGCGTCACTGGTCGCCGAGGCGTCGGGTCGGCCGGTGCTCACGACACCTGACAGCGCCGTGCTGAAGCTGAAGCAATTGCTCGCCCTCGCTGGTTGACCTCGGGCGCCGGCGACCGATGAGCGGTTCTAAAACAACGAACCTTGCCCGTCATCGGGTGCCACCGGCGCCGGTTTGCGCTGGCTTGCCTTTTTCACGGGCGTTGGCTCTTCCGCCTCGCGCTGTTCCGCTGATATCGGCAGGATCAACTGCGCATCGTCATTGGCGACGCGGTTGACCCGGGTCGAGACCTCATGCCAGACGAACTCGCCCTCGTCGGGCGGCTTTAGCAGGGCCATCGCCTCGTCGGCATCGTGCGCGCCGCAGTCGAGCCAGCGATCGAAATCGCCGGGCGCGATCGTCACGGGCACGCGATGATGCAGAGCCGCGAGATCGGCGCTCGCCGGCGCGGTGACGATCGCCACCGTATCGAGTTCCTCGCCGTTCGGGCCGATCCAGGTTTCGGTCAGCCCGGCTAGCCCTATCGGAGCGCGGTCGCGGCGATGGATGAAGTAGGGCCGTTTGCGCTTTTCGGAGGCCTGCCATTCATAATAGCCATCCGCCGGGATCAGGCAGCGCCGGCGCTTCATCGCGTTCTTGAAGGCCGGCTTTTCCATGACCGTTTCCGCGCGCGCATTGATCAACAGGCTGAAGTTACCGACATCCTTGACCCAGGCAGGCAACAGGCCCCAGCGCATCAGCCGGAAATGCCGGGTGCCGTTCTCGATGATAACCACCGGTATCGGCTGGGTCGGCGCGATGTTATGCCTTGGCGGAAAATTGGGCTGCTCGATATAGCCGAAGATCTGCCGCAAGGCCGCCGGGGGCGAGGTGATGACGAAGCGTCCGCACATTCTGTCGTCCAGATAGGCATCCGTTCAGCACCTTTTAACCCCGACCGTCAACACTGCGGCAGATGACATCAAAGGCTTCCAAACCCGCGCGATCCGATGGCCCGACGCCGCGCCGGGCAGCCCCTGATGAGGCCCGGGCGGCGCAACTGCGGGCCGCCAACATCAATCCCCGCACCGGGCTTGCCAGCGACTATCTGAATCACTTCAATGAGGCCGTCATGCTGCTCGAGATGATTCCGGACATCCCGGAATGCGCGGAAGATTTCCTGGGCTGGCATCCCCTGACCTATCGGGAGCACTTCATGGCGTCCCATTTCAAGGCCCGTGAGCTGGCGATCGAGGCCTATGATTCAGCTGACGCCATCATCCGCGCCGAATTCGACAGTATCACGGGCGCCATGACCTCGATTCTGACGGCGGTGGGCGCCGCGATGCGCGAAGCCCGGCAGGACAAGACCCGGGCCGTGCTGGCCGAGCAGGCCACCGGCTGGGTCAAGCCGCTGGTGGCGCTGGCCGGCGGCATCATCAATGGCGGCTCCGAGGCCGACGTCGATTATATTATGTCCCACTGATGCCGCTGGCGTCCCCCCCGCCCCATCCCCAGCTTGCCGTCAGCGCCGCGATCTTCCGCGATGACCGGATCCTGCTGGTGCGTCGCGCGCGCTCGCCGGCCAGGGGGTATTATTCGCTGCCGGGCGGCCGGGTCGAATTCGGCGAAACCCTGCACGCCGCGCTGCATCGCGAGGTCGATGAGGAAACCGCGCTCAAGATCCAGATCATCGGCCTTGCCGGATGGCGCGAAGTGGTTCCGGGAGCCGGCGGCGGCGGACACTATCTGATCATGTCGTTCGCGGCGCGCTGGACTTCCGGCGAGCCGGTGCTGAACGACGAACTCGACGATTTCAGGTGGCTGGCGCCGGACGCGATCGGCGATCTCAAGGTCACCTCTGGCCTGCAGGAGGTGATCCGGCAGGCGAGAAGCCTGCTCCGGGCCTGATCCGCAAGCCCTCGCGCCTTGCTTCCAGCGCATTGAAAAGGCATATCCTGCGGGCTCATGTCCAAGCATTTTCTGGCCGCTCTCATCCTGATCTCGGCGTGCATTTCCAGCCCCGCGCGGGCCCAGGATGCGGCTGCGCCGTTCGACGGCGACCTGCAGCGGCTGGCCGAGATTCTCGGCACCCTGCACTACCTCCGGGGCATCTGCGGCACCAATGAAGGCCCAAAATGGCGCAACCAGATGCAGGCGCTGATCGATGCCGAAACCCCCTCGGGCGATCGCCGCGCCCGCATGATCGCCGGCTTCAACCGGGGCTATAACGGGTTCCAGCAGACCTACCGGACCTGCACGCCGGCGGCCTCGGTGGCGATCCGCCGCTACATCGAGGAAGGCTCGAAGATTTCGCGGGATTTGACCGCCCGCTACGCCAATTAGGGCCCTCTGCCCCGCGTGTTTTTTCACGCGAACCGACCTCGAAAGCGTATAGACGGGCTCCCGCGTATCGGATTGAAACAGGCGACTCATCTTATTTTGGGCCGTTAACCTTTCCTAAAGAACTGGTCTAGGCGGCTCCGCGCCGCATGCTAAAGCTCGCGCATTCGACGCGTTCCGCCCTGGATGCGCGCAGAGCCTGCCAGAGTTTCATGAACCATCCAGTGTCCTTCAGCGCCCGCGACCCGCTGCCCGATCACGAGCAGAAACAGGCGGCGCTCAGCTATCTCAACGAGGCCTGGGCGGAGGCACGCCACGATGGCGTCGATGGCGACTGCCTGGCGCAGGCAAGCCTGTTCGCGGCATTCGCCGAGCTGGTCAGAACCTATGGCGAAGACGCGGTGGCGAAATTCGTGGAAGGCCTCCCGGTCCGCGTCCGCAACGGCGAATTTTCGACCACGCTGGCCAAGCAGTAGTCGTCAAGCCCCCAGCGTCTCCAAAAACCGCACCGGCTCGCCGGTCGACGGCCTCAGCAACTCGCCCTGCCACATCACCCGCCCGCCGCGCACGAAAGTGCCGACCGGCCAGCCGGTGACCCGCACGCCGTGATACGGCGTCCAGCCGGCGCGGGAGGCCACCCATTTGTCGGTAATGATCTCGCTGCGCTTGAGGTCGACCACCGTAAGGTCGGCATCATAGCCCGCCGCGATCCGGCCCTTGCAGGCGATGTTGAACAACCGCGCCGGGCCGGCGCTGGTGAGATCGACGAAGCGCGCCAGCGACAATCGTCCGGCATTGACATGGTCGAGCATCAAAGGCACCAGCGTCTGTACTCCGGTCATGCCGGACGGCGAGGCCGGATAGGTTTTTGCCTTTTCTTCCAGCGTATGCGGCGCGTGATCGGAGCCGAGCACGTCGACGATGCCCTGCTCGATGCCGTACCAGATGCCCGCGCGGTGATCGGCCGAGCGCACCGGCGGATTCATCTGCGCCCGGGTGCCGAGCCGTTCATAGCATTCCGGCGCCTCCAGCGTCAGATGATGCGGGGTCACCTCGCAGGTGGCCACATCCTTGTGGTCGCGCAAAAACTCGATCTCCTGCTTGGTCGAGATATGCAGCACGTGAATGCGTTTACCGGTTTCATGGGCGAGCCTGACGAGGCGCTGGGTCGCCAGCAGCGCCGCGGTCTCGTCGCGCCACACCGGATGCGAGCGCGGGTCGCCCTCGACGCGCAATCCCTTGCGCTCGTTGAGGCGGTATTCGTCCTCGGCATGAAAGGCGGCGCGGCGCCGGATCACCCGAAAAATCCGCCGCAGGCTTTCGTCATCCTCGACGAGTAGCGCTCCGGTGGACGAGCCGATGAACACCTTGACACCGGCGCAGCCGGGCGCGCGTTCGAGCTCCGGCAAATCCGCCACGTTGTCGCGGGTGCCGCCGATGAAAAACGCGAAATCGCAATGCATGCGGTGACGCCCGCTCTTCACCTTGCTGGTGAAGGCAGCTTCGTTCACGGTCAGGGGATCGGTGTTTGGCATTTCGAATACCGCGGTGACGCCACCCATGACCGCGCTGCGCGAACCGGTTTCGAGGTCCTCCTTGTGGGTCAGGCCCGGCTCGCGAAAATGCACCTGCGTGTCGATCACGCCCGGCAGGATGTGAAGGCCCTTGCAGTCGATCACCTCGGCGGCGGAGCCCTGTCCAAGGGAGCCGATCGCGGCGATGCGGCCGTCGGCGATGGCAACGTCGCGCACGCCCTCGCCATCCTGATTGACCACGGTGCCGGATTTTAGAATGGTATCAAATCGTTGAATCATGAAACCTCGGTGCCCGCTTTACGCAAACTTGATGCCGCGGCGGGCCTTGTTCGCAATACCTTAGCGTCTTACGTTGCCATGTGATATCGGGCACCTGCGTTTCCCCAAGAACTTTGCCAGAGAACTCCTTATGAAAGCAGCGTTTCTTCCCGACCGGGGCGTGGTCAAGGTCAGCGGCGAAGGCGCGCGCGACTTTCTCAACGGCCTCGTCACCACGGACGTCGCGCTGCTGCGGCCCGGCCTCGGCCGGTTCGGGGCATTGCTGACGCCGCAGGGCAAGATAACGGCGGATTTCTTGATCACCGAGGCGCCCTCCGGCCATGGCGGCGGGTTCCTGATCGATTGCCCGCGCGCGCTGGCGCAGGCGCTCGCCGACAAGCTCGGTTTCTACAAATTGCGCGCCAAGGTCGCGGTCGAAAACCTTTCGGACAGTCTCGGCGTGCTTGCGGCATGGGATGGCGACTTTGATCTCAAGCCCGATCTGGCGTTCGCCGACCCCCGCAACGCCGCGCTCGGCTGGCGGATTCTGGTCCCCGCCGAGCTCGCGCAAAAAGTGGCCGATCTGATCGGCGCGGACCTGGTGGACAGCGCCGCCTATGATGCCCATCGCATCGCCGCAGGCGTTCCCCGTGGCGGCCTCGATTTCATGTATGGCGATGCGTTCCCGCACGAGACCAACATGGACCGGCTAAATGGCGTCGATTTCGACAAGGGCTGCTACGTCGGACAGGAGGTGGTGTCGCGGATGCAGCATCGCGGCACCGCGCGCACACGAACGGTACGCATCGTTCTTGAGGACTTTTCGCCGGAACCGGGCACGGCGATTCTCGCGGGCGACAAGATGGTCGGCACGATAGGTTCGACGGCAGGTCACAACGGTCTCGCGCTGATCCGGACCGATCGTGCCGCCGACGCACTTGCCGCCGGATTGAAGCTGACCTCGGGCGGCCTTGCCATCCGCCTTGCCGATCCGGACGACCTTCCGACATCACCGAAGCAGACCGTGGCATGAGCCGAGCCGCGCGCCTGCATGCCGATGGCCTGACGCGGTGTCCGTGGCCGGGCGAAGACCCCTTCTACATGGCCTACCACGACACCGAATGGGGGGTGCCGGAATATGACGACCGCGCGCTCTACGAGAAACTCATTCTCGACGGTTTCCAGGCCGGGCTGTCGTGGATCACGATTCTGCGCAAGCGCGACAATTTCCGCCGCGCCTTCGACGATTTCGAACCTGCGAAGGTCGCGCGCTACAATGCCAAAAAACTCCACGCGCTGATGAACGACGCCGGCATCGTCCGCAACCGCGCCAAGATCGAGGGCGCGGTCGCAAGCGCGAAATCCTATCTCAAGATCATGGAAGAGGGTCCCGGCTTCTCGAAATTCCTGTGGGACTTTGTCGACGGCAGGCCCAAGGTCAACCACTTCAAGACCACCGCCAGCGTGCCGGCGTCGACGCCGCTGTCGACCAGGATCTCGAAGGAACTGGCGTCGCGCGGGTTCAAATTCGTCGGCCCCACCATCGTCTACGCCTTCATGCAGGCCACCGGCATGGTCAACGACCATCTGGTTACCTGTTTCTGCCACGACAGCTGCGCCGGAACACATCGAGCGCCCCGACTTAAAGTCAGATGACGGCCAAAAAACCGTTCGCGCCGCAAACCTCCGCCCGCGTCTGGCAGCGGATGCTGTCGGGTCGGCGGCTCGATCTTCTGGACCCCTCGCCGCTGGATATCGAGATCGCCGATATCGCCCATGGCCTGGCGCGGGTGGCGCGCTGGAACGGCCAGACCAGCGGCGCGCATATCTTCTCGGTGGCGCAGCACACGCTTTTGGTTGAAGCGGTGATGCGCGAGCAGACGCCACGCGTCGATGTCAGGGTGCGGCTGGCGGCGCTGCTGCACGATGCGCCGGAATACGTCATCGGCGACATGATCTCGCCGTTCAAGGCGGTGCTTGGCGGGGACTACAAGGCGGTTGAAAAGCGACTGCTCGCGGCGATCCATATTCGCTTCGGACTGCCGCCGGTGCTCGGTACAGAGCTCGAGCACCGTATCAAGCATGCCGACCGGGGCGCCGCCTATCTCGAGGCGACGGCGCTTGCAGGCTTTGCGCAGGCCGAGGCGAAACGCCTGTTCGGCCGCGATCCCGGCCTGCCCCTGGCGACGCGTCAGGATTATTTGACGCCCTGGACGGCGGCCAAGGCCGAGAAGCGGTTCCTGGCGCGGTTCAAGACATTGCACCCGTAAACGCCACCTTTCACCACCCCGCGCGCGGGCTTATAATCGAAACAGCCTTAAGGAACACCATGATTCACGTCTGCTCGCTCGCCGCACTTCCCGACACCGTCAAGGCCACCGGCGCCAGTCACGTCCTCACCGTGATGGCCAATGTCGACCAGGTGCAGCGGCCGGAGTCGGTGCTCCCGGCCAATCATCTGAAAGTGCAGATGGATGACATTACCGAAGCGATGGATGGATTCGTCGCGCCCTCGGATTCGCATATCGAGCAGGTGCTGAACTTCGTGCGCGGCTGGGACCGCAGCGCGCCGCTGGTTGTGCACTGCTACGCCGGCATCAGCCGCTCGACCGCGAGCGCCTTTGCCGCCGCCTGTCTGCTCAACCCGCATCGCGATGAAATTTCGATCGCGCGGCGGATTCGTGCGGCCTCTCCGATCGCATCGCCGAACCGGCTGATCGTCTCGCTGGCGGACAAGGCGCTGGGGCGCGACGGGCGGATGCTGCGCGCGCTTGACGAAATGGGCCCGGGCAGCATGACGGTCGAGGGCCGCCCCTTCCGCATCGATCTCGACTGATGCCCGCAAACGTCGCCAGATGAGCGAAAAGCTGCTGACGCCGATCGAGATCGGCCTGACCGCCGCGATCGTCGCGATCGAAGGCAACGAGCCGCTGATCCTTACCGCCTCGAGCGGCGGCGGCGACAAGCTCGCCGGGCTTCCGTTCGGCCCGTTCGATGCGGTGTCGCACCGTACCTTCGAGATCGGCCTGCGCGCCTGGGTGGAGGAGCAGGCGGGATTGCGATTAGGCTATGTCGAGCAGCTCTATACATTCGGCGACCGCGGCCGGCATACCCAGGCCGGCGACACCCATGTCGCCTCGATCGGCTACCTGGCGCTGACCCGCGCCGCCGACAACGCCTCCCGCGCGCCGGGCGCCACGTTTGAGCCCTGGTACCGTTTTTTTCCATGGGAAGACTGGCGGGAATCGCGGCCTGACATCATCGAGCGCGATATCTTCCCCGAGCTGACGCGCTGGGCCGGCAAGACCGAGCAGCCGGACACCGCGCGGGCGCTGAGCCGCAAGGACCGCGTGCGGCTGTATTTCGGCACCGAGGGCGCGCATTGGGACGAGGAGCGCGTGCTCGATCGCTACGAACTGCTCTATGAGGCCGGACTGATCGAGGAGGCGCGGCGCGACGGACGCCCCGCGGCCCTGGCGCGCAAGTCGATCCCTTACCTCGGCATACCCATGCGCTTCGACCATCGGCGGATACTGGCCACGGCGATCGCGCGGCTGCGCGCCAAGCTGAAATACCGCCCCGTGGTGTTTGAACTTTTGCCGCCCGAGTTTACACTCACCGAATTGCAACGGACTGTGGAAGCGATCTCGGGGCGGCATCTGCACAAACAGAATTTCCGGCGGCTGGTGGAAGCCGGCGCCTTGGTCGAACCAACCGGCGTGATGTCGACACAGACCGGCGGACGACCCGCCGCGCTGTTTCGCTTCCGCCGCGAGGTGCTGCAGGAGCGGCCGGCGCCCGGGCTGCGCGTGCGCGGGCGGCGCTGACGGCCCAACGACGCCTGAGATTTGACGCGGTAGCCCTCAACGCCGGGCCGATCGCCTGGAGGCCAGATGTTCGATACGCCGTTCGAATTTTTTTCACTGCTGGTTGCCATTGTTGCGTTCATTGTCGCGCGCAAGGCGCTCAACCAGGCCGCCATTCTGCGCGCGCGGCTTGACGCGATGGATGCTGCGGCATGGCAAGCCAGGCCTGTCACGCCACCGCTCACCCCGATCGAGACGCCTGAGCAAACGCCTGCAACTGCATCGCCGGGCGTCGCCCCCGAGCAGCCGGCAACGGCTGCGGTGACGGAACCGGTCGCGCCCGGCGCGCCTGACCAGGGCACTGCGGCAGAGGATGCCGCCGCGGCCGCGATGCCGCCGCCGCTTCCGCCGGCCCAGCCCGGCTTCGAGGAGCGCATCGGCACCCGCTGGGTGGTCTGGATCGGCGGATTGACGCTGGCGCTCGGCGGCTTCTTCATGGTCCGCTATTCGATCGATGCGGGACTGCTCGGACCCGGCGTGCGCACGCTGCTCGGCGGCGCGTTCGCACTGGCGCTGCTTTGTGCAGGCGAATGGACGCGCCGCAAGGAAAGCATCTCCGCGATCGAGGCGTTGCCGATCGCCAACATCCCTGCGATCCTCACCGCCGCGGGCACCGCCGTGGCCTTCGCGACCGTTTATGCCGCCTATGCATTGTACGGCTTTCTCGTGCCCGCGACCGCGTTCATTCTGCTCGGAATGGTGGCGCTGGGCACGCTCGCGGCCGCGCTGCTGCACGGGCCGGCGCTGGCCGGCCTCGGCATCGCCACCGCCTTCGTCACCCCGATCCTGGTTTCTTCGGAAAAGCCCGACTACTGGGCGCTCTATATCTATCTCGCAATCGTCACCGCGGCGGCGTTCGGCCTGGCGCGGATCAGGCTGTGGCGCTGGCTCGCGGTCACAACCATCGCTTTCGCGCTGCTCTGGACCTTCCCCTGCCTGCCATGCGGCCCCTCGATGGTCGGACCGCACGCGTTGCACGTCATGTCGGGCTTTGTTCTCGCGGCCTTGCTGGTGGTGTGCGGATTCATGTTCGGCCCGCCGGCGGACGAGGGCCGGATCGAACCGATCTCATCCGGATCGCTCGCCGCCTACCTGCTGGGCGCGACCGTGATCGTGCTCGCAAGCTTTCATGCCGACACCGCCGTCGTCGTATTCGCCCTGCTGGTAGCCGGCACATTGATAGTGGCATGGCGCGCGCAGGCGGCCACCGCCGCCGTTGGCGCCGCGGCCCTGTTCGTCTTCATCGTGTTCGCCGAATGGGCGGTCCGTGGCAATCCGGACATGCTGGTGCTGCCCGGCGGGCCGTTGCCGGGTATCGGCCCGGTAGCGACCGATGCTTCCGTCACGCTGCATCTGATCACCGCCGTGATCTTCGCAGGCATGTTCGGCGCCGCAGGTTTTATGGCGCAGGGCCGCTCGGTCAGCGCCATCATCCCGGTGGTGTGGTCGGCGGCCGCCGTGTTCACGCCGCTTGCGCTGTTGATCACGCTCTACGCCCGCATTGCCCATCTGGATCGCTCGATCCCGTTCGCGATACTGGCGGTGGTGCTCGCGGCGGCGTATGGCGCCGCGACGGAAATTCTCAACCGGCGCGACCGCCGGCCGGGCCTGCCGATCTCGGTTGCGCTGTTTGCCACCGGCGCGTTGGGCGCGCTGGCGCTGGCGCTGACCTTTGCATTGGAAAAAGGCTGGCTCACGATTGCGCTGGCGCTGATGTCGATGGGCACCGCGTGGATCTCGATGCAGCGGCCGATACCGTTCCTGCGCTCGCTGGCCTCCATCCTCGCCGGGATCGTCGTACTGCGGATCGGCTACGAGCCGCGTATTGTCGGCGATGCGGTCGGCACCACGCCGATTTTCAACTGGCTATTGTGGGGTTACGGCATTCCGGCGCTGTCGTTCTGGATCGGAAGTCACTTTCTGCGCCGCCGCGGCGACGATGCGCCGCTGCGCGCCGTGGAGGCGGCGGCGATCCTGTTCACGGTATTGCTGGCGTTCTCGGAAATCCGCCATGCCGTCAACGGCGGGGACATGTACAGTGTTCACATCTCGCTGGCCGAATTCGCGTTGCAAGTCTGCGTCGCGCTGGCCATGGCGATCGGCCTGGAGCGACTGCGCATTCGCAGCGGCAGCATCGTTCACAATGTCGGCGCGGTGTTGCTCACCCTGTATGCCGGACTTGCCACGGTGTTCGTTCTGATGCTGCTGGAGACGCCGATATTCTGGCCGACCAATGTCGGCGGCGTCTTTATCAACCTTCTGCTGCTGGCTTACGCCCTGCCCGCGCTACTGGCGTTGCTGCTGTCCTATGCGGTGGCGGGCCGGCGGCCCGCCAGTTATGCCAACACCATCGCGGCTGGCGCGCTGATTCTGGGGCTGACTTACGTCACATTTGAAATTCGCCGGCTCTATCACGGCCCGGTGCTGACGAGAGGCGCGACCACTGGCGTCGAACAGTACACCTATTCGATCGCTTGGCTGGCGTTCGGCGTGGCGCTGCTCGGTATCGGCATCCTCTTCAATTCACAGCGCGCCCGGCTGGCTTCCGCTGCCGTGATCGCGCTCACGATCCTGAAGGCGTTCCTGATCGACATGTCGACGCTGACAGGCGTCTATCGCGCGCTATCGTTCATGTGTCTGGGGCTGGTGCTGGTGGCGATTGGCTGGCTCTACCAGCGCATCCTGTTCCGGAGGCAAACGCCGCCGGCCGTGGCCGTGGCGCAGCCGGGGACGTAAGCGCCGACAAGCGTGTCTTGGGAGGTCCTGCGCCCGATCAGTCGGTCGAGCGGCGCAGCTCGGGAGTGTTTTCCGTTTTCGCTGGTTCCGATCTTGCCTCGGATTTAACCGGCTCAATCCTGCCGCTCTCGACATGCGGGGTCTCGGCGCGCGCGGACACTTCCACCGAGCCGGTCCGGTCAGCGTGATGCCGCGAACGCGGCCGGGCCACCGCCCGCGCCAGCAGCATCTGCGCCGCGCCCTGATGACGGAAATCGCAATAGGCAAAGCCCATGCCCGAGACCGATCCACGGAAACTGCGCTCGTCCTGCTTGTCGAGATTGAAGCATGGCTCGAATGGAACGCCCCTGATCGACGCGCAGACGGCCTGGCCGCGGACCTGCAGCGTATTGCCGGGCAGCCTCACGTGACGGACCGGACCGGCGCCGGCAAATTGCACCGCGCCGGCCGCACCCATGTCATCGAGCACCCGGCCCGCGCCGCGCGTGCCGTCGAAGCAGGTGAATGCGAACACCTTGCCGGCGACGAACCGGCGGGCCTCGTCGGCATTCATCATCTGTCCGGCCAGAACTGGCGCGATCAGCGCGCCGGCCGTGATGGCCCCCAACACGAAACGCGCAAGCATGCTGTAACTCCGACTTTACTAGAGCGCGGGCAACGCCTGATTTCTTTACCCGCTGCTTACCATACCAACCGTGGCAACATTGGAGCAGCTTGGTTGGTAAAGTCTGAACATCCTTAGGTAATTTTCACCACGATTCGACCGCGAACCTGCCCGGCGAGGATCCTGGCGCCGGCGTCGATAACCTGGTCGAGTCCGATTTCGTGTGTGATTTCAATTAGTTTCACAGGGTCCAGGTCGCGCGCGAGCCGGCTCCAGGCGATCTCGCGCAGCTCAATCGGGCACATCACGGAATCAATGCCGAGAAGGCACACCCCGCGCAAAATAAACGGCGCCACCGAGGACGGCAGGTCCATGCCGGCGGCCAGCCCGCATGAAGCGATAGCGCCGCCATACTTCGTCATCGAGAGGAGATTGGCCAGCGTGGCCGAGCCGACGCTGTCGATACCGCCCGCCCAGCGCTCCCGGGCCAGCGGCTTGGCCGGACCCGACAACTCATTGCGGTCGATCACCTCGGCCGCGCCGAGGTCGCTGAAATAGGGGGCCTCCGACATCCGGCCGGTGGAAGCGATGACGTGATAGCCGAGCTTGGACAATACGGCGGTGGCAACCGAGCCAACGCCGCCGGCGGCGCCGGTGACGACAACGGGACCGCGCGTCGGGGTCAGGCCATGCTTTTCCAACGCCAGCACCGCGAGCATGGCGGTAAAGCCGGCGGTGCCGATCGCCATCGCGTCGCGCGCCGACATTCCCTCCGGTAGCCTCACCAGCCATTCGCCCTTGACGCGCGCCATCTCGGCGTAAGCGCCGAGATGGGTCTCGCCCATGCCCCAGCCGGTGCAGATGACCTTGTCGCCGGCCTTCCACTGCGGATGCGACGACTGCTCGACGGTGCCGGCGAGGTCGATGCCCGCGATCATCGGAAAACGCCGCACCACCGGCGCCTTGCCGGTGACGGCGAGGCCATCCTTGTAGTTCAGCGCGGAATATTCGACCCGCACGGTGACGTCGCCTTCCATCAATTCGGCTTCGTCGAACCGGGTGAGCGCGGCCGCGGTGCCTTTTTCCGCCTTGTCGATCCTGATCGCCTTGAACGTTCCCAACACGCACTCCCTGATGCTTGCTTCTTGAAACCCCTGGACTGTGAACGGTCCAGGCCGGCTGTGCAACTAGCGCTCCGATTTCCGAAGTTCGCGAAGTGACGGCGCCGAACATAATCGCTGAGAACGTGGTGATCGGAAATGAAGGCGACGATCGACATCGCGCGTAGGAAATAGATCGTCGACAGGGATGATGGCATTGTCGCCGCGCGGCGAAGTTAATGCATCAGCATGGAAATCCCAATCACCCCTGTGGGTCAAACCCCACCCGGCAATACAGCATTGCAAATCAGGGCGGACAGCTTTGACGATTTAGTCCCCTGCGCACCTAGCGAAGCCGCAGGAGGCATGCTATATTCGATTTGCTCGTAATGAGGATAAGTCTATCGGGTCGAACGCTCTGCAATGCTGCGGAGAAAGCTTCAGGAAAACGCCGGCCCTTTGAGGCCGGATTTCTCAAAGCCTAAATATGCTCATATTGAGTATATATAGGCTTCCAAACGGAGGCTACCATGCCGATCGCTGGAATCTACGGTCCCGACGATTTCGGAAACCCGGTTCACGGGAATCCCGGCGCCCGGATGCGCAGCCGTGTCAGCGCTGCCGACCGCGCCCGCGCGCTCCCCATGCCGTCGCTGGAATGGACGCCCGAGGTCGAGCGCGCCACCGCGCATCTTTATGAGCGGGTCAAGAACGTGATCTCGCCGGTCGAGTGGCCGTTCATGGCGCCCTACATCAAGGCAATCAACGAGCTGAAGAAAACCCGCGACGCGGTCATCCTGGCGCACAATTACCAGACGCCGGAGATCTTCCATTGCGTCGCCGACATCGTCGGGGACTCGCTGCAGCTTGCGATCGAAGCCTCCAAGGTCAAGTCCGACATTATCGTGCAGTGCGGCGTGCACTTCATGGCCGAGACGTCGAAGATCCTTAACCCGCACAAGACGGTTCTGATCCCGGATTCGCGCGCCGGCTGCTCGCTGGCATCGAGCATCACGGGGGCGGATGTCCGGCTGCTGCGCGAACGCTTTCCCGGCGTGCCGGTGGTGGCCTATGTCAACACATCGGCCGACGTAAAGGCGGAAGTGGATATCTGCTGCACCTCGTCCAACGCGGTCGCGGTGGTCGAGAGTCTCAATGCGCCGACGGTAATTTTCGTACCGGACCAGTATCT
This sequence comes from Bradyrhizobium sp., assembly GCA_036266415.1. GTDB lineage: Bacteria > Pseudomonadota > Alphaproteobacteria > Rhizobiales > Xanthobacteraceae > Bradyrhizobium. Next base: position 8,933 of record DATANB010000092.1, on the reverse strand, counting down.
GGCGAAATATGTCGCCACCCAGACCGACGTGAAGATCATCGCCTGGAAGGGCGCCTGCGAGGTGCACGAACGCTTCACCGGCGACGAACTGCGGGCCTATCGCGAGGCCGACCCAACGGTGCAGATCATCGCCCATCCGGAATGCCCGCCCGACGTGTTGGCGGAGGCCGATTTCACCGGCTCGACCGCGCATATGATCAACTGGGTCCGCAACAAGCATCCCAAGCGCGTGGTGATGATCACCGAATGCTCGATGGCAGATAACGTGCAGGCCGAGCTGCCTGACGTCGAAATGGTGCGGCCATGCAATCTGTGCCCGCACATGAAGCGGATCACGCTGCCCAAGATCCTGGACAGCCTGGTCCTGTTGCGCGAGGAAGTCACCGTCAATCCCCTGATCGCCGAGCGGGCGCGGCGTTCGGTCGAACGGATGATCAATCTGAAGAACTGACCATCGTCGTCCCGGCCAAGCGAAGCCGAGCCGGGACCCGTACTCCGCGGCCGTTGTTTCGGAAAGAAAGAAATACCCCGAGCGGGTGGAACAATTGCCGCCTGTGGTGACGGGTCGCCGCTTTCGCGGTGACGACAAGTAGCGAGAAGCCTCGATATGAGCGACAACATTCACGATCTCACCCGCAACACCGACAGCGTCGTCATCGTCGGCGGTGGCCTCGCCGGGCTGTTCTGCGCGCTGAAGCTGGCGCCGCGGCCGGTCACCGTGATTTCGGCCGCGCCCCTGGGCCAGGGCGCCTCGACGGCATGGGCGCAAGGCGGCATCGCCGCCGCCGTCGCCGAAGGCGACAGCGCCGAGGCGCACGCCGCCGATACGATCGCGGTCGGCGCCGGCCTGGTCGATGAAGCGGTCGCGCTGGGACTGGCGCGCGAAGCCGGTGCCCGCATCCACGACCTGCTGCAATACGGCGTGCCGTTCGATCGGGACCTCCAGGGCAAGCTCGCGGTCGGCCGCGAGGCCGCGCATTCCGCCCGACGCATCGTACACGTCCGCGGCGACATGGCGGGCCTGGCGATCATATCGGCGCTGATCGAAGCCGTGCGCGCAACGCCCTCGATCCGGGTGATCGAAGGCTACGTCGCCGAAGCGCTTTTGACCGAGAATGACGCGGTCGCGGGACTGCAATTGCGCCGGGTTGGCGACGCCGGCGCGAGACCGCTGACCATCGCGTCGCGCGCGGTGGTGCTGGCGACCGGCGGCATCGGGCATCTCTACGCCGTGACGACCAATCCGGCCGAGGCCAGTGGCCTCGGGCTTGCGATCGCCGCGCGCGCCGGAGCCGTCATCGCCGATCCGGAATTCGTGCAGTTTCACCCCACCGCGATCATGGTCGGCCGCGATCCCGCTCCTCTGGCGACCGAAGCCCTGCGCGGCGAGGGCGCCACGCTGATCAACGACGGGGGTGAACGTTTCATGCTGCCGCGGCATCCGCTGGCTGAACTGGCGCCGCGCGACATCGTGGCGCGCGGGGTGTTCGCGGAAATCGCCGCCGGCCATGGCGCGTTCCTCGACGCGCGAGTAGCGCCCGGCGCGCAGTTCGCCGAGAAATTTCCGACTGTCTATGCAAGCTGCGTCGCCGCCGGAATCGATCCGACCAAGCAGCCGATCCCGGTGGCGCCGGCCGCGCATTACCATATGGGCGGCATCGCCGTGGATACGCGTGGCCGCACCACGTTGAAGGGCCTATGGGCCGGTGGCGAAGTGTCGTCGACCGGCGCGCATGGCGCCAACCGGCTGGCGTCGAACTCGCTGCTCGAGGCCGTGGTCTATGCCGCGCGCATCGCCGAAGACATCGCAGGCCACAGCATCGCGGCGCCTGCCCGCCTGCCGGCGGCGTCGGCAGACACGCGCAATTCCGTCATGCCGACGCTGGCGGAGGCGAACTTGCGGGCGATGATGACCTCGCATGTCGGCGTGATCCGCGACGGCGAGCAGCTCGCGAAAGCGGTGCGGACGTTTGCGGCCATCGAGCGGGATGGCGGCAATGTCGCGCTGCGCAATATGGCGACAACGGCGCTATTGGTGGCGGCGGCGGCATGGTCGCGGCGCGAAAGCCGCGGGGCGCATTATCGCATCGATTATCCGGGCGAGAGACCGGAGCTTGCGCATCGCACCATGACGACGCTGACAGCGGCGCGGGAAATCGCGGCATCGCTCGCCGGAAGCGCGGCGGTGCGTTCTCCGCAGCCGATGATCGCCTGAGGCGGAAAGGCGCATCGTGACCACGCCAGCCTCGCTATTGCACCCGGAAGCGTTCCTGTCGCCGCTCGTCATCGACGAAGCGGTGCAGCGCGCGCTGGATGAGGATCTCGGCCGCGCCGGCGATATCACCTCGATCGCCACCATCCCGGAAGCAACCCCCGCCCATGCCATCCTGGTGGCGCGGCAGGCGGGAGTGATCGCCGGACTGCCGCTGGCGGTTGCGACGTTTCAAAAACTGTCGCCCGATATCGCCATCCGCGCCCATTATCGCGATGGCGCGACCGTCGCGGCCGGCGTGCACGTGCTGACGATTTCGGGCCCGGCGCGCGCCGTGCTGGCCGGCGAACGCACCGCGCTGAATTTTGTCGGCCGGCTGTCCGGCATCGCCACGCTTACAGCCGATTATGTTCGCCATACCGCCGGCACCCGATTGCGCATCTGCTGCACCCGCAAGACCACCCCGGGCCTGCGCGCGCTTGAGAAATATGCGGTGCGCTGTGGCGGCGGCTTCAATCACCGCTTCGGGCTCGACGATGCGATCCTGATCAAGGACAACCACATCGCGGTCGCCGGCGGCATTACGCCGGTATTGCAGCGCGCCCGCGCCCATGCCGGGCATCTGGTCAAGATCGAGATCGAGGTCGACAACCTGACACAACTGCGCGAGGTGCTCGACAGCGGTCTCGCCGACGTGGTGCTGCTGGACAACATGGACATCGCCGATCTGACCGCGGCGGTGAAACTCGCCGATCGACGCGTCGTGCTGGAGGCGTCCGGCGGCGTCACCCAGAACTCGATCGCCAAGATCGCCGCCACCGGCGTCGACTATGCCTCGTCAGGCGCGCTGACGCATTCGGCGCCGAATTTCGACGTCGCGCTGGATATCGATGCCTGAGCAGGAGTGCTAACGCCGCACCGTCGTTTGCGACAATTCCGCCGAACTCTTTGCCTCTTCCGCCAGCTCCGCGGAAATTAGCGCGGTCTGCTTCGGCGTTCCCCAGCTCGGCGCGTCGCTACCGTCGCCCCAGGCGCGCGGCCGGTAGAAGGTGTGCACCCCGAATTTGTACATCTTCTTCATTTCGCTCACCCAGGACGGATGCACCCAATAGGCATGGTAGTGCGTCGATTTCGCCACCTCCGGCAACCAGAGCTGGCCGTCGAGCATCGCCTTGGCGATCTTCCTGGCGCGGTCCCACATGTCGGGCTCGCGCACCACGTCGGCAACATTGTCGCAGGCGAAGGTGAACTGGCAAGCATAGTGGCGGTGCTTGTTCTGGTAGACCACGCCGCACACCGTGTTCGGATAAAAGCCGGAGAAGGTGCGGTTCATTACCACCTGCGCCACCGCGATCTGGCCGCGGACGGCCTCGCCGCGGGCCTCGAAATAAACCGCCTCGGCGAGGCATTTCTCGGATTTGGCGCGGGCCTTCTCGTCGAACAGGCCGAGGCGTTCGGCCGGCGTCTTGGCGCGCTGATTGTCGGAATTGACTTCGCCCTTGGCAGCGACGCTCTCGCCGTTCTCGATCGCTCTGGACGCCTCATCGGCGGTTGACGGCAGCGACGCCATCACCTTCATGTCCGGATCGGGCAGCGGTATCACGATCAACGGTTCTTCCCCCGGCTTCCAGCGCTCCATGCTCTCCGCGGATGCGCCGAGCGAGGAGGTTCCGAAAAACAGGCTTGCGGTCTTCACGGAGAAGCCGTCACGCGATGGGGCGGGTTCAAGCGGGATCGCAGTGGCATCGGGCGCGACCTTCAGGTCGTCGAGCGGCTGGGCCTCGAGCGACATCGAAATATCATATTGGGCGAGCGGCGGAGCGCTCAGCGCCGCCTGAAGCTCCGGATCGAGCGGCGCGCGCTCCGCGGCCGGCGCGGCGGCGGTTTTCGCCCCGACTACCGAAGCATTGGATGTCGATGGATCCTCCAGCGCGGGCGTGGCATTGGCGGGCGCCGGCGTCTCCGGCCGAGCCGTGACAAGGCGATCGCCCTTCAGCGTACGATCGACCTTGGGGAAATCGGAAGCCTGGTAGCGCGGCGGCACCTGCGTGAGCGGATTGCGCGTCACCGAACCCGTGACGTCGATGCCCTGGTTGTCGAGACTGGCCAGCCGATAGGTCGCGGTATGGGGAACCGAGGTCCCGATCGGGCGGCCGAAGCTGTAGGTGGCGAGCTGGATGGTGCTGGCGGCGGAGAACACCCGCTTCTGCCAGCGTTCGGCGACGCCCGGCTGCCGGGCCAGCAGCGAGGCGATATCCTGGTATCCGATTTCTGTCGGCATCAATGCGAAGACGCAAAGACCGAGGCCGAAAGGCGCCAAACGCGCGCCCTTCGGCCGGTTACGCTTTACTGACATCGCTAACTCACGCAACGCAACGCTACACGTGATCGAACGCAGTACTTCCGTGCAATTCGATCTTTTTTGGTAATATCGAATTTAGGTTGCGAGGGAGTTAATCGGCGTTGCAGGCGCGATACACGCAAGTACTTGCTGCATCTGCGCCGGTCGCATCAAAAACCTTGGTAAACAGCCGCTGCAACAAAGTGGTAAATATCCGGTCAATGAAAATTTGCTGGGGGCATGAAAATCTGTCCCCCGCATCAATACGGGGGCGCGTGCGATAGCGTGCCTGGTATCTTCAAGCCGTCATGCTGGGGCGATGCGAAGCATCGAACCCGGAATGACGGGAGAACTCACGCCTGACTGGCGACCGCCTTGCCGAGCGCGGCTTGCGCCGCGGCCAGCCGCGCGATCGGCACGCGGTAGGGCGAGCAGGAGACATAATCCAGTCCGATCTCGTGGCAGAACGCAACCGAGGCGGGATCGCCGCCATGCTCGCCGCAAATGCCGACCTTGAGGCCGGGGCGGCTCTTGCGCCCGCGCGCCACGCCGATCTTCACCAATTCGCCGACGCCGTCGCGATCGACCGAGATGAACGGATCGATCTCCAGGATTCCCTTGGCGATGTAGGTACCCAAGAACCCCGCGGCGTCGTCGCGGCTGATGCCGTAGGTGGTCTGCGTCAGGTCATTGGTGCCGAACGAGAAGAACTCGGCCGTCTTCGCGATATCGCCGGCCAGCAGGCACGCGCGCGGCAACTCGATCATGGTGCCCACCTGATAGCTCAGTCTGGCTCCGGTCTCCTTCATCACCGACTGCGCGGTGGCGTCGATCCGCGCCTTGACCAGATCGAACTCCTGCTTGGTCGCGATCAGCGGCACCATCACCTCGAGCCCGACGGCCTTGCCGGTGCGTTTTTGCGCCTCGACCGCGGCTTCGAAGATGGCGCGGGACTGCATCTCGGCGATCTCGGGATAGGCGATGGCGAGACGGCAGCCGCGGAAACCGAGCATCGGATTGAATTCCGCGAGATCGCGGGCGCGATCGGCCAGCCGCCGTGGATCGGTATTCATCGCGCGCGCGACTTCCTCGATCTCGGCCTGGGTGTGCGGCAGGAATTCATGCAGCGGCGGGTCGAGCAGCCGGATCGTCACCGGCAGGCCCTTCATGATCTCGAACAGTTCGACGAAATCGGCGCGCTGCATCGGCAATAGCTTCGACAGCGCGGCGCGGCGCGCCTGTTCATCCTCGGCGAGGATCATCTCGCGCACGGTGCGAATCCGGGTTTCCTCGAAGAACATGTGCTCGGTGCGGCAAAGCCCGATGCCCTCGCTGCCGAACTTGATGGCGGTCCGCGCATCCTCCGGCGTGTCCGCATTGACGCGAACCCCGAGCTTGCGCACGGAATCGGCCCAGCTCATCAGTGTGCCGAACTCGCCGGACATTTCCGGCTCGATCATCGGCATCCGCCCGGCCAGCACCTGGCCCAGCGATCCGTCGATGGTGATGACGTCGCCGGTCTTGAAGGTGCGCGGGCCGATGCTCATGGTGCCGCGACCGTAATCGACGCGGATAGAGCCGCAGCCGGAGACGCAGGGCTTGCCCATGCCGCGCGCGACCACCGCGGCGTGCGAGGTCATGCCGCCACGGGTGGTCAGAATCCCTTCCGCCGCGTGCATGCCGTGGATGTCTTCGGGACTGGTCTCGATCCGCACCAGAATGACCTTGCGGCCATCGGCCTGCAGCTTCGCGGCCTCGTCGGAGGAGAACACGATTTCGCCGGAGGCGGCGCCCGGCGAGGCCGGCAGGCCGGTGGCGATGACGTCGCGTTTGGCGGCGGGATCGATGGTCGGATGCAGCAATTGATCGAGCGACGCCGGATCGATCCGCGACACCGCGTCCTTTTTGGAGATCAGGCCTTCATTGGCGAGTTCGACCGCGATGCGCAGCGCCGCTTTCGCGGTGCGCTTGCCGCTGCGGGTCTGCAGCATCCACAGCTTGCCCTGCTCGACCGTGAACTCCATGTCCTGCATGTCGCGGTAATGCTTTTCGAGCAGCGTGTAGATCCGCGTCAGTTCCCTGAACGCCTCGGGCATCGCGGTTTCCATCGACGCCTTGTCGGAGCCGGACTCCTGGCGCGCGTATTCGGTGATGTCCTGCGGCGTGCGGATGCCCGCCACCACGTCCTCGCCCTGCGCGTTGATCAGGAATTCGCCGTACAGCCGGCTCTCGCCGGTCGAGGGGTTGCGAGTGAACGCGACGCCAGTCGCCGAGGTCTCGCCCATATTGCCGAACACCATCGCCTGCACGTTGACGGCGGTGCCCCAGGATTCGGGAATATCGTGCAGCCGGCGGTAGGTCACCGCGCGCGCGTTCATCCAGGACGAAAACACCGCGCCGATCGCGCCCCACAATTGCGCGTGGGGATCTTGCGGGAATTCCTTGCCGGTTTCACGCGCCACCGCATCCTTGTAGCGGCCGACCAGTTCGATCCAGTCATCGCCGGTGAGATCGGTGTCGAGCGTATAGCCCTGGCTGTCCTTGAAGGTGTCGAGAATGTCCTCGAAGTGGGAATGCTCGAAGCCGAGCACGACATCGGAATACATGGTGATGAAGCGGCGGTAGCTGTCATAGGCGAAGCGGCGATCGCCGGACATTTCGGCAAGCGCATCCACCGTCTTGTCGTTGAGGCCGAGATTGAGCACGGTGTCCATCATGCCCGGCATCGAGGCGCGGCCGCCGGAACGCACCGAAACCAGCAGCGGATTCTTCGGATCGCCGAACGCCTTGCCGGTCAGCCTGCCGACGTGGTCCAGCGCCTTTTCGACCTGCGCCTTCAACGCCGCGGGGTAGGTCTTGTTGTGGGCGTAAAAATACGTGCAGACCGAGGTTGGAATGGTGAAGCCGGGGGGCACCGGTAGCCCGAGATTGGCCATTTCGGCGAGATTGGCGCCCTTGCCGCCAAGCAAATCGCGCAAGCCTGCCTTGCCCTCTGCCCTGCCCTCGCCAAAGGTAAACACCCATTTGCCGGATTTCGCATCGCCCGCAGCCGACTTGCCAGCGGCAGCTTTCCCGACCGCCTTCGGCGCCGGCTTGGCTGAACGTTTCCTGAGCGCCTTCCGCGCCGTAGCCGACGGCGCGGGCTTGGCCCGAACCGCCATCGATGGCTTTGATTTCGCTGCGATTTTCCTGGTCTTCGCTACGGCTTTGGCCATGACTGCATATAATCCGCGAGAGGGGAGGAAGTTGCGCGCCTTACACCACTTTGGCGGGTTCCGCGCAAGCCGCGAGCCCCGGTTTAGGGCGCTGAAGCATGATCCGCAAAAGTGGGAACCGGTTTTCCGAAAAGATCATGCTCAAACAAAAAGGTAGAGCGGGATGACGATTCGAAGAAAAGTCATCCCGGTCTACATGTGCAGCCATTTCAACAGGCCGAGACCGATCAGGCCGTTGAGAATCAGGAAGATCGCGACCACCAGATTCAAAAGCCGCGGCATGATGAGAATGAGCAGGCCCGCGATCACGGACATGATCGGTGAAATATGGGCAACCGTGAGGGTCATTGAAATCTCTCCGCTGTGGCGCTGTTGGGAAAAGTCGAATCGAGGTTCGCATTTTATCCGCCTCGGCGGTTCCACGATAGCAGACACCCGTCGCCTCAGCCGGTTCCGCCGCGCACAAAAAATGCCGAAAAATGTCGCGTTTGAGGCCGCGTTTTCCCGGGAACGATGCGGCCGCCGATGCATTGGCTGAGATTGCGTGTCGGTCGCAGGGCCGGCGCGCAGCAATCGCGAAGGAGCAGGAGCATGCGGAAGATACTTGCCATTGCGGTGATCGCGGGCGCCATCGGCGCACCGATCGCGGCGCAGGCGCAGGGCGTGGTCACGACGGGTGTGGTTCGCGGCGGCGTTGTCAACGACGAGGTCGGCATCGCGGTCGATCAGCGACCGGCGTTCCGCGAATACATCGTGCGCGAGCGCGTGCCGAACTACACGATTCCGGATCGCGTGGTGGTCGGCGGCGTGCTGCCGGAAACCGGCGTCACCTATTACGACGTGCCGCAGACGTTCGGCATCACGCCCTATCGCTACACCGTGGTGAACGGCCAGACCGTGCTGGTCGAACCGCGCTCGCGCCGCATCGTTCAGGTGGTCGAGTAACGCCTGAACGCATCGTCCGGGACGCCGCAACGGCGTCCGGACATCGAGGCCCCGTCCGGTCCCCCCCGCCGGGCGGGGCTTTTTTGGATCTCGTGTCGCGGACACGGCGTATCGTTCTGCCCGCGCGAGGCGACGCGCCGAAATTTCTCAATGTCGTCCCTATGGAAGCATGTCTTCACAGGGACTCCTGGGAAAGATTCGAATTTTCAAACAACCCGCC
>DATANB010000091.1:0-3846 GCA_036266415.1 Bradyrhizobium sp. | reverse complement strand
TACGTCTGGACGCCGCTGGTGGAGAAGCAGATTCCCGACACCATGAAGGCGCGCAACCTGACCAAGGAGCAGGTCATCCATGACGTGCTCTTGGCAGCGCAACCGACCAAGGAGTTCGTCACCTCCGAACAGGTCGCGGCGCTGGCGCTGTATCTCTGCGGTGACGACGCCGCGCAGATCACCGGCGCCAATCTCTCGATCGATGGCGGCTGGACCGCGGAGTAAGAAAGTTTCTTAACCCCGACGGCCAAATTCGTCATGGCCGGGCTTGTCCCGGCCATCCACGTCTTGCTTGTCGTGATCTGAAGGACGTGGATGCCCGGCGCAAGACCGGGCATGACGTGGAGAGGCTTAGTTTCGCTTCCCGAACGCCAGTACGTGCAGGCCGAGCCGCCGCCGCGTAATCCAGAATAGCAGCACGGTCTCGAACACCAGCGAGATCGAGGTCGCCGCCGCGGCGCCGTGGCCGCCGAAGCGCGGCACCAGGGCAACGCAGAGCGCCACGTTCATGACAAAGGCGAGCGCATAGGCCAGCGCGCAGATATGCTGGTGGCCGAGCATGTTGAGCAGCCGCTCGACCGGGCCGATCGCCGATCGCACCACGAGCCCGATGGCCGCGACGAACATGATGTCGTAGCCGACCACGAATTGCGGTCCGAACAGCCACAATAGCGGCTTGCCCAATGCCAAAAGCAGCACGGTCGCGGCAAGCGAGGGCCAGAACGTCCACTTGATCGCATGCGCGACATAGGCCGACAGCCGCTCTTTGTCGCCGAGCGCGTGATATTCGGCAAACCGGTGCGCGGTGGTCGCCGACATCGCATAATGGATGAAGGAGACCAGCGCCAGCGTCTTCACCACGGCGAAATAGATGCCGACCTCTTCGGAGGCGCGAAATTGCTGCAGCACAAGCACGTCGGTGTAGGACAACAGCAGGTAGAAACCCTCGACCAGCAGGATCGGCAGCGAGATCGCGAGCCAGCCGTGAAAATCGTAGGCCTTGGGGCCGGGTTCGATATGGCCGCCGAGCCGGCGGTTCAGCACCAGCATCTGGCCGATCATGGCGATCCATACCGCGGCGGCGCTGGCCAGCATCGCGGCGGTGGCGCCGAGATGAAATCCGAGCACGAAGGCGCCGGCGGTGAGGCCGATGATCAGCGCCTGGCGCAAGATGAATTGCGGCATCAATCCGAGCCGCATCCAGTCATGCGAGCGCGCGATGCCGTCCTGTGCGTTGGCGACCACGAAGGCCGGCAGCGTGAGGCAGCCGATGTAGAGCGGCAGAATTGCGCCGGCGTCGATCCACGGCGACAGCAGCCTTACCACGCCCGCCAGCAGCAGCGAGACGACGGCGGAGACGACCAATGTCATCCAGCGGCTGCCGGAGAGAAAGCCGCGCAGCAGCGCGTGCTCGCCGCGGGCGCGATATTCCGGAATGATCTTTTGCGCGGATGCCGAGATGCCGAAATCCATCATGCTGCCGAGCAACAGCACCCAGGTCCAGACATAGACGTAGACGCCGTAATCCGAACCGCCCATCCAGCGCGCCAGCAGGATCTGGGCAAGATAGGCCATTGCCGCGCTGATGACGCGGATCATGAAAATCGTGCCGGCAAGCCGCCCTGTCAGCGAGGCTTCGCTGGTGCCGCCGAGGGAACCGGTCAGCATCGATCGCAACCGCGCGATTGCGCCTGTACGTACAGTCGTGGATCGTGCGTCCATCACGGCCACTGCGGAGGATCCTTCGGGACCGCCGCGGGCGTGCGGCGAGTATTCCGCCTATCAACTATTCGTTAAGATTTGGTTGGGTGGGACTTTTCCAACGCTGTCATTCCGGGGCGCGCGTTAGCGCGAACCCGGAATCTCGAGATTCCGGGTTCATGCTTCGCATGCCCCGGAATGACCGGGTCCTAATCCAGATTGATATTGAATTCGTAGGCGCGCTCGCCGCCGACCAGGGTCAATTTGAGCGCAGCACCCGCCGGGTTCACACCCGGAGGCACGCCGTCGAGATCGAAGGCAAAGCGCTTGACCCCGGGCGGGCCGGATTTGAGCAGTTTGGGAACCGGCAGTCCCCAGTCCGGCGTTGGCCCTTCGACAAACAGGTTGATCTCCCTTGCGTCAGGACTGACCACGTCGACCAGCACGGCCGACTTGCCGTCGCGCTTGACATCGCGGATGGTCAGCGGGTTCGGGTCGCCGACATTGGCGGGCTTGGGGACGGTGTCGAGCGCTGCGAACAGCGCGCTGTCCTCGGTGCTGGCCACGCTGGCGAAGCCAAGCTCGGCATTGGCCTTGACGGGAATGCAGAGCTTCTCGCACACCGCGTAGTCGATGTCGGCGCGAAGCGTCACCGGCTTGTCGGCATTTTTCGCCACGATCCGCAGCGGCAGCACGATTCCGTCGTTATAACCCAGCGAGTGACCGCCGGCGCCGTCGTCGAACTTGGTCGGCGCCGGCCACAGCACGGTCACGGCTTCGATATTTTCCGATTTGGAGAAGTCGAAACGCGGCGGCACACCGGAATCGCCCGGCGTTCGCCAGTAGGTTTTCCAGCCCGGCTGAAGCTGAAAGGCGATGCCGCCCAACAGCACCGTGCCGCTGCGCGATCCCGCCAGCAGCCGGACCGCCGAATGTCCGTCGCGTTGCCACGGTGAGGCATCCTGGGCGCGGGCCTCGGTCGTCAGGGATGACGCAAATACGGTTGCGGCAAAGCCGAGCGCGGCGCGGACGGGAACTATCACGGTCATGAGACGTCTTTACAGGCAAGCCGGGACGCAAACCATTGAATTGGTTGTGATGTACAACAAACACCGGGCGAAGCTTGATTGACAGAACTGCCACCCGATATCAGGATAGGTGGCAACACGAGAGTCCTTTGCGGATGGACCCTGAAGGTAAAAAACCGAGGATTGTTCGCCGCGAAGCCGGCATGGGCGACAATTCGTCCGAACGCGGTTATCTCGATGGCCAGTTGCTGATCGCCATGCCCGTGATGGGAGACCCGCGTTTCGAGCGCTCGGTGATCTATCTCTGCGCCCATTCGTCCGAAGGCGCCATGGGCATCATCGTCAATCGCCCGGCGGGCAGCATCGACTTTCCCGAATTGCTGGTGCAACTGGATATCATCAAGAAGGCCGACCAGATCAAGCTGCCGGAAAACGCCGAGACCATGAAGGTCCTCAAAGGCGGCCCGGTCGAAACCGGCCGCGGATTCGTGCTGCATTCGAGCGATTTCTTCATCGAGGATGCGACGTTGCGGATCGATGATGGGATTTGCCTGACCGCGACCGTCGATATTCTGAAGGCGATCGCCAGGGGCGCCGGCCCGAAGCACGCCATCCTCGCGCTGGGCTATGCCGGCTGGGCGCCGGGACAACTGGAGACCGAAATCCAGGACAATGGCTGGCTGCATTGCGACGCCGATCCGGATCTGGTGTTCGGCGGCGACGTCGAGGAAAAATACCTCCGCGCGCTGCGCAAGATCGGGATCGATCCGGGCATGCTGTCGAACGAAGCCGGGCATGCGTAGTTGGACAGGCGCACGGTCCCGCTTGCGGGGGAGCGCCCCGGGGTGGGGGCTCTCTCCGCAACGGGATTCGCCGAGGCAGCCCACACCCGCCTCGCTTTGCCCGGCATCCTCCCCCGCAAGCGGGAGAGGGAAGAAAATTACTCCGCCGCCTGCTGCTTCACCGTCGGTTCGGTGCCGGCGACGGTAGCGCGGCGCATGTCGCGCGGCTGCGACTGGTCGTAGCGGCGGACGCGGTGCATGGTCTGGCGGTTGTCCCACATCACGAGATCATGCAGCGTCCATTTGTGCACGTGGACGAATTCAGGCCTGGTGGC
>DATANB010000090.1:0-2015 GCA_036266415.1 Bradyrhizobium sp. | reverse complement strand
CCAAGCAAGCCACGCAATGGATTCCTTGGCCTAGGCGGCATGTTCGGGGCCGAACGCGCTCTGCGCCGCCAAATCTTCGGCCGCAGCGTGCGCCCAAGCTTTTCCACCGTGATGATCGAGGCGTTCAACATCATGCAGGATCGCCTCACCCGCATGCGGCTCGCCGGCGATCCGCCCGACGTGCACATCACCCCGCACATCGGCCACATTGGGTGGCTCGATTTCCACCGCGCCGAGGAAGCGATCGCCGCCGGAAAAGCCGCCACCGAGAAGGCACTGGAGCCGATCGCGGCAACGATCGCGGCGTTGGCCTGAGTGCTCGCGCCTTAGACTACGGAGTCGGCTGTGAACAAGGCCTAAGGGTCTGATCGGGAGTCGATTCCGGCTGCGAAGCTGGTTTGGAGATTGCAAGATTTCGGGGTGCGAAGCCGCGGAAGCTTGCAATTTGATTTTGGCATTCTCACGAATCGCGAGTCGTGATTCCGTGGTCGCGTCGGAGGGAACGATGCGACCAAAGAAGCCGCAGACGACGGGTGAAGGGGATCTGTTCCGCGCCCGGATCGATCAGATCATCAACATGAAGCACGAGCTGGTGCGGCTCGCCGGCGCGATCGACTGGGAGTGGCTCGATGCCGAGATCGCGCCCTTGTTCAGCGCCAAGGGCCGGCCCGCCAGCCCCACCAGGTTCATGATCGGGCTGTTGCTGCTCAAGCAGGTCTTTGCGCTATCCGATGAGCAGGTCTGCGAGCGTTGGGTCTACGACCCCTATTTCCAGTACTTCACCGGCGAGGAGTTCTTCCAGCACGCGTTCCCGCACGAGCGCTCAGATTTGAGCCATTGGCGCGGCCGGCTCGGCGCCAGGCTGGAGCTGCTGTTGGCGGAGAGCTTGCGGATCGCGCATCAGGCCGGCGCCTTGCGCAGCAAGGACCTGGCGCGGGTCACGGTCGACACCACGGTGCAGCCCAAGGCGATCAGCTTCCCGACCGACGCCAAGCTGCTGCATGCCGCCATCAAGGGCCTCAATCGGTTGGCCAAAAAGCACGGTCTGCGGCTGCGGCAATCGTATCTGCGACTCGCCAAACGCGCCGCCATGATGGCGGGCCGCTATGCCCATGCCAAACAGTTCAAGCGCCACCAGCGGCAATTGCGCTTCCTGCGCGCACGGCTCGGCCGCCTCATTCGCGACATCGGCCGCAAGATCGCCAGCCAGCCGCAGCTTCAAGCGCTGTTTCGATGGCCGCTGACACGCGCCAGACAAATCCGCTCGCAGCAGCAACGCCAGCGCGGTTGGAAGCTTTATTCCTTCCATGCCCCCGAGGTCGAGTGCATCGGCAAGGGTAAAGCCAGCGCGCCTTACGAGTTCGGCGTTAAAGCCTCGATCACCACCACCAATGCCCGCGCCCCCGGCGGAGTGTTCGTCCTGCACGCCACCGCGCTGCCCGGCAATCCGTACGATGGCCACACGCTCGGTGGCGTGATTGCCGCCACCGAACAGCTCACCGGCCGCTCTATCGAGCGCGCCTATGTGGACAAAGGCTATCGCGGCCACAACACCCAGCTCCCGCACCGCGTCTTTATCTCCGGCCAGAAGCGCGGCGTGTTCGGCAGCATCAAACGCGAACTGCGGCGCCGTGCCGCCATTGAGGCCGCCATCGGCCACATGAAGACCGACGGCCACCTTGGTCGCTGCTACCTCAAAGGCGCCGCTGGCGACGCCGCCAACGTCATTCTCAGCGCCGTCGGACACAACCTCCGCCTCGTCCTCGCCTGGCTGAGGATTCTTTCGCGCCTGATCCTGGTCGCGCTCGACCGCCTCTTCACCATCCCGACAGCGCTAAATCCCGCTTCTTAACGGCCGACTCAATAGCCGGTGCGCGCAAAGTGCTCGCGCAGCAGCGCGACGTTGCGGCGGTTGGCGCGGAACAGCACGTCGAAAGCGTCACCCGCGACCGGCACGGCGCCGACCGCGCCTTCCAGCATCACATTCACCAGCATGCGCGCGAGCAGGAGGCGCG
>DATANB010000089.1:0-2978 GCA_036266415.1 Bradyrhizobium sp. | reverse complement strand
GGGGATCGGATCACACGTGATGATCGCGACGCTTTTGAGACCGGTGCGGGACTCAGACCACCGGACTCCGCGCGGAACCGGGCTCGCGGCTCGAGCGCTTTGGCACCCGTTTCCTTGTCGGTGTACGCACCCACGCTCAGGGCGCGCGGGGTCAGCCGATCCTCACTGCCGTTTTTGGCTCGGCTTTCTTGGTGGCGGCGGGTTGTCGCCGCTTCCGGCTTGCGGTTCAAATTTGCGGGTCACCTTGATGGCTTCCTGGCTGATATCGAGAAGCGAGCGCCGGCCTTCCTCCATCAGGGCGCCCGAGCGCTTGTTGAAGCTCTCGGCCAGTTCGCGAATGGACTTCACTTTCTCAAACAGTTCCTCGGCCTTTCCGTCGGCAAGACTGGGCACGACGCTGTCGATCCTGGTCATGGCGCTGTCGAAGCCCGCAAAGGCAGTGTCTGCCTTGCGTATGATGCTGTCGATCGCTTCACCCTTGCTCGCCAGATCAGCGGTATAGGTTTCGAAATTCAGCAGCGCATTTTTCAGCATCGCCTGATTGCCGACGAGGACGCGGTCGACATTGTGCAGGGTATCGCGGATCGATTCGGTCTCGCTCAGGTCGGCGGTCAGGACGGGAACGCCGTCCTCGTCCAGCGGCACCGGGGGCGCGGCCGAAGCGCCGCCGGTCAGCGAGATCGCCGCCACACCGGTGAGCCCCTGGAATTCCAGCCCCACTACCGTGTCCTTGCGGATCGGGGCGCTGTTATCCAGCCTGACAAGGGCGACGACCTTGCGCGGGTTGTCCAGCTTGAGCGAGAGGATTTCGCCAACCTGAACCCCATCGAAATTCACGCTGCCGCCCTTGCGCAGACCACTGGCGGAACCTTCGAAAACGATGCGAAGCGGGCCGCGCTGCTGGATGCCATGGATTTTCTGGTACCCGAGAAAGCCGGCGAACGCCGCGGCGATCACCGCAAGCGTCGTGGATCCGATCATCAGGTTGCTCGCCCGCGTTTTCATCAAAACGTCCGGCCGCGATGGGCTGGGTTGGGAGGTCTAGCGCACGTCGCCATCTCCCGATTGTACGGCGCAGCCGGCCGCCGACTCAAGTGAAACCGGAGAGACCGGCCAGCGTCACCGTTCGAGCCCGCTTGCCGCGGCGATACGGGCGGCGATCCGCGTGGCCGCAGCGTTGGTGGAAATGGCATCGACGGCAACGAGATCCAGCACTTTGGGATGACAGGGCAGATCGAGAAGCGACTGCGCAAATGCGCCGGCCGCAATCTCCGACAGCGCGGCGATGCCGGTCCGCCAGCGCCAGCCGCCAATTCGAAACAATGTCGGCTGGTGGCGCCGCGCAATCGGCATATCCGATCGGATCGCCTCCGTATGATGGTACAACTCGTGGGCGATGAAAACATCTTGCGGCGTGGCCTGGCCGAGCAATCGCACGGCCAAAGCACCGACGACCACGCGATTGAGCGGCGCGAGCCCGCGGCTGTACAGCAAAATGCGGGCCGGCCGCTGGCGATATTCGGCAAATCGCCAGAGCGAGCCGACCATTGGATCGTCGTCGGTCGCCTCGATCGGCACGTCAAGCTCGTGCGCAATTTTTTGCGGTGCGAGATCGGGAAAGCGCTCCCGCAGGGCTTGGGCTGCAGCCGCTCCATCCGCGAGCGCGTCGCGAACGGCGGCGAACTGGGCGGCACGATCGAGACGGCGGGCATAGGGATCGGCCGCCAGCATGACGAGACCCAGCGTTTCCGGCGACGCTGCCGCGACCTCGGCCAGCCAGGAGGGGTATGTTGACGCTGAACCCATGTTACAGCCCGCGTGATGGCGGAATGCTGATCAACCCGATAGCGTCGCTCTCGGCCAATCCGTCGAACTCGCCGCGGACAACGGCCAGCGCCTGGTCGATCGAGTTGACGCCGGACAGATCGATAATCTGGCCACCGACAATAACGAAAATATCCGGCGTGATGACGCTGTCGCCATTGTAGATGGTCGTATCTTCCCACAGCCGGCGAAGGTCGCCGAGGCCGGTACGCGCTGAGGCGGATCGCACCACGCTATGGCTGCGCTGCACACGGATAACGCCGTCCAGATCGATCGCCCGAACCGGGCTGCGGCGTTTGGTGAAGATCCGCCAGGATCGCTCCTCGACCTCACCCTGAAACACGCGCATCCGCGGCGTGGTAGCGGCGAGCGTCACTCGCGCCAAATCGACGCCCATGGCCTTTGCGGCGATCTCTCGCGCCTCGGGCTCGCCGATCTCGTCGTCGCGTTCGCGGGCGCGCATCTCGGAGGCGCCCATCGCGGTGGCGCGGACCCGGTGGGTATGCTGATCGACCTCGATCGTCACCTCGACATTTTCGGGCGCGGCGCCAAGCCTGACCGCGGCCTCGAATGCTTCGCGACGGATTCGCTTGAGGTCCTCGGGCTGCGGGTTGGGGATGACGCGCTCCACCACATCGCGCACCAGCGCCAGCGCGACCCCGATCGAGGAAATCACCTCGGCGTCCTTTGAGATTACATGACGAAGACCGGTGCGGCTTGCGGCGTGGGGAATGAGCGCCGCCGCTCCGCCGCCTTCGCCGACCAGCACGGCCTGATCGCGGTCGAGCTTGTACTCGGCGATCAGATCGTCGACCACCGGGATGACCTTGTCGGTGGCGATATCAAGGATGGCGCGCGCCGTGTCTTCGATGGATTTACCGATCAGGTCGGCAAGCGCAGCCATCGCGCGCTGTGCAGCTTCAGGATTGCCATAGGCGTGCAGCCCCGGTTTCGCGTAGCCCAGAACGTTGGCGGCGCAGGTGTTGGTGATGGCATAGCGGGTGCCGTTGGCCGAGCGCACCGCAACGTAGTCATCGGGATCATCGGCCTTCGGCTGGAACAGTTCGATGCTGGGTTCGACGATATCTTCGGGGTTAGCGAAGGCGGCATAGGGCAGGCCTGCGATGTGGGCGCTGCGCGGCCCGACGTCGACA
>DATANB010000088.1:0-1701 GCA_036266415.1 Bradyrhizobium sp. | reverse complement strand
GCGGCGACCTTGTCGACCACCGCCTCGGTCTCCTTGAGCGTAGTCCCCGGCGGCATCGTGATGTTGGCGCGCGAATAGTCGCTGTTCTGCGGCGGGAAGAAGGAGGTCGACAAGCTCCCGAACAACACGATGCTGAGCAGGAGAGTCGCGAAGCCCGCGGCGACCATCGCCAGGCGGTGGTCATGCATGCGCGCATTCCAGCGGGCGACCATGATCGCGTGCCAGTCGGCGAACGAGTCGCTTGCGACCATTTGGACGATGGAGGCGAGAAGCCTGGCCGCCCCATAGGCAAGTCCAAGGGCGACGATGACCGCAATCGCGAAGCCCACCGCGCCCGGCACGCCGGCCTTTCCGAGACCCATTGTGATCCCGCCCGCACCAGCGGCGAAGACCAGCAGGACCGGCAGCATCAACAGGATTGCGACTACCCAATAGCCGAAGCGGCGCGGAATGCGGGGCAACCGATCGAGCAGCGCGTGGGCCTTGGAGGTGTCGAGGCTCCAATTGAGGACCTTCAAATAGGCGTCCATCCACTTCCAGTTGGCGTGCGGCTGGACGCCATGGGAGCGGAGGAAATAGGCAGCGATCAACGGCGTGATCATTCGGGCGACGAACAGGCTCATCAGCACCGAGAGGACCACGGTGAAGCCGAACGCCTTGAAATACTGGCCGGCGATGCCGGGCATCAAGGCGACCGGGAAGAAGACGGCGACGATCGCCATCGTGGTCGCGAGCACCGCGAGTCCGATCTCGTCGGCCGCGTCGAGCGCTGCCTGGTAGGCGGACTTGCCCATGCGCATGTGCCTGACGATGTTCTCGATCTCGACGATCGCGTCATCGACCAGCACGCCGGCGACCAGGCCCATGGCCATCGTCGACATGAAATTGAGCGTGATCCCCATCAGGCTCATGAACCAGAAGGCCGGGATCGCGGAGAGCGGGATGGCGACTGCAGAAATGGCGGTCGCGCGAATGTCGCGGAGAAACAGCAGGACCACGAGGACCGCGAGTACCGCGCCCTCGATCAGGCCTTCCATCGCCGAGCGATATTGCGCCTTGGTGTAGTCGACGGTGGTGAAGACCTCGGAGAAGTGGACCTTCGGATTTTCCTTCTGAAGCTTCTGAAGCTCTTTCCACACGCCCTCATAGGCAGTCACTTCGGATGAGCCCTTCGCGCGCTGGACCGAGAAGGTGACAACCTGGTGACCGTTCTGCTTCGCGATCGAGCGCTGCTCGCTATTGCTGTCCTGGACCTGGCCAAGGTCAGCGAGCTTGACGAAGCGGCCGTTGCTGAGCGCGATCTGCGTCTGCGAGAGCTGATAGGCGTCCTGGGCATTGCCGATCACTCGGACCGATTGTTCCGACCCGGCGATCTCGGCACGCCCGCCAGCGCCGTTCATGTTGCTGGCACGGAGCTGCTGGTTGACCTGCGCGGCGGTGATGCCCTGCGACTGGAGAGCCGCCGGATCGAGAATCACGCGGATGGTGCGGTCCACGCCGCCTACGCGCTGCACCGCTGCAACGCCCGGTAGGCCGAGAAGCCGCTTGGCGACCGTATTGTCGATGTACCAGCTCAATTGCTCGAGCGTCATGTCGGTCGTCTGAGCGCCGACGTAGGAAATCGGCTCGTTCTCCGCGTCGATGCGCGTGATCTGCGGCTCGAGAATTCCGTCGGGCAGGGTGCCGCGGATCTGGGAGACC
>DATANB010000087.1:0-47121 GCA_036266415.1 Bradyrhizobium sp. | reverse complement strand
GTCTGTGTCGCCTGCCTGCGCGAGGGCATCGTCGAGGATGCAGACGCCGTCGATGGCGCGATGATTTTCGGCACCGGTTATGCGCCGTTCCGCGGCGGCCCGCTGAACTACGCGCGGACCCGCGGGCCGGAAAATGTGGTCTCCACCTTGCGCGCACTGGCCGCGAAGTTCGGCGGCCGGTTCACGCCGGACGCCGGCTGGGATAGTTTCAAATAGCCGATTTCCGATTCGCCTTCGCGGGGGCCGTTGACATGACCGACACGCAAGCCATTCACGCCCCGCCGATCGCGGAGACCGAACCCTGCGGCGACCTGTCGATCCGCACGCTGGCGATGCCCGCCGACACCAACCAGAACGGCGATATCTTCGGCGGCTGGCTGCTCAGCCAGATGGACATCGGCGGCGGCATCTTCGCCTCCAAGATCGCAAAGTCGCGCACGGTCACGGTGGCGATCGACGCGATGAATTTCCGCAAGCCGGTGTTCGTCGGCGACGTCGTCTCGGTTCATGCCAATCTGGTCCGGATCGGCAAGACCTCGGTCACCGTCCACCTCGAGGCCTGGGTGTTGCGCCGCAAGGAGATGCATTCGATCCTGGTGACCGACGGCAACTTCACCTATGTCTCGATCGACGATCAGGGGCATCCGCAGCCGATCGGGCAGGACGATCCGCGACTTTAGAATTCTGGAAGTTCTAGAAGGCGCTAGCTACTTCTTCGCCGCCATCGCGTTAACGACCTTGACGGCGGTTGCGGGGTCGGCGCCGGTTGCCTCGCGATAGCGGTCGGTCGCATCGAACCAGCGGCCCTGCGCCAATAGCTGCTCGATTTCCGTGCGAAGTTTTTGCGGCATGCCGGCCGCGAGCGCGGCGCCTTCGGCCATTTGCCGCTCGGTTTCGGCCCTCTGGCCCGCGAAGAGCGTCAAGCCTATCGCGTTGGGGCAAGGAATCACCATGTACCAGTGGCCATTTGCCTGCGCCAAAAACCGGAGGATAGTCATCGTGCGGTGGTCCTTGGTCTCCGCCTCGATCTGCAACTGGTGCGTCGGCTCGACCGGATAGGCGAAACCCTCCTCGGCAAAGGCGCCCATCGGCGCCGGTCGCGGAAGCGCGCTGACGCTCTCGATGTGGTAGCTCGCGCCGAGCCCGGTGCCGTCCCACAGCTCTTCCTTAAAATTGGAATCAAAAAAATCGCGAGTGGCGTCATTGATGCAGGCAAGCGTGGCGGGGTGAAAAAGCGTCTTCACCTTTGCCACGTCCTGAGATTTGACCGCCACCATCCAGGCATCGGCGAACTGTTGCTGTTCCGCATCCGCGGACTGCGCCGAGGCCGCATGCGGAGCCACAAGGATGAACGCGAAAATGCTGATAAGCGCCGGGACCCGGGAAATATCGACCCTCATGAAAGATCTCCTGTGCACTTCATCGACACCGTGCCGGTCGAGTTTATGCCGCGCCTTTAATTGCCAACCTGTTAAATTTTGCTGCGGTACCAGCATCTCCGCATCGAGATAATACGGGCCGACGGGGCAGGCCACCATCGCAACGCGTGCAACGCGACCGTGCGCCGACGCGTCCCGCGGCCCGTTTCCTTTTCGGTTGCTTTCACATTTGGTTGTGATTACTCCAAATCGAAAGCAAGATCGTCAGAGTGAACAGGCGAGCGCCGGGGAAGCGGCTTTGGACCGAATTTTCGACCTCGCGATCATCGGCGGCGGCATTAACGGCTGCGGCATCGCGCGCGATGCCGCAGGTCGGGGCAGCACGGTTTTCCTCTGTGAAATGAACGACTTGGCGAGTGGGACGTCGTCCTGGTCGACCAAGCTCGTGCATGGCGGCCTGCGCTATCTCGAATATTACGAGTTTCGGCTGGTTCGCGAGGCGCTGATCGAGCGCGAAATCCTCTGGAAGATCGCGCCGCATATCATCCGCCCTTTGCGCTTCGTGCTGCCGCATCATGACGGGCTGCGCCCGGCCTGGCTGCTGCGGCTCGGACTGTTCCTTTACGACCATATCGGCGGCCGGGTCCTGCTGCCGCCGACCCGCTCGGTCGATCTCACGCGGGACGAGGTCGGAAAGCCGCTGGTGCCCAATCGCTACACCAAAGGCTTCGAGTACTCCGACTGTTTTGTCGACGACGCGCGCCTCGTGGTGCTCACTGCGCGCGACGCCGCCGATCGCGGCGCCGAGATCCGCACCCGCTCGCGCGCGGTCGAGATCCGGCAGGCCGAGGGCATCTGGCACGTCACCGTCGAAGACGCCTTCAGCGGCAAGCGCAGCACGATTCGCTCGCGCGTGCTGGTCAATGCCGGCGGTCCCTGGGTCGAGCAAGTGCTGGCGTCGGGTTCGGGCGTCAACGCAAGAGCAAAGGTGCGGCTGGTGCAGGGCTCGCACATCGTGGTGCGCAAGCTCTATGCGCATGACCGTGCCTACATGTTCCAGAACAGCGACGGGCGGATCGTCTTTGTCATTCCCTACCAGGACGATTTCACGCTGATCGGCACCACCGATCGCGACTATGAGGGCGACCCGGCGAAAGTGAAAGCGTCGACCGAGGAGATCAGTTATCTGTGCGCCTCCGTCAGCGAATACCTGGCGAAACCGGTCAAGCCGGAGGATGTGGTCTGGACCTATTCCGGCGTGCGCCCGCTGTACGACGACGGTGCCAGCGAAGCCAAGGCCGCGACCCGCGATTACGTTTTCGAACTCGACACGCCGGGCGGCGCGCCGCTGTTGTCGATCTACGGTGGCAAGATCACCACCTACCGCCGTCTCGCCGAGGAGGCGCTGGAGCGGCTGTCGCCGTATTTGCCCAGCGCCACGCCCCGCGAAGGCTGGACCGCGAAATCGCCGTTGCCCGGCGGCGATCTCGACGTTTCCGCGATCGCGGCGCTGAGCGCCGGACTGGTGCGCAACTATCCGTTCCTCGACCCGGCGCACGCCAGCCGGCTGGCGCACGCCTACGGCACCCGCGCCGCGGAACTGCTCGGCAACGCGAAATCGATGAGCGATCTCGGCCGGTCGTTCGGCGCCAGCTTGACGGAGCGCGAAGTCAGGTACCTGATGTCAGTGGAGTGGGCCTGCACCGCCGAGGACATCGTATGGCGGCGATCGAAGCTTGGATTGCGGCTGACACCTGCCGAAATCGCCGCCATCGACGACTGGATTGTCGCGCACCGTGTCCGGCTTGAGAGCCCTTTGAACGAGACTTAGACATAGCCCAGAAATCATCGGGTTGTCCTGGTTGCCTTGAATAGCGTGATCCTCATCATCTCGAACCCGGAACTTCGATGTTGACATCGCCGTTGAAAATTTGGCGTAATGCTATCGCTTCCTTGTTTTCTTCATTTGGTTTTCGCAGGTGGGTCATGCTTCGCCGTGCCTTGGTTGCAATTCTTGCCGTGAGTCCGGCAACGCTCCCCGCGGCGTCCTTCGCCTACGAGATCAAGGTGAAGACTTCCGAGTCCGCGTTCGCGGCAAAACTGCGCCCGGATATTCTGGGCATCTCTACGGACTCCACGGCAGAATCCGCGCGCGCGGTCCTTGAATCGACCTTCAAGGGACGCATCGATACCAAGATCGACATTCAGCAGGAGAAATTCGGGGATACCGCCGTTAGCTATATCTCGGCGCTGAATTTTAATTCCCCGTCCGGCCCGAGCCAGCCCGGCGAAATGCTTTCGAGCAGCTACACCTCGCCCGCGAGCGCCAACCGCGCCTATTTCATCGCGCGAAATCTGACTTTCGCGCAGAACCAGCAGCCGTCCAAGACCGAGATGATCAAGCAGGTCATGGATAAATATGGCGCGCCGACCATCGTCGGCGATCATCATCTTTATTACATTTATCGCGCGGGCAAGACGGTATCGGTGGGAGCAAAATACAAGGAGACCACGGCACTCGACGCAGTCGATCGACCGCTGGACCCGAGAGCCGCGATCAAGCTCGACGACGCGAGCGGCCACGGCAGCTGTGTGGCGGGCGTGAAGCGCTCGCAGGCCAAGGAAAAAACCCTGAAGGCGATGCTGGATGAGGCAAAGGGTGCCAACTGCGATGGCGCGCTGAGCGTGCAACTGACGCCGGGCATCTCGCCGGACCGGATCGGAAATGCACAATTCATGCTGGTGGATTTTAAACGCATCATCAGCGCGGCCACGATCGATAGCGACGCGCTTGTTGCGGAGAAGAACGAGCGGAACCCGACGCCGCGAGGCAACGCCCCGAAACTTTAGTCCGTAGCGGCGTCGAGGCGGCGCACGAGCCCCGAGAGATCCTGTGCTTTTTGTTTGCGTCTTTAAATCGTCATTCCGGGGCGACGCGATGCGTCGAACCCGGAATCCGGAAGTTGTGGGCACGAGATACCCCCGATGTGCAATTGCACATCTGAGGGTTCGCGCTAACGCGCGCCCCGGAATGACGACGCGGAAAGCGTTCGCTGCTACTGCGCCGCCAGCGCCTCGCCCAGCACGGGATAGTCGGTGTAGCCCTTGGCGCCGCCGCCATAGAAGGTCGCCTTGTCCGGGGCGTTGAGCGGCGCGCCGCGCTTGAGGCGCTCGACCAGATCGGGATTGGCGATGAACAGTTTGCCGAACGCGATCAGATCGGCCGCGCCCGCCGCCAGCACCTTGTTGGCGAGTTCGAAATCATAGCCGTTGTTGGCCATATAGGCGCCTTTGAATCGCCGGCGCAACGAGCCGTAGTCGAACGGCGCAATGTCGCGCGGGCCGCCGGTCGCGCCCTCGATGACGTGGATGTAGACCAGCTTCAAGGCATTGAGATGGTCGACGATATGATCGAACAGCGGCTGCGGACTGGAGTCGGAGATATCGTTCGCCGGCGTCACCGGCGAGATGCGAATGCCGGTCCGCTCGGCTCCGGCCTCCGCCGATACCGCCCTGGCGACCTCGAGCATCAACCTGGCACGGTTCTCGATCGATCCGCCATAGGCATCGGTGCGCTTGTTGGCGCCGTCCTTGGCGAACTGATCCAGCAGATAACCGTTGGCGCCATGGATTTCGACGCCGTCAAAACCCGCTTCCATCGCATTCGCCGCGCCGCGTTTGAAACCCTCGATGATTCCGGGAATTTCCGCGAGCGCGAGCGCGCGCGGCTCGGAAATATCGGTAAAGGCGCCACCGACAAAGGTCTTGCCCTTGGCGCGGATCGCTGATGGCCCGACGGGGGCGCCGCCGTTTGGCTGCAGCGAGGTGTGCGAAATGCGGCCGACATGCCAGAGCTGAATGAAAATGCGTCCGCCGCGCTCATGGACGCGGTCCGTGACCTTGCGCCAGCCGGCGAGCTGCTCTCGGGAGTAGATGCCGGGCGTGTCCTGGTAGCCCTGGCCCTGCTGCGAGATCTGGCTCGCCTCGGTGATCAACAATCCAGCGGAAGCGCGCTGCGCGTAATATTCGACCGCCAACGGACTGGGCACCAGGCCGCCGACCGCCCGGTTGCGGGTCAGCGGCGCCATCACGGCCCGGTTGGGGAGGGTGATCGGGCCAAGCTTGTAGGGCTCGAAGAGTTTCGACGGCGTGCTCATTTTCTTGTTGATCCGGTGCATTGCAGGGAAAGCAGGTGAGAGCAATGATGTGTGCATTCCGGATCGCCCCGGCAATGCGCGAGCTATCAGGTTATTGCATTCTAGCCCCGCACGATGCCGGCGAGGTGGAATGACTGGGAATTCCTACCGCACAGCCGCCGCGTCCGGCAATGGCTGCATCCGAGGTCCGCGCATCCGCGCCAGCAGTTCGGCGGTGGGCCAGGAATCGGCGGGCAGGCCGTATTTGATCTGCATCGCCTTGACCGCGCTGCGGCTTTGCTGGCCCATCACGCCGTCGACCTTGCCGACATTGAAGCCGGCGCGCACCAGCAATTGCTGCAGTTCACGAAGCTCGGCGAACGGCAGCTGCACGACGGGCGCTGCGGGATGATGCATCGGAGGGCTGCCTGCGATGCGGGTGGCGAGATAGCCGGCGGTGGTCGAATAGATCAGCGAGTTGTTCCATTCGGTATAGGCGGCAAAGTTCGGATAGGCCAGGAACGCCGGTCCCATTCGCCCCATCGGCAGCAGCAGCGAGGCCTGAAGATTGTCTGATGGCAGCGCTTTTCCGTCCGCAGAGGTCACACCGAGCTGCGCCCATTTCGAACGCGGCAGCTGGATGGTGAGGTCGGCCTGGTCCCAGGGCAAGTTTTGCGGCACGCGCACTTCCTGCAGCCAGGGTTCGCCGCGCCGCCATTTCAGTCCGTTGGCGATGTAGTTCGCGGTCGAGCCGATCACGTCGGCCGGGCTGCGCAGGAGATCGCGGCGTCCGTCGCCGTCGTAATCGACGGCGTAATTGAAATAATGCGTCGGCAAAAATTGCGCCTGTCCGAGCTCGCCGGCCCACGAGCCGACCATTTCGGTTGGCGTGAGGTCGCCGCGGTCGATGATCTTCAATGCCGCGATGGTCTCGCTGGCAAACATCTGCGAGCGGCGGCAGTCATAGGCCAGCGATACCAGCGAGCGCAGCGTCGGCAGGTTGCCCATGTTGGCGCCGAAATCGCTTTCCAGCCCCCAGAACGCGGCTATGACGGCCGGCGGCACCCCATATTCCTTCTCGGCGCGCGCGAAGGCCGCGGCATAGGTCTTGATGCGGGACTGGCCCTGCTGCATCCGGTAGTTTGCCGCCATGCGGCCGGCGAATTCGGTGAACACCTGGCCGAACACGCGCTGGCCGCGATCGCGGTTGACGATGCCCTGGTCGTAGACGAGATAGGGCGAGGCTTCCGCGATTGCGCGCTGCGACACCCCGGCGGCGGCCGCCTGTTGTTTGAGGTCGGCGAGGAAGCGGTCGAATGACATGCCGTCGTGGCAGGATGCGCCGCGCGGGGTTGTCGCGGTGGGAGCCGCAATCGGCTTAGCGCGCGCCGCCGGTTGAGCCGATGCTTGCGGCGGACTGCACAGGGTTGAAAACAGGGCCGCGGCAAGGAAAAGCCGTGCCGTTGAAAAGCTTCGCATGCGGTTACCGGGTGGGTGCTGATTTCGCAGGATGCGGTCCCCGTCGTAGCATCGGAGCTTGACAACGTCATCACCGGAACAAGCCTGTCGCCGGGCCACGACGATGGCAGGCGCAAGTTGGGCAATGCAAGTTCGCTCCTCGCATGGGTGCCTGTCACTTGAACCGGACCCCGGAGGCTGTTCCAATGGTCTCTAACCCTGTAGGCTTGCGAAAAATGAGCCACCGGATCACAAGGGGGCGCAGACAGGGGAGATGGCGGGAACCACCATGACGGATATCCGATATTTAAGCCCGAATACGATCGACGAAGCGATCAAGGCATTTGCGTCAGCCGGAACTGCCGCGCGCATCCTGGCTGGTGGCACCGATCTTTTGGTGCAGATGCGCTCCGGCGCGGTCCGGCCAGGGCTGATCGTCGACATCAAGAAGATTGCCGAGATTACTGCAATCGAGGAAACCGCCGGTGGCGGCTTCAAAATCGGCGCCGCGGTCTCAGGTGCGGTGCTGGGCGAACACCCGCGCTTCGGCAAGGTCTGGCCCGGCGTGCTCGAGGCCGTCAACCTGATCGGCTCCACCCAGGTGCAGGGACGCGCCTCGGCCGGCGGCAATCTCTGCAATGGCTCGCCGGCAGGCGACAGCGTGCCCGCCATGGTCGCGGCTGGCGCCATCGCCACGGTGCAGGGGCCGAACGGGCGCCGCGAGATGCCGGTGGAGAAAGTGCCGGCCGGTCCGGGCCGTACCAATCTTCTGCCCGGTGAAATTCTCGTCAGTTTTACCTTGCCGCCACGGCCACCGGGCTCCGGTGACGCCTATCTTCGCATGATTCCGCGCACCGAAATGGACATCGCCGTGGTCGGCGTCGGCGTCAGCCTCACGCTGAAGAATGGCGTCTGCACCGCGGCCCGGATCGGGCTCGGCGCGGTGGCGCCAACGGTGCTGCTGGTCGAGGCTGCGGCGAAGGCGTTGATCGGCAGCAAACTCGACGATGCGGCGTTGAATGCCGCAGCCGGCGCTTGCGCCGCCGCCTGTCGACCGATCGACGACAAGCGCGGCACCATTGCCTATCGCACCAAAATTGCGGGTGTGCTCTTGAAGCGCACCGCTGCCATCGCCGCGAAGCGCGCAAAAGAAAATTGAGTTTTGGGGAATTGAGGATCATGACGAAACTGCACGTTTCCACCACCATCAACGGCGAGCCCGTGGAGTTTTTGTGCGAGCCCGGTGACACCATGCTCGATGCCTTGCGCGGGCCGCTCGGCCTGACTGGCTCGAAGGAAGGCTGTTCGTCCGGCGATTGCGGTGCTTGCAGCATCATGCTGGATGATCGTCTGATCTGTTCCTGCCTGATGCTGTCGGCCGAAGCCGAAGGCCGCGATATCCGTACCATCGAAGGCATGGCGCACGGCGAGCACCTGCATCCGCTGCAGCAGAAGTTTCTGGAACTGGCGGCGCTGCAGTGTGGCATCTGCACCTCGGGCATGCTGGTCGCCTCCGATGCCTTGCTCAGGAAGAATCCGCGGCCGAGCGAGGAAGAGGTGCGGTTCTGGCTGGCCGGCAATCTCTGCCGCTGCACCGGCTACGACAAGATCGTACGCGCGGTTCTGGAAACCGCCGCTGACATACGGGAGGCAGCGCAATGAATGTCGTCACCAACAACAAGTGGATCGGCCAGCGTACCATCAGGCCCGACGGCGCCGACAAGGTCACGGGCAGGGCGGCCTTCGCCGCCGATACCAACATGCCCGGCATGATCTGGGGCAAGATCCTGCGCAGCCCGCATCCGCACGCGCGCATCAAATCGATCGACACCTCGAAGGCGGAGGCGCTGCCGGGCGTGAAGGCGGTGGTGTCGGCGCGCGATATCGTCGATTTCCCGGTCGACAAGTCGGTCATGCTCGGCATTCAGGACATGCGGTGGATGTGCCGCAACGTGATGGCGCGCGAGAAGGCGCTGTTCCCCGGCCACCCCGTCGCGGCGGTGGCCGCCACGAGCGAGGCGATTGCGGCAAAAGCCTGCGAACTGATCGAGGTCAGCTACGAAGTGCTGCCGTGGTCGATCGAGATCGACGATGCGATCAAGCCCGACGCGCCCATTCTGCACGACTTCATGAAGTTCGAGGGCAAGCCCTCCAACATCGGCGGCCGCCTCGAGGTCAAGAAGGGCGACATCGCCCAAGGTTTTAAAGAGGCCGAGGTGGTCGTCGAGCGCACCTTCACGACCCGTCCGGTGCATCAGGGCTATATCGAGCCGCACGCCTGCCTCGTCAGCGTCGCGCCAGACAACAAGACCACGATCTGGAGCTCCAGCCAGGGCCAGTTCATGGTGCGCGCCATGACGGCGTATCTGACCGGCATTCCCCAGAGCGACATCCGCGCGATTCCGGCGGAAATCGGCGGCGGGTTTGGCGGCAAGACCATCGTCTATCTCGAGCCGCTCGCGACATTGCTCGCGAAAAAATCCGGCAGGCCGGTCAAGATGGTGATGACCCGCGAGGAAGTGATGCGGGCGACGGGTCCGACCTCGGGCTCGAAGAGCACGGTCAAAATCGGCGCGAAAAAAGACGGCAGGATCGTTGCGGCCCAGGGCACCTTCTATCTGCAGGCCGGCGCACTGCCGGGCTCGCCAATCCGCGGCGCGGTGGGGTGCAGCTTTTCACCCTACGATATCCCGAACGTTCTTTCGGTCGGTTTTGACGTGCTTTCCAACCGCTCCAAGGTCGCGGCCTATCGCGCGCCCGGCGCGCCAATCGGGGCCTACGCGGTGGAGTGCGTGATGGATGAGTTGGCCGAAGCGCTCAAGATGGATCCGCTGGAGCTGCGGCTGAAGAACGCCGCGAAGCAGGGCACCAAGGCCGCGCACGGCCCGGTGTTTCCGCGCATCGGTTACGTCGAGACGCTGGAGGCGGCCAAAGCCCATCCGCACTACACCGCGCCGCTCGGCAAGGGGCAGGGAACGCTAAGAGGAAGGGGCGTCGCGTCGGGCTTCTGGTTCAACGCCGGCGGCGAATCCTCAGCGCAAGTGAACATCACCGAGGACGGCAATGTCGTTGTCACCACGGGGCACCCCGATATCGGCGGCTCGCGCGCCGCGATTGCCAACATCTGCGCCGAACTGCTCGGCATCGACTACCGCCGGGTGTCGGTGCTGATCGGCGACACCGCGACCATCGGCTTTTCGAATCTCACCGGCGGCAGCCGCGTGCTGTTTGCCTCCGCGATGGTGGTGACGCAATCGACCGACAAGGTGATTTCAACCCTGCGCGAGCGCGCCGCGAAGATCTGGGAGATCGACCCCGAGGCCGTGAAATGGGAAAACGGCGCGGCGCATCCGGCCAGCCCCAACGCCGGCCAGTTCGAGCCGCTGACGCTGGCTGAGCTGGCCGCAAAAGCCCCGCAGATGGGCGGGCCGATCGGCGCCGGCGTGCAGCTCAACACCGAAGGCGCCGAGGGCGGCTTCGGCACCCATATCTGCGACGTCGAGGTCGATCCCGAACTCGGCATCGTGCGCGTGATCCGCTACACCGCAGTGCAGGACGTCGGCCGCGCTATCCATCCCGGCTATGTCGAGGGCCAGATGCAGGGCGGCGTCGCGCAGGGCATCGGCTGGGCGCTGAACGAGGAATACATCTACACCAGGGACGGCAAGGTCGATAATCCCGGCTTCCTCGACTATCGCATGCCTGTCTGCTCGGATCTGCCGATGCTCGACACCGTGATGGTCGAAGTGCCCAATCCAAAACATCCGCAAGGCGTCAAGGGCGTCGGCGAGGTGCCGCTGGTGCCCGTGATGGCCGCGGTCGCCAATGCCGTCCACAACGCGCTGGGAAAACGTTTTTACAGCCTGCCGATGTCGCCGCCGAAGGTGATGGAGGTGACGGAAGCGAAGGGGTGATGCAACGCGATATCATCACACGTCATTGAGGGACCGCCTTCGGGCGGTCTCTCTGTTTGGTCCCGCTCCCGCCGGTCGTATCGCCGGTTAAAATTTGTGCGCGATGCCGAGGGTCGCAAGGTTCGTTCGAACGTGAACGTCGTACGCGACGTCAAAGCCGTCCGTGCCAAAGATGGCGGCTGGGCTAGGCAGGAACGATCGCCTGTCAGTATTCGATATCGTTCCGTAATCGGAGTAACGGTATTCCGCCCGTACGATCCATCCCGGCGCAAACATCGCCTCTGCGCCGCCACCCAGTGTCCATCCCAGCTTGGTGGAGTTGTGCGTGAAAATCTGTTGCGTAAAATTAAGTCCGGTTAATTGCGGCGATGCGATGGCGAAACAGGTGCGGTTCGGCCCACCAGCTACGCAGGCCGAAGTAGTCTGCACGTTCATCCAGGCAGGACCGCCGGCCAGATAAAGCAGGAGGTTTGGCGCTGCCAGCAGTCCGACGCGGGCGCGAATGGCGGCATCCCATTGCGTCCTGACGGTGAAGCTGTCGGGGCTGCCGGGTATCGGTGCAAAAGCTCCGGTTACGTTAGCACCTATTGGAAAGGCGTTGCCAGCAAAGATGGATTTCCTGTCCGCCCAAGCCCAGTCTCCCTCGATGCCGACGAGCCATTGCGAACCCAACTGCCAATTGAACCCGACGTAAGGACCAACTCTAAATGACCAGGCGCTTTGCGAGAGTGTCGGTGACCCCAAAGGTTGCGGAGTGAAGGTAGGTCCGCCCACTAAAAAAGGGGTTATGGAAATTGTCGTCGCATTGACTTGATCCTCTCGTGCCCCAACGTTCAACCCTGCATAAAAACCATTCCAGGATGTCGACGCCGCTGGCTGAACATAGGGTACTGCCTTGTAAACCGGCTTATCCGCGGCATAGGCCCCTTGAACCGACGTCGGAATGGCCGCAGCCGGGCTTGTCGATACCGGCCGGTCGGCGCGCGCGCGCGCGGCCGCAATCTCGGATTTCAACCGATCTCGCTCACGCAATGCGGCAAGTTCCTCTCGCAACTGCGCATTCTGCTTTTTGAGCTCTGCGAGACTTGACCCGTCCTCTTGGGCCAGCGCGGCGGTGGTCAGGAATGGCAGTTGTGTCGAGGCAATGGAAAATGCCGTGATGATAACCGCTCCGAGCAATAGCTTTGTCACCCCAACCCCCTGTGATGGTTTGTCGCGAAAAATGGGATGGGTCGACCGTATCTGAGAGTCGCGGCACGGCTTGCGCGAACCGAGGCTACGTGCCCGTATTCCGCCGGCTGTTGCGATTATGACACTAAGTCTCTCGCGGCGGGTTTCGGCGGCATAAACCCCGGAGACGACCGTGTATTCCGTTTTGTTGCGGCGGCTCCTTGGAATGGCCAATGGGTCGCGCGAACGCGGATGCGGTGATAAACCCGCTAAAACAGTTGCGCATTGGCGAAGGTTTGGGATTTCGATGAGTCTCCGCACATGACCGATGCCGAGAAAGCCGCAAAAGTCATCGAAGCCCTGAAGGCGGCCAGGCGCGAGCCGGCGCAAACGGCGTTGTCGATGCTGAACGGGCTCGTTGGATTCGTGCAGGGAGACCCGGACCAGCCGCTGGAAGTCGAGGAGGCGCGATCCGGCGCGTTCCTGGCCATCTGCGAAATCGGAAAAGCGCTGTATCGCGGTCAGCCCACGGACGGTTTGTGGGCGCCGGCGATCGACGCGGCGGAACGCTGGATGTCGCTTGCGAGGTGACGGTAAGGCCGCCACCGTCTTGCGATAATTGGCGCTACGGCTGCGCTCACGACGAGCACGACATGCTCACCCCGCCGCTCCCATCACATACGGCTTCAGCATCGCGTAGATCATGCCGTGCGTCGGCGTCGGGATTCCCAACTGGCGGCCGAGTTCGGTGACCTTGCCTGAGAGCCAGGGCAGTTCCAGCCGGTTGCCGCGATCGAGATCGAGCGCCATCGACGCTTTCATGGTGGGTGGCAAGTGCGCGATGAAATCGAGCGTCCGCTCGACCGCGTCGGCCGGCAGCGCCACGCCCCGGGCGCGGCCGACGTCGAATGTTTCCTGCAAGGCGGCCCTGAAAATCGGCCGCATATCGGGATCGTCGCGCAGAGCGCCAATCGGTTGCCGCGCCAGCGCCGTGATGCCGGAATTGGCGGCGAGCAGGATGAACTTCATCCAGAGGTCGGTGAGGATCTGCTCGCTCAGGGTCGCATCGAAATCGGCTTTAAGGCACAGCGCGAGAAAATCCTCCGCCCTCTTGCTGCGCCTGCGGTCAAGTTCGCCGAAGATCATGCGCATGAAGGTGCCGACCTGGGTGATCACGCCGGGCGCCGTGATCGAGGCGGAGACCTGAGCCACGCCGCCCATCACGGCCTTGCTGCCGAGAATCGGGATCAGCCGCTCGGCGGCGTCGACGCCGTTCTGCAGCGGGATTACACCCGTATCGGTGCCGATCAGCGGTTTTATCCGTTCGCCCGCGCTTTCGACGTCCCACAGCTTGACGCAGAACAGCACGATATCGACCTGGCCGACCTCGGCGGGGTCGTCGGTGGCGCGGGTCGGCACCAGGTGGGTCTCGCCGCGGCCGCCTCCGACCTTCAAGCCCCCGCTCTTCATGGCAGCAAGATGAGCGCCGCGCGCGATGAAGGTGACGTCGCCGCCGGCCTTGGCGAGCGCCGCGCCGAATCCGCCACCTACCCCGCCGGCGCCGACAACCGCAATACGCATGGATACGTTCCTCGCTTTTGGCTTGCGAAATCAGGATGGCTTGTCGAACAGGCGCTTCCAGAAGGCAAGCATATCCGTTCTGAACAATTCGGCGTCTCCAGCCCGGCTTCCGATTCTCGCGCCTTTTCGTCCATAGCCGGATTTCAACGCATAGACCATCAAATCGCGATCGTTGAGATCGGGCTCGGGAAAGTCGCGGGTCGGATGGATGAAGGCGCCGTCATCCGCGATATACGCCGTTGGCGCAGCGGGTGAAACGGAGGCATCAGGGACATCCGATATCGCTGTGCCGCGATCAAAGCTGTGGTGGGCGCCTGCGACCAGCCGCATCGTGACATCGCCGCCGGAGACGCGGATTGCCTGACAATGCCCCTGGACCTGCATGGGCGAGCACCATTCATCCGCATCCCCCATCAGGACACGAATGGCGGTGGCGCCGACGCCGGGATCGCGGAACTGGTGTCCGCTCCAGGGATAGGCGGCGAACACGCCTTTCAGCGCCGAACCTGGCCCGATGACGGCATCGGCAAAACGGCGGGTTGCCGCGGTGAGAACCGCCGATCCGCCGCGACTGTGTCCCTGCGCGCCGATCCGGGATGCATCGATCTCGGGAAGGCCGGCAAGAACCTTCCAGGCAGCAAGCACGTCATAGGCGCTGGCGGCAAACGAGAACTGGGTCTGGTTGGCGACCGTCGAGGTGATGCCGCGAGCCCCAAAGCTGTCGAGAACGAAAGTGGCGAAACCGGCGCGGGTGAGGGTTTCGGCGTGAGCGACATGGGACGTCGCGACCCCGAGACTGCCGGGCACAATCATGACCAGCGGCAATTTTTCCGCAGGCGAGCCGCGACCGGAATCCGGCAGAAACAATTTGCCGTCGATGGTGACAGGCGGCATGTCCGCAGGCTTGCTGACGACTTGATGGTAGTTGATTGGTGACGCAGACGGGATCTCAATGCTTCTGCAGGCCGCGAGGCCGCCAAAGGAAATATTCTGGTCCCGGAATCGGGTCGGGCTGCCCGCCTGCTGTGCGTTGGTCATGACAAAATCCCTGTGCGGCGGATTACCAACGGGCCACGTCTTGCGGACCCGATGGGCCAACCCTGCGGACTTGGACGTCTTTGCTTCAACCGATCCGGTGCAAGGCGCAGATCTTGTTGCCGTCGGGATCGCGCAGATAGGCGATATAGAGCTTGCCCGCCGCGCCCTCGCGGACGCCCGGCGGGTCCTCGATGCTCTTGCCGCCATTGGCGATGCCGGCCGCGTGCCATGCGTCGGCCTGCTCGGGGGAGCTGGCCGCAAATCCGACCGTGCCGCCATTGGCAGGGGTCGCAGGCTTGCCGTCGATCGGCTTCGACACCGAGAACACGCCGGTTTTGGTCATGTAGAAAATGCGATGGCGGTCCACCCGCGCGGGCGGAATACCGAGCGTGCCAAGCAACGCGTCGTAGAACGACTTGGCCTTTTCCAGGTCGTTGGTGCCGATCATCACATGCGAAAACATCCCTTATCTCCTCCCCACTGGTGGCCGAACGACAAAAGCGGCTCCGCGCTCTGCTTGTTGCGGAATAAGCCTAACAGCGCCGGCGCGGATACGGAAGCGTCGCGATCCGGCTTTTCGGTCGGCCGCCGGCGAGGCGGCCGGAATCGTAGCGCCATCCGTTTACGGGAAATTCATAATCCGATGATTTACCCGGTCGATTCCGGCTTCAGGCGATTTTCCGGTTCTCGCCGGACAGAACCAAATCTATAATTCTCGCCCGTCCCACATTTCGGGACTATCGCGACGGCGGCGGCTGATCGAAATGGCTTCAGATCCGAATGCGAAAACGCGCGTACGAATAGCTTTCCTGTTCCTGTTCGTTTTTGTGATTGCCCTTTCGTTTGGGGCATATTTCATAGCCGATTTGAGTAAGCTTCAGGAGAGCATTGCCGCCCGCGAAAGCAGGACGGCGCTGCGGGGCATGGCCGATTCCGGGCAAATAGATGAGGCGATCAGGCAGCATCCCGCCAATAAATTCCTGCAGCTGGTAGCGATGGCAACGCGGGCAGCGAATGAAACCAGCGCTGCCGCTGAAAAACTGGCTGGTGAAATCGAGCCGCCGGCGATATCGGGAGCCATCAATCTGGGCGCGGCGAGCCGCAGCGATCTTGAGGGGCTTCGCCGCAATTTGAGGACGGCGGAAGCCAATGCGACGGCGTTTCTGCCGAACTATGTAGCGCTGCTCAAGACCGAGCGTGACAAGGTGGAAAAATACGCGCTCTCGGCGCATATCGAAAGAGACACCGTCGGCAGATTGTTGGGCAACCTCGACAAGCGGCACGCGGAAATCACGGCTTTCGCCTCCAGCATGTCATCGGCGCGCGCCGATTATTATCGCGCTTACGCAAATTATGTCGCGGTTCTGGTCGAGGAGTTCGGTTCCTACAAGGTGGTGGACGGTCAATTCATATTCCCGTTTCAACGCACGGTAGATCGTTACAACATCGCGGGCCATGCCATGACCGTTGCCGCAAAGCGCGTCGCTGAACTGGAAGACGAAAGAAAACGCCTGCTGAAGTCGCAGCAGGAGGGATGGGAGCGGCTCGTCGACGGCAAATGACTGACCCGCGGGAGCGCGCGCGCTATTCGATCACTTCGTCGGCCTGGGCGAGCAATGTCGGCGGCACCGTCAAGCCAAGGGACTTGGCGGTCTTCAGGTTGATGATCAATTCGAACTTCGTCGGAGCCTGCACCGGCAGGTCGCCGGGTTGCGCGCCTTTCAGGATGAGGTCGATGTAGGATGCCGCGCGCCTGTAGAGATCGGTTATCTCCAGGCCGTACGAGATAAGCCCTCCGCTTGAGATGAAATAGCGGTAGGGATAGATCGCCGGCAGGCGCCCGCGCGCCGCGGCAGCGATGATCGCTTCCCGATTCACGGTGTTGAAGACATCAGGCGGGACGACAATCCCGCCGCCAGGGCTACGGGAAAATTCGCCGATCAGCCGTTCGACATCGTCGGAATCCCGGACCGGCATCGGTGACAGCGAAATCTTGAGGGCCGGCGCGACCGCCTCAAGCATGGGCATGTGAATGCCTCCGCCCGATCCCCGAGCCGCCGTCGCCTCGTTGAAGATGACCGCAACCCGCGACAGCGTCGGCATGACTTCCTTCAATATTTCCAGCCATTTTCCCGCGATCGCGGGTTCGAAATTGAGAAATCCGGTAATGTTGGCGCCGGGCCTGGCCAGGCTCGCCACGAATCCCTGTCCGACGGGATCGTTGAGCTGCACAAACACAATGGGGATGATGTTCGTCGCCTGGCGCAACGCGCTGACGGCCAGCGCGCTGTTCGCGACAATTGCCGTCGGCGCGAGATCGATCAATTCCGTCGCATGGCTTTGGGCGCGCTGCACGTCGCCGGCGGCCCATCTGACGTCGATGATGATATTGCGTCCCTCCTCCCAGCCGAGGCCGTGCAATGTCTGCCTGAGCGCCGAAATCCTCGATTGGCCCTCGGCGTCATCCGATACGCCCATGAGAACGCCGATTCGTTTTTTCTGATCGACCGACTGTCCCCGCGCCATTGACGGCAATGATGCCGCCGCCGTCCCGCCGATCAGCCTGATGAAGTCGCGCCTTCTCATACTGCCCCCTGCCAAGGATCAGGCATCGTACCAATTTCACCCGGCACACTGGAAGGGGTGCGCGGGCCGGCCGATGTCGCGAATTGGGTCAAAAAGCCGGAATTCCGGCCTGTCGTCGCGCCGCGCCGGCGCGGACCACGACTCGCGGCCCGAAGCAGAGACCTTACAGTTCCCGCGCATTGCTGAATGTAAACGATGATACCCGCCTGGTGTTCTCGTCGAGGATCAAGGTCCGGGTGATCGGCGGCTCGGCGCGCTGGCTGCAGTTTTCGCGTTCGCAGAGCCGG
The DNA here is from genome assembly GCA_036266415.1 of Bradyrhizobium sp. Taxonomy (GTDB): domain Bacteria; phylum Pseudomonadota; class Alphaproteobacteria; order Rhizobiales; family Xanthobacteraceae; genus Bradyrhizobium. The sequence continues at coordinate 29,572 of DATANB010000087.1, read as the reverse complement.
CAGTTGACGCCGATCGGCGTGCCCTCGGTTTTTTCCAGGTCCATTCCGCTGGCGTAGACCAGGCGAGGCGCATGGCGGATTTCACACCCCAGCCCAATGGCAAAACGCGGCTGCGCCTGCGGGTGCGGCGCCACCGGCCGGCGTACCATCTGCGCGATCGAAAAATACCTGACGCCATCGGGCAGTTCGATGATCTGCTTGAGCAGCCGGTCCGGCGTGTCGAAGGTCGAGTGCACGTTCCACAGCGGGCAGGTGCCGCCGAATTTCGAAAACGGAAAGGTGCCCGAAGAGAATCGCTTGGAGACATTGCCGGCGTTGTCGACCCGCAGCATGAAGAACGGCACGCCGCGCGCGTTGGGCCGCTGCAGCGTGGTCAACCTGTGGCAGATCTGCTCGAAACCGGCATTGAAACGCTGCGCCAGCACGTGGACATCGTAGCTCAGCGCTTCAGCGGCCGTATGGAAGGCCTGATAGGGCATCATGACGGCGGCGGCGAAATAATTCGCCAGTGTAATCCGGTAGAGCCGGCGCGGCGTTTCGTCGAGGGGGCCGGCGCGGCCCGTGATGGTTTCGAAAATGCCGCTGCATTCGGCAAGCCCGCTCTGAAAGGCGAGCTGGAAGGCGCGGCCGGGTCCGTCCACCAGTTCCGAAATCAGGAGTTGCCGGCGATGCCGGTCGAAGCGTCGCAACGTCTCGCGCATGACGTCGACCGGCATGATGCGGGTGACGATCGAATGCTTTTCGCGCAGCCGCGTGGCGAGCGCGGCAAACAGTCCTTCCGCCGGCACATTCATCTCGTCGCGCAAGGTTTCCGCCGCCTGTTCGAGTTCGGGGAAATAATTGCGGTTGGCCTCGATCAGGTCGCGGACGCGCTCGATCGGGTTGGCTTCGAAGCGCGTGCCCTCGTCACGGTCGGCCATTTGCGCCGCCACCAGGGTCTCGCCGCGGCGGGCTTCGGTATAGGCGGCATACAGCCGTTGCAATGAATGGGTGACGCCGGGACACAATTCGGCGAGATCGCGCAGCTCCTGCTTCGGCAGGTCGATCTGCCGGAACAGCGGATCGGAAAAGATCTCGTTCAGTTCGGCAAAGAACCGGTCCTCGTCGGCGGTGGCGAGATCGCGCAGGTCGAGATCATAGGTTTCCGCCAGCCGCAGCAGGATCTGCGCCGTCACCGGGCGCTGGTTGCGCTCGATCAGGTTGATGTAGGAGGGCGAAATGCCCAGCCCCTCGGCGATCTGGGTCTGCGACAAGCCCAGTTGCTGGCGGATGCGCCGGAACCTGGGGCCGACAAACAGCTTCTTTCCGGCATCACCGGCCATGGCAACCTCGCTGGTGGGAACCCGATGCAATCAGAACCGGGCATCCCCTGTGATTTAACGGCGTTTTCAAGCACGACCGCAGGCGCTTTAACCGAAAACGCCATTTTTGTGACAAAAATAACAATATAACATCTATTACAAGTTTATATGTTACATGACATCATCATTGGAACGCAAGGTATCTATACGAATTAAGAAGTTTCGCGTTTAGCTCTCGCCACGTTTCGCAACGCACTGTCACGAATGTCGATTGGAGAAATACACGATGGCGAAGACCTTTGAACAGCTGGTTCCCGCGCCCAAGGGGCGTTTCGATGGCATCAGCCGGCCCTACAGCCCGGCCGAGGTGGAGAAACTGCGCGGCTCGGTGCCGATCGCCTACACGCTGGCCGAGAGGGGCGCCAACCGGCTTTGGGAATCGCTGAAGAAGGAGCCTTTCGTCAATTCGCTCGGCGCCGTCACCGGTAACCAGGCGATGCAGCAGGCGCGCGCCGGGCTGCCCGCGATCTATCTGTCGGGCTGGCAGGTTGCGGCCGACGCCAACACCGCCGGCGCGATGTACCCGGACCAGAGCCTGTATCCCGCCAATGCTGGCCCGGAACTGTGCCGTCGCATCAACCGCACCTTCCAGCGTGCCGACCAGATCGAGCATTGCGAAGGCGGCGCCAAGATCGACTGGTTCGTGCCGATCGTCGCGGACGCGGAAGCCGGCTTTGGCGGCCCCCTGAATTCGTTCGAAATCATGAAGGCCTATATCGAGGCGGGCGCGGCCGGCGTTCACTTCGAGGACCAGCTCGCGTCCGAAAAGAAGTGCGGCCACATGGGCGGCAAGGTGCTGATCCCGACCGCCGCGCATGAGCGCAACCTGATCGCGGCGCGGCTCGCCGCCGACGTCTGCGGCACGCCCACCTTCGTGCTGGCGCGCACCGATGCGGAAAGCGCCAGGCTCATCACCGCAGATGTCGATGAGCGCGATCGCGAGTTCATCACCGGCGAGCGCACCGCGGAAGGCTTTTTCCGTCTCAAGCCCGGCACCGGCCTGGCTCACTGCATCAAGCGCGGCATCGCCTTTGCGAAGTATGCCGACTTGCTGTGGTGGGAGACCTCGACGCCGAACCTCGAAGAGGCAAGGGAATTCGCCGAGGCCGTGCACAAGGTCTATCCCGGCAAGATGCTGGCCTACAATTGTTCGCCGTCGTTCAACTGGGAAGCCAACATCGACAAGGCCACGATCGCCAAGTTCCAGCGCGAAATCGGCGCGATGGGCTACAAGTTCCAGTTTGTCACGCTGGCGGGTTTCCACTCGCTCAACCACGGCATGTTCGAACTGGCGCGCGGCTACAAGGCCGAGGGCATGGCGGCTTACTCCCGCCTGCAGCAGGCGGAGTTCGCCTCCGAGAAGCACGGCTATTCGGCGACGCGTCATCAGCGCGAGGTCGGCACCGGCTACTTCGATCTCGTCAGCACCACCATCACCGGCGGTACCTCATCGACGACCGCGCTTCACGATTCGACCGAAGCCGCGCAGTTCAAGGCGCATGGCGAGGAGATCAGGGTACAGGCGGCTGAGTAACAGCTGAACAACAGGAGACGATGATGAACACAGGCAGCAATTTCTGGGTGATTGGCGGCGAGTTCGGTTCGATGAACTTCCACAAGCTCGTGGAAGGCTCGGCCCAGGTGCAGGGTCCGTTCAAGACCCGCAAGGAAGCCGAGGACGCCTGGCGCGTGGTCTCGGAAGAAAACCGTCACAAGGCCGGCGTGCGCTTTTCCATCGTGGAAGAGCCCTCGCGCGTCGTGGCCTGATCGGCTGGTTATCCACGGAGACGTCCGAGGATGCGAGCGGCCTCATCCGGCATGTCCGGGTGGGGCCGTTCGCGTCTTGCATGGACCAAAGGCGTAAGTCTTTGGGGATCAACGAGCTTTGCGGAAAATCCGGTTACTGATAGGTTAAGGCGGTATAGCACCATCAGCGACAAGGGCGATCCAGCGGATGTCAGACGCGCAAAATACCGGAAGCAATGCCGTAAGCGAAGCGCGCCCGATCCGGTTGCGCGATGCGCTGCGGCAGGCGCGGATCGAGGCTGCCGATCGCACCGGCATCGTGGTCGACCTGCGTGATGCCGAAGTGGCGCGGCTCGAGATCCTCAACGATGCGCTCGACCCGCTGTTCGCGCAAATTCCGGATCAGGTCGATCTGTTCGATCGCGGCATCAGTCAGGGCGATACGCCGCGGCTGTGGATCGACGTCGTCGCCCATGTTCTGATGGGACGCGACAAGCGCATCTACCGTTTCGTGCAGGATACCCGCTTCGGCCGCATCGCGATCGCCGAATCCCATGACGTCGCCGTACTGGTCGATGCCGTCACCGATTATGTCGCGCGTCGCATGATCGAGCGCGAGCATGCGCTGGTCGTCACATCGGCGCCGGAGCCAGTCGTCGAGAAGTCGCGCCGCGGCGGATTCTGGATCTTCGTGCTCGGTTTCATTGTCGGCGCGGCAGCCTTGTTCGGCCTCGCGTTGTTCTCGGCGTTACGGAGTTCCTAGATCAACCGGGTGCGCGCTAATTCCCCCACGCGCCGCGCATCGTCGATGCCGCGGACGGTGTGCTCGACCCGCCATGCCGCGCCGACGCGATCGATCGAGAACAGATTATAGGCCGCGTCGGGATAGCGGCCATGCGCGACCGCGGACGCCGAGGGCACTCCGACCGCCGGGATCGAACCATCCGGCCCCTCGATCCATATCGTCGAATGAACGTGATCATGCCCGTGCAGAACGAGCTCCACGCCGTGTCGTTTCAGAACCGCCAGCAGCAGACGAGAATCGGTCAGCCGCTTGATGCGCGAATCCGAGCGCAGCGGGTGATGGATCAGCAGGACACGAAACGCCCGCTCGGCGGATAACCCCGCCAGCATGCGTTCGAGCGCATCAAGCTGGACTTGCCCAAGCCTACCCGTCGCCATCAGCGGCGGTGTCGGGACCGCCGAGGACAGACTGATCAGCGCCAGCGGCCCGCGTCGGCGCAAAGACGGAAATGCACCGCCGCCTTGCGCGGCGTCGCTGTCGAGGTAACTTCCCCAGGCTTCGGCGAAGCGATGCCGGGTGAGGTTAACATAGGTGTCGTGATTGCCGGGGATCACCGTGACACGATCCGCGGCGCCGACGCTCTCCAGCCAGGCCCGTGATGGCGCAAATTCCGCCTCCAGCGCGAGGTTGACGAGATCGCCGGTGATAGCGATGTGATCCGGCATCTGCGCCTGCATGTCCGACACCAGCGCGTCGAGCACGTCGCGCCGATGGAATTTATGGCGGTTGCGCGTCCAGTTGAGATAGCCGAACGCCCGCTTTCCCGCGAGATCGCGCAGCCGCGCCGCCGGCAGTGGCGGAAGATGCGGATCGGACAGATGGGCGAGGGTGAATGCCGCCATCACATGCGTCCGGTCGGACGACCTGCGGGAGCAAGCCACTGCACGATCATCTCGTGATATCCTGTGAGCTTCCGGGAATGTAATGACAAGCCGGCTGTCGCGATGCAAGGATCAAACGCAATGTCCGGATATCAGAGATTTCAGTGGCAATGAACCAGCAGGCGCTGCGCAGGAGCTTCGAGCCGGCGCTGCGGCGGATTTTCCATCTCTACTGGCGTTTGGCCCGCGGCATGACGCTTGGAGTCCGCGCCGTGGTGCTCGATGGCAACAACCGGGTGTTTCTGGTCAAGCACAGCTATGTCGCGGGCTGGCACCTGCCGGGCGGCGGCGTCGAGGTCGGCGAAACCTTCCGCGACGCGCTGCGGCGGGAACTGGCGGAGGAGGGGCGCATTGAAATACTGGGCGAGCCGGCGCTGCATGGGATTTTCTTCAATAGCCACGTGTCCCCTCGGGACCACGTCGCAGTCTATCTGATCCGGCATTTTCGGCAGGATCGCCTGCCCGAGCCGAACCGCGAGATCCTCGCCTGCGGCTTCTTCGAGGCGAGCGCGCTGCCGGCGGAGACCACCAGGGGCACCCGCCTGCGGATATCGGAAGCGCTCGAAGGCAAGGCGCCGATCGCGACCTGGCGATAGAGATCGCAGCTTGTGCCCGCATTCAAAACCGGAAAAGATTGTCGCGGCGGCCGAGCCACCGGCGATGGTAAGAACATGGGATACTGGAAGGTTTTTTGCGGCTTCGGGCTTTTCGTCGTTCTTGCCAGCAACGTCTGGTCGATTTCCCGGTGGAACGAAAGCCGGGGAGTCTACGACGATATCTGCTATCTGCGGCAGGCCCACCTGTTCCAGAAATTCGGACTTGACGGTTTCGACACCGATATCTCCCGGGATGACGATCACTATCTCACCGAAAAATTGAAGGCGATCAATTTTCCGACCTGGAGCGATGCGAAGACAGCGCCCTGTCACACCTTGATGCCGGTGACCGGAAAACTGGTGATGCAATACCCGCCGGGCACGGGCCTTGTGCTGGCGCTGTTTCCCCGGGGCTCTCAGGTGATCCCGCTCTATGTTCTGACCTCGGTGGTGGCGTTCGGCTTTGCGCTGGCCGCGATGGTCTATGCGTCCAGCCGGCTTTCGCTGGTTCTCGTGGTGGTTTTTGGGGACGCCGCGATTTACCTGATGATCAATCCGACCAAGGCTAGCTATTCGATGGCGCCGACCATGATTGTCTGCGCGCTCGCGGGGTTCCTGACCGCGAAGCTGTGTGTCAGCGCGGCACCGCGGCACCGGCTTGCTCTGACCGTGCTGATCGGCCTTCTGATCGGTTTTTCGGTCAATTTCCGGCTGGCCAATCTGTTTCTCGCGTCCGGGTATTTCCTGTTCTTTTTCGGCGCATTCCTGCGCGCACGAAACCGGGAAACGTTGCTGCAGGGGCTGTCATTCGCAGCGACATTCGCCGCGGGTACCGTTCCGACGCTGTTTGCCAACGCAATCAATGCGGGAAGCCCGCTTTCGACCACTTACGGAAGCGTCGATGTGATGCCGCCGGAGCTGAACGCTGACGTGCTTTGGGCCTATTTCGGTGACGTGCAGTTTCTCTTACTCATCATTGCCGGCGCCTGGACAGCGCTGCTTTGGCAGTTGGGCAGTCCTGTCGGCAACAGGCAGGTCGCGCTCGTCGTCGCTGGAAATCTTGTGGCGAACCTGATTTTCTTCATGACCCATCCCGTCTTCACTCCCTACTATATGGTACCGGTCGCCATGCTCTCGCTCTGGACCTTGCTGTTCGCGACGCTGATTCCGCGCCGGGAAGTCATCGGCGATAGCCTTGCCTTCCGGCAACCGGTAAAAGCCTGAGGCGCCGCCATGACCGGCTTGATTCGGCTGATAGTTCGACGATGACGACACCTACGATGCGGATTGCGGTTCTGGTACCGTGCTTCAATGAGGAAGCCGCGGTTGCCACCGTGGTCGCCGATTTTCGCAAAGCCCTGCCCACGGCCGAAATCTTCATCTACGACAACAATTCGTCGGATCGCACCGCGGCGGTCGCGCGCGCGGCCGGCGCCGAGGTGCGCAGTGAGCGTCGCCAGGGCAAGGGCCATGTGGTCCGGCGTATGTTTGCCGATGTCGACGCCGATATCTACGTGCTGGTCGACGGCGACGCCACCTATGATGCCGCCAGCGCGCCGCGCATGATCGATATGCTGCTGTCGGATCACCTCGACATGGTGGTGGGCTTTCGCGTCGACCAGGTTCAGGCCGCCTATCGACCCGGTCACCGCACGGGCAACTGGATGCTGACCAGCTTTCTGTCTTCGGTCTTCGGTCAGGCCTTCCGGGACATACTTTCCGGCTATCGCGTATTCTCGCGGCGCTTCGTCAAGTCGTTCCCGGTGCTGTCGGATGGTTTCGAGATCGAAACCGAGCTGACCGTACACGCGCTCGAACTGGCGCTGCCGGTCGCAGAGGTTGAGACGCCTTATTACGCCCGGCCGGAGGGATCATTCAGCAAGCTCAACACCTGGCGCGACGGTTTCCGGATTCTCGGCACCATCCTGAAACTCTACCGGTCGGAGAGACCGCTGGGTTTTTTCTCGGCAATCGGATTTTTTCTGATGCTGGTTTCGATCGGTCTCGCGATACCCGTCGTTGTCACCTATCTCGAGCAAGGCATCGTTCCGCGGCTGCCGACCGCGGTTCTGTCGATGGGCCTGATGATCCTGGCGGTGCTGTCGGTGTCATCGGGGCTGGTGCTCGATACGGTGACGCGCGGACGCCGCGAGATGAAGCTTCTGGCCTATCTGTCCCAAGCTCCCGTCAACAGGAGCTGAGACGGTCCGAAATTTGGCGGGACGATGGACCGCGCCCCCGCCAGATGCTATCCCGCGCCTCATGGGCGACCTCTCTCTCACCATATTGGCCGAGACCGCCAACGATGCGCAGGCGATCGAACGGTTGCACGAGCGCACGTTCGGGCCTGGCCGCTTCGTGCTGAGCGCTTACCGGCTTCGCGAGCATGTGGATCACCTGCTCGATCTGTCGTTCACGGCCCGGATCGGCACGCTGCTGGTGGGCTCGGTGCGCCAATTGCCGATTCTCATCGGCGATACCAGGGCCTTGCTGCTCGGACCGTTGACGGTCGAGCCGCCGTTCCGCGGCCGCGGCGTCGGCCGCGCGCTATTGGATCGCGCGCTGAAGGACGCGAAGGTGAAGGGGCATCGCCTGGTGCTGCTGGTCGGCGACGCGTCCTATTACAGCCGCGTCGGCTTCAAGCCTGTCCCCAAGGGACGGGCGACCATGCCGGGACCGGTCGACTACAGCCGTCTGCTGGTGGCCGAGCTCGTCGATGGCGCGTTCACCGATGTGTCCGGCGCTGTCGGCCCGGACTGGAGCATGGCGCGGTAATTTCGAATACCGCGTCATTCACGGTTTTTGCGCGATCCGCGCAGGATAACAAATCGCAAGGCCTGTGCGATTCAAGCCACGCGTTGCGCTCAGCGCCCCTCGCGCAGCCAGGTGGCCGCGAAGGCGCCGAGCAACAGCAGCAAGCCGACCAGGCCGGCGAACACGGGGAGCACGCCAACGCCCCTGACGACGCTGGCATCGCGCATCCTCACGCCCATCCAGCCGTCGCCGCGAAACACGCTGGCGGCGCGCACCGGCACGATGCGTGGAAGCTCGATGCCGGAGCCATCGACGACGCGCCGCGCATCGCCGCCGGTGGCTTGCGCCAGAGGCTTGAGCATTTCGGTCGTGGAAGTAACTTCCGAAAATTCCTTCGGGTTGGTCGGGCCGACATTGATCAGCGCTTTCAGAGTGCCATCGGTTGCCTGCCACAGGCCGAGTTCGTTCGCGGGAAAAGTGGATCGCCAGGTTCCCGGCTCGCTCTCGCTCAGGATCAATTCACGCCTTGCTCCGCTCGGCGAAGTCACCGTCACCGGCGCGACGCTGTCGGCCATGGTCTGGCGCAGCACCACCAGATCGTGGCCCTGAACCTGCAGCCGCAGCGCTTCCTCGTCGAGGTCGGGCTGCTTCATCAGCCAGTGCGACATTCGCCGCAACAGGTCGAGATGCGGCCCGCCGCCCTCGTAGCTGCGCGCCCACAGCCAGATATGGTCGGTCAACAGCAAGGCGACCCGGCCCTCGCCATATCGCGACAGCAGCAGCAGTGGCTTGCCGTCGGCGCCCGTCATGACCGGAGCACCGGCGGCGTTGCGGGTATCGACGGTGCGGAAGAACCGGCCCCAGTGCGGCGGCTCGCTGCCCGAGCCTTCCAGTCCGCGCGTCACCGGATGGCGTTTGCCGGCCTCGCTCAAGTGCGCGTAATAAGGCTTCTCGGTGACGCCGACGGGCTCTGCCGGCAGCACCGAATCCAGCGGTGTGCGCCAGATGCTCGTGGTCGAGGCATAATCGGGACCTGCCGATACCAGCACCGCGCCGCCGGCACGGACATAGCGCGCCATGTTGTCAAAATACGGGATCGGCAGCACGCCCTGGCGGGCGTAGCGGTCGAAGATGATCAACTGGAACTCGTTGATGTGTTGCTGGAACAATTCGCGGGTCGGAAACGCGATCAGCGACAATTCATTGATCGGCGTCCCGTCCTGCTTTTCGGGCGGACGCAAAATCGTGAAATGCACGAGATCGACGCTCGGATCGGATTTCAGCAGGTTGCGCCAGGTGCGTTCTCCGGAATGTGGCTCGCCCGAGACCAGCAGCACCCGCAATTTGTCGCGCACCCCGTCGATCGCAACCACCGCGCGGTTGTTGACCGGCGTCAGTTCATTGGCGAGCGGAGACGCCTCGATCTCGACGATGTTGGGCCCGGAATGTTTGATATCGATGTCGACATTGACGGTCTGACCACTCAAGACGGTGCGTTCGTTGATCACTTCGCCGTCGCGGCGCACCACGACCCTGGCACGTTCGCCGCTCACGCCCTGATCGTCGAGCCGGTAGGTGATGGTCTGGACCTGTCCGACGATGCCGAAACGGGGTGCCGCGGCAATCGCAATGCGGCGGTCGCGTTCGCCCTTGCGCCCGGTGATCAGCGCATGCACCGGAGCCTGGAAACCAAGCGCCGCTGCATTGGCGGGAATGTCGTGCACCCGCCCGTCTGTAATCAGGAAGGCGCCGGCGACGCGGTCGACGGGAACGTCCGACAGCGCCGACGACAGCGCGCCGAATAATTTGGTGCCGTCGGTTTCGCCGTCGGCCTGGCCGGCTTCGACCACGCGCACCTCGAGGCCCGCGATGTGCTTGAGGCTGTCGACCAGCGCCTCCCTTGCTTGCTCGGTTTCGCGGGTGCGGTCGCCGAAATTCTGGCTCGGGCTTTTGTCGATCACGACCGCGGCCACCGACGTCAGCGGCTCGCGGTCCTCGCGGGTAAATGACGGGTTGGCCAGCGCCAACAGGACAAGTGCCAGCGCCGTCACGCGTATCGCCGCGCCGCGCGTCCGTCCGAGCAAGAGCAGGCCCGCGAGCACGACGATGGCGGCAAGCGCGAGCCAAAGCACGAGCGAGGGAACCAGCGGCGTAAACGCGATGCCGTACTGCATATTGCGATCCTATTGTCCGAGCCGTTCGATCAGCGCAGGCGCATGCACCAGGTCGGTCTTGTAGTTTCCGGTCAGCGAATACATCACGATGTTGACGCCGGCGCGGAAGGCGAATTCGCGCTGTCGCGGTTCGCCCGGAGTAAGCGGGAGCATCGGCTGGCCATCCGGGCGTATCGCCCAGGCTCCGGCGAGATCGTTGGAGGTGATGATAATCGGCGAGACGCCATCTCCGCCTCGGGCCGGCCGCGACGAGTCCTCATCGTCCTCACCGCGCGGCAGGGTCTCAACCCAGGTCTGACCGTTGTTAAACCGGCCGGGAAAATCGCGCAGCAAATAGAACGTCTTGGTCAAGACATGCTCGCGCGGCACCGGCTCAAGCTCGGGGACGTCAAGCGAGGAGAGCAGATCGCGCAACGCCAGCATGCCCGGTGTCTGCGACGCGCCTCCGTCTCCCGGCGGCGCCTCGATGGCGTCGCGGGTGTCGAACAGCACGGTGCCGCCTTGTTTCATGTAGGCGTCGATCCGGTTGATGGCGTCTTGCGGCGGCTTCGCGGCTCCCGGTATGACCGGCCAGTAGATCAGCGGGAAGAAGGCCAGCTCGTCATGCGCGGGATCGACGCCGACGGGATCGCCGGCTTCCAGCGCCGTGCGCTGGGCGAGAAACAAGGTCAGCCCGGCCATGCCGGCCTTGACGATGGAATCCACGTCGGCATTGCCGGTGACGACATAGGCCAGCCGGGTTTGCGAGGTAGCCTGGATCGCGAATTCGTCGCTGCTATCGGCGCGGGAAGGCTGCGGTGCGGCCATCAGCGCGGATAATATCAGCGCGGACGCCAACGCTGCCGGCGCCGCGCGCCGCCGCAGCAACGCGGCGATGCTGCCGCCGAGCAGGGCGACGATCACGGCATCGATCAGGAACAGGGCAAGCGACGACGACAGCAGGATTCCGCGCAGGTCCCGCGGTTCGGCATTGGTGTAGCTGGCGCGCCGTGCGCGCAGGGCCGAAGTATCGAGCGGCGCGATGCGATCGGCGGCGGCCAGCGCGTTGACCGCGAGCGGACCGTCGGCCGGGCCGTAGAACCCGGGCGGATGATCCGGAGTTGCCCGATCCCGGAAGTCGGCGGGCAGCGGCTTGGCGGTCGAGGGCGGTGGCCCGAACGCGCCGAACCCGTCGAGGATATGCAGCGGCGCCACCGTCTCCGCGCTGGCTTCGCCGGCGCCGCCCGCGTCCGGACGAGACGCGTAGCCGGACATGTCGACGATCCGCCTCAGCATCTCGACGAAGCTGCCGGACATCGGCAGGTCGGACCAGCGCATGTCGGCGCTGACATGAAACAGGCTCACGATACCCTTGCCGCGATGCTCGCCGGTCACCAGCGGCGTTCCATCTTCCAGCGAGGCCCAGCTTTTCGTCGCCAGCACCGCATCCGGCTCGGCGAGCACCTGCCGGTTAACGGTAACGTCCTTCGGCACCGCCAGACCGGCGAATGGTCCATCGGCGGTGAATGCGGCGAGATGCTGCGGTTTTTCCCAGGTCAGACTGCCTCCCAGGCTGCGGCCGCCGCGGCGCAGCTTCACGGGCACCAGATCGTCATCGGCCTGCGCCAGGCGCGGTCCGGCAAAGCGCACCAGCACTCCGCCCTGCGCGACCCAGGCTGCTATGCGTTCGCGAATTTCGGGCGACAGGGTTCCGACATCCGCAAGCACCATCATCGGCAGTTTCTGGTCGAGAAATTGCGTGATCACCTGTTGCGGCGCGCCGCGATCGCCGAGCCGCACGTCGGCGAACGGCGCCAGCGCGCGGGTGAGATAGAAGGTCGACGCCAGCAGAGGCTGCGCGGTATCTGTGGTCGATCCGCTGACGATGCCGATCGCGCGCCGGCGCCAGCGCTTGTCCAGCAGCTGCACCGCGCCGGCGGAGCGCTCGCCAGCGACTTCAAGCCGGCTGATGTCGTTGCGCAACTCGACCGGAAGTTCGAAGGCGGCTTCGCTCTCGCGCTCCTGCGGCGCGAAGGCATAGCGGGCCTCGCCGATCGGCGCGCCCTTGGCGTCGAGCGCGCGCACGATGCCAGCGGCAATGCCGCCATCGGTGCGCAGCACCTTCACGGTCATCTTCGCCGCGGCATTTTCGGCCGCGACCAGTGCCAGCGGCGGCGAAGTGCCGCCTTCAAAAATCGTCAACGCACGACCCCGGATGGTCTTGCTCAAGCCTTCCAGAAATTCCGGCCCGCGCCCGGTATCGACGCCATCCGTCAGCCAGGCGATCTCGCAGTCGCCCGTGACTTTAAGGAAATGCTCGATGGCGGGAAGGGTTTCGACCCGCTCGATCGAATAAGGCTTTGGCGAAAGCTGGCGCAATGCCACGCGCGCGGTGCCGCCCGGCATGATGGTGATGTCGCGGGCGGGCTCGGACAAGGGAACCAGGGCAACGCCGCGGCGGTCGTTGTCGGCGTTCGCAATCAGCTCATCCGCGGCCTTGATTCTGATGTCCCAGCTTGAGGCCGCGCTCCAGCCGTCGTCGAGCAGGATCACAAGCGGAGCGCGGCTGCCGCCGGCGAGGCCGGTTTGCGGATTCCAGATCGGCCCCGCCGCGGCCAGGATCAGCAGCGCAGCCGCCAGCAGGCGCAGCGCCGTCAGCCACCATGGCGTGCGCGAGGGGGTCTCCTCCTTGGGCGCGATGTCGAACAACAGCCGCGTCGGCGGAAACTCGACGCGCCGCGGCCGCGGCGGCATCACCCGCAACAGCCACCACAGCGCCGGCAGGCTCAGCAGGCCCAGCAGCAACAGGGGTTCGGCGAAGGAGAGCGGCAGGCCTGCGATCATGCGCTTCGCCCCGCTTTGACGGTGGCGATACGCGCGCTGCCCTTGGCTACCATCATGCCCGAGTGCAGGAACAACAGCAGCTCGGCGGCCGAGCGGCTGGTGGTGTGGGTGGAGAACAGCCAGTCGAGCTTGTTGGTCTCGCTGCGAATTTCATCGCGATGCAGCGCCACGCGCGCGACGTAGTCGCCAGCCCATTTCTCGGCGCGGCCCGCGGTAATGACGTCGCCGCCTTCCGGTTCGACGAACTCGATACGGCCGGAATAAGGGAAACTTTCTTCAGCCGGATCGACGATCTGGACCAGCGTGCCATGCGCACCCGAGCCCGATAACCCGACAAGCATGGTTCTGATCTCCGATATCGGCGACCAGAAATCCGACAGCACCACGATTTCGGCCAGCGCCGACGGCACGAAGGACGGCGGCAGGCTCAGTCGCGCCGCATCGTCATGCAGCATCGCCTGCGCCATCTTGTCGATCACGCTGCTGCTCGCGGTCGGGCCCATCAGGCCCGGGATGCCGACGCGTTCGCCGCCGGCGACCAGAAGTTCGGCGAGCGCAAACGCCACGATCAGTGCCCGTTCCAGCTTGCTGTCGCGGGCCTGTCTGGACGCGAACGCCATCGACGGCGAGCGGTCCGGCCACACCCATACCGTATGCGCGGCTTCCCATTCCTGCTCGCGGACATAGAGGTGATCGTCGCGCGCCGAGCGCCGCCAGTCGACGCTCTGCGACGGTTCACCGGAAACGAAGCGGCGGTATTGCCAGAAGGTTTCGCCGGCACCGGCGCGCCGCCGTCCATGCAGGCCGTGGATCACATTGGCGGCGATGCGGCGGGCCTCAAGCACAAGACGCGGCAGCGATGCGGCGAGCGTTCGGCTTTCGCCATCGGCACGTCGGATTGCTGTTATCTCCCCGCCCAAGTGCCTGTTGTCTGCGGCCATCAGCCGATCCGCGTCTTCAATTGCCTGATCACGTCGGGAATGGTGCGGCCTTCGGCGCGCGCGGAAAACGTCAGCGCCATGCGGTGCTTGAGAACCGGCTCGGCCAGATCGAGCACGTCGTCAATCGAGGGCGTCAGACGGCCGTCGAGCAACGCGCGGGCGCGAACCGCGAGCATCAGCGACTGGCTGGCGCGGGGACCCGGTCCCCAGGCAATCAGCTTGCCGGCCTCGCCGCCCTCGGGACCCGGCCGCGCGGAGCGCACCAGCGAAAGGATGGCTTCCACCACGGAATCGCCGACCGGCAGACGCCGCACCAGCCGTTGCGCGGTGATCAACATGTCGGCGTTCATGGCGGCCTTGGCGAGCGTCTCCTCCGCGCCCGTGGTTTCGAACAGGATGCGCCGCTCGGCGTCGCGATCGGGATAGTCGACGTCGATCTCCATCAGAAAGCGATCGAGTTGCGCTTCCGGCAGCGGGTAGGTGCCTTCCTGTTCCAGCGGATTTTGCGTTGCCAGCACATGAAACGGTCTTGGCAAATCGTGGCGCGCGCCCGCCACCGTGATGTGTTGTTCCTGCATGGCCTGCAACAGTGCGGACTGCGTGCGTGGGCTGGCGCGGTTGATTTCGTCGGCCATCAGGAGCTGCGCAAACACCGGTCCGGAGATGAAACGGAACGACCGCTTGCCGGAACTGCTCTCGTCCAACACCTCGGCGCCCAGGATGTCCGAAGGCATCAGGTCCGGCGTGAACTGGATCCGCTTGGCGTCCAGCCCGAGCGTGATGCCCAGCGTTTCCACCAGTTTGGTCTTGGCAAGACCGGGCACGCCGATCAGAAGCGCGTGACCGCCGGACAGGATCGTCACCAGGGTATTTTCAACCACCCGGTCCTGACCGAAGATGACGGTGCAGACGGCCTCCTTCGCGGCGCGGATTTGTGCGGCGACCTGCTCGGTCGAGCGGACGATCACGTCCTCAAGCTTTTCAACACCGTCTGCGCCTGCCATTTGCTTCTCCCTGGACCCCGCATCGTGCCCTAAACGCGTACCGATCCGCGTCGTCATGCCATGAACACCATGCTAAACTTATGCGAAGGCCATGTATTCGTTGAATTAAACTATCCCCACATTATCGGCATTTCGGGGTATGAACGGCATCACGATGTGGCGACTTGACCCGGCATCTCGCGGCCGGAACCCGTCAAGGTCACACATCGGAAGACTTGCACCAATCGTGCCAAATCGAGGCGGTCAGACTCAGGGCAAACAATGGCGAAGCAAGGGCAGAACAGCAATCGCGGGCTCGAAGGGCTGACAGCTGCCGCCAGCGAGGCTGCGAAGGCCAGCCCCTCCGGAAAGGGGCTGCCCCCGGTGCATTTGTGGAATCCGCCGTTCTGCGGCGATCTCGACATGCGAATCGCCGGCGATGGTACGTGGTTTTACATGGGGACGCCAATCGGACGGCCCGCGCTGGTCCGGCTGTTTTCGACGATACTCAAGCGCGAGGACGGCAAGCACTTTCTCGTGACACCGGTGGAGAAGGTCGGCATCCGCGTCGACGACGCGCCGTTTCTTGCGGTCGAAATGCTGAGGGAAAGCGACAGTCGAGGCGCGCTGTTGCGCTTCCGAACCAATGTCGACGACTGGGTTAATTGCGATTCCTCCCATAGGCTGCGATTCGAGGCGGCCGCCGACGGCGGACTGACCCCCTATCTTCACGTCCGCGCCGACCTCTGGGCCAAGGTCACCCGCGCGCTCTACTACGATCTGGTTGACATGGGCGAGGAGCGAGTGGTCGATGGTCATCCGATGTTCGGGGTCGCATCGTCAGGCGAATTTTTCGCGATGGCGAATGCGGAGCAGGTGAGGGACGCGCTTTGAACGAGCCGAGGCTGAAGACCGATCCCGCTGCGATCACCTCAGTGGAATTCTTCGATCGAGCCCGCGCGCGGCTGCGGTTCGAGGTTCCGTCGGGCCTGATCGATCCCAACATCATCCCGCGGAGCGGCGATCACGGCACCGATCGCATGCTGGAAATCATCGCGCGCGAACAGCCGGTTCGTCCGGCGGCGGTGTTGGTCCCGGTGGTCGACCATCCGCAACCGACCGTGCTGCTGACGCAGCGCGCCGCCCACCTCAACGAACACGCCGGCCAGATTTCGTTTCCCGGCGGCAAGATCGATGTGACCGACGCTTCGCCGCTCGACACCGCATTGCGCGAGGCCGAGGAAGAGGTCGGCCTTTCCCGCGAATTCGTCGACCCGATCGGCTATCTCGATCTCTATGGAACCAGTTTCGGATTTCGCATCCTGCCGACGGTGGCGCGGGTGCGGCCGGGCTTCAAATTGCGCATCAACAGGTCCGAGGTAGACGATGCGTTCGAGGTGCCGCTGGCGTTCCTGATGGACCCCGCGAACCATCAGACGCACAGCAGGGAATTTCGCGGCATGGAGCGGTCGTACTACGCCATGCCGTTCGCGGAACGCTATATCTGGGGCGCGACCGCCGGGATTCTGCGTGTGCTATACGAGCGGATCTGTCTGCAATGATCCGTCCGGCCTTCACCGAAATTCTGGTCTTCCTGATCCCGTTCGCGGTCTATGCGGTGTTCTTGCTCGCGACCCGCTCCGGACTGATGCTGCAGTCGTCATGGCCGGTGCATGTCATCGCCAAACTGGTGCTCGGTTCGCTGCTGCTGGTGATCGTAAGTTTCATTTTGCTCGCGCATTTTTCCGGGGCATCGCCGAATTCGACCTACATCCCCGCGCATATCGAGAACGGCAAATTCGTTCCCGGAGTGGAACGATGAGCGATGCGCGCGTGCTCGTCGGCGCCATGATTCCGAAGTTCGCATAAGAGGTTGCCGCAAATGCCCGCGAATATCGGAATCGGAGCACTGGACGCGCCCTGGCTCAGAACCGGTCCAGCCGCCCGCGTGCTTGAGCTACTGAACCACAACGGCGAGGAGGCGCGGGTGGTCGGCGGCGCGGTCCGCAATGCGCTGCTGAAGATTCCGACCGGAGACATCGATATCGCGACCACCACCCTGCCCGAAGAGGTGATCCGTCGCGCCAGGGCGGCCGGCATCAAGAGCGTGCCGACCGGCATCGACCACGGCACCGTGACGCTCATCGTCGATGCGCAACCGTTTGAGATCACCACGCTGCGCCAGGATACCGAAACGTTCGGCCGCAAGGCCAAGGTGGCGTTCGGCCGCGACTGGGTCCTCGACGCGCAGCGGCGCGACTTTACCATCAACGGCCTGTCGGTCGACGCCCAAGGCGTCGTGCATGATCACGTCGGCGGACTGGACGATATCACCGCCAAACGCGTGCGCTTCATCGGCGACCCGGACCGGCGGATCGCCGAGGATTATCTGCGCATCCTCAGGTTCTTTCGCATGCACGCCGCCTTCGGGGCGGGTGCCCCCGATCGTGCCGGCTATCTTGCCTGCATTCGTGCAAGAACGGGCCTTGGCAACCTGTCCGCGGAACGGGTGCGCATGGAAATGGTCAAGCTGGTGGTCGCCGAAGGCGCGGCCGGCGCGGTCGCGGCGATGGCCGATGCCGGGCTGCTGTTGGCGGTCTTCGGCGGCGTCGCCTATACCGGGCCGTTTGCGGCCATGATCGCGGCGGAACGCCTGCTGGGATTGAAGCCGGACGCGGTTCGCCGGCTCGGGGCGCTCGCGGTCGCCGTCACCGAGGACGCCAGGCGGGTCGCGTTGCGGCTGCGGCTGAGCAACGCCGAAACCAGGGCGCTGGATTCCATGGGTCATCGCTGGTGGCGGCTCGCCGGAATGGACGAGGCGACCGCGCGCAGACGGCTCTACCGGCTCGGCGAGGATCGCTACCGTGACCGGCTGATGCTGGCCTGGGCACGCGCCGGCGGGATTGCCGGTGCCACGCCTTGGCGGGAGCTTGCCACCCTGCCGGAGCGTTGGAGCGCGCCGAAATTTCCGCTGAAGGCGGCCGATTTCATCGCGCGCGGAATTGCCGAAGGTCCGGGGCTCGGGCAGGTGCTGGCGCTGGCCGAAGACGCCTGGCTCGCGGCAAATTTCCCCCTCGGTGAAACCGCCCTTGGCACCATCGCCGACCAGACCGTAACCCGCTTCACCCGCGATAACAGGCTGTGAACATCATTTCGGGCTTCGCCGATATTTCCCTGGCCCAGCTCCTGCTGGTTGCCGGCGTCGCGATGTTCGCCTCTGTCGTCGGCGGGCTCGCCGGCTACGGCACCGGCGCGCTGATGCCGCTGGTGCTGGTGCCCCTGATCGGCGCCGAACCGGTGGTGCCGATCATCGCCATCTCCTCCATCTTCACCAATCTCAGCCGCGCCGCGGCCTACCTGCGCTATGCCGATCGCCGCCGCGCGCTTGTGGTGATCGCGGCCGCCATGTTGACGACCGCGCTCGGCGCTTACGGCTATACGCGGCTGACCAATGCCGGCGCCGCATTGGTGATCGGCGTCATGCTGTTATCGAGCGTGCCGCTGCGCCGTTTACTCAAACGTCGCGAAATCAGAATCGGCGACGCCGGTCTCACCGTTGGCGCCGTGGGCTACGGCGTGGTGGTCGGCGGCACCGTGGGCGCGGGCGTGATCCTGCTGTCGCTGCTGATGGCCGCCGGCCTCGAAGGCGCCGCCGTCATCGCCACCGACGCGGTGATTTCGGTGGTCGTCAGCATCGTCAAGATTTCCGTGTTTGGACTGGCGGGCATCGTCACCGCGCAGGTACTCGCCTTTGCGCTTCTGATTGGCGCCATTGCGATACCCGGCGCGTTTCTGGCCAAAGCCTTCGTCGAGCGTATGCCGGTGCATATCCATACCGCGATCCTCGATGTCGCCGTGATCGCGGGCGGCGTGGTCATGATATTTGCGGCGCTGCGGCAGTTGATTTGACTCGTCATGGCCGGGCTCAAGGCCGGGCGTGACGAATTCCGCTAACTGAAGCCGCTATCCGCGTTCGACAGGCAGCAACTCCGTCAGCGAGCGGATGATGCGATCGGGCTTGACGGTGGAATCCGCAGGCAGGCCTTCTCCATGCGCATCCATCCAGATGGCATAGATACCGAGGCGCTGGGGTACTTCGATTTCCCATTCCAGATTGTCGCCGATCATCCAGGTCTCGGCCGCCGTTACACCCAGCGCCTGCATGGCGTGCTGGTAGGCGCGCTCGTCCGGTTTGCCGAAACCATGCTCGCCCTCGATCTGGATATGATCGAACCGGTGCGTCAGCGCGAAGCGCTCGACCTTCGCGCGCTGAATTCCGGCGGCGCCATTGGTCACCAGCGCCAGCCTCACGCCGTGCGCCTTCAGGGCATCGATGGCATCATGCGCGCCCGGGAACACGAACATCTGCTCTTCGCGATAGGCGGTGAAGCGGTCGGCGAGCCGTATCGCAAGATCCGCCGGCAAAGCGGGGTGGCCGGCGGCGGCCAGCGCCGAAAATCCGCCTTTGGCGACCTCATGCCGCGCTTCGGCGAGTTTCAGCCGCCATTCGGCCGTCGCCATCGCCCAGAACCTGCGGCCGGAAGCCACGATCGCCGCGGCGACCTGTTGGGGCGACAGCGGCGCCAATTCGCCGGCAAACTCTGCGGTAACCTCGTTCCATGCGATGTCGGGCCGGCCGTAGGCCGACAGGATGGTGTCGTCCATGTCGATCAGCATCGCGCGGGGCAGCTGTGTCATCGTCTTCAGGGCCACTTCACTTCCGGCGGCATCGACGACAGAATCGAATCCACATTGCCGCCGGTCTTCAACCCAAAGATGGTGCCGCGGTCGTAGAGCAGGTTGAATTCGACGTAACGTCCGCGCCGGATCAGCTGTTCCTCGCGGTCCCCGGCGTTCCACGCCGCGTCGAAATTGCGCCTGACCAGCTCAGGATAGATCTTCAGGAAGGCGCGGCCGACGTCCTGGGTGAAGGCGAGGTCGGCGTCCCAGTCGCCGCTATCGTGCCAGTCGTAGAAAATGCCGCCGATGCCGCGCGGCTCCTTGCGATGCGGCAGGTAAAAATATTCGTCGCACCATTTTTTGTATCTCGGGTAACTCGCGACCGCCGGGTGGGCGTCGCAGGCGGCCTGCATCGCCGCATGAAAAGCCACCGTATCGGCGTCTTCCTGGGTGCGCCGCCGGTCGAGCACCGGCGTCAGGTCGGCGCCGCCGCCGAACCAGGCTTTGGTGGTGACGACGAATCGGGTGTTCATGTGCACCGCCGGTATGTTCGGATTGCGCATATGCGCGATCAGCGAAATGCCCGACGCCCAGAAACGGGGATCGTCGGTCGCACCTGGAATCTGCGCGCGGAATTCGGGGGCGAACTCGCCGTGCACCGTCGAGCAATGTACACCGACCTTCTCGAACAGCCGTCCACGCATGACCGACATTACGCCGCCGCCGCCGGGCTGGCCGGTATGGTCGGTGCGCTCCCAGGGCGTGCGTACAAAGCGCGCCGCGGGGCCCGGATAGAGCGAGGCCGGCGCATTGTCTTCCAGCTTCTCGAAGGCTGCGCAAATATCATCGCGCAAGCGCTCGAACCAGCTTCGCGCGCGCGCCTTGCGATCTTCGATCACGGACATGTCCATCCGGCGTTCTTCCTTACTTGAACCGACGAATCGTGCTGAACCATATTCGCCGTCATTGCGAGCTAACGGGTCGCGCGAATGCGCGCCCGATGACAGGCTCCGCGAAGCAATCCATCTTTCATGCGTAAAGACAACTGGATTGCTACGTCGCTAACGCTCCTCGCAATGACGAACGATAAAATCTAACCCTGCGGGCCATAATAGGTGCAGCTTTCGTTGCAGCTGTCGCGATGAACGCTCACCCGCGCGATCCGCCCGGCATGCTGAACCCGCTCCCAGATGAAAAGCGAAAGGTTCTCCAGCGTCGGGGCCCCGAGCGCCTCGACCTTGTTGAGCATCTTGTGATCGAGCATTTTCTGCACCTCCACCATGCTGCGCTCGAGCAAACCGAGATCCAGCAGCATCCCGGTCGCGGGATCGGGCGTTCCGCGCACGGTGACCTCGGCGCGGAACGAGTGGCCGTGGATTTCCTCGCTGGCCGCGCCCAGCGTCGTTCCCGGCAGCGCGTGCGCCGCCTCGAACCGGAACGATTTCGTCAATTCCCACATCTCTGGAATCCCGATCTACCTGATGCCAATTGTCTTGTGCGTCTGCAGGCTGAGCCGCCATCGCGGATGCCGCAGGCAGTAGTCGACAGCGCGCGCGGTGTTCTCGATCACGTCGGGTCCGTCCATCGGTTGCAGCGAGAAGCGCTCGAAGTCGAGATCGACAAAGCTCTCCGGCGCGGCATCGGCCTGCGGATAAACCAGCTTGAGTTCATGGCCGCGCCGTATCACGAGATCGGCGCCGGCTTTCGGGCTGACGCAAATCCAGTCCACGCCCTCGGGAGGGGAGATCGTTCCATTGGTCTCGACGCCGATCGAGAAGCCGCGTGCATGCAGCGCGTCGACCAGCGCCGCGTCCGCCTGCAGCAACGGTTCGCCGCCGGTCAATACCACGTAACGGTTCTCGGTCGCCCCGATCCATTGGGCGGCGACGGCATCGGCGAGTTCATCCGCCGAGCTATAGCGGCCGCCCAGCGTTCCGTCGGTTCCGACGAAATCGGTGTCGCAAAACCGGCATGTCGCGGTGGCGCGATCCTGTTCGCGGCCGCTCCAGAGATTGCAGCCCGAGAACCGGCAAAACACCGCCGCTCGGCCGGCATGCGCGCCTTCGCCTTGCAAGGTCAGAAAGATTTCCTTGACCGCGTAACTCAACCTTGGCTCTCCCTAAAATCCGGAACCGGTTTGCCGCAGCGCCTCGCCTAATGCCATCGCCGCCGCGACGGCGACATTGAGCGAGCGCAAGCCGGGCTTGATCGGAATCGCCAGCCGCGCATCGGCGGCGGCTGCCACCTCGTCGGGAACCCCTGCGGATTCCCGCCCAAACAGCAGGATATCGGCCGCATTATAGCGATACTCAAGATAGGAACTGACGCTTCTGGTCGTGAACAGGATCAGCCGGTAACCCCCGTCGTTACGCCATTGTTCGAATTTTGGCCATGAGTCGTGACGCATGATGGTCACCTCGTCCAGGTAATCCATGCCGGCCCGGCGGAAATGCCGGTCGGACACCGGAAAACCGGCGGGTTCGATGATATGGGCGGCCACATCAAGGCACGCACACAGACGCAGAATCGTCCCGGTATTCTGCGGGATGTCGGGCTGGAAAAGCGCAATCTGCATTCTGTGACGGCCCCTCGGGTCCTCATGAAATGTCTGAATAAATCATCGCTCGATGCAGAATTAGTGCATTGCACGCTGGCCAGCCGATAGCGGGCTTGCGCTCTTCCGGCAAGGGTGCCAATAGAACGATTCTGGACTGCTTGTTCCGCCCGATTGGCTGGAACAAGTGGTCTTTCTGCCGCCGCGCGGGGGTCGCGGGCGCCGGCAGCCTCCCTTGGCTAATGTATGTGCGTTGCCTGGGGCGGTTCCACCGGCTGCAGCTGAGAAAGGGTTTGGAATCGTGACGACAGCGTCTTCGGCGGATCATCCAACACGCCGTGATTTCCTCTTTGTTGCAACGGGAGCCGCCGCTGCGGTCGGCGGAGCGCTGACGCTCTGGCCGTTTATTTCCCAGATGAATCCGGATGCCTCGACGATTGCGGCGGGCGCGCCGATCGAGGTCGATCTGACGCCAATCGCCGAAGGGCAGGACATCAAGGTGTTCTGGCGCGGCAAGCCGATCTATATCAGCCACCGCACCAAGAAGCAGATCGATGAGGCCCGCAGCGTAACGGTCGCGAGCCTGCCCGATCCGCAGTCCGACCAGGCCCGGGTCAAGGAAGGCCACGACCAGTGGCTGGTCGTGATCGGCATCTGCACCCATCTCGGCTGCATCCCGATAGCCCATGAGGGCAATTATGACGGCTTCTTCTGTCCCTGCCACGGCTCGCAATACGACTCCTCCGGTCGCATTCGCCAGGGACCAGCTCCCGCCAATCTGACGGTGCCGCCCTATCAATTCGTTTCCGATAGCAAAATCCAGATTGGCTGAGCCTCGGACCTGATGTCCCGGACTTGAACCCGTCGCGTCGTCTTACTTCCTTCCTCAGGATCGCATCATGAGCGGACCATCCGACTACCAGCCGACCAATCCAGCCTTGAAGTGGATTGAACGGCGTCTGCCGATTATGGGTCTTATGCATTCCTCGTTCGTGGCCTATCCGACCCCGCGCAATCTGAATTACTGGTGGACCTTCGGCGCCATCCTTTCGGTGATGCTTGGAGTGCAGATCCTGACCGGCGTGGTCCTGGCGATGCACTACACGCCGACCGCCGACATGGCCTTCAGGTCAGTCGAGAGCATCGTGCGCGACGTGAACTACGGCTGGCTGCTGCGCAATCTGCACGCCAGCGGCGCCTCGATGTTCTTTATCGCCGTTTACGTCCACATGTTCCGCGGCGTCTATTACGGATCATACAAGGAGCCGCGCGAGATCCTGTGGATTCTCGGCGTCATCATCTACCTTCTGATGATGGCGACGGGCTTCATGGGCTACGTGCTGCCGTGGGGGCAGATGAGTTTTTGGGGCGCCACCGTCATCACCAATCTGTTTTCCGCCGTTCCCTATTTCGGCGAGAGCATCGTGACCCTGCTGTGGGGCGGCTATTCGGTCGGCAATCCGACGCTGAACCGGTTCTTCTCGCTGCACTATCTGCTGCCGTTCCTGATCGCCGGCGTGGTGGTGCTGCACATCTGGGCGCTGCATGTCGCGGGCCAGAACAATCCGGCCGGCGTCGAGGCGAAAACGGAAAAGGACACCGTGCCATTCACGCCCCATGCCACCATCAAGGACGCGTTCGGCGTCTCCTGCTTCATGCTGTT
Source organism: Bradyrhizobium sp. (assembly GCA_036266415.1). Lineage (GTDB taxonomy): Bacteria > Pseudomonadota > Alphaproteobacteria > Rhizobiales > Xanthobacteraceae > Bradyrhizobium. The sequence continues at coordinate 5,611 of DATANB010000087.1, read as the reverse complement.
CTTCGCCTGGTTCATCTTCTACATGCCGAATTATCTCGGCGATGCCGACAACTACATTCCCGCCAATCCCGGTGTGACGCCGGCGCATATCGTGCCGGAGTGGTATTACCTGCCGTTCTACGCGATCCTGCGTTCGATCCCGAACAAGCTCGCCGGCGTCGTCGCGATGTTCGGCGCGATCCTGGTGCTGGCGTTCCTGCCCTGGCTCGATACCGCCCGGACCAGGTCGTCCAAGTACCGCCCGCTGGCAAAGCAGTTCTTCTGGATCTTCGTCGTGGTGTGCGTGCTGCTCGGCTATCTCGGCGCGCAACCGCCGGAAGGCGTTTATGTGATTGCGGCGCGCATCCTGACCTTCTGCTACTTCGCCTATTTCCTGATCCTGCTGCCGTTGTTGAGCCGGATCGAAACGCCGCGGCCGGTGCCGAATTCGATTGCCGACGACGTGCTGGCGAAAACCGGAAGCAGGTCGCCGCCGATGGTGTCCACGGTGATCGCGCTCGCGGTCGCCGGCGCGCTGTTTGCCGGAAGCGTGCAAAACGCCCGGGCCGAGGAACAGGAAGTCCCGCCATCGCAGAAATGGTCGTTTGCAGGTCCGTTCGGCAAGTTCGATCGCGGGGCGATGCAGCGCGGGCTCAAGGTCTACAAGGAAGTCTGCTCCGCCTGTCACTCGCTGTCCTATATCGCGTTCCGCAATCTCGCCGATCCCGGTGGTCCCGGCTATACGGCTTCGCAGGCCGCGGCGTTCGCCGCCGAATACAAGATCAAGGACGGCCCGAACGATCAGGGCGAAATGTTCGACCGGCCCGGCCGGCCGGCCGATTATTTTCCCGCGCCATTCCCCAATGACCAGACCGCGCGTGCCGCCAATGGCGGCGCATTGCCCCCCGATCTGTCCCTGGTGGCCAAGGCGCGCTCCTATGAGCGCGGCTTCCCGAAATTCGTCTTCGACTTCTTCACGCAATTCCAGGAGCAGGGCCCGAACTACATCGACGCCCTGTTGCAGGGCTTCGAGGAAAAGCCGCCGGCCGGCGTGACCATTCCCGAGGGCTCCCACTACAACAAATATTTCCCCGGCCACGCCATCAAGATGCCGAAGCCGCTCAGCGATGGCCAGGTCACCTATGACGACGGGTCGCCGGCGACGGTGGCGCAATACGCCAGGGACGTCACCACGTTCCTGATGTGGGCGGCCGAGCCGCACCTGGAAGCGCGCAAGCGAATGGGAATGCAGGTGTTCGTGTTTCTGATCCTGTTCACCGGTCTGTTGTACTTCACCAAGAAGAAGGTCTGGGCCGACGCGCATTGAGCTCGGTGCGGCTGGCGTAAATTCGAAAAAAAGCCCCTGCGGGGGCTTTTTTGTTGAGCCGTCATTGCGAGCGTAAGCGGAGCAATCCAGAGGCCAAAAGCTGGATTGTTTCGTCGCTTTGCTCCTCGCAAAGCAATGATGACGGTGAGCGATTGCATCCCGGCCTCACAGCGGACAAAATGGCCGCAAGTCGGCCACCCCAAAAGCTCACCGGAGGAACCCATGGGTACCAGCATTTCTTTCAAGCGCCCGGACGGCAAGGACACCAATGGCTATCTCGCCAATGCCGCGCGCGGCAACGCGCCGGGCGTGGTCGTGATCCAGGAATGGTGGGGGCTGCAGGACCAGATCAAGGGAATGTGCGACCGCTTCGCGCTGGCCGGCTTCGACGCGCTGGCGCCCGATCTGTACAAGGGCAAGGTGGTGCCCTATCACGACACCGACGCCGCCGGCAAGGAAATGAACTCGCTGGATTTTATCGACCTCACCACGCAGACCGTGCGCGGCGCCGCGCAATATCTCGGCCGCAACGGCGCCAGGGTCGGCCTGACCGGGTTCTGTCTCGGCGGCGCGGTCACCATCATCGGCGCCACCAAAATTCCCGAGCTGACCGCGGGCGTGGTGTTCTACGGCATTCCGCCGGAGCAGGCGGCCAAGCCTGCGGATGTCAGGATCCCGCTGCAGGCGCATTTCGCCAACAAGGACGATTGGTGCACGCCGGCAGCGGTCGATGGTTTCGAGAAAGCGATGAAGGCCGCCGGCAAATCGCTCGAGCTGTTCCGCTATGACGCCGAGCACGGTTTTGCCAACGAGCAGCGCATGACGGTGCACGACCGTCAATGCGCCGAACTCGCCTGGGGCCGCGCGACGGAATTTTTCAGGAAGCATTTGGGGTGAGGTGCACCGTCGTCCCGGCGCACGCCGGGACCCATACTCCGCGGCAGTAGTAATTAAGCAGACTGTTGGACGACTTCGCTACGCAACTGCACCCAGTGGTTATGGGTCCCTGCTTTCGCAGGGACGACGGACGTTTCTAAGTGCCGGTCTTGCTCACGCCGTCCCACCACGGGCAGGCGCCCGGCATCAGCTTGTAATTGCCGTCCATCACCTGCACCGGCGCGCGCAGGCCGGAGGCCGCCGCGCGCAGGCGCATCTCGCGCGCGACGTCGCGGTCCTTCTCCGGCAGCCAGACCCGCTCGTGGCCCCACAGGCTCGGACCGTCATGCATCTCGATCGGCTTCCACGTCGACGGCTCAATCTCGCGTCCGCCCCAGCCGCATTCGACCATGAAGGCCGACGGGGTCCTGGCGTAGAACGAGGTCATGAAATCGTTGGTGTGGCGGCCGAGCGTGACGTTGACGCGCTCCTCGTGCAACGCCACGTCGTAGGACTGGCCGACATCGTCGAGCGAGAACATCTCCACCATCAGGTGATGCATGCCGTTGCTGCCGGTCTCGATCAGCGCCAGCGAGTGATGCCGTGCGTTGATGTGAAAGAAGTAGGCGCGAAACGGCTTTTGCATATAGTCGGAGAGAGCGAAGCCGAGCAGCTCGACATAGAACGGCATCACAGCGTCGATGTTCTCGACCGTCAGCACGGCATGCCCGAGCCCGAGCGGACCGGTGCGGAAGCCGGAGATCGAGCGGCCCGGGCTGAACGGCTCCTCTGCGATCTCGGCGCCATAAAATGCCTCGAGACGATTGCCGGCCGGATCGCGAAACGAAATCAGGCCGCGAACGCGCCTGGTATCGGCCAGCGTCTGCGGTTCGGCTGAAACCTCGACGCCTGCTGCTTCCAGCCGCGCCGCCAGCGCGTCCAGATCAGCCGCGTCAGCCACCTCCCAGCCGAAAAACCGCGCGCCCTCCGGCAGCGAGCGGTCGATGACGATGCGCTGCTTGCGGTCGTCCATCCGGAAGGCCAGCAGGGAGTTGCCGCGCTCCACCGCCTGCAGGCCGACCAGGCCGGTGCCAAATTGCCGCCAGTCCTCAAGCGCGGCCGATCCGAACCCGGCATATCCCAAAGCCTGCACCGCCATCGCGCGCCTCCCGCCTCTTACAAATTCCAGGTCGAATCCTACGCAAAATCTCGGCGTTTCTATACCAAAAGATAAGGCCGGATCGGCAATCTGTCAGGCCCGCCGGGGGCGAAACCTGCTTGACGGCCCGGCCTCGCCATGGTGTTTACTCCGGCCATGAGCACCGTCGTTCGCAACGCCCGTCTGTGGTGGCGCACCTCCTAAAGAGGTGGCCGGTGCGATTTCATTTTCCAAGATCGTTCGAGGCCGTCATCGCAGTGCGACGGCCTTTTCGTTTGTCCTGTGTGGCGTTCCCTCGGCAAGTTTCGTAAGAGGATCACATGAACAGGACAGCTTTTTCACTGCCGGCCCGCAGCGAATATCGCACCCATGGCGGGCTTGCGGTCACGCGGACGGTGGAGCAGTTCTCGGGCGGGGCCAACAGACTCGATGACCTGATCGACCTGCTCGACCGCCGCCGCGGGGTGGTGCTGTCGTCGGGCACCACGGTGCCGGGCCGCTACGAGAGTTTCGACCTCGGTTTCTCCGACCCGCCGTTGCAGCTGGAAACAAAGGGTGTGGACTTTTCCCTGACCGCGCTGAACGCACGCGGCGAGGTGTTGATCGCCTTCATCGGCGACACGCTGCGCGAACCCTGCGTCGTCGTCACCGGGAAAAGCGCGACCCAACTCAAGGGCCATATCGTCCGCGGCGCGGCGCCGGTCGACGAAGACCAGCGTACCCGCCGCGCCAGCGTGATGTCGCTGGTGCGCGATCTCGTGGCGGCGCTTGGCGCGGGTGACGATCCCTTGCTCGGCCTGTTCGGCGCGTTCGCCTATGATCTGGTGTTCCAGATCGAGGACCTCGTGCAGAAGCGCGCCCGCGAGGCGGACCAGCGCGACATCGTGCTATACGTGCCGGATCGCCTGCTGGCCTATGACCGCGCCACCGGCCGCGGCGTGATGCTGAGCTATGACTTTGCCTGGAAGGGAAAGTCGTCCGAGGGGGTTTCGCGCGACACCCCGGAGAGCATCTACGCCAAAACACCGCGGCAGGGATTTTCCGATCACGCGCCCGGCGAATATCAAGCCACCGTCGAGACCGCGCGCGCCGCGTTCGCGCGCGGCGATCTGTTCGAGGCGGTGCCGGGGCAATTGTTCGCCGAGCCCTGCGCGCGCTCGCCGGCGGAGGTGTTCCAGAGGCTGTGCCGGATCAATCCGTCGCCCTACGGCGCGCTGATGAATCTCGGCGACGGGGAATTCCTGGTGTCGGCATCGCCCGAAATGTTCGTGCGCTCGGACGGCAGGCGGGTCGAGACCTGCCCGATCTCGGGCACCATCGCGCGCGGCGTCGACGCGATCGGCGATGCCGAGCAGATCCGGCAATTGCTGAATTCGGAGAAAGACGAATTCGAGCTCAACATGTGCACCGATGTCGACCGCAACGACAAGGCGCGGGTCTGCGTGCCCGGAACGATAAAGGTTCTGGCGCGGCGCCAGATCGAGACCTACTCGAAACTGTTCCACACCGTCGATCATGTCGAAGGCATGCTGCGGCCGGGCTTCGACTCGCTCGATGCGTTCCTCACTCATGCCTGGGCGGTGACGGTGACCGGGGCGCCGAAATTGTGGGCGATGCAGTTCGTCGAGGACCACGAGCGTTCGTCGCGCCGCTGGTATGCCGGCGCGATCGGTGCGGTGAATTTCGACGGCAGCATCAACACCGGGCTTACCATCCGCACCATCCGGATGAAGGACGGGCTTGCCGAAGTCCGGGTCGGCGCCACCTGTCTTTTTGACTCGGACCCCGCCGCCGAGGATCGCGAATGCCAGGTCAAGGCGGCGGCGCTGTTTCAGGCGCTGCGCGGCGACCCGCCGAAGCCATTGTCGGCGTTCGCGCCTGACGCCACCGGCTCGGGCAAGCAGGTGCTCTTGATCGACCATGACGACAGTTTTGTTCATATGCTGGCGGATTATTTCCGGCAGGTCGGCGCTGATGTCACCGTGGTCAGGCACATTCACGCATTGGAAATGTTGAAGCAGAGAAGGTGGGACCTTTTGGTGTTGTCGCCGGGTCCGGGGCGGCCGGAAGATTTCGCCATTGCCAAGACCATAGCTGCCGCACTTGACAAGAAGCTGCCGATCTTCGGCGTCTGTCTCGGCGTGCAGGCGATCGGGGAATATTTCGGCGGCCGGCTCGGACAATTGCAGCAGCCGGCGCACGGGCGCCCGTCACGGGTGCAGGTGCGGGGAGGGCGGCTGATGCAGAATCTGCCCAATGAAATCGTGATC
>DATANB010000086.1:0-20576 GCA_036266415.1 Bradyrhizobium sp. | reverse complement strand
GCCCCTGACAATAGCGAGGTGGTTATGAAAAATATGCTCTGGAGCTTGTCAACAATCCTTTGCCTCTTGACGGGGGCACCGGCGTCCGCCCAGGAAAAGGTACGGATCAATCCGACTGATCCGCAGCCGACCTGCACAATGTGCCCCGGTACCTATATCCCGGCGACCGAACTCGAAGGCTATACGAAAAAGGCCGTCGCGGAGAAATTGGTCGATCAGCAGGTGCGGGATGTCGACATCGGCAAGGCGCATATCGGCATCGGCATGGTCCATCGCGGCAGGCTGGAAAAGCCGGCGCCGGATTCCGTTGCCGAGCACGACCATGTCAGTGAGGTCTACCATGTGGTCTCGGGCGCTGCCACGCTGGTGTTGGGGCCGGATATCGTCAACCGGCAGCGGCGCCCGGCGACCCTGCGCACGGTGGTCGAATTCAATGGCCCCGGAAATAACGGTTCAAAGGTTCGCGACGGCATCGCCTACGAGATCAAGACCGGCGACGTCGTGGTTATCCCGGCCGGCACCGGTCACTGGTTCACCCGGATCGAGGACCACATCGACTATCTGATGGTGCGGATCGATCCGGACAAGCTGACACCTCTCAAAAGCGAGGCGCAATCGCAGGAATATCTGTCAAAGCCGGCAAAGCGAGGCGAATGAAGCGGCCGGACGGTAACGCCGAGTTCATTGCCTTCGCCGGTGAACGGTCATCAGGGTGAAGGTTGCGGCGTCGATCCAGCCTTTGCACTATTCCCGCGGGTCCTGCGCATTTCGCGCGGCCTGGTCCTGCTCCCCGGCATTTTGCGCAGGACGGACCCGTCGCTGCTTTTGCACCGACCGGACCTGTCGCTGCTTCACTGGCCTAACGTGTCGCTGGTTTTGCACCGGCGTGATCTGAGCCCGGGCATTTTGTACGATCTGCGCTCGAACGTCCGGTGGGGGCTGCGCTTGTTGCACGGGCTGCACTTGGGCCTCGCGTTCAGGCTGTACGGGCCTGAGCTGAGCCCGGGCGTCTTCCTCCTCGGCCCAGGCCTGGAATTTATTCAGCAAGCTTTCGGCAGGTGGCTGACCGATGTCGGTCGGACTCTGATCGGCAGTTCTGATGGCGGCACCGATTTCGTCGCGCGCCGGCGCTTCGCTTGCAACCGGCGGCAAAGTCTGAGCGCCGGGGGTTGATTGAATTATTGGCGTCGGCTGATCGGTGCCCTCCTCAGGCGCCGCCAGTGAAGCGGTGACGTTCGCGAAGAACACGCGTGGATTTCCCACTGATAGAATCGCGAAAACGATCGATGCCGCGATAATAAGCAAGACACTTGTCTTGAGGACTAGCGACGAGATATCCGCTATGTCCCAGGCTTTCCCGATATCCGGCTGCTCGCGATCTTCGGCGGGATCGGCGAGAAAGAGAGGAACAAGATCGTTCGTCGCCATGGTGACGCCTCCACGCTAAACGCAAAATCGGGCATCCTGGCATCGCTTCTCTGGTTGACCGGCGCCCTGCTATTGCTGCCTAGAGAGCGACAATCACCGGCACGATTAAGGAGAAATCCTGATTTCACTGGGGCGAGACCCGACGATTTTTTGGTGGACTCTGTGGCGGCGGGGGTGGCTTCACGTCGAAATGTCAACCTTGTGCCGATATCGCACCGCGGCCCGTCACTACGCAGGGGTCTCTTGTTGCGATGCAGGGGTCTCTTGTTGCGATACAGAAGACTGTTGAATGTGGCAAAACGTATTGACTACCCGAGCACTACAACCCTTAGTTCCGCTAAAACGTCAGGGGAGGAGCCCAAGGTGAAGAGCACGAGGGATTCGAGATCACGAGGGTATCACTCGTGCTGTACTTGTTATGGTCCGTCTTCGTCGCGACGCGGCTTCCTCGCGGGGCTCGGTGCACTCGGCGCAGCCTCGGTTGTGCCGACCGTCGCGGCGCGTGGACAGGCAAAGCCAGCGTTGATCGATACTCACCTTCATTTTTATCCGCCCGAACACCAAAAACTTTGGCTTGATTTCGAAGACGCACGCAAGCAGCCGCACTTCTCCGGTCAGGTAGCCTGGACCCGCAGTAAGGTGATCGAGGATATGGATCGGAATGGCATACGTGCGGGCATCCTGTCGCTCGCCTCCACCCCCGGCGTGTGGTTCGACGCCGGGCCAGCAGAAGCGGGTCGACTCGCCCGTGCATGTAATGAATACGCGGCCGAAATGATGCGCGACCATCCGGGCCGCTTCGGCCTGTTCGCGACCCTGTCGATGCTGGAGGTCGATGCCACCCTCAAGGAGATCGAATATGCCTTCGACACCCTGAAGGCCGACGGGATCGGCTTGCAGAGTAATTACGGCGACAAATGGCTCGGCAATCCGGCCTACAAGCCGGTGCTCGAGGAACTGAACCGGCGCAACGCCGTCGTCTACGTGCATCCGCTGGTCGCGAGCTGCTGCAGCGCGCTCAGCGTCGGCACCTTCCCGGCGGTGATCGAAGTCCCGCACGATACCACGCGGACCGTGACAAGCCTGCTGCTGAGCGGCTCATTTGCCCGCTTCCGTGAGATAAAATGGCTATTCTCGCATGCCGGCGGCACGATTCCGATGATGGCCGGGCGGATCAACTCATTTTACAGCGCGCGGCCGAACCTGAAGGAATTCGCTCCGGAGGGGATCGAAGGCGAACTTCGACGGCTCCACTACGACACCGCAAACGCGACCTTCGCGCCGTCAATGGCCGCGCTGATGAAACTCGTGCCGATCTCTCAGATCACCTACGGTACCGACTACCCCTATTTCGGTTTTGGTCAAATCGGCGACCTGCAGAAGCTCGGATTGTCGGCCGGAGATCTCGATGCCATTGGCTTTGAGAATGCGACGCGCCTAATACCCCGGTTGCACGGTTAGCGTCCAGGATGCCGGTAGCTGGGTTAGGTAGCTCCATGTGACTTAATGCAGACCGGAGGCAGCGATCTCGAACGGCGAGGGGACGGCCAGCGGGGCTAGCAACCGCGGCAAAGAGACTTTACCTTCGTGTCCAATTTTTTGTTTTCGTCTTCCAGTATATCTTCGACCCGCGGCCGGCGGTCGGTCACAGGTTTGGATCCTGCGGGCTCTTCTGGCGCAGTCGTAACTTTGGATGTTGCACGCTTGACCGGTGCATACGGTAGCTCAGTCCTGTTGTAACAGGCGAGGAGATCACCGGCCCCAGGTGTTGGCTGACATTCCGGCGTTTGAGCAAGTGCAATGTCGGAAAATGCAAAGAAGAACGCCAGAACAGCAATTGTCTTCATTCTACCCCTCCGGAAGCTGCCGAGCGATCATACTCCGCTCAGGCCGCGTTGTGCAGACCAATAGCGCATAGTTCCCTCGTCAACTCCAGAGGGCGGCCAACGTGTGCTCGGAATCGATAGCGTTGACACAAATTGGACGTGAAATCGGGGATTTCGGCTTTGCCGCAGCGTCAGAGCACATATATCGTTCCTATCCGGGAACAAGACCGCCCGGCGGTGATAACGATGCCGGATTCGAACGAGGAAATGACCGATGTCCGGGATGCTGCTGTTTTCACCGCTGACGATCCGGGGCGTCGAACTGCGCAACCGCATCGTGGTGCCGCCAATGCACCAGTATTCGGCGGAGAAGGGATTTCCCACCGACTGGCATCTGATGAATGTCGGAAAATTCGCGGCCGGCGGCGCCGGCCTCGTTGTCGTCGAGTCGACAAAGGTCGAGCGGCGGGGCTGCGGCACCGTGGGCGATCTCGGCATCTGGGACGATAAATTCGTCGAACCGCTTGGACGCCTTGTCAAGTTCATCAAGCAGCAGAACTCGGTTGCCGGAATTCAGCTCGGCCATTCCGGCCGCAAGGCCCGCGCCAACCGTCCCTGGGAAGGCGACGGGCCCTTGAAGCGAACACCCGAGATCGATGACTGGGACGCCTGGACACCTATGGCACCAAGCGCGATCGCGCACAGCGAGAAATGGCCAGTGCCGCGGGCGCTGGAGCGTCGCGAGGTGAAGGACCTGGTGCAGGCCTGGGGCAGCGCCGCGCGCCGCGCGCGGGAGGCCGGGTTCGACGTGCTGGAGCTGCACGGCGCGCATGGTTATCTCGTGCACGAATTCTTGTCGGAGCGCTCCAACCAGCGTACGGACGAATATGGTGGCTCCGAATTGAACCGGATGCGCTTTCTCACCGAGGTCACCGAAGCGGTGCGTGCGCAATGGCCCGACGACAAGCCGCTGTTGGTCCGGCTCTCGGTGCAAGACAATGCCGGGTGGGGACCGGAACAGAGCGCGCGGCTGGCAAAAATCCTCAAAACGAAGGGCGTCGACGTCATCGACTGCTCGTCCGGCGGTATCACCGACGCGGCGCCGATCCTGGGTAGGGAAATCAAATACAGCTATCAGGTGCCGCTGTCCGAATATGTCCGCCGCGACGCCGACATCATGACCATGGCGGTGGGTCTGATCATCCATGGCGACCAGGCCGAGCAGATCCTGCGTGAAGGGCAGGCCGATCTGATCGCGGTCGGCCGCGAAATCCTCAACAACCCGAACTGGCCGATGGACGCGGCCTTGAAACTGGGCGTCGAGGGGCCGTTCCGCAATGTACCGCCGCAGTTCGGCTGGTGGCTCGGAACCCGCGCCAAGCGCGGGTTCGGCACCCTGCCATCGACTTGGCAGAATGGTCTCAAAGATACCGGAAAGGTGTTGTGAATCGGCTGGCCGGTCCCAGATAGTGATTGCCGCATTTCCCGGCACCCGGGGCAGGAACTGGCAGAAGGTTTGCGAACCATGCGCAAAAATTTCCTTTTTTTTCTTGGTGCGGCGGCAGGCGCCTGCCTGACCCTGCTCGTGACCGCGCCGCAAGGCGCGCTGTCGATCGCCGTCGCCCGGGCCGCGGCCGGTGTTGACGCCTATTCGCAGCTCAATCTGTTCGGCGAGGTGTTTGAGCGGGTCAGGGCTGACTATGTCGAGAAACCCGACGACACCAAGCTGATCGAAGGCGCGATCAACGGCATGGTCACGTCGCTCGATCCGCATTCGCGATACATGAATGATAAAGCCTGGAAGGATATGCAGGAGACCACCCACGGCGAGTTTGGCGGACTGGGCATCGAGGTCATGATGGAGAATGGCCTGGTGAAGGTGGTCGCGCCGATGGACGACACTCCGGCGGCGAAGGCCGGGATCATGTCGGGTGACCTGATCACCCAGATCGACGACGCCGCGGTTCAGGGGCTTACGCTTGAACAGGCTGTGAACAAGATGAAAGGTCCGGTCGATACCAAAACCCGGCTCAAGATCATGCGCAAGGGCGTGGACCAGCCGATCGAGCTTACGATCGTGCGCGAGGTCATTCGCGTGCGACCGGTTAGCTACCACACCGACGGCGGCGACATCGGCTATATCCGGATTACCTCGTTCAACGAGCGGACCTCCGACGGCCTCAAGAAAGCGATCGCCGACATCGCAAAGCAAATCCCGCCCGACAAGCTTGCCGGTTACGTCATCGATCTCCGCAACAACCCCGGCGGGTTGCTCGACCAGGCGGTCTCGGTGTCAAGCGCCTTCATGGCGCGCGGTGAAGTCGTCTCGACGCGCGGCCGTACCGCAGAGGAAACCCAACGTTTCACCGCGCGCGGCGGCGATCTCACCAAGGGCAAGCCGCTTGTCGTCCTGATCAACGGCGGATCTGCATCCGCGTCCGAGATCGTGGCCGGCGCATTGCACGACCACCAGCGCGCGACCCTGATCGGCACCCGTTCCTTCGGCAAGGGTTCGGTGCAGACCGTCATTCCGCTGGGTAGCGGCAACGGCGCATTGGCCCTGACGACGGCGCGATATTTCACGCCGTCCGGGCACTCGATCCAGGCGCAGGGCATCACGCCCGACATCGAGGTGATGCAGGAGGTGCCGGACGAGCTGAAGGGCCGTGCCGAACTCAAGGGAGAGGCGTCGATGCGCGGGCACCTGTCGGCTGAAGGCACGGAGCAGACGGGTTCGCAATCCTACGTTCCGCCCGCGGAGAAGGACGACAAGGCGCTTGGCGCGGCCTACAGCCTGCTGCGCGGCGTCAGTGTCAACGCGGACGTCCCGTCCTCGCGCAAATCCGCGGTTCCGAACTAGCCGCGCAACCCGACGAAGCGCCGACCGCGCCAAGAAGCCTTAAGGTCGACGTTGTTTTCCCGTGTGAAGGCGACATGAGAGTAACACCGCAGACCGGGACTCACTCCGCGTTCGCGTGACAATGACGCTTCCTCAATCGACGCGATAGTGCCCGGACTTGCCGCCCTTTTTTTCAACGAGGTGAATGGCTTCGATACAGGCACCGCGCTCCACCGCCTTGATCATGTCGTAGATCGTGAGACAGGCAACCGATACCGCGGTCAAGGCTTCCATCTCGACTCCGGTCGGACCGATGACCTTTACGGTAGCGCGCACGACGCAGCCGGGCAGTTTTTTGTCCGGCGTAATGTCGAGCGTGACTTTCGACAGCGCCAGCGGATGGCACAGCGGTATCAGTTCCGACGTGCGCTTTGCCGCCATGATGCCGGCGAGGCGCGCGGTGCCCAGCACATCGCCCTTTTTGGCGTTGCCGGAAACGATCAGTTCCAGCGTCGGCTTGCTCATGAGGACGCGGCCTTCCGCCACCGCCATGCGTTCGGTCGCGGGTTTGGCCGACACGTCGACCATCCGCGCTTCACCCTTTTTCCCGATGTGGGTGAGGGAGGAACTCCGTTTGCGAGAATTGCGCGCCATGGGGTCAGCGCGTGCTGGTCGCGCGGGTCGAGTCGCCGCGCGCCAGCAGCGCGCGGGTCGCCGCTGCCACGTCGGCCTGCCGCATCAGGCTTTCGCCGACCAGGAATGTCGACATGCCCACGCGTGCGAGCCGCGCCAGGTCACTCGGTGCGAAGATGCCGCTTTCGCCGACCATCAGCCGATCCGGGGGGATCAGCGGCGCTAGTGCTTCGCTGGTCGCCAGCGTGGTCTCGAAGGTCCGCAGGTTTCGGTTGTTGACGCCGATCATCGGCGAGCGAAGCTTCAGCGCGCGGTCGAGTTCGGCGCGGTCATGGATTTCGATCAGCACATCCATGCCCTGCGCAATCGCCACGGCCTCGATATCCCGGGCCGCGCCGTCGTCGAGCGCCGCCATGATGATCAGGATGCAGTCGGCGCCGTGGGCGCGCGCCTCCACCACTTGATAGGAGTCGTACATGAAATCCTTGCGCAGCACCGGCAGCGAGGTTGCGGCGCGGGCTGCCACCATGAAATCGAGATGGCCCTGAAACGACGGCGTGTCGGTCAACACCGAGAGACAGGCCGCACCGCCCGCCTCGTAGGCGCGTGCCAGGACAGGCGGATCGAAATCGGCGCGGATCAGTCCCTTGGACGGCGAAGCCTTCTTCACCTCGGCAATCAGCGCATATTCGCCCCGGGAGAGCTTATCGCGGATTGCCCGGACAAAGCCGCGCGGCGCGGGCGCAGCCTTCGCCAGCGCTTCGACGAGGGAAAGCGGGTGGGTGAGCTTGGCGCGAGCGATCTCTTCGCGCTTGTAGGCCTCGATCCTGGTCAGGATGTCGGACACGTTACTCTCTTAGATCGTTGGAGGCGGCGACCAGGTGCTTTAGCCGCGCCAGCGCCGCGCCGCTGTCGAGCGACTTGTTGCCGAGCGCCACGCCTTCGCGCAAGTTCTTGGCGCGGCCCGCCACGATCAGCGCCGCCGCGGCGTTCAACAGCGCTACATCCCGGAAGGGGCTCGGCATCCCGTCGAGGACGCTTTGCAGCGCGATCGCATTGGCTTCGGCATCGCCACCCTTCAGCGTCTCGCCGCCGACGCGGGTCAAACCGGCTTCTTCCGGCGTGACCTCGAAGGTTCGGATATTGCCGTTCTCGAGCGCCGCGACGAAGGTCGGGCCGGTGAGGGTGATTTCATCGAGACCGTCGGAGCCGTGCACCACCCAGACCGATTTGGCACCGAGGTTTTTCAGCACTTGCGCCAGCGGCTGCACCCATTGCCGGGAAAATACCCCGACCATTTGGCGTGTTACACCGGCCGGATTGGACAGCGGCCCCAGCAGATTGAAGATGGTGCGCGTTGCCAGCTCGACCCGGGTCGGGCCGACGTTCTTCATGGCGGGATGGTGCGATGGCGCGAACATGAATCCGATCCCTGCCTCGTGGACGCAGCGGCCGACATGTTCGGGCTTGATGTCAATCTTTACTCCGAGCGAAGACAGCACGTCAGCCGCGCCCGAGCGCGACGACAGCGCGCGATTGCCATGTTTGGCGACCGGCACGCCGGCGCCCGCGACGATAAAGGAGGCGCAGGTAGAAACGTTGACCGAGCCGGAGCCGTCGCCGCCGGTGCCGACCACGTCGACGGCGTCGGCGGGAGCCTTGACGCGTAGCATCTTGGCGCGCATCGCCGATACCGCGCCGGTAATCTCATCGACGGTTTCGCCGCGGACGCGCAACGCCATCAGCAATCCGCCCATCTGCGAGGGCGTCGCCTCGCCGGACATCATGCTGTCGAAGGCTGACGCCGCCTCGTCGCGCGACAGGGTCGCGCCGGTGGCGACTTTCCCGATGATAGATTTGAGGTCGTCCATTGCGTGCTTTCGGAATTAGTTATTTACGCCCGTCACCTGCGCGAAGGCGGCCTGATTGATTGACGTGCCGATGTCGGCCTCGAGCCTGGTGACGTATTGCGCGACCTGCTCGTCGGTCAGTCCGCGCTGCAGGGTTTCCTTCAGTTTCCTGATGTCGTCCGAGGCGAGGTCGACCGGGGGCACGCTGACGTCGGTCACCCGGAAGACAATCCATTCGCCGGTGCCGGCGCCCGGGGTTTGTCCGGCGCCATCCTTGGCGGTGCGAAACGCCGCCGCGATCGCGCTGGGGGGTACTCCGGGCAGCGCAGCATCGCGCCGGAAACCGGCGGCGTTTTCGAGCTTCAATCCGACCGCTGCCGCCTCGTCCGCGAGCTTGCCGCCCTGATCGAGCTTCTGAACCATCTCCGTCGCCTTGGCCCTGAGCCGGCTAGTGATCTGGTCGTCGCGCCATCGCGCCTCGACCTGGTCCTTGACCTCATCGAGGCCGCGCTCGTGCGATGGGGTGATGCCGAGAACGTCGTACCAGACGTAGCCGCCGTTGAACTGGATGGGATCGTTGTCGACGCCGATATCGCTGTTGAAGGCCTGCGAGACGACGTCGAGACCGCGCGGAATGCTGGTCGCCAATTGACCGCCGGGCAGACGGCCGGAGCGATCGACGGCGTCGATGGTGACGGCGGCGAGTCCCAGTTTCTGGGCGGCTTCGATGACGCTGGCGCCACCGCCGCGCTCGTCTTCCATCTTGTCGCGGAGGTCGCCGACCGATTTGCGCGCGCGCTCGGCTGCAATTTCCTTCTTCAGGTTTGGGGCGACGCTTTCATAGGATGGCTCGGTTCCCGGCTCGATCTTGCCGACCCTGACCAGGGCAGTAACGAACTTGCCCTGTACCGGCTGACTCACCTCGCCGGACTGCAGCGAAAACGCCGCGGCGGCGATGGCGGGATCGATGATTCCGGACTTTGTAACCATGCCGAGTTCGACGTCGGAAGCGCCGGGCCCGGGCTCCTTGGCGAGATCCTCGAACGACAGTCCCGAGGCAATGCGACCGCGCGCGGCGGCGGCCTCTTCCGCGTTCGGAAAGACGATCTGCGATACCTCACGCTTTTCCGGCGTTCCAAGCCGGTCGCGGCGTTGCTCGAACAGCTTCCTGGCGTCCTCGTCGGAAACGTCGGACCACTTGCCGATCTCTTCCGGCGTAATCGCGACAAAGGCGATCTTGCGATATTCGGGGGCGCGGAACTGAGCCTTGTGGTCGTCGAAATAGCCAGCCAGAGTTTCCGGCGACGGCGGATCAATGGTTCCGGCCTGGGTGGCGTCGAGCTTGACGTATTCGATCGTGCGCTGCTCGTTCTGGAAGCGGCTGAGCGCCTCAATCATCAGTTTCGGCGGTTCGAGACCGGCAGAGATCGTGCCGGCGATCTGACGCCGCAGCGACACCCGGCGCTGATCGGCGACATAACGCTGCTCGGTGAACCCGAATTGCCGGATCACCGCCTGGAAGCGCGCAGGATCGAACGCGCCGCCGACGCCCCTGAAATTGGGATCGTTGAAGATCATGCGCATGGTCTCGGCGTCGGACTGTCCGAGCCCGAGCCGCCGCGCTTCCTCGTCAAGGGCGGCCTCCGCGATGGTTTGCTGCAGGACCTGACGGTCGAGACCGAAGGCGCGAGCCTGGTCCATCGTCAGCGGGCGGCCGAACTGACGGCCGATCTGCTGCAGCTTCTCGGTATAGAGCTGGCGGAATTCATTGATCGAGATCTCGGTGTGGCCGATCGTTGCCAGCGTCGATTGTCCGAAGCCCCGGAAAATGTCGGCGATGCCCCAGACGCCGAAACTGATAATCAAGATGCCCATCACCACGGCCATAATGGTCTTGCCGAGCCAGTTTGATGAGGCTTTCCGCATTCCTCGAAGCATGGGTCCAACTTGTTTGCAGGAGGGAACCGGTTCGCGCCCAAGGGAATTCGGTATCGAATTCCGCAAGAGGGGGTCACCGAGTTGATAAAGCATCATAAAGTGGCGGCCGGTCCGTCGCAACCTTGGGCGCGGGCCCAATTGAAGCGAATGACGGCTCAGGGATCACAAATCCAGCATCTGGAACTGGCCGCCGCGCTCTGCTAGCGCATGCCTGACTCAAACATTCCCCAAGGCATCCCGACATGACCGACGCTATTCGGCCGCTGATTGCCGGCAACTGGAAAATGAACGGCCTGAAGTCTTCCTTGGCCGAATTCGAGGCCATGCTCGCGGGCGCCCCCGGTGTTGCCGGAAAGGCCGACCTGCTGGTTTGCCCGCCAGCCACCCTGGTTGCGGCCTTCGCGGAAAAGGCTCGCGGCTCGAAGACACTCGGTGTCGGCGCGCAGGATTGCCATCCCAAGGCGTCCGGCGCCAATACCGGTGATATTTCAGCCGAAATGCTGGCGGATGCCGGCGCCAGCGCCATCATCGTCGGCCACTCTGAGCGTCGCGCCGATCATGGCGAGACCGACGTGCTGGTCCGCCAGAAGGCGGAAGCGGCCTGGCGCGCCCGCCTTACCGCAATCGTCTGCATCGGCGAAACACAGCACCAGCGCGATGCCGGAGAGACCCTCGACATCTGCCGCGGACAGCTCAACATCTCGCTTCCGGATGGCGCGAGATCGGACAATCTGGTGGTGGCCTATGAACCGGTCTGGGCTATTGGCACCGGTCTTACTGCCACGGTCAGAGATATCGAGCAAACGCATCAGTTTATCCGAGACTTCCTGACCGCACGGTTTAAGGCCGAGGGGGCCAGAATCCGGATCCTCTATGGCGGCTCGGTAAAACCCTCCAACGCCGGGGAATTGATGGCGGTCGCCAACGTCAACGGCGCACTGGTTGGCGGCGCCAGCCTGAAAGCGGTCGACTTCCTCGCGATCGCGGCCGGCTGTCGCTAACCAGGCGCCCCCGCATCGATACGTTTCCAATAGATCATGGTTCCGGTGAGCCCGCCGTGTGGCTTCAGGGCGTAGTCCGGAATGACTCCGGTCAACTTGAATCCGAGGCCTTCGTAAAGCCTGGAAGCGCCGTCCTCTACTGCGGTATCGAGCACTAGCAATGTGCGCCCGCGCTGCGCGGCAATCTGCTCGGCCGCGCGCATCAATGCCTTTGCCACGCCCATGCCGCGGTGACTGATCCGGGTCATCATTTTTGAGATTTCGGCCCGATGCGGCTGGTTTGGCGGAAAGTCGAGCAGCAGAGTGACGGTTCCGATCAGGCTCCCTCCGTCAAATGCGCCGAGAACGATCCTCTCGCCGCGATCGGCCGATGCCAGCGAATCCCGCCAAAAACGGTCCGCCGTCTCCAGCGCCAGCGGGTGCATGAAGCTGACCGAGCCACCGCTCGCCACCGCCTCGATCAGGATGTCGCGCAGGGCCGCACAGACCTGCGGTGAGGCTCTCAAGGGTCCGATTTTGATTGCGGGCATCGCGTCAGCTCCGCGCGAGCACAACGACGTACGCGCACGGTGCGGCGGTCTCGTTGGCAAAGGTCACGTCGGATGGCGGGCCAAACCCCAGGCAATCGCCAGCCGCAAGCACGTGCCGTTCGCCAGCCTCGATGATGGTGAGGTTGCCCGTCCGAACCCAAACGGCCTGACGGATATGCGCGTAGGAAGAAGCTGGAAGTACGACCTGTTGGCTGGCCGGCAGTTCGACTTCGATGATCTCCAGGGGATGATCGGGACGGCTAAACACCTGCTTACGCAGATAGCCGGTCTTGGGGTCACGCCAGACCGGCTGTTCGGTAGCCCGGGTCAGCCGTCCCTGGCCCTCTGCCCGCAGCAGCAAGCCCGCAAGCGTGAGGTCGAAGGCGCCGGCCAGCCGGACCAGGATCACGGCGGTCGGGCTCACTTCTTCGCGTTCGATCTTGCTGATCATCGCCCTGGACACGCCGGAACGCTCGGCGAGATCCGCAAGGGACCAGCCGCGGCTATCTCGCTCAAGCCGCAGGCGGGCGGCAATGCGGGGGCCAGGGTCGTCTAATAAGATAGACATATATCAATTATATTAGAACTCGGCTGACCGAGCAAGATGGGCGCTGGATGAAAGTAGGGATGAACCCCACTGCAAATACGCGCCGCAGTGTTTATCTCGCGGGTGGTGCCCTCGGGGGTGACAATGCCCCTCCCGATCGTGTAACACCGCGCCACTTCAAACCCCGCAAACCCCTGAGCAGCCGGACCCCGGCGCTTTTGGTTTGTGACGGAAGGTAGAGATGCAGACTGTCGCTATCGTAATCCACTTGATGATTGTTGCGACGCTGATCGCGACCGTGCTGCTGCAGAAATCTGAAGGCGGCGGCCTCGGCGTCGGTGGCGGCGCCGGCTTCATGTCGAGCCGCGGCACCGCCAATCTGCTGACGCGCACGACCGCGGTGCTCGCATTCGGCTTTTTCCTGACCAGCCTGTTCCTGTCCTGGTATGCGGGCCTCGACCGCAAGCCCAGTTCGATCATTGGCGCGGCGCCAGCATCGCAATCGCAGCCGGCGGGCGCGGCGGCGCCAGTGGCCCCGCCGACCAGCGGCGGTCTTCTGGATTCACTGAAGAAGGCGGACGAACAGCAGCAGAATCAGCCGGCCCCATCGGGTCCGCAGGCGCCGCGCTCGCAATAAAACAGGGTGGCTATGCGCGAGGATGTTCGGCGTGCTGCATCAGGGCTTCCCGGCAAGATATTGATAATACTCCAAATTTAACGCCACCCACAGCCTATAAAATTGTTCGCTGCCGCCTGCGATTCGTTTTGGCGAATCGCGCCAGTAGCCTTAAAGGTTAAGTCCCATGGCGCGGTATATCTTCATCACCGGCGGCGTGGTTTCTTCGCTCGGAAAAGGTCTCGCTTCAGCGGCGCTTGGCGCCCTGTTGCAGGCGCGAGGCTACAGGGTCCGGCTTCGCAAGCTCGATCCCTATCTCAATCTCGACCCCGGAACGATGTCGCCGTACCAGCACGGCGAAGTGTTCGTGACCGACGACGGCGCCGAGACCGACCTCGATCTCGGCCACTACGAACGCTTCACCGGGCGTCCCGCCACCAAGGCCGACAACATCACCACCGGGCGCATCTATCAGGACATTCTCACCAAGGAACGGCGCGGCGACTACCTCGGCGCCACCATCCAGGTGATCCCGCACGTCACCAATGCGATCAAGGATTTCATCCTCGACAGCAATGACGAGTTCGACTTCGTGCTGTGCGAGATCGGCGGCACCGTCGGCGATATCGAGGGCCTGCCGTTCTTCGAGGCGATCCGCCAGATCAAGAACGATTTGCCGCGCGAGCACGCCATCTACATTCATTTGACGCTGTTGCCGTTCATCCCCAGCGCCGGCGAACTGAAGACCAAGCCGACCCAGCATTCGGTCAAGGAGTTGCGCTCGATCGGCATCCAGCCGGACATCCTGCTGTGCCGTACCGACCGGCCGATCCCCAAGGAAGAGCGGCGCAAGCTCGGGCTGTTCTGCAACGTGCGCGAAAGCGCGGTGATCGAGGCGCGCGACGTCGACAATATCTACGCCGTGCCCGAGGCCTACCATGCTGCCGGCCTCGACGACGAGGTGCTGGCGGCGTTCGGCGTCGTGCCGAAGATTCCACCGGCGCTGCAAAGCTGGCACGTTATCAACGAGCGCATCCGCAACCCGGAGGGCGACGTCACCATCGCCATCGTCGGCAAATACACCGGCATGAAGGACGCCTACAAATCGCTGATCGAGGCGTTGTCGCATGGCGGCATCGCCAACAAGGTGAAGGTCAATCTCGACTGGATCGAGAGCGAAGTGTTCGAGAACGAGGACCCGGCGCCGTTTCTCGAACACGTCAATGGCATTCTGGTGCCCGGCGGCTTCGGCCAGCGCGGCGCGGAGGGCAAAATCCGCGCGGCGCAGTTCGCGCGCGAGCGCGACGTGCCCTATTTCGGCATCTGCTTCGGGATGCAGATGGCTGTCATCGAGGCCGCGCGCAATCTGGTCGGAATCGAGGCGGCCAATTCCACCGAGTTCGGTCCCACGCCCGAGCCGCTGGTCGGCCTGATGACGGAATGGCTGCGCGGCAACGAACTGGAGAAGCGGTCGAAGGCCGGCGACCTCGGCGGCACCATGCGGCTTGGGGCGTATCCCGCGGTGCTCAAGCGGGGCAGCCGGGTCTCCGATGTCTATGCCGGCGCCACCGAGATTTCGGAGCGACACCGCCACCGTTACGAGGTCAACACCGCCTACAAAGACCGTCTGGAGCAGCACGGCCTGAAATTTTCAGGTCTTTCGCCTGACGGCGTACTGCCGGAGATCGTCGAATATGAGGATCATCCCTGGTTCATCGGGGTGCAATTCCATCCCGAACTGAAATCGCGGCCGTTCGAACCGCATCCGCTGTTTGCGTCGTTCATTCAGGCGGCGGTCGTGCAGAGCAGGTTGGTGTGACGCCACATCTCTCGTCGGCCTTTGACGAACGCGCCGATTGTTGCGACAAATCGCTCCCGATCCCGCAAGAGCATAAATCAGGGGAGTGAAGTCGATGATTTACGAAATGCGCGTCTATCGCTGTCTGCCGGGCCGGTTGCCGGTGCTGCTGAAGCGCTTCGAGACCACCACGCTCAAACTGTGGGAGAAGCACGGCATCCGGCCGGCCGGCTTCTTCACCACGCTGGTCGGCGAATCCAATCAGGAGTTGACCTATCTGCTGGCATGGGAATCGCTGGCCGACCGCGAGAAGAAATGGGCGGCATTCCAGAGCGATCCCGACTGGATCGCCGCGCGGGCGAAAACCGAGGAAGACGGCCAGATCGTCGGCAACATCGTCAATCAGCTTTTGGTGCCGACGGCCTTCTCATCGGTGAAGTGACGGCCGTTCGAAGGCGAATTCGCATCGAATGCCCCACGGTCTCGACCATATCGTGCACGCCGTCCACGATCTCGACGCGGCGGCCGAGTTCTATCGCCGCGCCGGCTTCACCGTGGGCGCGCGCAACCGCCATCCATGGGGAACCCATAACCGCATCGTGCAGCTGAAGAACTGCTACATCGAAATCCTCGAAGTCGCTGAACCCGAAAAGATCGTGCCGCACGGCGCGGGCTCGTTCTCATTCGGCGCGTTCAACCGTGACTTTCTCGCCCGGCGCGAGGGTTTTTCGATGCTGATCCTCAACAGCAGCAATGCCGCGCGCGATGCGCTCGCGTTTGAATCATCAGGAATAGGAAATTCCGGGGTGTTCGATTTCGCCCGTGAGGGGACAAAGCCCGACGGAACGCTGGTCAAGCTGGCGTTCTCGCTGGCTTTCGCTTCGGATACGGCTTCGCCGAATCTGCGCTTCGCGGTGTGCCAGCATCACTTTCCCCAGAATTTCTGGGACCCGGCATTTCAGGCCCACGCCAACCATGCAGGCGCTGTGCCCGGCGTGGTCATGGTCGCCGACAACCCGACGGACCATCACATCTTTTTGAAGGCGTTTACCGGTCTGAGCGACCTGCATTCAACGTCGATCGGCGTCAGGGCCCGTACCGAGAATGGCGATATCGAAATCATGGAGCCGGTATCGTTTTGCGATGAGTTCGGTGTGTTGCCTGAGGTGGATGCCGTGGGGATGACGCTGAATGCGCTGCGCTTCGAAGTCGCAGACCTCATGCAAGCCGAAGCCTTGCATCGGCAAAGCGGGCTGGCTTCGCGGCGTCATGTTGAGCGCCTCGTGCTGCCGCCGGATGTCGCCCATGGCGCAACCCTGATATTCGAGACCGCTAAATAGGGTTGATCCGCCCGCCGCCGCCCGGCATGGTCGCGCCTTGAAAAGGATAGGGCTCTTGAACGCCAACGTTTCTGCTGCGCCGGTTGTTGCCGCCGGATCGGTCAAATTCGGCAATGATTTGCCGATCTCGATCATCGCTGGCCCCTGCGCGCTCGAGAGCCGCGCCCACGCGCTGGAAGTCGCCTCCGCGCTGAAGGAGATCGCGGCGCGATTGAAGATTGGGCTCGTTTACAAGACGTCGTTCGACAAGGCCAATCGCAGCAGCGGATCGGCTCCACGCGGCATCGGGTTGAACCTGGCGCTGCCGGTCTTCGCCGAGATTCGTTCCTCGCTTGGCATGCCCGTGCTGACCGATGTCCATGAGGCCTCGCAATGCGCCGAGGTCGCGCAAGCCGTGGATGTGCTGCAGATTCCGGCATACCTGTGTCGGCAGACCGATCTGTTGCTGGCGGCGGCCGCGACCGGCAAGGTCGTCAATGTCAAGAAGGGCCAGTTTCTGGCGCCGTGGGACATGGCCAATGTCGTCGCCAAGATCACCGGCGCCGGCAATCCGAACGTGCTGGTCACCGAGCGCGGTGCTTCATTCGGCTACAACACGCTGGTGTCGGACATGCGGGCGCTGCCGATTCTTGCGCGCAGCACCGGTGCGCCCGTGATCTTCGACGCCACCCATTCGGTGCAGCAACCCGGCGGCAAAGGCACCTCGTCGGGCGGCGAACGCGAATTCGTGCCCGTGCTGGCGCGCGCCGCGGTCGCCGTCGGCGTCGCCGGTGTGTTCATCGAAACCCATCCCGATCCCGACCATGCGCCGTCGGATGGCCCCAACATGGTGCCGCTGCGCGACTTCGAGGGCCTGGTGCGAACGCTGATGGCTTTCGATGCAATCGCCAAGAATCGCCAAAAGCATCTCGGAAAGAGCGCGGCGCGCTGATGCCGCACGGGGGACTGCGGCCGCATGAACAGCGCCTGCCGCCGGCCCTGAACATCATTGCGCTGGCGACATTCGCGGCGAGCCTGTCGGCCCGCGCGCTTGATCCGGTGCTGCCGCATGTCGCCGACGATTTCGCCGTGAGCATCGCAACCGCTGCGAGCTTCTCGGCCGTGTTCGCCTTCACCTTTGCGATCGTGCAGCCGGTGATCGGCGCGGCGGCCGATCTGTTCGGCAAGGCGCGGCTGATGATCGGCTGCCTGGTGCTGCTCGGCCTTGCCAACATTCTCGGAGCGGTGTCGACCTCGTTCCCGCTGTTGTTCGCCAGCCGCATTCTCGCCGGCGTCGGCTCCGGCGGGGTATTTCCCGTGGCGTTGGGCCTCACCAGCGATCTGGTAGGTCCGGAAAAGCGGCAGATCGCGATCGGGCGCACGCTGGCGGGCTCCATGACCGGAAACCTGCTCGGCGCGTCCATCTCCGGCATCGTCGGCGATTTCCTGGGCTGGCGCGGCGTTCTCGCCGTGCTCGGCGGTCTGGTCGTGGTGGCGTCAATCGCGGTTGCCGCCGGCTTTCGAGGCGCCGCCTTGACGCAAGCTCCCCGGACCAGCCTGTCCACGCTCCGGCATGGCTACCGCACGATTTTCGCCAATCCGAACGTGATCTGCTATGCCGCCGTCTTCATCGAAGGTTGCTGCGTGCTCGGATTGTTTCCTTATCTCGCGGCATTTCTTTTTGAACTGGGTGAAACCAGCCTTTCGATTGCCGGCATCGTCATCGCCGGATTCGCGGTCGGCGGTCTGTTCTATACGCTGACGGTTTCGCGCTTTCTGCCGCGGCTCGGCGTCAAGGGCATGATGATCGCGGGCGCGACGCTGGTCGGCCTGCAACTCGCCGTCATCGCGTTCGGTCCGGGCTGGAAAATCCAGGCCATCAGCCTTTTGTTCATGGGCTGGGGCTTTTACATGATCCACGGATGCATGCAGGTGTTCGCCAGCGAACTCTCGGTGGAGGCGCGCGCCACCGCGCTGTCGCTGCATTCGTTTTTCTTTTTCATGGGCCAGACCGTCGGCCCCATCGCCTACGGCTTCGGCATCCAGAATGTTGGCAAGATACCGACCTTGCTGACAAGCGCGGTCGTGATGGTCGCGCTCGGCCTTGCCTGCGCGCGGCTATTGCGGCAACAGAGACCGGCGGATGCGGGCGCGCGGCCGGATGTTCAGCCCTAACCCCGGCCGCGATAGGACGCGACGCCCTGATCCGGAATCCACACGCCCTTTGGCAAAGTGCCGGTCTGCCAGAACACGTCGATGGGAATACCGCCGCGCGGATACCAGTAGCCGCCGATGCGCAGGAATTTCGGCTTGATCTCCGCGGCGATCCTTTTGCCGATCATGACCGTGCAGTCCTCGTGAAACGCGCCGTGATTGCGGAAGCTCGCGACATAGAGTTTTAGGGATTTCGATTCCAGCAGCCACCGGCCGGGCACATAATCGATGACGAGATGCGCGAAGTCGGGCTGACCGGTGACCGGGCAGAGCGAGGTAAACTCCGGCGCGGTGAAGCGCACGACGTAATTGGTATCCTTTTGCGGATTGACCACGCGGTCGAGTTTTGCCTCGGCGGGGCTTTTAGGCCATTCCACGGCGCGGCCGAGTTGCAGGCCTTTTGACTTCGATGTTTGGCGGGGCTTCCTGGGCATGATGGTCTCCGTTCTGTCGTCTTAGCCAATCATGCCGCAGTCGTCACCCGGCCTTTTCCGCTCCCAAGCCTTGCTGTAGAAGCAGCGCCAGCCGTTCAAACCAGGCGTTTTCAAAGAGGCCCCCATGACCGCCATCGTCGACATCATCGGCCGTGAAATTCTCGATAGCCGCGGCAATCCCACGGTCGAGGTCGATGTGGTGCTGGAAGACGGCTCGATGGGCCGCGCGGCGGTGCCGTCGGGCGCCTCCACCGGCGCGCATGAGGCGGTCGAACTTCGCGACGGCGACAAGGCGCGCTATATGGGCAAGGGCGTGCGAAAGGCCGTGGGTGCGGTGAACGGCGAGATCTTCGATGCCGTCGGCGGCATGGACGCCGAGCAGCAGGTCCAGATCGACCAAACTTTGATCGGGCTCGACGGCACCCCAAATAAGAGCCGCCTCGGCGCCAATGCCATTTTGGGCGTGTCGCTCGCGGTCGCCAAGGCCGCTGCCGAATCCAGCGACCTGCCGCTGTATCGCTATGTCGGTGGCACCTCGGCGCGGACGCTGCCGGTGCCGATGATGAACATCATCAATGGCGGCGTGCACGCCGACAACCCGATCGACTTCCAGGAATTCATGATCATGCCGGTCGGCAGCAAGACCTTTGCCGAGGCGCTGCGCTGCGGCTCGGAAATTTTCCACACCTTGCGGTCAGAGCTGAAAAAGGCCGGGCATAATACCAATGTCGGCGACGAGGGCGGTTTTGCGCCCAACCTGCCGTCGGCGGACGCGGCGCTCGAGTTCGTCATGGGTGCGATCGGGAAGGCCGGCTACAAGGCGGGCCACGACGTGATGCTGGCGCTCGACCCTGCCGCAAGCGAGTTCTTCAAGAACGGCAAATATGTTTACGGTGGTGAAGGCAAAAGCCTCAGCCCGTCCGAGCAGGCCAAATATCTCGCCGATCTGGTATCGCGCTATCCGATCGTCTCGATCGAGGACGGCATGGCCGAAGACGATATGGACGGCTGGAAGGAATTGACCGACCTGATCGGCGGCAAATGCCAGCTGGTCGGCGACGACCTGTTCGTGACCAACGTCACCCGCCTTGCCGACGGCATCAAAAACGGCCGCGCCAACTCTATCCTCCTCAAAGTCAACCAAATCGGCACGCTGACGGAAACGCTTGATGCGGTCGAGATGGCCTTCAAGGCGGGTTACTCCGCCGTGATGTCGCACCGCTCCGGCGAGACCGAGGATTCCACCATCGCCGATCTTGCGGTCGCCACCAATTGCGGCCAGATCAAAACCGGCTCGCTGGCGCGCTCCGACCGCACCGCCAAATACAATCAGCTGCTGCGGATCGAGCAGCAACTGGGCACGCAGGCGAAATATGCGGGCAGAGCGGCTTTGAAGGCGCTGAGGTAGGAATTCGTCGCGAGCAGGATTCATAAGAAAGACAAACGGGAGGTTCAAGATGAGCGGCGACAGCAAGACCGGGCTTCAGCTTCGTTCTCTGATCAAGAAGAGCGGTGAGCTCGAGATATCGCTTGCAAGTGTGCCGGTGCCTGAACCTGGCCCCGATGAAGTCGTGGTCCGCGTCGAGGCCTCGCCGATCAATCC
>DATANB010000085.1:0-2782 GCA_036266415.1 Bradyrhizobium sp. | reverse complement strand
TTTGCCGATCCTTCGGGACCCCCAGCGTTCGCCGGGACGACTCGCGAAGATGACCTAGTTGATCGCCCGGATCAGGTTCTTGACCTTCTCGGCGTGGGGGCCGAGTTCCTTGGCGAGCTTGTCGAGATAGGGGTCGGCGATGGCGGTGAAGCCCGACTTGTCGACGTCGGTGAAGACCTTCACCCCGATCGATCTCAATTTGTCCTGCGATTGATGCTCGAGTTCGATCGCCTTGGCGGGCTGGTTCTTGTTGACTTCGTCGGCCGCGGCCTGCACCCATCCCTGCTGCTCCGGCGTCAGACTGTTCCACAGCTTGTCGCTCACCCACACCAGGCTGTTATTGGCCTCGTGTTCGGTCATCGAAAGCACGGGCGCTACTTCGTAGTGCTTGTTGGCGAGATAGACATTGACGCCGTTTTCCGCGACGTCGACCACGCCGGTCTGCAGCGAGGTATAGACGCTGCCAAACGGCATGTGCACGATCTGCGCGCCATAGGCCGGAAACATGGTGTCCTCGGTCGGCGTCGCCTGCACCCGCACCTTGAGGCCCTTCATGTCGTCGATCTTCTTGATCTCGCGCTTGGAATACATACTGCGAAGACCCAGCGTCGCGAGCGCGATGACGCGAGCGCCCTGAACCGTGTCCGCGATCATCGCCTTGACCGCCTTGGACACTTCGGGATCCGCGATCGCCTTGACGAGGTGCGCTTCGGAGCGGAACAGGAAATGCATCGACATCACGCCGGCCTGCGGCGACAGGGTCGCGGCGTTGGCCGACGAGGAAATGCAGAATTCCACGTCGCCCGATTTCACCAGCTGCAGCACCTGCGGCTCCTGCCCAAGCTGCGCGCCGGGATACTGATCGATCAGCATGGTGCCCTTGCTCAGCGCCTTCAGCTTGTCGCTGAAGATATCGCCAAGGATTCCATAACCCGTCGTCTTCGGCTGGTCGTAGGCGAAGCGATAATGCTTCACCTCCTGCGCATCAGCAGTTGCGGCCATCATGATAGTCGAAGCGGTCACGACCGCCCCGAGAATTTTGCTCAGGTTAGCCATCGTCTCCCCCTTGGTGTTTTTTTCATCATCCCATCGGGGTTGTCGGGATGTCAATCAAGCATCGCGCGCGAGGGACGCAACGCAGGTGCGAGATGGGCGAGCCCGGTACAGTAATAGCTGCGTACTCCGTCGTCATCCTGAGGAGCCGCGCCTTCGCGCGGCGTCTCGAAGGATCGCTACTTGCACCTTGGCCTGTCATCCCTCGACGCCCAAGCGGGCTCGCACCTCGCGGGTGAACGCAATTGCGTTCATCCCGGGGATGACGACCCCTTCCCCTCGCCGCGCATGAAATCAAAATCGCAGCCTTCATCGGCCTGCAGGATGGTCTCGTTGAACAAATGCGCGTAGCCACGCCTGGCCCATTCCGGCGTCGAGGCCGGCGCCAGCGCCGCGCGCCGCTTTTCCAGCTCGATGGCATCGACCAGGAGGTCGATGCTTCGCCTGGCCACATCGAGCCGGATCATGTCGCCGTTCTTCACCAGTGCCAGCGGGCCGCCGACGGCTGATTCCGGCGTGATGTGCAGCACGATGGTGCCGAACGCGGTCCCGCTCATCCGCGCATCCGATATCCGCACCATGTCCTTGACGCCTCCGCGTGCCAGCTTCATCGGGATCGGCAGATAGCCCGCCTCCGGCATGCCCGGCGCGCCCTTGGGACCTGCGTTGCGCAGCACCAGCACGTCGTCGGCGTTGACGTCCAAATCGGGGCTGTCAACCCGCAGCGTCATGTCTTCCACGGAGTCGAACACCACGGCGCGGCCGGTATGCTGCAGCAGCTTGGGGCTCGCCGCCGAATGCTTGATCACGGCGCCGCGCGGCGCGAGATTGCCATGCAGCACCGCCATCGCGCCTTCCGGCTTGATCGGACTTTTTCGCGCGCGGATGACATCCTGTCCCGGCACCTCTTCGGCGCCGGCGACGACATCGCGCAGCGTCGCGCCGGTAATCGTCCTGGCATCGAGGTCGATCAGATCGCCGAGCTGCGCCATCAGTTTCGGCAACCCGCCGGCATGATGGAAATGCTCCATGTAATGCTCGCCGGATGGTTTCAGGTCGATCAGCACCGGGACCTCGCGGCCGAGCTTGTCGAAGGCTTCGAGATCGATGCGATGTTGGGTGCGATTGGCGATCGCGGTGAGATGAATGAGCCCGTTGGTCGATCCACCGATCGCCTGCAGCACCACCTGCGCATTCCTGAACGAGGCCTTGGTCAGGAGTTCGCTGGGCTTTGGTCCCTTCGCCATGGCCATCGCGGCGGCGACCTTGCCGCTGGCTTCGGCCAGGCGAAAGCGCTCCGCATGCGGCGCGGGGATCGTCGCACTCATCGGCAGCGACAGGCCCAGCGCTTCGGTGATGCAGGCCATGGTGGAGGCGGTGCCCATCACCATGCAGGTGCCAACCGACGGCGCGAGCCGGCCGTTGACGGCCTCGATCTCCACCTCGTCGATCTCGCCGGCGCGGAACTTTGCCCACAGCCGCCGGCAATCGGTGCAGGCCCCCAAGACCTCACCCTTGTGATGGCCGACCACCATCGGCCCCACCGGAATCACGACGGCCGGCAGGTCGGCGCTGACCGCAGCCATGATCTGCGCCGGCAGGGTCTTGTCGCAGCCGCCGATCACGACCACGGCGTCCATCGGCTGCGCGCGGATCATCTCCTCGGTATCCATCGCCATCAGGTTGCGCAGGTACATCGAGGTTGGGAACGCAAAACTTTCGGCAATCG
>DATANB010000084.1:0-36929 GCA_036266415.1 Bradyrhizobium sp. | reverse complement strand
ATTGCCGCATTCGCCCTGATTGTGCTGCCGCCAATACTGCTTGCGCTCGGCCTCACCATGACCTCGGCCACCGAGGTCGTAACTTATGCCACGGCTTGCATGGCCCTGAACATTCTGGTCGGCCACACCGGCCTGGTATCGTTCGGCCACGGCGCCTGGTTCGGCCTGGCCGCCTATGCGGCGGCGCTGATCCAGCGCAACCTGATGCCGGACTCGTTTTTCGGCCCGACCATCGCAGGCGTGCTGATCGTGGCGGTGGTAGCCTTCGCATTCGGATTTCTGATCCTGCGACGGCGCGGCGTGTATTTCTCGTTGCTGACGCTGGCGCTGGCGGCCATGCTCTATGCGGTGTCGTTTCGCTGGACCGAAGTCACCGGCGGCGAGAACGGCCTTGGCGGCATCACGCGACCGACGCTGCTTGGCTTCAACCTGGAATCCTCGACCGACTATTACTGGCTGGTCGCGGCGATCGCGTTTGCCGTGCTGATCCTGCTATGGCGCTTCCATAATTCCACAGTCGGCACCGTGCTGGTCGCGATCCGCGAGAACGAGCAGCGCGCGCGTTTCCTCGGCTATCCGACCAATCGCTACAAGCTGCTGGCCTTCGTGCTCTCAGCCGGCATTACCGGGCTTGCCGGCATCCTGCTGCTATACCAGAACCGCATGACCTCGGCCGATCCGATCTCGGTGTCGTTCTCCGGCGACCTGCTGGCGATGGTCGTGATTGGCGGCATGCGCAGCTTCCTCGGCCCGGCGCTGGGCGCGCTGTTCTTCATCCTGTTTCGCGAATTTCTCGGCATCTACACCGAGAACTGGCTGTTCTGGTTCGGCCTGGTGTTCGTCGCCTTCATCGTGTTTTCGCCGACCGGGCTGGTCGGCGTCGGCGAACGGCTGATCGCCCCGTTCCGCAAGAAGACCATCGAAGACGCCGCGATGTCGGCGCGCCGCATCGAAGTGCTGCCGCTTCCGGAATTCTTGCGGCCCAAATCCCACCTCGACGGCGCGGTGCTTTCCGCCCGCCACATCGTCAAGAGTTTTGGCGGCATTCGGGCGGTGCAGGGGATCGACATTGCGGTCGCCGACCGCACGCTGCATGCGTTGATCGGCCCCAACGGCGCCGGCAAGACCACGGCGTTCAACCTGCTGTCGGGCATGTATCCGCCGGACGAGGGCGCGGTGTCGCTGCTGGGCCAGCCGATCGCCGGCGAGACGCCGGAGGAAATCGCACACGCCGGCATCGGCCGCTCGTTCCAGATCACCAATCTGTTTCCGGCGCTGAGCGTGGTCGAGAACATCCGGCTTGCCGTGCAGGCGCGGCATCCCCGCCGCTTCAATCCCCTTACCAACGCGTTGTCGATCGAGATGATCAATGCCGAGACCGACGCCATCATCCGCTATCTTGGCCTTGCCGGTATCGAAAAGGCCGAAGCGGGCATGCTGTCCTATGGCGGCCAGCGCCTGCTCGACATGGGCGTGGCGCTCGCCACCGCGCCGCGGATCTTGTTGCTGGACGAGCCGCTCGCAGGCCTTGCCGCGGCGGAGCGCGAGCGCATCGGCGCCATCATCAAGCGCATCTCGGCCGACCTGCCGGTGCTCCTGGTCGAGCACGACATCGACCGCGTGTTCCAGCTAGCCGATCAGATCACGGTCATGAACGAGGGCCGGGTGCTGCTCGACGGCTCGGTCGAGGACGTGCGCGCCAGCCCCAAGGTACAGGAAGTCTATATCGGTTCCGGCGCGACGGCAGTGGCCGCGCGGCCGCGAGAAACCGCCGCCCGCATCAACGCGCTGCTGACGGCAACCAAAGTCGATACGTTCTACGGCAAAAGCCATATTCTCAACGATGTCAGTTTTACCCTCCATGAAAACGAGATCATCGCGCTGCTGGGGCGCAACGGCGCCGGCAAGTCGACGCTGCTGAAAACGCTGATCGGAATCGCGCCGGCCTCGAACGGTTCGATCAGGCTTGCCGATAGCGAGCTGATCGGGCTTTCGTCCGCGCAAGCTGCCCGTCTCGGCATCGGTTACGTGCCGCAGGGCCGCGGCCTGTTCGCCGGCATGAGCGTTGAGCAGAATCTCGAGCTCGGCGGGCTGAAACGCCAGACCGGCCACGGCGTGCACTGGACGCGCGAGCGCATCTACGAATATTTCCCGCGGATCCGCGAACGGCTCGACAGCCCGGCGGATTATCTGTCCGGCGGCGAGCAGCAGATGGTGGCGGTCGCCCGCGCGCTGTCGGGCGACGTGCGGGTGCTGCTGCTCGATGAACCCTTCGAGGGCCTTGCGCCGACCGTGGTCGAGCAATTGTTCGAGACCTTCGACCGTCTGCGCAAGGAAATCGCCATCATCATCGTCGATCACAATCTCGACCTGGCGCTGGCATTGTCCGACGCCACGGTGGCGCTGGAGCGCGGCCGGGTGATCCACCAGGGGCCATCCAGGGCCCTGCGCGACGATCTCGATCTGCGCCGCAAGGTGCTCTGGCTGTGAGGCAAACGTGAGAAAAAGAAAATGACAGGTCCTGAACGCAACGTCGCCATTGTCGGCGCCGGCCTGATCGGACGCGCCTGGGCCGCGATCTTTGCCCGCGCGGGGTGGAACGTGCGGCTCACCGACCCGCATATTCCGACATTGAAAGCAGCACCCCGCCTGATCCGCGATGAACTGCACGTACTGGCGCGCCATGGCCTCGCGGCCGATCCCGATCTCGCCGTGACGCGGGTCTCGGTGGCGGGAAGCCTGCAGGAGGCCGTGATCGACGTCGAATTCGTCCAGGAAAACGGGCCGGAGAAGGTCGAGGACAAGCAGACGATCTTTGCCCAACTCGACCGGCTTGCGCCGAAAGACGCGCTGTTGGTCTCCTCGACCTCGGCCATCACGGCGTCGCGCTTCACCGAAACGTTGCCGGGCCGCGCCCGCTGCCTGGTCGGCCACCCCGTCAATCCGCCGCATCTCATCCCGCTGGTGGAATTGTGCGGCGCGCCGTGGACCGCGCCCGAGGCGATCGAGCGGGCGCGAAACATCTATCGCGAGATCGGGCAGGTGCCGGTTACCATCAATCGCGAGATCAACGGCTTTGTCCTGAACCGGCTGCAGGGCGCGCTGCTGGCGGAGGCCTTTCGTCTCGTCGGCGAAGGTTTTATTTCGGCGGAGGATCTCGATCACACGGTGAAGGATGGCCTGGGCTTGCGCTGGTCATTCCTGGGGCCGTTCGAGACCATCGAACTCAATGCCCCCGGCGGCATTCCGGATTATTGCGCCCGCTACACCGGCTTCTACCGGGAGCTGGCCGCAGCCGCCGGCCCTGAAGTCTACCAAAGCCCGAATGTGGACCGGGTGATCGCGGCCTGGCCGCATCAGCCGACGCCGGAGCGGATCGGCGCGCTGACGCAGCGGCGCAATGAACGTCTTGCCGCGCTGGCGGCGCACAAGGCTTCTTCCCCCCTCCCCCGCGCGCCTTAGCGCGTGTGGGGAGGGATAAGACAAGACGACAAGACATCACTGCATCGTCCCGCAGGAAAGAAAGTGAGCACACCATGAGCCGCAAAGTCATCATCACCTGCGCCGTGACCGGCGCGATCCATACCCCCTCGATGTCGAAGGCCTTGCCGGTGACGCCGCAGGAAATCGCCGACGCCGCGGTCGATGCCGCCGAAGCCGGCGCCGCCATCGTGCATCTGCATGCGCGCAACCCCAAGACCGGCCAGCCCGACCAAAGCCCTGCAGCCTTTGCCCCGTTTCTCAAGATCATCAAGCAGCGCTCGAACTGCGTGATCAACCTCACCACCGGCGGCGCGCCGACCATGACGGTGGACGAGCGCGTCCGTCCCGCCGCGGTCTACAAGCCGGAAGTGGCCTCGCTGAACATGGGCTCGATGAATTTTGCTTTTTTCGGCATGCTGAACCGGTTCAAGAAATTCGATCACGACTGGGAGCTCAAGCATCTGCAGAACAAGGACATCGTATTCCGCAACACCTTCCAGGACATCGAATACGTCCTGACGACCCTGTCGGAGACCGGCACCCGCTTCGAGTTCGAGTGCTACGACACCGCGCACCTCTACAATCTGAACTATTTCCTCGAACGGGGCATGGTGAAGCCGCCGCTGTTCGTGCAGACGGTGTTCGGACTGCAGGGCGGCACGGGCGCGCATCCCGAGGACGTGCTGCACATGAAACGCACCGCCGACCGCCTGTTCGGCGACAAGATGGTGTGGTCGGTGCTGGGCGCCGGCCGCAATCAATTGCCGATCGCGGCGATGGCTGCCGCCATGGGCGGCAATGTCCGCGTCGGGCTCGAGGATTCGCTGTGGGCGGCGCCCGGGCGGATGGCGGCATCGAACGCCGAGCAGGTGACGCTCGCCCGCAAGATCATCGAGGGCCTCGGCCTTCAGGTCGCGACCTCGGACGAGGCCCGCGAAATCCTCGATCTGAAAGGCGGCGACAAGCTGGAAGTGTGACGGGCGAGACTGCGCTCATCGGCCGCACCGCCGGCGCGGCAAAACGCGGCATCCGCTTTCATTAGTCCGAATTGCCAATGCCGGCGCCGGCCTTGCCGGTTGCGCGGACGCTCCGCCATGATATCGTTCGAAAAAATCGGCTCGCCATGAGGCCGAAGAATCTCGAGGGAGGGGTATATATGCGCAGCGTGCAGGCGCTTGCCGCCACAGCGGTGTTATCTTTGCTGGCAGTCTCGCAGGTCGCGCTTGCGGGCGAACCCAAGCAGGGCGGCATCTTCAGGATCTATCATCGGGACAGCCCGGCCAGCGCCTCGATCCACGAGGAAGCGACCTATTCGGTCAACATTCCCTTCATGCCCGTGTTCAACAATCTCGTCCTGTACAAACAGGACGTGGCGCAAAACAGCATGGAGTCGATCGTGCCGGATCTCGCCGAGAGCTGGGCCTGGAGCGGCGACGGCAAGACGCTCAATTTCAAGCTGAGACAAGGCGTCAAGTGGCACGACGGCAAACCGTTCACGTCAAACGACGTCAAATGCACCTTCGACATGCTGATGGGCAAATCTCAGCAGAAGTTCCGCAAGAATCCGCGCAAGTCCTGGTATGACGAGGTGGTCGACGTCACGGCAAAGGGCGACTACGAGGTCGCCTTCAACCTGAAGCGGCCGCAGCCGGCGCTGCTCGCGCTGCTCGCTTCCGGTTACAGCCCGATCTATCCCTGCCATGTCACGCCCGCGGAAATGCGCACCCATCCGATCGGCACGGGTCCGTTCAAGTTCGTTGAATTCAAGGCCAACGAATCCATCAAGCTCACCCGCAATCCGGATTACTGGAAAAAGGGCCTGCCGCATCTTGACGGCATCGAGTTCACCATCATACCCAACCGCTCGACCGCCATCCTGGCGTTTGTGGCCGGCAAATTCGACATGACGTTTCCGACCGAGGTATCGATCCCGCTGCTCAAGGACGTCAAGGCCCAGGCGCCGAACGCGGTATGCGTGGTCGAGCCGATCAATGTGAGCACCAACATCATCGTCAACTCGTCGTCGCCGCCGTTCGACAATCTGGATATCCGCCGCGCGATGGCGATGGCGCTCGATCGCAAGGCCTTTATTTCGATCCTGAATGACGGTCAGGCCGACATCGGGGGAACCATGCTCCCCGCGCCCGGCGGATTGTGGGCGATGCCAAAGGAGATGCTGGAGACGATCCCAGGCTACGGCCCTGACGTGAACGCCAACCGGGAAGCGGCGCGCAAGCTGATGCAGAAGGCCGGCTATGGGCCCGACAAGCACCTGCCGGTCAAGGTCTCGACCCGCAATATCGCGGTTTACCGCGACCCCGCCGTCATTCTGATCGATCAGCTCAAGAGCATCTATATTGACGGCGAGCTCGACGTGGTCGAAACCGCCAACTGGTTCTCGAAGGTTGCGCGCAAGGATTACGCGCTCGGCCTCAACCTCACCGGCAATGCGGTCGACGACCCCGACCAGTCATTCTACGAGAACTACTCCTGCGGCTCGGAACGGAACTATACCAATTATTGCAACAAGGAGATCGAGAAGCTGTTCGATCAGCAATCCCAGGAGACCGACGTCGCAAAGCGCAAGAAGCTGGTCTGGGAAATCGACAAGCAGCTTCAGGAAGATGTCGCCCGGCCGATCATCTTCCATGGCCGCCAGGGCACATGCTGGCAGCCCTATGTGAAGGGCATCACCATCATGGTGAACAGCTCCTATAACGGTTATCGCTACGAGGATGTGTGGCTGGACAAGTAACATCCATCGCGAAGCGACGACGGGCCCTGTCGGCGGGCTGATTTTGCGCGTATTCCGGTCGCAAAACCGGTATCCATTTGGCGGACTACGCGGCTGAGGAGAATTGCCAGGTGTTTGCTTATATCGTGCGGCGCCTCGTCCTGATGCTCGTGACCCTGTTCGGGATCTCGGTCATCATCTTTGTGCTGCTGCGGATCGTGCCCGGCAATATCGTCGACATCCTGTTCGCCGCCGCCGGATATGTCGACCCCGCCGACAAGGCCAATCTGGAGCGCGAACTCGGACTCGATCAGTCGATCGTGGTGCAATATCTGCACTGGATCGGCGGGTTGCTGCACGGCGATCTCGGCTATTCCTACGTGTCGGAGAAACCGGCGCTGGACGAAATCCTGCCGCGGATTCCGATCACGGCGCGCCTGGCCGGGCTGGCGGTGTGTTTCTCGGCGTCGATCGGCATTCCGCTCGGCGTCATCAGCGCGGTCAAGCAGGGCACGCGGCTCGATTATTTCCTGCGCGTGGTCAGCCTGAGCGGCCTGTCGCTGCCCTCGTTCTGGCTCGGCCTCTTGATCCTGATGGCATCGGTCTGGCTGTTCGGAACCATGCCGATCTTCAACCCGAACCCGAAAACCTGGACCGAGGCGTTCGCAATCTATTGCGTTCCCGCGATGGCGGTCGGCTTTCGCAGCGCCGCGCTGACGATGCGGATCACGCGCTCCTCGATGCTGGAAATCCTGCGGCAGGATTACATCCGCACCGCGCGGGCCAAGGGCGCGTCCGAGGCAACCGTCAACTTTCGCCACGCGCTGAAGAACGCCATTCTTCCGGTTATCACCGTGATCGGCATCGAGGCGGCGTTCCTGATCGGGGGCCTGATCGTCACCGAGACCGTTTTCAATATCCCCGGCGTCGCACGCTTCCTGGTCGAGGCGATCAGGTGGCGCGACTATCCGATCGTGCAAAACCTGGTGATGCTGATCGCGGTCGTCGTCGTGCTCGCAAACTTCACGGTCGACATGCTCTATGCCGTAGTCGATCCAAGAATTCGCTACACGGACTAGATATATGATGAGTTCAGGTTGATGCACAGGAAAGCAAGTTCCCCCTTCCCGCCCGTCTCCGCTGCGCTGCGACGGTCGACCCTCCCCACCGCTCGCAAGTGCTCGCGGGGCGGAGGGTTGGGTCGCCCGCGCCGCCGAGATCATCATGCGACCGACGTCTCCTCCCCTCCCCCCGCTTCGCGAAGCGAAGTGGTGGGGAGGGGTCGGGGGTGGGGGGTGCTTCAGCAAACGCAACTCGCGGAGAATCCTGCTCGCTCACGCGGACTCACATCAGTCCAACAAAGCAATTTATCCTGCTATAGGAACCCCTTTGGCCACGATCAACTACGATAGCGAATTACGACGCGCGGGCGCCAATTCCACCCATGGCTGGCGCAGGCTCGCGTTCCTCGCGCGGCGCAACATGCTGGGCGCGATCGGCCTGTTCTTCATGGTGATGTTTGTGTGGGCGGCGGCGTTTGCCGATCTCATCTGCCGCTTCGATCCGCTCTCGGTTGATTCCGCGCATGCGCTCGCGGGCCCCAGTGCCCTGCACTGGATGGGCACGGACTCGTTCGGCCGCGATGTCTGGAGCCGCATCATCCACGGCGCGCGCATTTCGCTCGCGGTCGGCATCGGCTCGACCGCGCTCGGTTCGATATTCGGCGTGACGATCGGTCTGGCGTCCGGCTATCTGTCGGGTTGGGTCGACCTGGTGTTCCAGCGCATTACCGACATCTTGCAGGCCCTGCCGCTTTTGGTCCTCGCTCTGGTGATGACCGCGGCGCTCGGACCCTCGCTTCCGAACGTGATCATCGCGATCGCGATTCCCCTGATCCCGACCGTCGCCCGCGTTATCAGGGCCAATACGCTCGCGTTGCGCGAGCTGCCGTTCGTCGAAGCCGCCAAGTCGATCGGCATGAGCGAGACGCGAATCGCGCTTCGCCACGTTCTGCCCAATACGCTGGCGCCGCTGATCGTGCTGGCCACCGCCCAGCTCGGCTCCACCATCCTGACCGAAGCCTCGCTGTCGTTTCTCGGCCTCGGCATTCCCGAACCGTTTCCGTCATGGGGACGCATGCTGTCGGAGTCGGCCGCGGAATATGTTCGCACCGCGCCATGGCTCGTCATTTTTCCCGGACTGGCGATCAGCCTTGCGGTGTTCGGAACCAATTTGTTCGGCGACGCGCTCCGCGACATCCTCGATCCGAGGCAGCGCGGCTGATGGGCGAGGCACAATCGGAAGCGACGGTTCTCGACGTGAGGGGCCTGCAGACGGTCTTTTTCACGAATTCCGGGCTGTTCAAGGCGGTCGACGACGTTTCTTTTCATGTCCGCCGCGGCGAGACGCTGGCGATTGTCGGCGAATCCGGCTGCGGCAAGAGCGTGACCGCGCTGTCGATCATGCGCCTGGTGCCCGACCCTCCGGGCAGGATCGTCGGCGGCTCGATCATGCTCGAAGGCACTGACCTGCTCGCGCTGGACGAAGACGAAATGCGGGAAGTTCGGGGCAACCGTATTTCGATGATCTTCCAGGAGCCGATGACTTCGCTCAACCCGGTGATGCGGATCGGCGACCAGATCACCGAGGCGGTGCGCCTGCATCGGCAAATGACGCAAAAGGAGGCATGGGATCAGGCGGTGAAGATGCTGCGCCTGGTCAGGATTCCCGAACCCGAGCGGCGCGCGAGCGAATATCCGCATCAGCTCTCGGGCGGAATGCGCCAGCGCGCCATGATCGCGATGGCGCTGGCCTGCCGGCCGGCGTTGCTGATCGCCGACGAGCCGACCACCGCGCTCGACGTCACGATACAGGCCCAGATCCTGACACTGGTGCTCGATCTGCAAAAAGAGCTCGGCATGGGGTTGATCCTGATCACCCACGACCTTGGCGTGGTCGCCCAGACGGCGCAGCGCGTCATCGTGATGTATGCCGGCAAGAAGGTCGAGGAGGCGGACGTCGAAATCCTGTTTGCCAACCCGCGGCACCCCTATACCCGCGGTTTGATGGCCTCGATCCCGACCGTACCCTCGCCCGGCGCGAACACGGATGTGCGGCTGGTCGAGATTCCCGGCATGGTGCCCTCACTGACCAACCTGCCGAAAGGCTGCGCGTTTGCGCCGCGCTGCGGGCTCGCGGTGGCGCGCTGCCGCGAGGAATACCCGCCGCTGCAGGACTGGAGCGCCGGCCATCTGGCGGCATGCTGGCGCGCGGCGGAACTGACGGGGCCGCTATGACGGAATCGCGCGCGCTGCTCGAAGTATTGGACCTGAAAAAGCACTATCCGGTGCGAAGCGGCATTCTGCGCCGCGCCGTCGGCACGGTGCACGCCGTGGATGGCGTCAGTTTTGCGCTGGGCGTCGGCGAAACGCTCGGACTGGTGGGGGAATCCGGTTGCGGAAAGTCGACGGTGGCGCGCAGCGTGCTGCGACTGGTCGAGCCGACCGGCGGCAGCATCCGGCTGAACGGCCAGGATATCACCCATCTCGGCAAGGCCGAGCTGCGGGCGCATCGCCGTTCGATGCAGATCATCTTTCAGGATCCGTTCGCTTCGCTCAATCCGCGCATGACGGCCGGCGATATCGTGGGCGAGCCGCTCAGCGTCCATGGCCTCGCCACCGGTAACCGGAAGCTGGCGCGGGTCGCCGAACTGTTCGACCAGGTCGGCCTGAGGCCGGACCAGATGCAGAACTATCCGCACCAGTTCTCCGGCGGCCAGCGCCAGCGCATCTGCATCGCGCGCGCGTTGTCGCTGGGGCCCAGTCTGATCGTGTGCGATGAACCGGTATCGGCGCTCGACGTCTCGATCCAGGCTCAGGTGATCAATCTGTTGATCGACCTGCAGCGCAAGCACGCCTTTTCATATCTGTTTATCGCGCACGATCTCGCCGTCGTCGCCCATA
Organism: Bradyrhizobium sp.; assembly: GCA_036266415.1. Classification (GTDB taxonomy): domain Bacteria; phylum Pseudomonadota; class Alphaproteobacteria; order Rhizobiales; family Xanthobacteraceae; genus Bradyrhizobium. The sequence continues at coordinate 26,750 of DATANB010000084.1, read as the reverse complement.
TCAGTCACCGCGTCGCCGTGATGTATCTCGGGCGTATCGTCGAGACCGCGGAGAAATCCGAGCTGTTCGCCAACCCGCGCCATCCCTATACCCAGGCGTTGCTGGCCTCCGTTCCGGTGGCCGATCCCAAGGCAAGGCGCCTTACGCCGCTGATCGACGGCGACGTGCCGAGCCCGATCAATCCGCCATCGGGCTGCGCCTTTCACACCCGCTGCCGTTATGTGATGGATCGCTGCAGGGTCGAGACACCCGCGCTGGCCGGCCTCGGAGGACCGCACCGGGTGGCGTGCTTCCTCAATGAGGGCACGGGGCGGCAGAATTGAATTTTGACGGCGTCATTCCGGGGTGGTCCGCAGAACCAGACCCGGAATCTCGAGATTCTCCGATGTGCAATTGCACATCGTAGTTCGATGCTTCGCATCGCCCCGGAATGACGAACATCAAGCCTCCGCCTCGATCTCCACCGCAATCTTTTCCGGTCGTGACCAGTGCACCCTATGGTCGGAGGTTTCGCTGAAGAAACCGTAGCGCATCCGCGATCGATTGCGCTCGAACCGCTGCATCAAAGGCCATCGAATATCCCGGAGCTTCGCGCAGGCACGCGCCGATGAAGCTTGGATCGAACGGTTTGGTCTGACCGTCGACGAGAAACATGAGCGCGTTCGGCCCGAACAGAATGGTTGGACATTTTTTTGTGCTAACCAACTCCGGGTAAAAGCGCAGGCTTACCAGGTCTGGAACCGTCCACGCATGGTAGGCCCCCGGGTAGATCACTGTTTCGATCGGGGCCGGATTTCCCGCGGCTTGAGCGTAGGCGATATAGCTCTCGACCTTCGCCACCGGCAGATTGTCGTCTTTTCCGCCGAGCAGCATCAACACCGGAGACCCGGTATAGGTGCCGCGTTCGGCAACCACGCCAAAGCTCAAGGTTGGATAGAAGGCAACATGCGCGGCAAATCGGCCGGGTTCGGGATTGAGCGCCGATCGAATCGACTCAAATGCCGTCAGATGGGCCACTTCGGCTCCATACGAGAAGCCTATAATCGCAATTCGATCGCGGTCGATCCTGGGTTCGCTCGCCAGCCGTCGCAGCGCGGCGTAAGCATCCGCCACGCCGGCAGGCAAGTAGCCCGGTGATCCCGACATGGCCGCCCCGGTCGTTCCGCGCGCGGCAAAGCTGTCATAGGTCAAGGTGGCGAAACCTGCTTTGCGCAGTTCGGCGGCGACATAACCTTCATTGGCGGCACGATAGCCGGCAAGCGTGTGAACGACGATGACGGCGGGATAGCGATCCCTCGCCTGTTCCGGAAAGTCCAGCTTCGCCCGAACCGTAACCGTTCCGGTTGCGGCCTCCCGCGCCAGAAGCTGGCGAAAGTCGCTGTAGGTGGAAGATTGAAACGTGATTGTTGTTGTGCCCGGCTCGCAATGTCCGGCCGCGGTGCCATATGCGATCGTCGCCATCAGGATGCATAAGATCCGGTACATGGAATCCCCTTCGTACCTGCGCACTCTGCGGCGCGCCATCCGGGAAAGGCGGGCAGACTGACAGGTCGAAGATCGTCGTTGTACAACCATTCGGCAAGGGGACGGTCCGTGGTCCGGTCGGTATTTCCTCAATGAGGGAAACGGGACGGGAGAATTGAATTTTGACGGCGTCATTCCGGGATGGTCCGCAGGACCAGACCCGGAATCTCGAGATTCTCCGATGTGCAATTGCACATCGTAGTCCGATGCTTCGCATCGCCCCGGAATGACGAACATCAAGCCTCCGCCTCGATCTCCACCACAATCTTGCCAGTCGTGACCTGCTCGCCCTCGGCGACATCGATGGCGGAAATGGTTCCCGCGATCGGCGCTGAATGCACGTGCTCCATCTTCATGGCCTCCAGCGTCATGACCGGCTGGCCCGCCGCGACCCGCTCGCCCTGCTTGACCAGCACCCCGACGACACGGCCGTTCATCGCGGCGCGAACCTTGCCGTCGCTGCCGGCCGCCACTGTGGCGGCCGGCGCGGCCAAAGTGAGATCGCGGATCGAAAGCGTGACGCCCCGGTGCAGGATATAGAGATCATCGCCATCGCGATAAAACCTTGCCGATTCGGCAAGGCCGCCAGTGCGGAAGCGAATGTGGTCGCAACCGAGTTCGTCGATCTCGAAGGTGTGTTCGCGGCCCTCGCGGCTTGCGACATAGCCGCCGTCCCGTTCGCGCGCGATTTCGAGTTCGTGGATTCCATGATCGAGCTCGACGCGGGCGGGAAGGGGAAACGTCGCCGCCAGCGACCGCCCGCTCCGCCACTGCGGCGCATGACGGTCGGTGACATGAAGCAGCAACGCCGCCAGCGCCGCCTCGGAGGCCGCATCCTCGTGCCGCGCCAGCAGCTCGTCGCGATGCGCTCCAATGAACGCCGTGGTCGCTTCGCCGGCGGCGAATGCGGGATACCCCAGGCAGGCGGCGAGAAACGCCTGATTGGTGGTCACGCCGAACGCCACGGTCTGTTCGAGGCCATGAACAAGCTTGCGGCGCGCCTCGTCGCGGGTGGTCCCGAAGCTGACGATTTTTGCGATCATCGAATCGTAGAACGGCGTGATCACGGAACCGGATTGCAGCGCGTGCTCGACGCGCAGCCCGTCCGGCGGCTGCCACAGCTTTAGCCGGCCGGACTGCGGCATGAAATCATGCGCCGCATCCTCCGAGCACAGCCGCACCTCGATCGCGTGGCCTGAGAATTCGATATCCTGCTGCCGAAGCGCGAGCGGCTCGCCGCCGGCCAGCCGCAATTGCAGTTCGACGAGATCCAGTCCGGTGATCGCTTCGGTAACGGGATGCTCGACCTGCAGACGCGTGTTCATTTCCATGAAATAGAATTCGCCGCTTTTATCCAGCAGGAATTCCAGCGTGCCGGCGCCCTCGTAGCGGATCGATTTGATTGCCACGACCGCGATGGCGCCCATTCGCGCCCGCAATTCCGGGGAGACCGCCGGCGACGGCGCCTCTTCGATCAGCTTCTGATGCCGCCGCTGCACCGAGCAGTCGCGCTCGCCGAGATGAATGGCATTGCCGAAGGCGTCGCCGAACACCTGGATCTCGATATGTCGGGGATCGACAATCGCGCGCTCCAGAATCACGGCGGCGTCGCCGAACGCGGCTTTCGCCTCGGAGCGGGCGCTGCGCAGCGAATCGGGAAAGGCGGAGGCCTCCGCGACCAGCCGCATGCCGCGTCCGCCGCCGCCGCCGACAGCCTTGATCATGACGGGAAAGCCGATCCTCACCGCTTCCGCAAGCATCGCCGCGTCGCTCTGGTCGGCGCCCTGATAGCCGGGGACGCAGGGCACGCCGGCGGCCAGCATGATCTCCTTGGCGCCGGCCTTGTTGCCCATCGCCTTGATGGCGTCCGGCGACGGCCCGATGAACACCAGGCCCGCGTCTCGGCAGGCTCGCGCAAAATCCTCGTTCTCGGCGAGAAAGCCATAGCCGGGGTGAACCGCATCGGCGCCGCTTGATTTGGCCGCCGCGACGATAGCGGCGATATTGAGATAGGACTGCGCCGGCAGCGCCCCGCCGATATGGACGGCCTCGTCCGCTTCGCGCACATGCGGCGCGCCCGCATCCGCGTCGGAATAGACCGCAACCACCCCAAAGCCCAGGCGGCGCGCGGTACGCATGATCCGCAAGGCGATCTCGCCACGGTTGGCGATCAGGATCTTGTTGAATGACGTGCGGCGCGCCGGAACATTCATGGCCGCGCGACCGAAAACTGCATGGCTTGCGGGGTGCGCGCCTCGGCCTCGCGGCAGATCGCCAGCACTTCGCTCAGGATCGCTCTGGTGTCGCGAGGATCGATCACGCCGTCGTCGAGCAACCGCGCGCTGGTCGAGAACACGTCCATCTGGCCGTCGAATACGCCGATGATTTGCGCCTTCATCGCGTCGAGTTTTTCCTTTTCGACCGGCTTGCCGCGCCTGACCGCGGCGGCTTCGGTCACGATCGCCATGGTTTCGGCGGCCTGCTCGCCCCCCATCACGGCGGTCTTGGCGTTGGGCCACGAGAAACAGAAGCGCGGATGAAATCCGCGGCCGCACATGCCGTAATTTCCCGCGCCGAAGGAAGCGCCGCAATAGATCGTGATCTGCGGCACGGTGGCAGAGGTCACGGCCTGGATCATCTTGGAGCCGTGCTTGATCATGCCGGCCTCTTCATAGGCCCTGCCCACCATGTATCCGGTAGTGTTGTTGAGATAGAGCAGCGGCGTGCGCGACTGGCAGCAGGCCTGGATGAAATGCGTGGCCTTGTTGGCGCCGGGAACGTCGAGCGGGCCGTTGTTGGTGATGATGCCGATCGGCTGGCCTTCGATGCGGGCATGTCCGCACACCGTGGCCGGGCCGTAATTGGCCCCGAACTCGGTGAAATCGGAATCGTCGATGAAGCGCGCGATCGCCTGGCGCATGTCGACGGGGCGCTTGTGGTCCATCGGCATGATGCCAAGCAGTTCCTCGGGATCGTGGCGCGGCAGCGGATGCGAAGTCTCGCGCGTGCCCGGCCGGTCCCATCTGAGATTGGCCATGATGTCGCGCGCGATCCGCAGCGCGTCGCGGTCGTCCTCGGCGAGATAGTCGCCGAGGCCCGAGATAACGGTGTGCATGACGGCGCCGCCGAGTTCTTCCTCGGTGGCGACTTCGCCGGTCGCGGCCTTCAGGAGTGGCGGGCCGGCGAGGAAGGCGCGGGTTCGGCCGCGCACCATCACGATGTAATCCGACAGCCCGGTCTGGTAAGCGCCTCCGGCTGTCGACGAACCGTGCGTCACCGTGACCACCGGCAGACCGGCCGCCGACAGCCGCGCCAGATTGCGAAAGATATTGCCGCCCCTGACAAAATCCTCGACGCGGTAGCGCAACAGGTTGGCGCCGGCGCTTTCGACCAGCTGCACGTAGGGCAGCTTGTTCTCGAGCGCCAGTTCCTGCACCCGCAGCGTCTTGTCGAGGCCGAAGGGCTGCAGCGCGCCGGCGTCGATGCCGGCATCGTTGGCGCTGACCATGCAGCGGATACCGGCGACGAAGCCGATGCCGGCGATCAGCCCGCCGCCGGGGACGCTTTTGTCAGGATCGGGAACGTCGAACCGGTAGCCCGCAAGCGTGGAGAGTTCGAGGAAGGGGGCACCTGGATCGAGCACCAGCGCCACCCGCTCGCGCGGCAGCAACTGTCCGCGCTTGTGAAAGCGGTCTTTGGCCAGGGCCGATGCCGCGCGCGCCCGTTCTTCCAGCGCGCGCATCCGCGAAATCAGCGCCAGCATGCCGTCGCGGTTGGCTTTGTAGGCGTCGCTGGAAGGCACGATGGTAGATTCAATGATCGACATATACCTCAGTCATTCCTGTCGTTCGTCATTGCGAGAGCGAAGCGACGAGGCAATCCACGCCACTGTTGTTCGAACCGGACTGCTTCGCTTCGCTCGCAATGACGATTGGTTGGGCTAGTGTTTGATCCCGAAAATCTGCCGCGCCTCCGCAGGGCTCGCGATCTCGCGCCCCGCCTTGCGCGCGCAGGCGGCGATGGCCTCGATCAACTGCCCGTTCGAAGTCACCTTGGCGCCGTCGGGCTGATAGAAAGTATCCTCCAGCCCGGTGCGCAGATGACCGCCGAGATCGGCGCAGCGCTGATGCAGCGGCCAGATTTCCGCGCGCCCGATCGCGGTGACCTGCCAGTGCGCTTCCGGCGCCTTCAGTTTCAAAAGGATCGGCAGCAATTCCGGATCGGCCGGCATGCCGGAGGCGACGCCCATCACGAAGTTATATTCCAGCGGACCGGAATACATGCCGGTCTGCCGGTACATCCCGACGCAGCGCACGATGCCGACGTCGAAACATTCGAATTCGGGAATGGTGTCGACCTGCTTCATCACGTCGAGATAGTCCTGCACTTTCTCGACCGCGTTATCGAACATCATCGGCGGCCACGCCCAGCTATTGTCAGCCTTGACCTTGAGGTAATTCAGCGAGCCGGCGTTGCAGGCGGCCATTTCAGGCCTGGTCTCGCGCACGCAATCCAGCGCGCCCTGATAATTCGGCCCCGACGTGCCGGTGGTGTGATTGATGATCACGCCCGGACAGGCCTCGCGGATCGCCTGCTGGATTTCGCGGGACACGGCGACTTCCCAGGACGGCAGATGTCCCTTGCCCGGCGCCTGCTGGCGCAAATGGATATGCATCACGCTGGCGCCGGCGTCGAAGGCGACCCTCGCCTCGCGCGCCATTTCCGCGGGCGTTACCGGGACGTGATGCTGCTTCGGATCGGTCAGCACGCCGTTCAGCGCGCAAGTGATGACAGCCTTGTCGCTCATGGATCAGCCTTGATTCTTGCCGCCTCACGCGCGGCCTCTCTCACGGAGCCCTGTCAGAATACAGAAAACGGGAGGGAAGTCACCGCGATAAAGTTTGGGGAGTCCTGAGGGATTTCGTTGGCTGCGGTGTTTGCTTTCACCCTCCCCCGGAGGATAAGCAATTGTAATTTTCCGATCCAGCGTCTCACAGCCGCCGGGCGACCTTTTGCTGCTCGCCGGCCAGCGTTTCCGCTGCAACGGCCCGCTGGTAGCCTTCGCGTTGCTGCAGGCGCTGCCAGTAGGCGGCGACGTTGGGTCCGAACTCTTTTGCAAGCCCGATGTTTCCGGCAAGCCGCAGCGCATAACCGATGACGATGTCGGCCGCGGTGAAGCGGCCGGCGACCAGCGTCTCGGTGCCTGATGTGGCGGCCTCAACCGCCCGCAGCCGTCCCAAAAACCATTTGGCGTAATCGGTCGCGACCTGCGGATTGCGCCGCTCTTCCGGCTCGAGCTGCGTGTAGCGCAGGACCAGCGTTTGCGGAAAGGTCAGCGTGGCGTCGGAAAAATACATCCAGTTCAGGAAGCCGCCATAGGCCGGCTCGTCATTGCCCACGATCAGTGGCGTCGGGCCATGCCTGGTGCCGAGATAGTGACAGATACCGGAGGACTCCGTCATTTTGGTTTCGCCGTCGACCATCAGGGGAATGGTGCCGAGCGGATTGAGCGCGAGATATTCCTTGGCGAACACCCGGGGCGGGAACGGCAGCATCTTCAGATCGTAGGGCAGCCCCATCTCTTCCAGCATCCACAGCGGCCGGAACGAGCGTGCCCCATGGCAGTGATAAAGCGTGATCATGTCGGTTGGTCCTTCCAGGTCATATGCTTCGTCATTGCGAGGAGCGGAGCGACGAAGCAATCCCGAGCTCGTGTCCACAGCCATGGATTGCTTCGCTGCGCTCGCAATGACGGTCTCAAACGCATTAATTCGTATGCTGCACTTCGGTCAGACTGTCAGGATTAGGACACTCTATCGCTTTTGCCCCATCCCCGGCAGTGTGCCCATCATTTTGCACAGCACCGTCAGCATCACCTCGTCGGCGCCGCCGCCGATCGAGGTCAGGCGGGTGTCGCGATAGGCGCGGCTGACCGGCGTCTCGTTCATGAAGCCCATGCCGCCCCAGAACTGCAGGCAGGCGTCGGTCAGTTCGCGCCCGAGCCGGCCCGCCTTCAATTTCGCCATGGTCGCAAGCTTCGTCACGTCCTCGCCGGCAATCAGCGCCTCGCCAGCGCGATAGGTCAGCGCGCGCAGCAGCTCGACTTCGGTCTGCATTTCCGCCAGCTTGAAATGGACGGTCTGATTGTCAAGGATGCTCTGGCCGAACGCCTTGCGATTGGCGGTATATTCGATCGTGGCATTGATGATGTATTCATGCGCCTTGAGGCAGGCGGCCGCCGCCCACAGCCGCTCCTCCTGGAATTGCACCATCTGGTAAGTAAAACCCTTGCCCTCGTCCCCGATGCGATTCTTCTTTGGCACGCGCACATCGTCGAAGAAAATCTGCGCGGTGTCCGACGAGCGCATCCCCATCTTGTCGAGTTTGCGCGCGACCTGCACGCCTTTGGTCTTCATCGGCACGCAGATCAGCGACTTGTTGCGATGGACCGGCCCATCGCCGGTATTGGCCAACAGGCAGATCCAGTCGGCCTGTACGCCGTTGGTGATCCACATCTTGCCCCCGTTGATGACGTAATCGTCGCCGTCGGCGCGCGCATTCGTCTTGATCGAGGCGACGTCGGAGCCGGCGCCGGGTTCTGATACTCCGATGCAGGCGACCGCATCGCCGGATATCGCGGGCGCCAGAAACTCGCGGCGCACTTCGTCGGAGCCGAACCGCGCCAGCGCCGGGGTCGCCATGTCGGTCTGCACCCCGATCGCCATCGGCACCCCGCCGCAGCGGATAGCGCCGAGTTCTTCCGCCATCATCAGCGCGTAGCTGTAATCGAGCCCCTGGCCGCCGAACTCGACCGGCTTGTTGAGCCCGAGAAAGCCGAGATCGCCGAGCTTCTTGAACAGCTCATGGGCGGGAAAAATATCCGCCTTCTCCCATTCGTCGACAAAGGGATTGATTTCGGCGGCGATGAATTTCTGCAAGGCGCGGCGCGGTTCGTCGTGGTCGGCGGTGAAGAGCATTTTTCTATTTCCCTTGTCGTTCCGGGGCGCGTCGACGACGCGAACCCGGAACCTCGATGTTGTTTAACCCATCTCCAGATTCCGGGTCTGCGCGCAAGCGCGCATCCCGGAATGACGGCGACCCTTACGTTTATTCCGGGCTCGTCCGCGTCGTTCTGCTCCCCTCCCCCCGCGCAGCGGCGGGGAGGGGTCGGGGGTGGGGGTCTGTCCACGTGTACTACTCGCAGCGAGACTACGGAGACACCCCCACCCCCGACCCCTAAGAGCGAGCTCCGCTCGTCTCGACCCCGCCACGCGCGATGCGCGTGGAGGGAGGGGAGCAGACCGCGCGTAAAACGGCGGTTCGCGCTGACGCGCGCCCCGGAATGACCAAAACTCACAATCCCATCTGCCGGCTCGCCAGATCCTTCATGATCTCCTCGGTGCCGCCGCCGATCGCGTTGACCTTGACCTCGCGGTAGATGCGCTCGACCTTGACCCCGCGCATGAAGCCGGCGCCGCCGAAAATCTGTACGGCTTCGGAGGCGCAGAACGCCATGGTTTGCGTAGCCTGGTTCTTCAGCATGCAGATTTCGGCGACTGGGTTCTCGCCCTGTCCGAGCCGCCACGCCAGCATTTCGAGCCAGGCCTGCGTCGCCGCCACCTTTTGCGTCATGTCGACGATCTTGTGGCGGATCACCTGGTGCTGCGCGATCGGCTTGCCGAAGGTCTTGCGCTCCCTTGCATAGGCGATCGCCTCCTCGACACAGACCCGGGCAAAGGCGGCGCAGCCCGCCGCCATGCCCATGCGCTCGCTGTTGAAATTCCGCATGATGATCTTGAAGCCCGCGCCTTCCTCGCCGATCAGGTTTTCAGCAGGAACGCGGCAACCGTCGAAATGCAGCGTCGCGGTATCGGAGGCCCACCAGCCCATCTTCTTGAGTTGTGTTCGTGACAGGCCGGGCGTATCGCCCTCGACCAGGAGCAGGCTGACGCCGCCGGCGCCCTCGCCGCCGGTGCGGACCGCGGTCGTGATATAGTCGGCGCGCATCCCCGAGGTAATAAAAGTCTTCTCGCCGCTGACGATGTAATGATCGCCGTCGCGGCGCGCTGACGTGCGCAGGTTGGCGACATCGGAGCCGCCGCTCGGCTCGGTGATCGCGAGCGCCGAGATCTTCCTGCCGGACAGAATCTCCGGCAGCACCCGCGCCTTAATTTCGGGCCGGGCGGCGCGTGCGATCGGCGGCGAGCCGATGGTGTGGCTCATCAGGCTGGCGCTGACCCCGCCCGCGCCGGCGCGGGCGAGTTCCTGCGAGGCCACGATCTTCATGAACTGGTCGGCAGCGACGCCGCCATATTCCTCGGGAAAGCCCAGCCCGAGGAGCCCGATCCCTGCGGCCTTGACATATAGCTCGCGCGGAAATTCGCCTGCCTCGTCCCATTCGCTGGCATGGGGCTCGATCTCGCGCGCCACGAAGCGGCGCATGACGTCGCGGAACGCCTCATGGTCGGAGGTGTAAAACGGGCTTTGCGTCGGTGTCCGCTCCAGCATATTGCCCTCCCTGGGGACCACGATGCCCTGAATCGGCCGGCACGACTTGGGTCGAGCGGCTGGCTCTTTAACTTAAATCCGCCGGGAACGCCGACCCCGGCCGAACGCCGCTGACATCCGCGCGCAATTGCTTCAGACCGCGCCCTTAAGTTCGATGTCGATCACCGCCCGCAAGGGCGGCAACGCACGTTGCACGGTTTCCCATACAAACTCCGCCGCCACGTCTTCGTAGTCGTGGCGATAGACGTTTCCCGCGGCTGCCATTTGCTTCCAGCCAATGGCCTGATGCCGCGCTTTCATATCCTCCGGCAATCGCCGCGAGGCCTCGGAAATGATCTCCAGGCATCGCGTGACGGCGTACACGGTCTTTATATCACGCTTGAAAGGAGACCCGGTCGAACCCCGCCGAAAAATTGCGGGCGAGGTCGATGTGATGCAAAATGTCGCGAAGGGCCGTATCAGCAGGTTTAGAAGGCATAGATCGCATCGGCCGTCGCGGCGGGGCGGAGATAGGGCTTGAGGCCGTCGCGGCTCACCACGTCGACCGGACCGTCAAACAGGCCCGCGATGTAATCCTTCAGACCCGCATAGTCGAACACGGTGAGGTGCGCCTCCGGATCGATCTCGACCATGATGTCGATATCGCTGCCAGGGCGGCTGTCGCCGCGCGCCACCGAGCCGAACACAGCCGCCCGCCGCACGCCGCGCGCGCGCAGATCGGATTCGGACCGTCGCAGGGTCTCAAGGGCTTCGCTGCTGTTCATGGGCGAACCATAGCACGAAATCCGGAGCAGCGGGAGCAATTGGAGGGGCGATGTTTGCCGGGGCGACAGCCGGCGTGGACGCGGAGCTCAGACGAGCCACCGGCCCGACGGGCAAATCAATCCGTCCGTCGGCTCTTCGCCTGTCCAGCCCCGTTCGCAAAAATATTTCTGTTTTTCCGAAACCCGAATCAGACCTATATTCATCACCGTCCCGTCCCTTTAGGAGGGGCGACACGCGATCGTCACGGCCGCGGGGCGGGATGCGGTGGACGCGGGCGGTGCTCAAGACGAGCAGCACTGACGCGGACGGCGAAGTCGTGTGGTCCTGACGCCCCGACGCTGGCGTCAAGTTCTTGAGAAGCAAGCTTCTCAGGGATGAGGGTGGCAAGAAAGCCCGGTCACCCGGGAGAGCGCGAAGGAAGCCGTTAAAACCATTGCGCGGGGAATGCCGGGCGTTTTCCCGGTGTACTCGTGGTGACTAACGCGTGCGCTTTCTACACTACGCACGCGGCTGCGGGCGCATCGGGCGCCCGGCATTCCCTGCGCCCTCTGATCAGAGGGCTAGGAAATTCTTGGCAAAGCTCGGGCGCATCACGCCGCGAGATCGCGAAGGTGTGTTTAGACGTCATTGCGAGGCGCGAAAGCGACGAAGCAATCCACTCTTTCTTTCTTGCTGTCTTATGGATTGCTTCGCTTGCGCTCGCAATGACGGCTCCAACTTGCGTTGCGCGCGCGCCGGTTCAAGCCGCGAGATCGCGGACGCTTGCTTGAGCCGTCATTCCGGGGCGATGCAAAGCATCGAACTACGATGTGCAATTGCACATCGGAGAATCCCGAGATTCCCGGTTCGCATCTTCGATGCGCCCCGGAATGACGGCTTTGCAACAGCTTCGCAGGCGGCATCGCTCCGCCGGCGGAAATGGCGTAGGATCATCACGACCAGGCGGCGCAAGACCGCGGGCAACGGGGGAGGAGAATTTGCCGGTTCGATATTACGACTGGATCGCCCATTTCGGCCGTCGGACACCGGATAAGCCGGCGGTGGTCGACCTCGCCAGCGGACGCCAATTTACCTACGCGCAATTCGACGCGCGGATTTCGCGCCTTGCCGCCCACCTGCGCGACCGGCTCGGAATTACGCGCGGGGAGCGGGTCGCCGTACTCGCCATGAACACAACCGATACGCTGGAGGTGCAATTCGCCTGCGGCCGGCTCGGCGCCGTTTTCCTGCCGCTGAACACCCGCCTCACCGTCCCCGAACTTCACTACATCGTCGGCGATGCGGCCCCTCGCCTCCTGATCCACGACGCCGAGCTCGCCGAGCTTGCGCGCTCGGTCGCAAAGCTGTGCAAGGTCTCCTCCCTGCTTCTGCTCGGGCCCGGCGGTTCCTACGAAGCTGCGATCGCGGCCGCCAAACCGCTCGACAGGCCCGAGAGCGTCACGCTCGATGACATCTCGACCATCATGTACACCTCGGGCACCACGGGCCAGCCGAAAGGCGCCATCATCACTCATGGCATGACGTTCTGGAACTGCGTCAATCTCGGCGGCCCCGCCTATGTCTCGCCGTCGACGGTGCAGCTCACCGTGCTGCCGCTGTTCCATACCGGCGGGCTCAATTGCTACACCAATCCCGTGCTGCATGCCGGCGGCACCGTGCTGATCATGCGCGCCTTCGATCCCGGCCTCGCGCTTGCCGTGATCAGCGATCCCCAATACCGCGTCAACCAGTTCTTCGGCGTGCCCTCGATCTACCAGTTCATGGCGCAGCATCCTTCTTTTGCGACTTCCGACTTCAGCCGCCTGGTGATCGGTGGCGTCGGCGGCGCGCCGATGCCGGTGCCGCTCCTGAAAGTGTGGGAGGAGCGCGGCGTCGCCCTGCAGCAGGGCTACGGCATGACCGAGACCAGTCCCGCGGTGTTGATGCTCGATCGCGAGGACGCCCGGCGCAAGGCCGGATCCTCCGGCAAGCCGGTGCTGCACACCGAAGTGCGGATCGTCAGGCCCGACGGCGCGGATGCCGATGTCGGCGAACTCGGCGAGCTATGGGTCAAGGGACCGAACATCACGCCCGGTTACTGGAACCGGCCGGACGCCAACGCGTCCTCCTTCACCGACGGCTGGCTGCACACCGGCGATGCCGCCAGGATCGACGAAGAGGGCTTTTACTATATCGTCGACCGCTGGAAGGACATGTACATTTCCGGCGGCGAAAACGTCTACCCCGCCGAGGTCGAGAACGTGCTGCACCAGCTTGATGCGATCGCCGAGGCCGCGGTGATCGGCATCACCAGCGAGCAATGGGGCGAAACCGGCATGGCCATCATCGCCGTGAAACCGGGGCGCGCCATTACCGAGGCTGAGATCAACGCGCACTGCGCCGCCAACCTCGCGCGCTTCAAGCGCCCGCATCTGATAAAATTCGTCGACGCCCTGCCGCGCAACGCCACCGGCAAGATCCACAAGCCGACGCTGCGAAAGGATTTTGCCTCGCCCGCTCCGGCCGATCACGCCAAAGCCGCCTCGTGACGCGGCGCGCTTTTTACCCTCCCCTGGAGGGGAGAGTAAGCGAGTAACGTTTCAGTCCGGCTGGCGCCGGAATGTGCTGAATTGAAATTTTTGCGCCGCGCCCCACGGCGTGGTGTGCTCATGCCGAATGGTATCGACCAGTTCAAAGCCGTGTCCCAGCGTCGCGGCCAGACTGCCGGCGTCGTAGCGGCTGACCGCAAGACCGCTGCACCGTTCCGGGCCGTCGGGCGCGAAGGTGCCGATGATGGCATGTCCGCCCGGCCGCAAAGCGCGCCGAAGCCGGATGACATAGGCGGCCTGATCCTCCGCAAGGGTCAGAAAGTGAAAGGCCGCCCGATCATGCCAGATGTCGTAGCTTCGCGCCGGCTGCCAGTCGGTCATGTCGGCGGCGATCCATGTCACCTGCCCCGCCCGGTCGCCCATGCGGGCGCGCGCGGCAGCCAGCGCTGCGGCGGACAGATCGAGCACCGTCACGTCCTGATAGCCCCGCTCCACAAGGCAGTCGGCGAGCCGCGAGGCGCCGCCGCCGATGTCGATGATCGCATAGCTTTGGACCGCCCCGGCCCGCGCGATGAGCTCAAGCGAGATCGCGGGCGTCTCCTGAAACCAGCTCACCTGGTCTTCGCGCTTCGCGGCGTAGACGCCTTCCCAGTGATTGCGACGACCCGTGTCATTCATGGCTTTGCCTTTCGCGAGACATCCCGTGCGCGCTGGCTCGCCAGCATAGGCCCAAAGCGCCTGGTTTGGGTATTTGTAAAGCTTGTAGTCCCGTGAGATGCTTCCCAACTATATCGCCGGACGAACAAATCACTCACGGCCATTCAACAGCCCCCAGAGATCATGGGTTCCCAGGTTCACTATCTGCCGCTGACGCCAGGATTGTTTTCGATTCTGGTGTTTCTGGTTATCGGGCTGATCATCCTGATCCAGCTTCGCATTCTTCGCTATGCCTATATGCGGCTCGGCGTGGGACCCGGCGCCGCGCTGTTTCTGTTGTTCGGCTCGCTGATCGGCAGCTATTTCAATATTCCGATCACGATCCTGCCCGGGCCGCCGGTCAGGACCGGGCAGATCGTCGAATTCTTCGGCATGCAGTATGTCGTGCCGGTGGTCGTGTCGTGGCCCGGGACGATTCTGGCCGTGAATGTCGGCGGCGCGGTGATCCCGACATTGATGTCCACTTATCTGGTGATTCGATATCAGCTCTGGGCGAAGGCGGCGATCGCGATCGCCGCCATCGGCTTTGTCATCCACACGATGGCCACCCCGGTGCCGGGAATCGGCATCGCCGTTCCCGTTTTTGCCCCCGTCGTCGTCACCGCGATCCTTGCCTTTATCCTGTCGCGCGAATATGCCGCGCCGCTCGCCTATATCGGCGGCTCGATGGGAACGCTTGTGGGCGCCGATCTGCTCAATCTTGGCAAGATCTCGGGCCTTGGCGCGCCGGTGGCCTCGATCGGCGGGGCGGGCACCTTCGACGGCATCTTTCTTACCGGCATTCTCGCCGTGCTGCTCGCCGGCATCGCCTCGCCATCGCGACCGCGGCCGGCCTGGTAACCGACAAATCCCGCGTGGCGGACATTGGGTGGCTGCACGAGTTGCCACACCCGTCAACTCCTCATAATAAGAGACCAAAAGCCGTGGCGCGTGGCGATCAACCACCATTTTGCGGACAAGAAACGAAGGGTCTAAAGGTTACGCCTATGGAAGCTCAAGTAAGCGCGGCGCCGGTTCCGGCCTCCAAATGGTCGCCCTCGCGCGAGGCCAGCGCAATCGTCAAAAACATTCATGCAATGCTTCACCCGCGCAACATCGTGCTGGTCGGGGCTACCGACAAACCGGGCAACTACGCCGAGCGCATCTGGAACAATCTGATCAAGTACAGGTTCGAGGGCGGTCTTTATCCCGTCAACGCCAGGCGCGAAACCATCTGGGGCGTTCCCTGCTACAAGGATTTCGCCAGCCTGCCGGACCGGCCCGATCACGTGCTGGTGCTGGTGCCGGCACGCTTCACGGCCCAGGTGATCCGCGACGCAGCCGCGGCCGGTGCGCGCTCGGCCACCATCGTCACATCAGGCTTCAATGAATTGCAGGATGACGAAAGTCAGAAGCTCGCCGCCGAATTGCAGCAGACCATTCGGGAGACCGGCCTTGCGGTCACCGGCCCGAATTGTCTCGGCAATCTGAGCGCCGGCGAAAGGATGTTCACCAACATCGACGACCGCGTCGTCACCATGGAGCCCGGGCCGGTGGCGATCGCCGGGCAATCCGGCGCGATCGTGATGGCGATCCGCCAGGCGCTGGAGGATCGCGGCGTTGGCGTCGGCTACATGGTCACGACCGGAAACGAGGCCGGTCTCGAGACCCCGGACCTGATGAGCTATTTCGCGGCCGATCCCTCGATCCGCGTGATCGTGGTTTACCTGGAAGGCGTGCGCAACACCAAGGTGTTCCGGGAGGCCTGCAAGGCCGCACGCGCCGCGGGCAAGCCGGTGATCGCACTCAAACTCGGGTCTTCCGAGGGCGGACGCGCCGCCGCCATGGCGCATACCGGAGCGCTGGCGGGCTCGATCGAGACCTTCGACGCCATCTCGACCCGCGAAGGCGTGATCCGCGTTCGTGGTCTCGACGAACTGATCGAGACCACCGAATGCTTCGTTCATGCCGATCCGCCGAAGGGCCATCGGCTCGCCGCGGTTAGCCTTTCGGGCGGTAAGCGCGGGCTGCTGATCGACGCATTCTCGTCGGCCGGCCTGAATTTCGCGGCGTTGAGCCGCAATGCCAGCGACAAGCTTGCAAAGATGCTCGGCCCGGGCTCGATCGTCGGCAACCCGCTCGACGCAGGCTTTGCCGCGGTGGTCGATCCCTCCGTCTACATGCAGTCGATCAGAATCATGATCGACGATCCCGACACCGACATTGTCATCATCGACGCCGAGCTGCCGAAGGCGCCGCACGAACTGCGCGAGCGGAATTTACGCATCGTCAACGAGATGGCCGGAGCCGCATCCAAGCCGGTCGTCTATATCTCGACGATGTCGATCGGCTTCACCGAATTCACCAAGGGCTTGCGCAAGTCGCTGCCGCATATCGCGGTCATGCAGGGGCTGGATCGGGCGGTCGGCGCCATCAAGGCGCTGATCGATTACGCGGGCTTGCGCAAGGTGGTGCCGGACATCGTATCGAGCTCCAGCGCTTCGGCGCGTGCGACACTCGAGCGGACGCTGAAGAACGCCGGGGGCGCCGCGCTCGACGAGGTCGCGTCCAAGAGGTTGCTCAGGGCATACGGCATTCCGGTGTCGAAGGAAGAGATCGTGCAAACCGCCGTCGACGCCGTGAAGGTCGCCAGGAAAATCGGCTTTCCCGTCGTAGCCAAGGTGGTCAGCGCGGAGATCCTGCACAAATCCGACATCGGTGGGGTGGTGCTGAACCTCAACAGCGCAGCCGAAGTCAAAAAAGCCTTCAACGACATCACCGCCCGAGTGAAAAAATTGAAAAACAAGCCCAAACTCGAAGGCATCCTGATCGCACAGCAGGTCAAGGCCGAACTCGAGTTGGTGATAGGCAGCGCGCTAGATGCCGAGATGGGCCCGGTGGTGCTGTTCGGAACCGGCGGCGTCGATATCGAGCTGATGAAGGACGTCGCTCTGGCCGGCGCACCGCTCGACGCGGCGGAGGCGAAACAACTGATCGGCCGCACCAAGGCCGGCGTGAAGCTCAGGGGTTATCGCGGCAAGCCCGCGCTGCACGAGCCCTCCGCCGTGAAGGCGCTGGTCGGCCTGTCCAACCTGATGGCCGATGCCGGCGCCCGTATCGCCTCGATCGACGTCAATCCGTTCCTGATCAATGAGAGAACCGGCGTCGCCGTCGATGCGCTGATCGTTCTCAACAACGCCGCCGCCAAAAGCGCGGCCGGGCATTGATCCGCAACCGACCGGGGCTTGCCGCGCCGGCGGATATCGTGGGGAAGGCGTATTTATGGACACATGTCTAGGCCGAAGGTTGCAGGACATCGCCTGCAAAATATTGGCAAAAACAGGCCGGACAGGTTACGGTCCCGACCGATAAAGGCATCGATAGAGTGCCGGCGTTACATAACATTGTCAGGGAGAGCAGCATGGGTACTTCGCAACGATCCTGGTCGGTCGATCGGCGGACTATATTGAAAACAAGCGCCGCACTTGCCGCGGTGCAATTCTCATCGCCCTTCATCATCAAGGCCCGCGGCGAAACTCCGGTACGGATCGGAATGGTCGATCCGCTGACCGGCGTTTATGCCGCGATCGCGCAGGGCGAGGTGGTGGGAGCAAAATTCGCCGCCGAGGAGATCAACAAGAAGGGCGGCATTCTGGGTCGGCCGGTCGAACTTCTGGTCGAGGATTCCGCCAACGATGTCGGCACCGGCGTGCAGAAGACACGCAAGCTGATCGAACGCGATCAGGTGAGTTTCATCATCGGCGACGTCAATTCCGGCATCGCGATCGCGATGGCGCAGGTCACCAGCGAAAAGAAGGTGCTCCATATTGTCTCGGGCGGGCATACCGATCCGATCACCGGCGCGAACTGCTCGTGGAACGTGTTCAGGGTCTGCAACTCCACCACGATGGACGCCAATGCCATCGCCCAGACGCTGATCGAGAAGTTCGGCAAGAAGTGGTACTTCCTGACCCCCGATTACGCCTACGGCCATTCGGTGCAGGCCGGCTTCGAAAAGGTTCTGAAAGCCGCGGGCGGCACCTCCTCCGGCGCGCTCGTTCCCCTCGGCACGGCGGACTATTCGGCCTACCTGATCCAGGCCAAGGCCTTCGGCCCACAAGTGCTGATCAACGTCATGGGCGGCGGCGACCAGGTCTCGAGCCTCAAGCAATTCGTCCAGTTCGGTCTGGACAAGCAGATGGCCGTCGGCGGCGCCCTGTTCGAGCTTGAGAGCATCCGCGCTGTACCCGACGGTGCGCGCGTCGGCTGGTGGACCATGGAATGGTGGTGGGATCAGCCGGGCGTGCCGCATGTCGCGGAATTCAACGCCTCGATCAAGAAGATCACGGGTGCCTCGGCTACCGCGCGCCACTGGTTCGGCTATGTCTCGGTGCAGACGCTGGCGCTGATCGCGAACCAGGAGAAGACGCTCGACGCGCCAAAGCTGGCGCATGCGCTGTCCGGATTCAAGCTGCCGCCAGAGGTCGCGCTGCAGCCTGGCGCACCCGAATTCCGCGCCGGAGACCACGAGCTGATGAGTACCGTGTTCGTCGGCGAGGCCCACCCGCCCAAGGGCGATCCGGACAACATGTTCACGATACGCAACCCCGTGCCTGGCGAAAAGGCCGCCGGACCTGCCGAGAACACCGGCTGCAAGATACAATGGCCGGCCTAGCCTGATATAAGACCACGCTTCGCCCGGTGCTTCAGCCTCACCGGGCGAAGCGGACCATCGAACAAGAAACTAAACGAACCTCCGAGGGAGAGCTCATGACAACGCCAATTTTAAACCCGAAATTCGATCGCCGCACGCTGATCAAGGGCGCCGCCGCACTCGGCGCCTTTCAGGTGGCATCGCCGTTCATCATCCAGGCGCGCGGCGAAACGCCGATCCGGATGGGCATGGTCGATCCTATCACCGGCGTCTACGCCGCGCCGGCCGGCAACGAGGTGATAGGAGCCAGGCTCGCCGTCGCGCAGATGAACGCCAAGGGCGGCATTCTCGGACGCCAGGTCGAGTTGCTGGTGGAGGATTCCGCCAATGACGTCGGCACCGGCGTGCAAAAGGCACGCAAGCTGATTGAACGGGACCAGGTCACCTTCATGATCGGCGACGTCAACTCCGGCATCGCCGCCGCGATCGCCCAGGTCACCGCTGAAAAGAAGATCCTGCACATCGTTTCCGGCGGTCATACCGATTCGATCACCGGCAAGGATTGCAAGTGGAATGTGTTCCGCGTCTGCAACACCACGCGGATGGAAGCGAATTCGGTCTCGGGCGTGCTGTTCACCAAGTACGGCAAGAAATGGCATTTCATTACGCCAGACTACGCCTTCGGCCACACGCTTTACGATGCCTGCACCGATGATCTGAAAAAACTCGGCGGCACCGTCACCGGCAACGAGCTGACGCCGCTCGGCACCACCGATTTCTCCGCCTATCTGATCAAGGCGCGGGCGGCCAATCCGGACGTGCTGATCCTGCTGGTGCAGGGCTCCGACATGATCAACTGCCTCAAGCAGGTCGTGCAGTTCGGCCTCCACAAGCAGATCCACGTGGCAGGCACGCAGCAGGAGCTGGAATCGCTGGCTTCGCTGCCGCCGGAAGCGCGGATCGGCGTTTGGATGTTCGAATGGTACTGGAAGCAGCCGGGCGTTGCCGGCGTCGAAAAGTTCGTCGCCGATATCCGCAAGGTCAACAATGGAAACGTGCCGACCGCGCGGCACTGGTTCGGCTACACCTCGGCCATGACTTTTGCCCTGGTTGCGAATCAGCAGAAATCGACCGACGCGGTCAAGCTCGCCGCGGCGCTGGAGAATTTCGAGCTGCCGGCCGATGTCAAGCTGCAGCCGAACAAGGTCTACTACCGCAAGGGCGACCATCAGCTGATGACATCTGCCTTCGTGGGCGAGGCGCAGTCAAAAGGCAAGGACGACGCCGAAGACCTGTTCCGCGTCGACGAAGTCGTCGCGGGCGACAAGACCGCGCCCGCCGTCAGCGAAACCGGCTGCAATGTGCAGTGGCCGTCCTGACAAGAAGTCCGCTGTTTTTTGGATCTCCGGGAGGCGTCCGCCTCCCGGCCGCGACGCATGAGTTTCATTCGGTGAATTATGTGGCAACTGCTTCTGTTTAACGTCACCAATGGGCTCATCATCGGCGCCTTCTATGTGCTGATGGCGCTCGGCCTTTCGCTCATTCTCAACTTGAGCAACGTCATCAATTTCGCCCATGGCGGGTTTCTCGTGATCGGCGGTTACATCGCCTACACCATCACGCCCTATATCGGCTTCTGGGGTGCGTTGCTGCTGGCGCCGCCCTTGACCGCCATCATTGGGCTCGCCGTCGAACGCGTGCTGATCCGGCCGCTCTATGGACGCGATCCCCTCTATAGCCTGCTATTGACCTTCGGCCTGGCGTTCATCATCGAGGACGGCACGCGGTTCCTGTTTGGTCCGCAGGGCAAGCCGGTCACCATTCCGGAATTTCTGGCGCAGCCCCTGAGCAATGAACTGTTCTTTATCACAGGTTATCGCCTGTTCATGGTGGCGGTGGTGATGATCGCCGTGGCACTGCTGTTCCTGCTGTTGCGCTATACGCGCCTCGGCGTCCGTATCCGCGCCGGCACGCTCGACCTCGAGACCGTCGCGGCGCTGGGAATCAACGTCCAGATGCTGCGCTCGCTCAATTTCGCGGTCGGCATCTTTCTTGCCGGACTCAGCGGCGTTCTTGCGGCCGGTCAACTGGGGCTTGAGCCGACCATGGGCACCGGCCTGCTGATGCCGAGCTTCATCGCCATCATTGTCGGCGGCATCGGCAGCCTGCCGGGAACGCTGGTCGGCGGCCTGCTGATCGGGGTGGCCTCGGGATTGACGGCGGTGGTTCTCCCGGCCGCCAGCGAAGCGGTGATCTACGTGATGATGGCCGTGGTGCTGCTGCTGCGTCCGCGCGGATTGTTCGGCGAAGAAGGAATGATGAGTTGAGCGCCGAGCATACTCGCAAGCTGATCGCGCTGGCGGCGATCTGGGCAGCCTTGCTGCTCGCCCCCTATTGGATGGCGCCGCTCGGCGGCTATACCGCCCTTGCCACCCGCGTCCTGGTCCTCGGGCTGGCGGCGATGTCGCTGAACTTCCTGTTGGGATTTACCGGCGTCCTGTCTTTCGGTCACGCCGCCTGGTTCGGCCTTGGCGCCTATGGCGCCGGACTGACGCTGAAATTCCTGGCGCCGAGCACGCCGCTTGCGCTTATCGCGGGAATGCTGCTGGGCGGGCTCTGCGGCG
Source organism: Bradyrhizobium sp. (assembly GCA_036266415.1). Taxonomy (GTDB): domain Bacteria; phylum Pseudomonadota; class Alphaproteobacteria; order Rhizobiales; family Xanthobacteraceae; genus Bradyrhizobium. Next base: position 5,451 of record DATANB010000084.1, on the reverse strand, counting down.
CCATTCTCGGCACCCTGATCGTGCGGCGGCGCGGCGTCTATTTCGCCATGGTGACGATCGCGTTCGGGCAAGTGTTCTACTACATCGCGTTTCAGTGGAGTTCGCTGACGGGCGGCGACGACGGCCTGCGCGGCTTTTCCCGCCAGCCGATCGATTTCGGCCTGTTCAAGCTCGACATTCTATCCGACGCCAACAATTTCTATTACTTCGTATTGTTCTGCTTTGCGCTCGCGGTTGGTGTCATGGCGTTTATACTGCGCTCGCCGTTTGGCCGCACCATGATCGCGATCCGCGAGAACGAACGCCGCGCCCGCTTTCTCGGCATTCCCGTGGAACGTCACATCTGGATCGCCTTCACCTTGTCCTGCTTCTTCATGGGATTTGCCGGCGCGCTCTATGCGCTCGTCAACAACTTTGCCGATCCGAGAGGCCTGCATTACAGTCAGTCCGGCGATTTCGTCATGATGGCCGTGATGGGCGGGATGCGAAGCTTCTGGGGCCCGCTGCTCGGCGCCGCCGTGTTCGTCGTGCTGCAGGATTATCTGTCGAGCATCACAGTCAACTGGATGTCGTTCGTGGGACTGCTGTTCGTCCTCGTCGTGCTGTTTTTCCCGCGCGGGCTGCTTGGCTTCATACAGCGGAGCAAGGCATGAACGTTCTCGAAATCAACAGCGTCACCAAGAGATTCGGCAATCTCGTCGCGGTGCGCGAGGTGTCGCTCAACGTGGCGAAGGGAGAGTTGTGCGCGATTATCGGGCCAAACGGCGCCGGCAAGACCACGTTTTTCAACCTGATCTCGGGATTTTTTCCGCCGACCTCGGGAGCCATCAGCTTCGATGGCCGTGACATCACCGGGCTTTCCACCCATCAGCGGGTCACCCTCGGCATGGCCCGGACCTTCCAGATTACCGAAATCTTTCCGGAACTCAGCGTGTTTGAGAATGTCCGCATCGCCGCCGAGGTCTCCGGCGGATATCGCCTGCGGCCATGGATCAACCGTTCGGAGAAGGCGCAAATTCACCGCGACGTCGAAGATACGCTCAAGCTGGTTTCGCTGGAAACCAAGACCGACCGACTGGTCGGCGAACTGGCGCATGGCGATCAGCGCGCCGCCGAGATCGCGATGGCGCTGGCCTTGAAGCCGCATCTGTTGCTGCTCGATGAGCCGACCGCCGGCATGGGCGATCAGGAAACCTACCAGATCACCCAGCTTGTGCGCCGCCTGCACCGCGACAGCAACTACACCATCGTGCTGATCGAACACGATATGCGGGTCGTATTTCATCTCGCCGACCGCATCTGCGTGCTCGATCAGGGTCGCATGCTGGCGCAAGGCACGCCGCAGGAGATTGCCGCCAACGAGACCGTTCAGGCCGCTTATCTGGGCAACGCCGCATGACCGCAGCCCTGATCGCCGAAGGCCTCCACACCTATTATGGCAAGAGCCATATCCTGCATGGCGTCAGCCTTGAGGTCGCCGAGGGCAAGATCACCGCGCTGCTCGGACGCAACGGCGCCGGCAAAACGACGACGCTGCGAAGCCTGATGGGGCTGACGCCGGCGCGCGAAGGCAAAATCACCATCTTCGGCGAGGACACCACGCGCTGGCCGACCTTCCGCATCGCCGCGGGCGGGGTGGGCTATGTGCCCGAGGGCCGGCGCATTTTTGCTAATCTCAGCGTTGAGGAGAATCTCAAGGTTCCGCTCGAGCGAGGGGGACCGTGGACCGTCGAGCGAATCTACCGGCTGTTCCCGCGCCTTGAGGAGCGCAAGCTCAATCGCGGCCGCCAGCTTTCCGGCGGCGAACAGGAGATGCTGTCGATCGGCCGCGCGCTGCTCTTGAATCCGAGGCTGCTGATTCTCGATGAGCCTTCGCAAGGACTGGCGCCGCTGATCGTGCGCGAGGTGTTTCGCATCGTCCAGCAGATGAAGACCGAAGGCATTTCCGTTCTGCTGGTCGAACAGAATGCACGGATGAGCCTCGAAATTGCCGACAATGCCTATGTGCTGGACGACGGGATCGTCGTCTATTCAGGACCGGCCCAGGAGCTTGCCGCTGACGATGCGCGGGTCCGGGCGCTCGCCGGCGCCAGCGCCGAGGAGTGGACGCTGACATAGGCGTAACGCGCGGCGGGCTGGCGGCGACGCCTGCGGCATTGATCTTTCTCTTGCCGGGCTTTGCCCTTACAATCGGCAGATGGCGAACTGCGCTGACCCTCTCAACCCGGCTCGCGGCCGGAATCCGGGATGAAAATGCGGGCGAGCAATTTCGTGATTGGATCCACGACGCTTGCGGTTGTCGCCGCGGCATTCGTCGGCCTGCTCGGATTCCGGAAAATCCACAGCATCCAGCAGCAGGCTCCGCTTCGCATCGTGTTCGAAGGCTCCGCCAGTGGTCTGCGCAAGGGCGGCAGCGTGAACTTCGATGGTGTTCAGGTTGGGGAGATAAAGTCCCTCAAGCTGGACAACCCCCGCAAGATTGTCGCTCTGGTCATGCTGGACAACAGCGCCCCGATCCGCAAGGACACGGTGGTCGGCCTGGAATTTCAGGGACTGACGGGCGTGGCGGCGATATCTCTGACCGGCGGCGCGGCTGCCGCGTCTCCCGTGCCGCTGGATGAGGATGGCATTCCGGTCCTGAAGGCCGATCTGAGCGAGATCGAATCGATCCGCGACTCCCTGCACAATGTCGACCGGCTCCTCGTCGGCAATCAGGAGACGATCAAAAATGCCTTGCTGAATTTCGAGACCTATACGGCGTCGCTGGCAAGCAAGGCCGACGCCATCAATACCATCATAGGCAAGGCCGACGGTGCTTTCGCGGGGTTCGACAGCGCCATGACCAAGATCGACGGCATCGTGCCCGGCCTGGCGGACGGCAAGGTCGATGAACTGTTCGAGAAGGTGAAGTCGATTCGCGAACTGGCCGAGAGTTTCGACAAGAAGTCCGCGGCGGTGATGGAAGAAGGCCGCCGCTCGCTGCTCGACATCAGCCAGGCGGCCATCAAGGTGACCCGCAAATTCGACCCGCAAGCCGTGGGCGGCGAAATTCCGCGGCCGCCGAGAAAGCCGAACCAGAAGCGGCAGTGAGGGTTCCCATTTCCCCGGCGGGAGCGCAAACTCCCCCTGCGGTTCCGGCTCCGGAACCGGGCGGGTGGTTCCGCTTGGCAGGGCTGCCCGCACGGACGCGCAAACCCACGGTCGAAAAATTATTTTGGTTGAATGTGGAACGAAAGTTCCGTGACAGAATTATTCCCGTTGGTTCCGAGTATGGAACCTAAGCGATTGTGAGTCCTAGGGTATTTCTCTTGTATCGCCATCCTTCGCACGATTTGATGCTGCAGGAATAATAAGGACTCACGCGCGCGGAGACGCGCGCCGTTGCCGCTTCAGGGGGACTTCATGAGTGATCTCGGCTCTGCCGCTCCATCTGCCCGCCGCCGTACCAAGGTCAAATCGTACACCAACGGAAAGCCCGATCCCTCGCAGGAATTGCTGCACGCGCTGCAGGCAATGCGAAGCGGCGACTTCTCGGTGCGCATGACCGGCGATCATCTCGGCATCGAGGGCAAGATCGCCGACACCTTCAATGAAATCGTCGCCGCCAATCAGCGCATGGCGCAGCAACTGGAACGCGTCGGCCAGGTGGTCGGCCGCGAAGGCAAGACCCGCCAGCGCGTCAAGTTCGGTCTGGCCAGCGGCTCGTGGGCCGACATGGAGGGTTCGGTCAACACCCTGATCGACGATCTGCTCTGGCCGACGCGCGAGGTGACACGCGCGGTCGCCGCGGTGGCGCAGGGCGATCTGTTGCAAACCGTTCAGCTCGACGTCGATGGCCGCCCGCTGGGCGGCGAATTCTTGCAGTCGGCGACCATCGTCAACACCATGATCAAGCAGCTCAGCGTGTTTACCTCCGAGGTGACGCGCGTGGCGCGCGAAGTCGGCACCGAGGGCAAGCTCGGCGGCCAGGCGCAGGTGCCGGAGGTGACCGGCGTCTGGAAGGATTTGACCGAGAGCGTCAATTCCATGGCCAACAACCTCACCGGCCAGGTCCGCAACATCGCCGAAGTCACCATCGCGGTCGCCAACGGCGACCTGTCGAAGAAGATCACCGTCGACGTCCGCGGCGAAATCCTGCAGCTGAAGGAAGCCATCAACACCATGGTGGACCAGCTGCGCTCGTTCGCCTCCGAAGTCACCCGCGTCGCCCGCGAAGTCGGCACCGACGGCAAGCTCGGCGGCCAGGCGATCGTGCCCGGCGTCGCCGGCACCTGGAAGGACCTGACCGATTCAGTGAACGCGATGTGCGGCAATCTGACCGCACAGGTGCGCAACATCGCCAACGTCACCACCGCCGTCGCGCGTGGTGACCTCTCGCGCAAGATCACCGTCGACGTCCGTGGCGAAATTCTGGAGCTGAAGGACACGATCAACACGATGGTCGACCAGCTCAACTCGTTTGCTTCGGAAGTGACGCGCGTCGCCCGCGAGGTCGGCACCGAAGGCAAGCTCGGCGGCCAGGCCCAGGTGCCCGGCGTCGCCGGCACCTGGAAGGACCTGACCGACAACGTCAATTTCATGGCGAGCAACCTGACCGCTCAGGTCCGCAACATCGCCGACGTCGCGACCGCCATCGCCGGCGGCGACCTTTCGAAGAAGATCACCGTGAACGTGTCCGGCGAAATCCTGCAGCTGAAGGAAACGCTCAACACCATGGTCGACCAGCTCAACGCGTTTGCCGGCGAGGTGACGCGCGTGGCGCGTGAGGTCGGCACCGACGGGCGGCTGGGCGGCCAGGCCAATGTGCTCGGCGTCGCCGGCACCTGGAAGGATCTGACCGAGAGCGTCAACTCGATGGCGAGCAATTTGACGGCACAGGTCCGCAACATCGCCGAAGTGACGACCGCGGTCGCCAACGGCGACCTGTCCAAGAAGATCACGGTGGACGTGCGCGGCGAAATTCTCGAATTGAAGGACACCATCAACACGATGGTCGATCAGCTCAACGCGTTTGCCGGCGAGGTGACGCGGGTGGCGCGCGAGGTCGGCACCGAAGGCAAGCTCGGCGGTCAGGCGCTGGTGCGCGGCGTCGCCGGCACCTGGAAGGACCTTACCGACAGCGTCAATTCGATGGCCTCCAACCTGACCGGGCAGGTCCGCAACATCGCCGAGGTGGCGACGGCGGTGGCAAAGGGCGACCTGTCGAAAAAGATCACCGTGAACGTGTCGGGCGAAATCCTTCAGCTGAAGGAAACGCTCAACACCATGGTGGACCAGCTCAACGCTTTCGCCTCCGAAGTGACGCGCGTGGCGCGCGAGGTCGGCACCGACGGCAAGCTCGGCGGCCAGGCCGAAGTGCCCGGCGTTGCCGGCACCTGGAAAGACCTTACCGACAGCGTCAACTCGATGGCGGGCAATCTGACCGCGCAGGTCCGCAACATCGCCGAGGTG
>DATANB010000083.1:0-69406 GCA_036266415.1 Bradyrhizobium sp. | reverse complement strand
CCAGCCCGCAGCTGAAATAGCGTTCAAGATCGCCGTAATCGGCGCGGATGGCCTCGAACCCTGCGGCGAGGAAGGAAGCTTGCACCGACCCCAGCACCTGGCTGACATCATCTGGAAGATCGCTGGAGGCGGAGGGATCGCGACGATAGAAGCGGTTGGTGAGCAGGTAATCCTCGGCGATTACTTCATCGGGTACGCCGAGCGCGTGCAGGATCAGCGCACACGCGAAACCGGTGCGATCCTTGCCGGCGGTGCAATGAATCACCAGCGGCGCGGGGTCCTCGAGCAGGTGAGCGAACAACGCCCGGAAGCTTGGCGTGCTGTAGCGCACATAATTGCGATAGGAATCGCACATGACATCCAGCGCATCCGCCGATGACAGCGCCACACCCCCGCCTGCCCGCGCGCGCAGCGCCGCAACGACGGTCGGCTCGATCGGCAACGAATGAACCGCGATGCCGGCAACGCCGCAGATCGCGGCTGCGCGCTCCTCGGTGCCGCGGAAATCGAAAGCGCTCTTCAAGCCGAGGCCCCGAAGAATCTCAATATCGGCTTTGGTGACATGGCCCAGATGGTTGGAGCGGAAGATCCGTCGCCACCGGACGGCGCGGCCATCCTTGCCGGGATAGCCGCCGAGGTCGCGGAAATTACTGGCGCCGGCGAGATTGAGGTGACGAGCAGGCGGATCTGACATGGTTTAAGCTTAAGCCATCCACAACGGCGCAGAAATCGCCCACGGGGCGTATCGCCCGCTTTGGTCTGGTCTATACTGGCGATGCAGGGGGCAGCAATATGAATCGGCTAATGCGTTCAATTTTCGGTCCGATGTTATTGGTCGCAGCGGTCGGCTCGCCGCCCGCGCTGGCGCAGACCTTTCAGAACTATCGCTGCGCTGACGGCACTCAATTCATCGTCGGATTTTTCGAATATGACAAGCGCGCTCATCTGCAGATCGACGGCAAGGCGGTGACGCTTGCGAGGCGCCTTGGCCTGTCCGGCGCGCGCTATTCGGGTGGCGGCGTCACGTTGAAAATCACCAAGACCGGCACCACGGTCAAGCACGCCAGGCGGCCGGTGACGGCGTGCGAACTGGTCTAAAGAAAATGGGCCGGAACGTTGGCGTCCCGACCCCTCATCCCCTTCGATATCGCAGCGTAGACCGCCAACATATCGGCAGCGGGCTTGTGGCTGGCATCAGCGCTCCCATGCCGGCCTGGATTCCTGGATTGCCGCTTCGTGATACCAGCTGTCGCTGCACACAGCCTGGTCGGCGCGCGAGGTGACAATATCCGTGGCGGTTTTGCTCTCCTCGTAGCGACGTCCGCTGAGAGCCGCCCGGCCCCCGGCAGGGAATTGGTAGATCCTGGCTGACCCGTGATTCAGATTCGTATTCATTTTATCGTCTCTCTCTCTTTGTCTTTGTGTCGATGTCCATGCTGATCGTGTGTCCGGTTCGTTCTCGGCTGGTTGATGCACTTCAACCATGCTGCGCCCGACTCGTTCTCGACTGGTTACCGAAATCCGATATCGTCCCTGCACTCCGCCCGTGCAACCTGATCAAAACCCAATCATCCTCTGTTTAATTTCTAGGCATTTCCGAGCTTGCATCCTGCAAAGCAACCATCGCCGGGCTAACGCTTGGGTCAGCGCCAGCATCGCGGCAGCTACCCCGCATTCCGCAGCAATGTTGCCGGCAACTGCCGCGGCTTTAATCGGAACGATCAAGGGAATCGCAAGGTGCTGCGGAATCAGGCGTGGTTTGGGCCGGAGTCAGACTAACTCTGCGCCCCGCCGGAAGCGTGCCGCGCGTCTTTGCCGCACCCCAATCCAATCCGCGGCGACCGATTTCGGCCTTGGGCAAGGTCCTGCAGTACAGCGATTTTGGCACTTTAATTGCTTGGTAAGGAGTGGCCGATGGTGGCCGGGTACGCTTGTGGTGGGCGACAGGCTTAGGTTTCCCACCCTTCGCATCGTCAACTTATGAGAGGCTCAATGACCAAGTACAAGCTCGAGTATATTTGGCTCGACGGATACACGCCGACACCGAATTTGCGCGGCAAGACGCAGATCAAGGAATTCGCTTCATTTCCGACGCTGGACCAGCTTCCGCTGTGGGGCTTCGACGGAAGCTCGACCCTGCAGGCGGAAGGCCATAATTCCGATTGTGTGCTCAAGCCGGTCGCCATCTATCCGGACGGCGCGCGTACCAATGGCGCGCTGGTGATGTGCGAAGTCATGATGCCCGATGGCAAGACCCCGCACCCCTCGAACACGCGCGCCACCATTCTCGATGACGAGGGCGCCTGGTTTGGCTATGAGCAGGAATACTTCTTTTACAAGGACGGCCGCCCGCTCGGCTTTCCCTCCAGCGGCTATCCTGCGCCGCAGGGGCCGTATTATACCGGCGTCGGTTACAAGAATGTCGGCGACATCGCGCGCAAGATGGTGGAAGAGCATCTCGACCTCTGCCTCGCAGCCGGCATCAACCACGAAGGCATCAATGCCGAAGTGGCGAAGGGCCAGTGGGAATTCCAGATCTTCGGCAAAGGCTCCAGGAAGGCCGCTGACGAGATGTGGATGGCCCGCTATCTGATGCTGCGCCTGACCGAGAAGTACGGCGTCGATATCGAATTCCATTGCAAGCCGCTTGGCGACACCGACTGGAACGGCTCCGGCATGCACGCCAACTTCTCCACCGCCTATATGCGCGAAGTCGGCGGCAAGGATTATTTCGAGAAGCTGATGGAAGCGTTCAGGAACAACCGCGCCGATCACATCGCGGTTTACGGTCCGGACAACCACATGCGCCTGACCGGCAAGCACGAGACGGCGTCGATCGATACCTTCAGTTACGGTATCGCGGACCGCGGCGCCTCGATCCGCGTTCCCCACAGCTTCGCCAATAACGGCTACAGGGGCTATCTGGAAGACCGCCGTCCGAACTCGCAAGGCGACCCCTACCAGATCGCTTCCCAGATCCTGAAGACGATCGCTTCCGTGCCGACCTCCGCCAAGGCGGCCGCGGCCTAGAGCCGAACGACATACGGCCGGGCGCCGCTAACGTGATCCGCCAAAGCGAAGGTCGCTTTGGCGGATCATTGCGTTTTAGGGGTTACTCGCAAGGCCCGGTGCTGCGCGCGTCCGCACTGGAGCCTTGTCGACGCCCAATGACGAGCAGGTCGCGGCCGGGCGAAAATTCGTCAGCCGCGTCTGCGGCGCCTGTCATGTCGTCACGCAGCGACGCGACGAACTCCCGGTTCTTGCGCAGCCCGGGCCGAGCTTCGCCGTGCTGGCGCAGCGGCCGCTGCTGACAGAAACCTCGTTAAGGGAGTTTCTCGGTTCGAACCACCGCAGCATGGGTCCGCACGAGGCGATGCCGAACCCGCGCCTGGCAGACTATCAGATCGACGAGATCGTCGCGTTCATGATGTCGCTGAAAGCGCGCAACTAGGAAATAATTGAAAGCTTGGGGGAACGCGAGCGGGGCAATCGCGATTGACGCGGCAAATAGTTCGCAAGAGGCGCTTGTGCCATGATCCGCAAATTGTCATCGGGCCAGTACCGGCTCTATTCCCGCAAGGTGGATCCGAAGACAGGCAAGCGGCGCAATCTCGGTACTTTCAGGTCGCGGGCGGCTGCGGAAAAGCACGAGCGCGAGGTGCAGTATTTCAAGCGGCATTAGCCGGGACGACTTTTCTTGGAATGGTCATCCGCCCTCGCGGCCTCAGCACTCCAGGCAATGAAAAAGGCCGCCGGAACGATGTTCCAGCGGCCTGCCGGGCTCAAAATTGCTTGGAACTTAAACGCCACTTAGCCCCGGCTCTCAGAAAATCATTTCCGCGCTGGGCTCATTGCTGAGCAGTGCATGGATATCGTGCGGCTGTTTCCGGGTATTTTCTTCGGTCCGGGAAAATGGCTTCGTTTCCGCCGCGAAGTGTTTCGTGCCCTCCGAGGTAAAGAAGCAGCTTCACGGGATCGCGAGCAGCAAGGCGCAGTCATACGCGATGCCGTTGCCAAGGACAGCCAAATCACAGCCCGTCGGGGCAAATCGCGCCTTATTCGCCAACCGGTATGGCTTAAATCGAGTCGCCTGCAGGCAAAGGTTGCCGAACCGGCAAAACCCGACAGAATTGCCGCGGCCGAGAACCAAATTTCTCTCTTTATGCTCCGGTCTTGCATTATAAATCCGGGCGGGTTGTCGGCAGAGACGATTTGGGGGAATCCAATGTGGCTTCGCTTGTTTGCCTGGATGCTGCTGTTGGGTGCCTCAGCGTTCTTTGCAAAGGAGACCCTCGGCCTCGACCCTGGTCAGCTCTCTGCGTTGCCCGCGCCGCAGCGGCTTGCGGCCGGCGTCATGGCATTGGCGGCATTATCGCTGATCGGGTCGGCAATCTGGCAAGCCTACAGGCTTGCACGCCAGGACAAGGACCTCAGATTATTGCGCGCTCGCTTCAATGGAATCCGGCGAGACACCGTGATCGGGCATGTATCGCAGAACAATTTCGATACCGCTGTCCAGAATCTCTTCGACAGCAACCCCGAGGAAGCGATCTCATCGCTTCAGAAAAAGCTTGCGGATACCGAGCAAAGGGCGACTTCCCAGCAGGGCCGGTACGAAGCTGTCGACATGCAGGCTCGGGTGGACGACATCCGGCGCCGCCAACAGGCACTTCGGGAGACGATCGGCGGCGTTGCCGAAAAACGGCGGGCGATCGAACCTCTATTTGGCGAACTCAGGGATCGTCAGCGCCTGCTTGACAGGTCGCTGACGGAGTTGGAGGTCGACGACGGAAAAAACAATCTTGCCGTTCGTTTGAAGGAACTGGACCAGGACGTATCACTGATTCTGGCACGGCTAAACGTTCTGCAGGAGTCAATGGCGACGTTGAACCGGTTTAAGGAGGAAATGAGCAAATCCCAGGCCGAGCTTGTGCCCCTGCGGGCGCCGGAAGCAGGGATCAACGCCCTGATCGATGAATTGCGCATTCGTCGCGATCAGTTGAATATTAGCCTCGATGAGTTCGAAACGAGCGACGTCGAAAAGCTGAGTTCGCGCGTGGAAGCGCTCTCGAACGGCAAGCTCGAGATCGAGCAGAAGGTTGCCCGCCTCGACGGGTCCTTCAATATTCTGAATGCGATCCGGCTGGAATTTGAAGAACTCGGTGAACGCGAGGCGCAGCTGGAGCGTTCATTTGCGGAGGTCGAGACAGATTCTGGCGGCAGCAGCCTCGCCGATCGCCTGAACGCGCTGAACGAATTCGTCATACAATCTCGTTTGCGTCTAAGAACATTACAGGATTCGTTAGCGAGGCTGAACCAGTTCAAGGATGACCTGGCCAGGTCGCAGACCGAACTTGTTCCCCTGCAGGCACCGGTATTCGGCATCGAGGCCTTGATCGGCGAGGTGCATGCCAGTCGCGATCATATAACCAGGACGCTGGATGAGATCGAATTGAGCCGCGATGAAAAGCTTGATTCACGCGTGGAGGCGCTCTCCAGGAGCAAGCATGAGATCGACGGGAGAATTGCCCAGGTTTTTGAACATTTCTCGACGCTTGATTCAATACGGAAGGATATCGGCGGGATATTCACGACGATACGAAATACTCTGAATAGACTGGGTTGAATCGCACTAGAATCGCGTTGCAATCAGCACAACAGCCGGCCGGGCAAATAACGTCGGCGATCCGCGGGGCGATCCCTACATAACGTTCTCGTCCAAACCTCCTTCGGAGGTTGCCTCCAGGCGAACACCGACGGAATATGAGGCTTAGGCGTGCCGGGGGAGAATTGGATGAGCCGTGATTTTGAGACAATTGTCGCTTCCCGGGTCGACGATCACATCCTGCTTGTCACGCTCAACCGGCCCGAGGTGTCCAACGCATTGAATACGCGGATGGGGCTGGATCTCGTGGAGTTGTTCGAAAAGCTCTCGATCGACCTGGAGGAGCTGCGGGTTGTGATCGTCACCGGTAGCGGCAACAAGGCGTTCTGCGCCGGCGGAGATCTCAAAGAGCGCAACGGAATGACCGACGAAAGCTGGCGGTCGCAGCATCTGATCTTCGAACGAATGGTGCGGGCGATGCTGGGGTGCCCAATCCCGCTGCTGGCTGCCGTCAACGGCGCGGCCTATGGCGGTGGCTGCGAGATCGCGGCGGCCTCGGATTTCGTCTATGCCGCCACTCATGCGCGCTTTGCCTTGACCGAGGTCACGCTTGGAATCATGCCGGGAGCGGGTGGTACTCAGAATTTGGCCCGGGCTGTCGGCGAGCGCAGGGCGAAGGAGCTTATCCTTTCCGGCCTTCCCTTCACCGCCGCGGAGGCGGAAGCTTGGGGGCTTGTCAATCGGGTAGTTGAATCCGCAGAACTCCTGGAGGCCACGATTGCCATCGCCCGACGCATCGCGGCGAACGGACCGGTCGCGGTACGTCAGGCCAAGCAAGCCATTCATCGCGGCATCCAGATGTCATTGTGGGATGGCCTGGCGTTCGAGATCGAGGCCTACAATCGCCTGGTCTCCACCGAAGACCGCCGGGAAGGCGTGCTGGCGTTCAATGAACGAAGAAAGCCGATCTTTCGGGGACGGTAAAGCCAGCGTTCACCGCCCAGCCAAAGCTGGGCGGCATTTGTCCAGACCGTGTACTGGATGCGTCAGCCGCGCTTGGCCGTGGTGTAGCCGGCGGTGACTTCGCCTTTGTGGGCGGCGAAGGCTGCCAGCACCTGTCCCTTCTCGGGCTTCGGCACCTTGAAGAAATCCAGGGTCCGTCCGAGTTCGGCTGCAACCTCATCGAATTCCGCGGGGGAAATCCGGAGATTCCGGTGGGCCTCCTCGAGGCCGAGCGACGTCGTGCCGGGCTTGGTGGCGGTGTACTGGAACGGCCCACCCGAAATGTTGCAGACCCACAGCGTTCGCATGAATTTGAGGCCGGGCAGCCTTCCCAGGTTCTTGGTGTGCCATTCCCGCAGTTGTGGGTTCTTCGACTTCTGGCCGACGATGGGGTTCTTGACGACGGCGTCGCTGAAATAATCCACCACCGCCGCGATGGCGAAGACGCCGCCCAGTCGCTCGTACAGACTTTTTTCAGGGGTGGTCTGTTGCGCGTAGGCGTTATCCGCACCCGCCAAAGCCATCGGGGCGGCGGCCAGCGCCAGCCCTGCTACGACCACGCCTCGCCTTGTGATAGAAGTCGAAAGAGTTTGTGCCATTGGTAGCCTCCTGGGGTGATGGTTTATTGCCGTCCCGAGCGCGTAGGCGCTGAACTGGCTCGGCAATCGTCCGACGTGCCAACGGGTCCGTCCGCATGCTCGCGTACTGCTTGCCTAGATGGTCTTGAACGGAAGAGGTCCCCGTCAAAATAGAATTCTGATGCTTGCGACCGCGAAATGTCGGATAGGGTCAAATCCGACCTCGTCGCGACGACCGCTTCTGGCGGTCCGGCAATAATTTTTGGATTCCCCGGAATTAAACCAGGACGCAAGGGTTACAGCATCCGCGATCAATGAGAATAATCGAGGAAGGTGGCGCTCTTCGTATTTGTCGGTGGCCTTGACGGCTATCGTCTCGGAGCTGCGAACGTTTTAGTGTTGATATCGCAGCGTAAGCGCCACATCGATCATGCCTAGATCGACAAGCGTACGGTGGAAGCGGCGTTTCCGCTCCGAGGACGATGCGAAATACGCAGCGCCGCAATGCTCCAGCAGGCTGGCGCGCGTGGCAAAGATCGCATCAAGCGGCAGGCCGGCCTGCTGCAAGGCCACTGTCCCGAGAAAAGCAATATCGAGGTCTGGACCGCGCCCGGGAGACAGTCGACCGGAGCAGTCATTCAAAGTCTCCATGGCATAGAACGTGCGGAACTGGCGCCTCGCGTCCACGGGCAGCTTGAGTTTTCCCTCGATCCGCCGCGTCATTACGGGCTGATGATCTCCGTAGTGGATAATCAGTGTCGGACGTTTGGGAAAGCGGAAGGAAAGCTCGGACTTGAGCCTGGTCCAGGTCACGGCCGTCTCCGCGAGCCGCGCGTAGTACTCGGCGTAGTAGGCATCGGGGAGGCTTGCCGCAGCAAAGGCGCGCTCGCTGTCAAATTGTCCGGGTGTAACCAGTCTGCGGTTGTGGGGACCGTGATTGAAGTTGGTTAGCGCATATAGAAAGCGAGGCGTCGCATCGCAGGCAATCTTCTTCATGTGAGCGCCGAGTGCGGCTTCCAGAAATACGGCGTCGGAATTCGTCGTCTCAAATCGATTGATATCGAACGGTGGCTGAAAATCATCCGTGAAAATACGTTCGTTGATTCCGATCGAACGGTAAAATTCATCGTAGTTTAGAAAGTCGCGACGGCAGCTCGACGTGAGCATTGTTCTATACCCAAGCGCCGTGAGCGTATTTGGCAGACTGTTGTGGAAACGGCCGACGCCTCGCTTGAAAAGAAAATAGGCGTTTGAACCGAAGCTCGCGCTTGAAAGGCCGGTGAGCAGACTAAATTCGGATTGCCACGATCCTCCGCCGAAAATATCGACATTGAGGCTTCCATGCAGACCGTTTGCCGGTGACAGAAATGCTTCGACAATTGGTTCAACCGGGAGTCCGAATATGCGTGGATCGAAGATCGACTCGTGCTGGATGACGATAATGTCGGGATAGTCGAGGCTGCGCGCCGGTACGGCCGCCATCAGCGGCAACGGGTGTTGAGCTATATCGCTCAGAGTGAGATCGCCGAACCGCCGCCAGGAATGCGGATCGAGAAGGGAGGCGATGAAGGTCGAGAGAAAACACCGCCGCAGAGCCGCTATTCGCTGGAAAGGAACGGCCCCGCCGCTCGCCCGATATGCCGCCGCCAGACCAATACATGCAACGCTGAATAGGAGAAATTGGAGTTCCAGGGAAACTGGCGGCCCGCGCACGCAGAGCAGAGCCGCGGCTGCGGCCAGAATGAGACCGATGCCTCCGGCGAGAGTGGCCATTACCGCGAGCGGATACTGCACTATAAAAAAGGGAACCGTCCCGGCAAACGCCAATGGGAGATCTGTTACAATGAGTTTGAGCCCGCTATGATTGTATTTGATACGGGACGCGCCGAAGATCGCGGCTGCCAGGATAGATGACAGCAGTATCGCTCTTTCAAGATCGGCAACGACGAACAACAGCGCCGCGGTGCTAAAGCACAGCGCCGCGATAGCGAGTTTAAGGTGCTCGACGCTACGTTCGGCCAGCCAGATGACGGCGAGGGCTGCGACAATTATCGGGGTCAACGACATATGGATAAGATGCCCGAGTAGGGGATTGTAGTCCATGATTGCGCAGATATCGCGGGGAGTTCTGATACCATGAGCCTGCTGAATACACCATTTGATCCTGCGCGCGAGGCCGCCTTGGTCACCGGTGCTGGAAATGGCATCGGACGCGCGATCGCGCAAGCTCTGGTCGGCGAAGGCGTGCGAACCGTATTCGCCGACGTCAGTCCCGCGACGCTCGCCGCGGCGGTCAAAGCCTCGCCCCGGCCGGAGCTGGCGGTTCCGCTCGTCGGCGACCTCGCTAATCGCGACGCCTGCGATGCGCTGCTGGCCCACGCACAATCGGCCGTTGGGCGGGTGACGCACTTCGTTCACAGCGCGTCACCGCCACGGCGCGAGGCCGATCATGCGCTGGCCGTCAGCACCCAGACCTGGGAGCAGATGCGCGCGGTCAACGTCGACGCCGGCTTTCACCTCGCACGCGAACTCGCGCGAAAGCTCATCGCGGCCAAGGAACCCGGTTCGTTCCTGTTCCTGACCTCGCTGCATTCAGCCACGCCGCGCAACCTGCCGCATTACTCGACGGCGAAAGCGGCGCTCACGATGCTGGTCAGGGAACTGGCAAAGACCTTTGGCCGCTTTGGAATCCGGGTCAATGCGCTGGTGCCCGGCGCCATCGCCGCGGGCGGTTTCGTCGCCGATCCGTCGCTCGCGAGACACATCCCGCTCGGCCGCCTCGGCCAGGCCCAGGACCTCGCACCGATGGCGCTGGCGGTGCTGTCAAACCGGGTGTCGGCCTACGTCACGGGAGCTGCGATCGTGGTCGACGGCGGCCTGTCGCTGACGAACTGGTTCGATCCGCCCGATCTCGATGGTCTCTGAGTGTCCACCTGGCCGCCGGTGCTCAGCGCGTTTGCTGTTGTGAACTTTGCGTCGAGGAATTTCGCGGCAATTGTTTTGGTGAGCCCAGTTCCTGGCACGGGAGTTGTGTCCACGTCCCATCGGCCATCCGCTGCAGGGCGCTGCACGGCGATGACGTCGGTTGTTCGCTGGTCTTCGGGGTATCGGTATGTCTGGCCAGCGCCGGCGCCGTCAGCGAAACCATGGCGGCGATCGAACCGGCGAAGATTGCGTGCTTGACCGGCATGTGAGGTTCTCCTTTCCTGAACGGAACGATTTCGTAAAGGGAAATGTGGATGAATTTTGGCGGCCCAGATCAGCAAAAAGCCATAGGGCCCCCAGCTTCGATATCTCGAAGCGATACTGCAGCCGATCGAGACGCCGGATCAGGAGTTCAATATTGCGCCGCGCCCCGACAGGACATGGTAAATGCGCGTAGCGCCTCGATCATGGTCGGCGGCGGCCTGCCATGAAGCCGAGGGGCTCCAAGGCGTGAAGGAGGGATCATGGCGCACTCCGACTGGAAGAGCGTGCGCCAGCCACAAGGCTTTCTGGATCAGATCAGCCCGCCGCTATCGATCTCTTTCTTTGCAAGCCTGACCGCCTTCTCGGCGGTAAGCGCATCGGCTGAGGTCGTGGTTTCGCCGACCACCGAGGGCGGGACGGCAACCCGAATTTTCTTTCCATCCAATCTGCGGATTGTCGCGCGCCATCTATCGATATCGCGCCGGTAGGTGTCGATGACGTAGGACTTATAGGTAATGCCGCTCATGAGCGGTTGCTTCGCCGCGCGAGCATCCAGGGGATAGGGATGCTCAGGTGGCAGCTGTCCGCTCGCGACGTTGCGGACGATTTCGACGATCTCCCGAACAATATCGGCGCGCCCGCTGCCGATCGCATCCTTGAGCAGATATCTGACCGCCGCGCCGATTTCCGCCTTTGCGTCGTCGTCGCTCGCGAAATCCCAATCGATCTGATCTGACATAGTTATGCCCCCGATGCGTCGCGTGTTTGTACAGGTATCGATGCTGTTTTGCGTGGAATGCCGAAAGATCTTGCCACCTCGATCCCGGCTTCGATCGCAGACACGTTCACGTTTCGTCGTTTATTCATTGTTCCAGTTTAGCAATGAGTTGTGAGAACTCGGTGAACCATGTCTCCGCAATCGGATGCTATCCGAAAACCATTTGGTAACCGACCGGAGTTGCCATTTTGTGCCCGAACCAGCAACGTTTGGCCGAAGACCGGGCTGCATGAAGTGGTCTCTATGCGGTTTTTCGCTTGTGCGGATTCATGAGCCGAGGTCAAGGTGGGGAAAGGATCATGGAGGGCGGAAGAATGCTGTTTGACCTGACTCCGGAGCAAAAGAAGCTTCAAGGGCTGGCGCGCGAGATCGCCGAGGGTTCGATCAAGGCACGCGCGGCCGAAACGGATAGAAGCGAAACTTACCCATGGGATAACGTCCGAGATCTCACGTCGGCCGGTCTGATGGGCTATACGATCCCCAAGACGTATGGCGGCGCAGGTGGCAGCTTCCTGGATGCAAGCCTGATCGTGGAAGAAATGGCGCGCGTCTGCGGCGTCACAGGCCGGATCGCGGTTGAAGCCAATATGGGCGCCATCTCGGCCGTCATGCACTATGGCAGCGAGAAGCAAAAGAAGCTTGCCGCCGAGATTGTTCTTGCGGGCGACAAGCCCGCGATCTGCATCACCGAACCGGAGGCGGGGTCAGCCGCCACCGAGATGACGACGCGCGCGGACAAACGCGGTTCGGGTTATGTGCTGAACGGCAAGAAGCATTGGATTACCGGGGGCGGCGTTTCCCGGCTTCACCTTGTCTTTGCCCGCGTGTTCAATGAGCGCGGCGACGCGGAGGGAATCGGCGGCTTTATCATCGTGCGCAACCCGGACGCCCCCGCTGAAGGGAAGGGCCTGCGCGTCGGAAAGCGTGAGCCTACGATGGGGCTGCGCGGCATTCCGGAGACCGAGATCATTCTCGACGATGCCGAAGTGCCCATCGACATGGTTCTTGTGCCTCCTGGGGGCTGGAAGCGCGGCTTCGCCGAACTGATGATGGCTTACAACAGCCAGCGCGTCGGCGCCGCGACGGTCGCTCTTGGCCTGGCGCAGGGGGCCTTCGAGCAGGCGCTGACGTTTTCGAAATCGCGCCATCAATTCGGCCGTCCGATTGCCGAATTCCAGGGGCTGCAATGGATGCTGGCCGACATGTCGGTGCAGCTGAACGCCGCCCGCTTGTGCATTCGCAACGCAGCCGCCAGCGCAGACCCCTTTCCCGATCCGCTGCTAGCCGCGCAGGCAAAGATTTTCGCATCCGAGATGGCGATCAAGGTGACGAGTGATGCCTTGCAGATCTTTGGCGCACGAGGCTATTCGCGCAACAATCCGATGGAGCGGATCATGCGCGACGCTCGCATGTTCACGATTGGCGGCGGCACGGCACAAGTCTTGCGCAACCAGGTCGCGAGCCGGCTGCTCGGCTGGAAGCTGCCGCAGGCTCGTGACGGCTACGTGACCGCTTCAAACAAGATCGCCGCCGAATAATGCCGAAGATGGCTCGTCTGGCGAAGCCCTGCGCCGCAGGTTCGATAAGCCGGGCTGAATTGGCCGCCGCTTGCGGCCGGTTGCGGCGAATAATCGCCGGCGTATAATGTTTTCCGCCGATATTTAGGGAGAAGCCAATGAAGACGCATGTCAAATTAGGTTTGGCAATGCTCGCCGGGTTCGGACTTGGCGCGGCCGCGGTCCATGAACTTCATGCGCAGACCGCAGCACCCGCTTACGTCGTCTCTGAGATCGATGTCGTCGACGAAACCGGTTACGCCAATGAATACATTTCACTCGCCAACAAGGCGCTTGCCGCTAGCGGCCAGAAACGGCTCGCGTCGAGCAGCAATACGCTGGCGATAGCGGGTGACCCGCCAAAATCGCGCATCGTTCTCTCCGTTTTTGAAAATATGGACAAAGCGCAGGCGGCGTATACTTCTCAGGCCTATCTGGACGCGCAGAAGATCGGCGAAAAATACGCAAAATTCCGCATTTTTGCGGTCGAAGGCTTGGCTCCCTGACCGGTATCTGCGGGACTGAAAATAACGAGCGTTTTGAGCCATATCAATTCGACCAGGATCAAAACGGTTTGAGGTCGCAAGCGGGCGGGCTTTGCCGGAAGGAGGGGTTTTAGGATGGCTGAAATAAACAAGCTCTCGGTTGGTAAGGTGATCGAAAAGCTGCGCAGCAATGACGCCTCGAACAGCTCGAAGATCGCGCAGCTCGAGGAGAAAACCAGGGCGCTTGACGAAGAGACGGAGCGCATGAGGGCGGCAAGACTGCGCCTTCAGCGGGGCCGGCCGGCCCCGACCAAGCGCGATTGAGACATCTGCCGATCGGCGAGGGCGCCCGGCCGCCGTGCGCCACGGCGCCGGCCGCAAGCCGCAATGTTATCCAAGTTTTCGACTAGTTTTCCGGCGTAATGGGTCTGCCGGCTGATTCGCGGCCGGCTCCTTATTCGCGGGGGGCATTGCCATGGCATTTTTCAAGCGTGAGCTCGGCCCGGTCGAGCGCTTCGAGGGTGCGCTCAGGGACAGGCAGGCGGCGCGGCAGAAGCTGGCCGACCGGCTTGGCATCGCCGAGGCGGAACTTGCGGAAAGACGTGCCGCAGCCGAGCGGCTGGCAGTGGCCGGCGCCGCCAATGCCAAGCTGGATCGGGCCGAGGCCAACATGCGCGCCGTCGAGGAGCGCGCCAAAATCCTGCGCGCGGAATTGGCGGAATTCGACGAGCAAATCGCCTCGACCGAGCGCGCGCTGGCGGACGCGAGAGCGCAGCGCGACCGCGACGCGGCGGCGGACGCGATCGAGGCGATGGCGGCGGCCATCGAGCAGGCCGCCCCGGGATTTGGCGCCGGCGCCGCCGCGCTGGTGGAGGCCGTCACCAAGAGCCCGGCCTCGATGCCGGAAGCGACCAGGTTCTCGGCCAGCGTCGATGCGGTGCGCCGCGAGGTTCTTGCCGCCGCCGACCTGATCTGCTGGGAGCTGCGATCCGATGCGGTGCGCACGCGCGCGGGCAACGTCAACACCGCGCTTCGCGCGGCGCCCGAGCCGGAGCAGCCGCCGCCGCCGGAGATCGAGCGGCAATCGATCTACACGCTCAATCCGCTGCTTTGGCGGGAGGGCGGCGAGACGCGCCGGGTTCCGGCTTTCGTGCTGGTGGGCTTGCCAAAAAGATTACTGCCGCTCGCGCTGCGTCATCAGCATGTCGACTTCCTGAATGCCCGGCGGGTGCAGACCCTGATGCACGTCCACGGCAGGGGCCGCTCCGATGGCGATATCAGTCCCGACGATCCGCACCTCGTCGACCTCGATGCGCTCGCCGCAGCGGAGACGGAGACCGCCCAGGCCGATGTGGCCTGAGCGCGGCGATTGCAGGCCTCAATGGCCTTCGTCCTGGCTGCGCGCGAGCGAGGCGCGGATTTCGGCGACCGCCGCGTCGCAATAATCATTCAGCTGCCGGAACTTTTGCAGCTGGGCGCCGAAGTTGCCGGCTGGTGTTGCAGGTTCTGCCTGATCGGTAGCGGCTGACTGCGGGAAGGACCAAAGCTGCTCCGCGGGTATCGACTTGAAAGCGTGACGTTTCATTCTGCTCATTTTACGCAACTCACTGACTAACGCGCCGATCCCTTCATTGACGCTGGCATTTGCGGGCTTATTGCGGCGGTTCCAAGCCACTTCCATGGTCGAAGGTCGAACAGGGCGACACCCTCTGAACTGGAACGGTTGTTGCGGTTGTGCGTTGCCTCGCCAGGAGGATATGCACATGAGACTTTCAGGATTTCTTGCGGCAGCTGTGCTGCTGGCGGTGCCCACCGCCGCACTTGCGGCGCCGGGCCTTGTGACGACTTCGGTGAGCATGAGGGCAGGACCCGGGCCCGGTTTTCCCACGGTCGACCGGATTCCGGGCGGGGCCCGCGTCAATATTCACGGCTGCATCCGGGGTGCGAGTTGGTGCGATGTGAGTTGGAGTGACGACCGCGGCTGGGTGGCGGCGGAGTATCTCGAATATTACTACCGCAACCGATACGTCCTGCTGCCGGACTACGTCGATGTGATCGATGTTCCGATCGTGCCGTTCGCGCTCGATACCTACTGGACCACCTATTATTCGCACAGGCCCTGGTTCCACCGCCTCGCTTACTGGAACAACTATTGGCGGTCGCACGCCCGCTTCGCGACAGAGCGCGGCGTCGAGACCCGGACAGGGGCGATTGGGCGGGACGTTCGCGGGCCGCGAGATCGCTTCGTCAACGAGAGATCGGACCGGTTCGCGCGTGAGCGATCGGATCGGTTCGTGAACGAGCGGCCGGATCGCTTCGCCCATGAGAACCGCATCACCCGCGGCTTCGACCGGAATATCCGGGAGACGCGCCAGCCCACCGCAGCGCGGGAGCGCTTCGAGGGCCATCGCTTCTCTGCCGCGCCGGCGCAACGGCAGTTCGCGCAACCCAATGTCGGCCGCCCCGGCGGAGCGCCGATGGCAGCCCGTCCTCAGCCGTCCCAGCCGCTCGCGGCACATGCGCAGATGGGCGGACCGCGCCCGATGGCTGGCGGCCCGGGTGGCGGAGCACCTCACATCAACGCCGCACCGCGCGCAGGCGGACCGCCTGCCGGAGGCGGCGGGCCGGCCGGAGGTCCTCCCGGCCGTCACCACTAAGTGAACGGAAAGCCCGGCCCTCGCGCCGGGCTTTTCTTTGCGTCGTTTAGCGACGGCGGGGATGCTTCGCGCGCCATTTCGGGCCGGGCCCGCGCATGTAATGCAGCTCGGGCCGATAGGGATCGCGGACCATCTCGAACAGCCGGTTCCACCGCGTCATGATGGCCGTGAGGCCTTGGCAGAGCGGCGTCGATATGAGCAGCGCGACCAGCATGACATCCTCGCTAGTGCAGCCTGCCGACCACGGAGGCGAAGGGAACCTCAAAGATCTCCTCGCCGAGATCGTCGCTGACATGCAGCACCCAGCCGCGCCAGTCTTCCGCGCCCGGCGCCATCACCAGCGCGCGCATCACGGCGTCGGCATGCTCGCGGGCCTCGGTGAGGTCGCCGACGGCGGCGCCGCGCGGATCGATCAAAACGCGGTCGGTGCTGGAGCAATGGAAATAAAGCTGGGTCATGTTCCAACTCGCCTCTCGGAAAACGAAGCTAGCAGCGCCGGGCCGGGCGGAAAATTCGGTTCGATTGCTTAGGGGAAGTTACGGAGGGCGGGGAACCCGGTTCGCCCCCGCCAAAAAATCCCTTGGAGCGGCCCTCCCGCTTCTGGAGGGAAGGCGTACTTATTGGTGAAAGCCGCGAACGATCCGGTTCGATTAAGATTTGGAAAGGTCGCGGGAATAGGCGGGGCGGGAATATCAGGGAGACGAGCATGGTATCCGAGACGCAGATTCACACCATCGCGCGGCAGATGATCGAAAAGCACGGCTTTGCGGCGATCGCGCAAGCCGCGCAGCAGGCGGTCGCCTGCGAGAGCAAGGGCGAGGTCGAGGAAGCCCGCGAGTGGCGCCACATCGAGGACGCCATGAAGATCATGCGCGGCCCGCATCATAGCTGAGGCGGATAGAGCAGGGCGTATCGGGGGGATTTGATGCGCATCGCAACGAAGGACGCGCCCGTCGTCCCCGCGCACGCGGGGACCCATACGCCGCGGCCTCGCGTTTTGATACGGTGGCTAACGGCTTCTGCTCCAACGGGCGACGGTGGTTATGGGTCCCGGCTCGCGCTTCGCTTGGCCGGGACGACAGAGATAGTCGGATTCTATTTTCAAACAGCCAACAGACTTCAGGCGGACTCTGCGCCGCGCCGCGTCCATCGATATACGCTGATTTGATTTTCGGAAAAACAGAAATATTTTCGCCCGCGGGGCTGGACATCCACCAGCATAAAGACGCTGCTGATTTGCCCGGTGGGCGCGAAATCTCTTCGGCCCGCGCCACGCGTCATACCAGCGAACGCCTTTGCCCTCTGGACACCGGCCAGTCGCAATGTCCAAACTCCGCCCGCACCAGAAGGAGCTGCCGATGGCGATTATCGATTCCCAGGTTCATGCCTATGAGGCGAACACGCCGAAGCGGCCGTGGGCCACCGTGCCGAACTGGCCCGCGCATGTCACCGGCGACGAGATGGTGGCGGCGATGGACAAGGTCGGCGTCGACGGCGCCATCTTCATCTCCGCGTTTTCGATGTACCGCTATGACGCGAGCTACGCCGTGGAGGTGCAGCGCGCCCATCCCGGCCGCATCGCCATCGTCAAGCCGGTCGACCCCGATAACCCCGATGTCGCCGATGTCGTCGCCGACTGGAAGAAGACGGACGGAGCCGTCGGAATCCGCATCATGCTGACGAAGGAGAACAAGCGCGCGGCCGATGATCCCGGCCTCGACCGCATCGCCCGCGCGGCGGTGCGCTACGACTTTCCGGTCAACCTGCTGTGCTGGGACAATCTGGAGGCGGGCACCGCGCTGATCGATCGCAATCCCGACACGCGCTTCATCATCGACCATCTCGGCATCTTGCAGCCGCGCACCCCGCCGGCGCCGCCCGAGCCCTGGGCCGCCTTGCCGAAGGTGCTGGCGCTCGCCAGCCGCAAGAACGCGGTGATCAAGGTCAGCGGCGCCTGCACGCTGTCGCGCGAGCCGTATCCTTTTCCTGATATCTGGGATCCGCTGGCGCGCCTGTTCGATGCCTGGGGTTTCGATCGCTGCCTGTGGGGCACCGACTGGACCCGCGCGTTTGCCGTCGTCAACTACGCGCAAGGCGTCGAGCCCTTCCGCACCACCAGCCGGCTTTCCGACAGCGAGCGCGCCATGCTGATGGGCGGCGCCTGCGCCCGGGCCTATCGCTGGGAGCCGAAGCGGTAGCGGTTTGGGGCGGATCATTGCTCCGCCGTTACACCGGTCGCGCCACTGTTGCTCCCCTCCTCCCACGCGCCTTGCGCGTGGTGGGGAGGGGTCGGGGGTGGGGGGCGGTGCGGCATACATTGAAGCAGCGCTTCCTGCTGACAGACCCCCCACACATTGAAGCAGCGGTTTCTGCTGACAGACCCCCCACCTCCAACCCCTCCCCACCGCTTCGCGGTAGGAGGGGAGTCATGACTTCGCGATCTCGCCGCGTGTTCCGCGCGAGGTTTGCTTTCAAATTCCCGCCCTCTCGCTAAGAGGGCGCAGGGAATGCCGGGCGCCCGATGCGCCCGATGGCCGCGTGTGCAATGGTAGTGAGAGACGCACACGCGTTCGTCAGGTCACGCCGGAATCGCCCGGCATTCCCCGCGCAATGGTTTTAACGGTTTCCTTCGCGCTCTCCCCAGCGACCGGGCTTTCTTGCCACTGTCATCCCTGAGAAGCTTGCTTCTCAAGAACTTGACGCCAGCGTCGGGGCGTCAGGACCACACGACTTCGCCGTCCGCAGCCGTCTACGCCAAAGGCTTCGACGGGCTTGGTACCCGTCCGCCGAAACTTTAGCGAAGGCGGGATCACGCGCCTTCGTCTAAAGCGCGATCCGCGTCCACCGCATCCCGTCCCAACGTTCGTGACGATGGCCAACGTCCCCTCGCAGCGGGACGGGATGGCGGGGAATATAGCGCTGATTTGGGTTTCGGAAAAACAGAAATATTTTTGCGAAGGGGGCTGGACAGGCAGCCGGCACGAGACGGTGGTGATTTGCCCGCCTCGGGCAAAATCAATTCGGTCCGCCCGCTCGTCAGGCAACGACAGACCGTGGCGGATTACGCCTTCCGCGTTCGCTCGTTGAGCTACGGGAGCACGGGGTCGGCTCCAATCCGCCCTACGAGCTGCATCAGCCTGTAGGGCGGATTAGCGCAGCGTAATCCGCCTTCTGCATCCGACAGTGGCGGATTACGCTGACGCTAATCCGCCCTACGCTGTCCCTCATCTCATGGGTTCTGCTATAAGAGATTCGGCAGCCTTGGCATGACGAAGCCGCCCACAACTCCGGTGGGGGTGATGCGACCGGTAACGCCGCATTCCGGCCACGGCTGCCGCTTTTCGCCAGGCAGCTCAAAGCAATCCACCGACCCCGTCATTCCGGGATGGTGCGTTAGCACCAGACCTCAGATGCGCAATTGCGCATCGGGGAATCTCGAGATTCCGGGTTCGATGCTTCGCATCGTCTCGGAATGACCCGGAATGACAGAGTATAGGCCCACATAGCGCTGCGCTGATGCGAGTGGCGAGTTTACGGTTTCGTGATCGCGGTGAGCCGTTCGGCGCCGTCCCGGCCGTGGTAGAGTGTAGCGACATCAAAGGGAGCCGTTCCATGAAGAAGCTTCTTGTTGCCGCATCCTTCGCTGCTCTTGCCGCCGCTCCGGCCGCCGCGTGCGAGTGGGATCATGAGGCCAGCGCCCAGGACCAGGTCGTTGCGACCGCCGCGCCGACCAATCCCGCGCCCCAGGCGGCCGCACCGGCGTCGCCCCAGCCGACCAGCGTGGCCGTCGACCAGAGCGCCCGCAAACCCATCGACGAATGGCCGCCGATCGTCCTGGCCACCGATCGACATTAGCCCGCAGCGCGGATCATTGATCCGCCGTTAGCGAGCTTGCCGCCCGCGAGCGCGGTGAAGCGCGTCGCGCGAGCGAAGCCAAGAGGCCGCGAAGCAATCCACCGACCCCGTCATTCCGGGATGGTGCGTTAGCACCAGACCCGGAATCTCGAGATTCCGGGTTCGATGCTTCGCATCGCCCCGGAATGACGGCATAGTTGCGTTTCGCTCCGATCCGCCGACGGGCTGATCCTGTGTGACATCACACGCCGATCGCCGAGGCGTGATTGCGCCACCGCTGCGCGAAGGGAATGGCAGCGCCTAACTGTCAGTCATGTTAACGGACGGCACGCGCGTGGGTTGCGTGCCGGTGACAGGAGGATTTCATGACCAGCTTCAGATTTTTGGGCGCGACGCTCGTTCTTTCCGCGCTCCTTGCCACGCCCGCCTCGGCACAGGTCTCGGAGCCCGCCGCGGCCGCATCCCTGGACCCCAACTTCTCCATCTATTCGAACGATGGCCGCGGATTTTCGCGTACGATGGCCGCGCAAGCGCCGCTCGCTGACGTGTCGGGACCGCAGATGTCGGTACGGCCGCATCGCGGACACCACACCGCCGGCGTCAAGCGCTACTGAACCCGGACTTCGCATCGCCAGTCCGCAGGGCGGGTAGCGCGGATCATTGATCCGCCGTTGGCGAGCCATCCGCCCGCTTGGCGATGAAGGGGCCGTTCGGGGTGTGCCACACGAATTCGTCGACGGTGCCGGCCACGCCGCGCCGGAATTCGACGCGATAGCCGTCGAGGTCGACGATGCCGAAGGTCGCCCCCTGATAGGGCCGCAGCCGGTAGAGCGGAGCGAGCGGGGTCTTGAGCGTGAGCTGGCCCTCGGCGTCCTGCGCAACGACCTGGGTAGCATCGCCGCGCGTATAATGGCCGATGCAGGCCGCGCGGAATTTCGGGTCCATGCAGTCGCCGTCGGGCGCGCGGGTGAAGACGATGTCCGCAACCAGCGCCTCGAGCTGGGCCGAGAGGCTCGCGATGTTGCCGTCGCGGTCGGTCGCAAAGGAGATCACGAGCTCGTCCGGATTGAGCTCGCCGAAAATGTAGGGCAGCTGGAATGAATCGTAGTGCAGGTGTGAGAGGGACGCCTTCGTGCTGCGCCAGGCCCAGTGCAGGTTGTCTCCGTCGAGTGTGATCAGCACCCGGCCATAGGCCGGATGTTCGTAGGCGCCGCAAAAGTCCGCGAGATCATGGCTTGGCTTCGTGTTCGGCTTGCGCTCTGCCGGCCGCGCCGCCACGTCGGAGTTCCACTGCGCCAGCGTCTTGCGGCGCATGTCGCGCAGCCGATCGAGCCACGGCACCGGCGCGTTGCCGCAGGCGTGATCGAGAATGCGGTTGATCAGGATTGCCGGCACCGGGTTGCCGCCGGTGTTGGTGAATACGGCGACACCGATGTTGCGCTCGGGGATGAGGCGCATCAGCGTGCTCCAGCCGAGCCAGCCGCCGGAGTGCCCGACGGCGCGCTCCCCCCGGTAGGTGAACGAGCCGAAGCCCAGTCCGTAATGCGAAGGACCGAACTCCCTGAATTCGGGTGCGCCCGCGAAGACGCGGGGCGCCTGCATCTGCCGGATGAGCGTGGCGGACAGCAGGCGCCGGCCTTCGAATTCGCCTTCGGCCAGCAGGAATTTCATCCAGTTGGCGATGGCGGCAATCGAGGTGACGATCGCGCCGGCGGCCGTCGTGGGAATCGGAAAGAACTTGCTGCGCCGGCGCTCGTCGTCGCGTTCCACCAGATAGGGAACGGCGGCATCCTCGGCCGCGGCGAAGTCCTGCGCCGAAAAGCCGACCGGCATCTGCAATTTGTCCGTCAGCCGCGCGCGGATGAATTCCTCATAACTCTGGCCGCTGATGCGCTCGGCGGCGATGCCGGCGGCGTTATAGGCGAGATTGTTGTATTGAAATTCGGTCCGGATATCCCGGGCCGGCTCGAGGTGACGGAGCGCCGTCATCATCTCGGTGCGGGAGAGATCGCCGGGAATCCAGATCCAGTCGTGGCGGGGCAGGCCGGAATGGTGGCAGAGCAGGTCGCGCACGGTGACGCGCTCGGTCGCGACCGGATC
Source organism: Bradyrhizobium sp. (assembly GCA_036266415.1). Taxonomy (GTDB): domain Bacteria; phylum Pseudomonadota; class Alphaproteobacteria; order Rhizobiales; family Xanthobacteraceae; genus Bradyrhizobium. The sequence goes on along the minus strand of DATANB010000083.1, from coordinate 47,601 downwards.
GCGCAGGCGGAATTCGGGAATGTAGTCGCGGACCGGCCTGCTCCAGTCGAGACGGCCTTCGTCGACCAGCAGCGCGAGCGCCGTGGCGGTAAAGGTCTTGGTGATCGAGCAGATCAAAAATTGCGTCTGCGGCGTCGCCGCAAGGCCAGCCTCCGCGTCGCGCCGGCCCCAGGCCTTGAGCAGGGCGGTCTCGCCGTTCTGCACGACCGCGAGCGTGACCGCGGGCACCTTCCACTCCGCCATCGCTTCCGCCGCCAGCGCATCGAGTTCGGGCGCGAGGGTGGCGATGGTCGTGTCGTTCAGGGCGGTGGACATTCCCAACTCTTTCCTCGTCAGGCCCGGCCTTGGGTCGGGCATCCCTGTCCTTGTTCCAGATACGCAAAGCAAGACGTGGATGGCCGGGACGAGCCCGGCCACGACGAAAAATGACTCATTTTCCGATAGTTAGAAAGGCCCGCATTTTCGATCCGGGCGGAGGAGCGTAGGGCGGATCATTGATCCGCCCTCTTACCCGTCGCGATGGCGTCTTTCCGGGATGGTGCGTTAGCACCAGACCCGGAATCTCGAGATTCCGGGTTCGATGCTTCGCATCGCCCCGGAATGACGGAATAGAGTGCCCCTCGCTCGTTGAGCTACGGCGGACGGGGCTCCAGTCCGCGCTACAAGCTAGGCCGCGCGCTCCGTCGATCTTGTCACATCGCCGCGTCCGGCTAGCAAGCCTGCGATAGAGATGTCCTCATCGAGGACTTCCCAGTGCAGGCCGACGCGGCTCAACTCCACCTGTTCACGTTCGACCGGCGTCGCGCGCAACAGCCGCGGAAACCACGCCAGCGGCACGCCGAGCGTCCGCCCGTCGGTCAGTTCGACCCACATCGTGTCTTCGTCAAAGCGGACGCTGGTTGCCGAAATGGTCATGCCAAGCTCTCAGAATGAGATCGCGGTTCTCCACAACAACCCGCAGGATATTCGAAAGTTCGCGAGGATTGAAGCCAAAACTGTCGCCAATCGAAATCTCCGGCTCAAGCCAGACCTTTGCGTCCCGGCCCCCGCCCTTGATATGAATGTGAGGCGGCTCGGGCGGCTGGCCTTCGTTCGAGAAGTAGCGCAAGCCGCTATGGCGGAACACGACAGGCATGAATGCCTCCGAGAGCGGCTTGCGTTTCAGGTTGTTCAGCTACACCCCGTCGTGCTGCCGCACGTATCGCACTTCATGCAGGTGCCGTTGCGCACCAGCGTAAAATTCCCGCACTCGCCGCACATCTCGCCTTCATAGCCCTTGGCCTTGGCTTCCGCCCGGCGTTCGGCCTTGGAGGGTGCGGCAGCGGCAGCAGTGCCCGCCTTGCTCCACTGCAGGGCTTCGAGCTTCTCGGTCGGCGACAAATCGTGCTGGGTTTCCTGCTTCAGCGCGACCGCGCCTTCCACCGCGTCAGAAGCGCGCGCGGTCGGGGCGTGCGAGGGGAGAGACGTGACGTTGGACCCCCCTCCCTGATTCTCGCCACCGGCGGGGGAGGGTGAAGCGCCGCGCATCACCACGAGATTGTCGGTGCGCGATCTCGTCAGGCCCTTGGACAGATACTTGTTGCTGGGGGCTTCCGGCGCGCGGCCTTCCTCGACGCCCTTGCCGATGGCGTCGAAGTTGGATTCGGAGGGGTCGACATGGGCCAGATCAAACCGGCCCATGTAGCTGACCGCGAGCTCGCGGAACACATAGTCCAGGATCGAGGTCGCATACTTGATGCTGTCGTTGCCCTGCACCGGGCCGGCCGGCTCGAAGCGGGTGAAGGTGAAGGCGTCGACATATTCCTCCAGCGGCACGCCGTATTGCAGGCCGAGCGACACCGCGATCGCGAAGTTGTTGATGAAGGAGCGCAGCGCGGCGCCTTCCTTGTGCATGTCGATGAAGATCTCGCCGATCCGGCCGTCGTCATATTCGCCGGTGCGCAAGTACACCTTGTGGCCGCCGACCACGGCCTTTTGCGTATAGCCCTTGCGTCGATCAGGCATGCGCTCGCGCTCGCGCATGACCACGATGCGCTCGACCAGCCGCTCCACCACCTTTTCCGACAACGCGGCGGTGCGGGCGGCCATCGGCTTGTCCAGGAAGGCCTCGATGGCGTCGTCTTCCTCGTCCTCGTCGCTGATCAGCTGCGAGTTCAGCGGCTGCGACAGCTTCGAGCCGTCGCGGTAGAGCGCGTTGGCCTTCAGCGCGAGCTTCCAGGACAGAAGATAGGCGGACTTGCAATCCTCCACCGTGGCGTCGTTGGGCATGTTGATGGTCTTTGAGATCGCGCCCGAGATGAACGGCTGGGAGGCTGCCATCATGCGGATGTGGCTTTCCACGGACAGATAGCGCTTGCCGATCTTGCCGCAGGGGTTGGCGCAGTCGAACACGCTGTAGTGCTCGGCCTTCAGATGCGGCGCGCCTTCCACCGTCATGGCGCCGCAGATGTGCACGTTGGCCGCCTCGATCTCGCGCTTTGAGAATCCCACCGCGCTGAGAAGATCAAAGTTCGGCGCCGCGATGGCTTCGGGCTCAATCTTGAGCGTGTCGCGCAAAAAGTCCTCGCCAAAGGTCCATTTGTTGAAGGCGAATTTGATGTCGAACGCGGTCGGCAGCGCGGCTTCAACTTTTGCGAGAGCCTCGTCGGTAAAACCCTTGGCCTTCAACGTGGATATGTTGATCGCCGGCGCGTTAGAGAGCGAGCCGTGGCCGACGGCATAGGCCTCGATCTCGGCGATGTCGCTTTCGCGGTAGCCGAGCGCGCGCAGCGCCTCCGGTACGGCGCGGTTGATGATCTTCCAGTAGCCGCCACCGGCGAGCTTTTTGAATTTCACCAGCGCGAAATCGGGCTCGATGCCGGTCGTGTCGCAATCCATCACGAGACCAATGGTGCCGGTCGGCGCCACCACCGTGACCTGCGCATTGCGGTAGCCGTTGAGTTCGCCGGTTTCCAGCGCCCGGTCCCAGGCGGCCTTGGCGCGCTCGACGATATCGGCCTGCGGCACGCTGGCGTAATCCAGCGGCACGGGACTAACGGCCAGCGCCTCATAGCCGCGGGATTCGCCGTGGGCGGCGCGGCGGTGGTTGCGGATCACCCGCAGCATGTGGGCGGCGTTCTTCTTGTAGCCGGGGAACGGGCCGAGCTCTTTCGCCATCTCCGCCGAAGTGGCGTAGGCAACCCCGGTCATGATCGCCGAGAGCGCGCCGCACAGCGCGCGGCCTTCCTTGGAATCGTAGGACAGGCCCATGGTCATCAGGAGGCCGCCGATATTGGCGAAGCCCAAGCCCAGGGTGCGGAATTCGTAGGACAATTCCGCGATCGCCTTGGAGGGAAACTGCGCCATCATCACGGAGATTTCGAGCACGACGGTCCAAAGCCGGCAGAGGTGCTCGTAGGCATCGACGTCGAAATGCCCCCTCCCTAACCCTCCCCCGCTTGCGGGGGAGGGATGGGTGGGGGTGGACCCGCTCGCGGGGGTGTAGAAGGTGATGAGGTTGGCGGAGGCGAGATTGCAGGCGGTGTCGTCCAGGAACATGTATTCCGAGCAGGGATTGGAGGCGCGGATCTCGCCCGAGGCCTTGCAGGTGTGCCAGTCGTTCATGGTGGTGTTGAAGTGCAGGCCGGGATCGGCCGAGGCCCAGGCGGCGTGGCCGATTTTTTCCCAGAGGTCTCTTGCTTTGAGAGTCTTGGTGATCTTCTTGCTGGTGCGGCCGATCAGGTCCCACGTCCCGTCGGTCTCCACCGCGCGCAAAAAGTCGTCCTTCAGCGAGACCGAGTTGTTGGAGTTCTGGCCGGATACCGTGAGATAGGCCTCCGAATCCCAGTCGGTGTCGTAGACCGGGAAATCGATGTCCTTGTAGCCTTGCCGGGCGAACTGGATGACGCGCTTGATCATGCCGTCGGTGACCATGGCGCGGCGGGCGAGTTTGATTTCGCGGCGGAGCGCCGGGTTCTTTTCGGGATCGAAGCAGTCGTCGCCGCTTCCTTCGCAGTTGACGCAGGCCTTCAGCACCGCCTTGAGGTGGCGCTGGTTGAGTTTCGAGCCGGTGACGAGGGCTGCGACCTTCTGCTCCTCCTTCACCTTCCAGTCGATATAGGTCTCGATATCGGGGTGGTCGGCGTCGACCACCACCATCTTGGCGGCGCGGCGGGTGGTGCCGCCCGACTTGATCGCCCCGGCGGCGCGGTCGCCGATCTTGAGGAAGCTCATCAGGCCGCTTGAGCGGCCGCCGCCGGACAGCCTTTCGCCTTCGCCGCGCAGGCGGGAGAAGTTGGAGCCGGTGCCGGAGCCGTATTTGAACAGGCGGGCCTCGCGCACCCAAAGGTCCATGATGCCGCCCTCGTTGACGAGGTCGTCCTCGATGCCCTGGATGAAACAGGCGTGCGGCTGCGGATGCTCGTAGGCCGATTTCGATTTTGTAAGTTTGCCGGTCTTCCAGTCGACGTAATAATGGCCCTGGCCGGGGCCATCGACGCCGTAGGCCCAGTGCAGGCCGGTGTTGAACCATTGCGGCGAATTCGGCGCCACCATCTGTTTCGCCAGCATGTAGCGCAGCTCGTCGGAGAAGGCGCGGGCGTCCTGTTCGGAGGAGAAGTAGCCGCCCTTCCAGCCCCAATAGGTCCAGCAGCCGGCGAGCCGATCGAACACCTGCTTGGCCGAGAGTTCGCTGACATAGCGCTGGGATTCCGGCAGGTCGGCCAGCGCCTCGGTGTCCGGCACCGAGCGCCACAGCCAGGACGGCACGGTCTCTTCCTCGACCTTCTTCAGCCGCGCGGCGACGCCGGCTTTGCGGAAATACTTCTGCGCCAGCACGTCGGAGGCGACCTGCGACCAGAATTCCGGCACCTCGACGTTTTCGAGCCGAAAAACCACCGAGCCGTCGGGATTTCGGATCTCAGATGTCGTCAATCTGAAATCAATTCCTGCGTAGGGTGACTGGCCTTCAGTGGTGTTGCGCCGTTCGATTCGCATTTTTCGTGCCCCGTTGTTTTTTGACCGGACCGCCGCCGCGGCGCGCCGGGTGTTGTTCCTTGAGCGAACCTGTTGGCTCGCAGCTCTACCGGTGGACCCGGCCCTGTTTCTGTTCGGGCATGTCCTGGGAGGAACGCCGGTTCCCTCAGGTCATGCTTTTCAACGCCCCAACTCGTCACCTGAGCCGTTTCTGGCTCGTCTTTTTACGCTCCGAAATCCCCCAAAATTCGGGACAAAAAAGTCCATCACCGCTGCCTCGACCGGCCGGCGGAGTGGTCATTTTTGGAACCCATCTGGGAGTGACCGGCGGGACCCAAACACACTCGCGCCGAACAGGAAGAAGGCTAGGACAACTCCATTGCGCCCGTCAAGGACTAGTACGAGTTCCTGAATCAAATACTAAATATGGTGGAAAAGCGGGAAAAACAGGGGGTACCGGGCGTCCCGCTATGTGGCCAAGTATCAGTGAGTCCTCAGGGATTCCCAAGCGAAAAAAATTGTTTCGGCCGCGCCGATTTCGGCTTCGCCCCGCTGTTCACAGGGCAACTATTTATTGTGCGGCAGGGGTTGCGCCGGCGAGACTCAGGGGGACGCTCGCAAGGTCCGGGCTGGCATGCCGCTTCCCCGGTGGCCCCAGGCGCCGATAACCGGCAAGCTAAAGCCGATTCCCCACCTCTCAGGCGGCGCAGAAGCTCCAAGACATGACCCTTTCCCCACTGACGGGCGCGCGAAGTCGAATCGCACCCGCGGGCCTGATGTTTCTCGCCATCACCTCGATGGGCTGGGGCATCAACTGGCCGATCAACAAATATCTGCTGACCCAGTTGCCGCCCTTCACCATGCGCGGGGTGCCGGGCGTGATCGGCGCGGGCCTGCTGGCGCTATTGGCGCTGGCGTTCCGGCAGAGCCTGCATGTGCCGCGCGAGATCTGGCCGCGTTTGCTCGTGGCGGCATTCTTCAATGTTGCCGCCTGGATGAGTTTGATGGGTCTGGCGCTGGTCTGGCTGCCGGCCAGCGAAGCCGTGTTGATCGCCTATACCCTGCCGATCTGGGCCTCGCTGCTGGCCTGGCCGGTGCTCGGCGAGCGGCCGAACCTGTTGCGGGTGATTTCGCTGGTGATGGCGTTCGCGGGGTTGGCCGCCATCATGGGCGGCAACGGATTTGCCGCCAGCGTGGCAAAGCTGCCGGGCGTGCTGATGGCGCTTGGCGGCTCCATCGGTTTTGCCATCGGCACCGTGCTGACCAAGAAATATCCGCTCAATCTGCCGCCGTTTGCGGCCGCGGCCTGGCAGATCGGGCTCGGCAGCCTTCCGGTCGCCATCGCCGGCCTCGGCTTCGAGCACGCCGACGTCGGCAGACTGTCCGGCCTCGGCTGGGTCCTGATCTTCTATTGCACGGTGATCCAGTTCTGCGTCGGCTATGTCTGCTGGTTCGCAGCGCTTGCCCGGCTGCCGGCCTCGGTGGCCGCGATCGGCACCATGGCAGTGCCGGTTATCGGCGTGGTCATCTCCGCGATCACACTGCACGAGCCGCTCGGCCCCGGCCAGATCGCCGCGCTGGCCTTCACGCTCTTCGGCGTCGCGCTGGCGATCCGGTCCTGACCGCGCAGACGGTGCCCCAGCGGTGTGGCGTGACGGGTGCGGTGGGCGGCCGCCGGCACGCAGACGTTGAATCCGGCTTATGCTGCTCGTCGGCCAGTGCTATGGTTCCATGGGAAGGGGACGTACGGGACAGCTGGGAAAGTTCAGCCGTGGCAGAGCAATCTTCGGTTTGGCTGGAAATAAAAACGAATTTGCAATCCGCCGGCGGCTGGATCGCCAGGTCGGCCTCCATCGGCAACGTCGTCGCGCTGAGCTGGATTGTCATCTGGGTCGTGATCTGCGTGCTCGTCGCCCAAGACCTCGCGCGCGACGTCGTCACGATCGAGCCGATCTCGGTGCCGAAGACGCTCTCCGACGACGGCTATACGCCTGAAGTGGCAAGCCATCGTCTGCGCGATGCGCTCAACCATTACGCCGGCGTCAACCAGGCGAGCAAGCTGATGGACTCCCTGAGTATTTCGCCGCGCGACGAATTGCCGGATTTCGTCGTGCCGAAAATCGATCTTTCGCTCAACGCGCTGGTTTCCTCGATTCGCAGCGTGCTGCACTACGGCAGCGGTCACAGGATCTCCGGCGAATTCTTCCTTCGCGACAAACTCGCGCTGCGCCTGCGCGTGGACGGGCAGCAGGTCTTCAGCAGCGAATTTGATTCCGGAAATCCCGACGATCTGCTGGCCAGGGCCGCGCATAACGTCACGGAAAAGATACAGCCCTATATCAACGCGAGAGCCCTGTATGACGACCACCCGGAGCAAGCGGTGGAGGAAGCCGATGACATCATCAGCCGCTTGAAGGATAGCGACGTCAATGTGCAGTGGGCGTATCTGCTGAAGGGAAATTATCTCTATGACCAGAAAAATTATGCCGAGTCGGAGAAGATGCTGCGAACCGCGGTCCGCCTGAACTGGAGCAATCCGGCGCCGCATATCAGCCTGGGCCGCACCCTGCAGGGGCTGGGCCGGTCCGATGACGCGATCGCGCAATATCAGCGGGCCATCGGGATAGATCCGAAATCGGCCCAAGCCTACAACAATTGGGGCTATGTTTTGAGCGAAGAAGCCGGCCCGAACGGCAATCTGGATGGCGCCATCGCGAAGTATCGCTATGCCATCGAGCTCAATCGCAAGTATGCGCTCCCGCACGCCAACCTGGGCCTGGCCTTGTATCACCAGGGTAAGGCCGATGACGCGGTGGCGGAATGTCACCGTGCCATTGAGCTGGATCCGAAGAACGCATTTGCGCACAATGGTCTGGGCTTCGTGTGGTACCAGCAGGGTCGGACCGATGATGCGATCGCGGAATACCGCCGCGCTATCGAGATCAATCCGAAATACGCAGCGCCGCACAATAACCTGGGCCTCGTTTTGTCCCATCAGGGCAAGGCCGATGAGGCGATCGCGGAATATCGCCACGCCATCGAGCTGGATCCGAAATACGCCAGCCCCCACGCCAACCTCGGCGCGGCCCTGCTTCATCAGGGCAACACCGATGACGCCATTGCGGAATATCGCCGCGCCATCGCGATTAGTCCGAAATACGCGTCGGCGTACAACGATCTGGGCTTCGCTTTGTCCCGTCAGGGCAAGGCCGATGAGGCGATCGCGGAATATCGCCATGCCATCGAGCTGGATCCGAAATACGCAACGCCGCACAATAGTCTGGGTCTTGCTCTTTCCCATCAGGGCAAGACCGACGATGCGATAGCGGAATATCGCCGCGCCATCGAGATTAGTCCGAAATACCCGGCACCGCACAACAATCTGGGCCTCGCTTTGTTCAGTCAGGGCAGGGCCGACGAGGCGATCGCGGAATATCGCCGGGCCATCGAGCTGGATCCGAAATACGCCAACCCCCACACCAACCTCGGCGCGGCCCTGCTTCATCAGGGCAAGGCCGATGACGCCATTGCGGAATATCGTCATGCCATCGAGATCGATCCGAAGGACGCGTCTGCGCATAACAGTCTGGGCATCGTGCTATTCGACCGGGGCAAGGCCGATGAGGCGATCGCCGAATATCGGCGCGCCGCGGAGATTGATCCGAAATACCCAGCGCCGCACAATAATCTCGGCCTCGCTTTGCTCCACCAGGGCAAGGCCGATGAGGCGGCTGCGGAATATCATCGCGCCATCGAGATCGATCCGAAGAGCGCTTTCGCGCACAACGGTCTGGGCCTCGTGTTGTCCGGTCAGGGCAAGACCGATGATGCGATCGCGGAATATCGCCGCGCGATCGAGATTGATCCCAATTACAGGGATGCCCTGCAAAATCTGAAAAAGATATCGCAGGCCAACTCGGCGGCCAAATAGCGGCGCGCGTGCGTCGGCAAGGGACGGCGCACCGAGAATGCGCCGCCCTCAAATCCAGTAGATCGAACGCGGTTACGGGCAGGGGTGCCGCAGGCCGTCGTAACCCAGATAGGTTCCCGACGCCGGATCGTAGGAACGATAGGTCTGCATGCAGTAGCTGACCGCGTCGTCGCCGGCGGGGGCCGGCGCCACCGCTACCGCGCCGTCATCATAGTACTGGTCGTCGTAATAGCCCGGCGCATAATAGCCCGGTCCGCCGTAATAGCCGTAGCTCTGCGAGGCGATCGCACCGCCGATCACCGCGCCTGCGACCGCGCCGGGGATGAAGCCGCCGCCACCATTGTGACGATAGCCGCCGTTGTAGCCGCCGCGATAAGCGCCGCCGCCGCTAAAACGCGCGACCGGCGCGCCGCCAGCACCGCTAAAGCGCGCTGCCGGCGCACCGCCGCCTGCGCTGGGGACACCAACTTTGCTACCGGCGCCCCTGGCATGCGGACCCTGTGCGAAGCTTGCGGTCGGCACTGCCATCGGCAAAACCAGGGCCAATGCGGCCGCGCTACTCAATACCTTAAGACTGATCATTGTTGGCTCCTTTGCGGGTCACAGCCCAACCGGTTCACAGGGCGAACGTTCCCGAGCCTCGCACCGATTGTGCGCGGCTTCAGCCTGTCAGATCGCAACTGTATGCGGCATGAACGGATTGCGCCGATTCCACGACGCTCACCGCCAAAAGCTGCTGGCTCCCATCTCCCGGTCGATGGGCTGCAAGACCGGACTTTGCTGGACAATCCGCTCTGCCGGTGGCATCAGAGCCTTCAATTGTCCTCGAACTGGCCCAGCGCATGAAACAGTTTCTGCTCAAGATCTTCACATGGTGGAACGGCCAGACCTTCGGCACGCAATTGTGGACCTGGCGGTTCGGCGAACTGGTGGGCGTGGACGAGGAGGGCAACCGCTATTTCCGCACCAAGGGGCGCAAGATCGATCCGACGCTTGGCTTCGAGCGGCGCTGGGTGGTCTATAACGGACTTGCCGAGGCCTCCCGCGTGCCGCCGTCATGGCATGGCTGGCTGCATCACACCGTCGATCTCGCGCCGACCGAGGAGACCTACACGCCGCGCGAATGGGAAAAGCCGCACATCCCCAATCTGACCGGGACCCCCTTGGCCTACCGTCCGGCGGGCTCGACGCTGGCGAGCGGCCGCCGGCCCGCGGCCACCGGCGATTACCAGCCCTGGACACCCGGAAGCTGAGCTTCATTTATTGTCATTCCGGGATCCGCCCCTTGGCGCAGACCCGGAATCCCGAGATTTCCGGGTTCGCGCTGAAGCGCGCCCCGGAATGACGAGGTGAAGCTGTGAACAGCGGGTACAACGGGGACATCTGCCGCCGCGTCATTGTCGAGGCGATGGCGACGTGGCTCAATGGGCCATCTTACGGAGGTGGGAGACCATCGCGAAGGTTCGGGCAACAGTTCGCGACTGTCCCGATATGCAGCGGCTGCCGATCAGGATGTGGCCGGGAGATAGGCCCCCGGCGATGAGGTTCTGAAATCGCCCGTCAATGTGGAGCTGCCGTAGGACAGGAAAGGCCGTCCGGGAAACCGGGCGGCCTTTTTCTGTTGCGGTATTTTGCCGGCGCAAGGATCTTTCACGGCGATGTCTTGCCGGGATCCTTTACCGCCTCGAAGGTTTTGAATTCGACGTTGTAGAGTTCGCCGTCCACCTTCTCCACCTTGCGGATGTAGATGTTCTGCACGATGTCGCGCGTGGCAGGATCGATCGAGACCGGGCCGCGCGGGCTCTCCCACGTCATCCCCTTCATCGCATCGACCAGCGCGTCGCCGTCGGACTTGCCGCCCGTCTTCTTCAGCGCCTGATAGATCAGGTGGATGCCGTCATAGCCGCCTACGGCCACGAAGCCCGGGCGGGAAGCGAACATCTTGCGGTAGGCCGCAACGAAGGCCGCGTTCTTCGGCGACTTGTGAGCCGCCGAATACATGTGCGCGGTGACCGCGCCGAGCGCGGCGTCGCCCATATTGTTCAGGAGATCATCGTCCATGACGTCGCCGGGACCGATGATCTTGATCCCGGCCTTATCCAAGCCGCGCTCGGAAAACTGTTTCATGAAGTTGCCGCCCTGGCCGCCGGGCACGAATACGTACAGCGCATCCGGTTTGGCATCCTTCATGCGCTGCAGGAACGGCGCGAAATCCGGATTGACCAGGGGCACCTTGACCTCGTCGACGATCTCGCCGCCGCCGGCGAGAAAGCGGGCTTTGAAGAATTGCAGCGCGTCGTTGCCGGGCGCGTAGTCGGTCGTCAGCGTCGCGACCTTTCGGATTGCGTTTTTGGCCGCCCAGTCGCCGATGATGACCGACGACTGCGCCAGGGTAAAACTGGTGCGGACGATGTATGGCGATCGTTCGGTGATAATGGAGGTGCCTGCCAGCATGACGATTTCAGGAATGCGGGCCTGGGTCGCGAGCGGCGCCGCGGCCAGCGCGGCGGGGGTGATGCCGAAGCCCGCGATGATGCCGACCTTGTCATTGACGATCAGCTCCTGGGCGATGCGCTTGGTGTTTTCGGGGATCGCAGCGTCGTCCCTGACGATCACTTCGATCTTCCGGCCCGCGACGACGTCTCCGTTTTCGCTCATGTAGAGCTTGACCGCGTTCGCGAGCTGCTTGCCGGTTGACGCCTGGCCCCCGGTCAGCGGGATGATCAGGCCGATGATCAGCGGTTCCTCGGCCGCTCCGGCGAAATGAGGCTGGCCCAACAGGAAAAAGACCGGCGCGATCAGTCGAACCAGGTGTTTCGTCAGCATCGGCCTGCTCCTGCATCGGGTTGAGGTAGGTGGTCGAGGACTGCGCTACTCCGCGGCAAAGGAGATGGTCGAGCGGTCATAATCGCCCGATCCCATGCCGCCATCGGCGAAAATCCCGTGTTTCGCGATCCATTCGAACGATTCCTCGAACACCGCTTTCGAATAGGGTTCGAATACAATTCTCTCGCCCGGTCCCCAGCGCCGCGTATCCATGATGGTGTGGAAGCGGTCGGGGAATTCATTCTTGTAGTAGTGCGTGTAAAGTTCGGGTCGCAGGTCGATGTCGCGTTGCGCCGAGCGCAGCGCGCGGAAGTAGCGCCTGATATCTTCCGGGTCGGGCGAGCCCTTGATCATGGCGGCGATCATGAACGTTGTGTCGATCACCTTGCGGAAGCCGAGCTGCTCGGCGAGGTAATAGGGGCCGTTGAAAAGCGCCGCCGCCGGGCTCCTTCCATCGATGAACCGTTCCATGCGGCTGAACAGCATGCCGTCTTCGAAATTCAGGTTGATGTCGCTTGCCGGCATGTACTGCTCCAGCGCCTGAATCGTCGAGTAATGGCTGCCGGACTGGAACCCGACCGAGATCGGCACATGCGCGAGATCGGCCGGCGTGCGTACCTTCGAATCGGCGGCAACGAAAATCCCCGATGGCGCGACCGAGTACAGGTCGGCATACAGCTTGGTGTGGCCGGTCGAGGCCGCCACGTTCACCGTCCAGTGGCAGGCGCAGCTGACGTCGGCCTCGCGGCCTTGCTCGATGCTCTGGAAAGCGCCCCGGCCGCCCTTGTTGTGGTGCTGGCCCTCGGTCGAGCGGATCAGTTCGCGAAATTCGTAGTCCAGTCCCTGGTCGCGAAAATAACCCTTCTCTTCGGCAACCCATTCCTGCAACCGAAAATGTGGTTCGACGATGAACCTGCCCATGGAGATCCTCCGCTGTCGCCGGGAAACCGGCTGATGTCATTGGTCCAAGCCTAGCGCGCGGCCAAGACTTGCGCCATGCCGAAACCGGAATTGCTCGGGGAACCGCGCCTTCGAGCTGTTCGCCCGCGCGGGTCCGGTAAGCCTTGGGCGTTCATGCCGCCGACGGATGCGGGGTGGTCAGCCGCGCGGCGGCGCGATGGATCGCTCCGCTGCGCCGCGCTTGCGCGGGCGCGATCCTCTCTTTCATCAACGCCAGAATTTCGGGCGGCGCGGTATCGGGCGAGCCGGCATTGAAGGGGGGCGCCGGATTGTATTCGAGCCTGAGCTGGATCGCTTCCGCGGTCCGCCGGTCGATCATGATCGAGACCAGCGTCAGCGCGAAATCGATTCCCGCGGTCACCCCGCCGCCGGTGACACGGTTGCGGTCGACGCAGACGCGGGTCTTGGTTGGCGTCGCGCCGAATTCGCCAAGAAAGTCCATCGCCGTCCAGTGTGTCGCCGCGCGGTAGCCCTGCAGCAGGCCAGCCGCGCCGAGCACCAGCGATCCCGTGCAGACCGAGGTGATGTATTTGGCGCCTGCCGCCTGCCGGCGCAGGAAGTCCAGCATCTCCTCGTCATTGATCATGTCATCGGTGCCGACGCCGCCGGGCACGCAGATGACGTCAAGCTGCGGGCAGTCGGCGAAGGTGATGGTGGGCGTCAGCGTCAGCACGGAATCGCTTGGCACCGGCTCGATCCGTTTCCAGATCAGGTGCACCGTGGCGCTGGGCACGCTTGAAAATACCTGCACCGGCCCGGTGAGATCGAGCTGGGTGACCCTGGGGAATATCAGGAGACCGATATGAAGTGGCGCGGACATGGGGCCTTTCCGGGTTCGATGAAGGGGCAGCCGTCTTCGCTTTCGCGTTCTATCCGTCATTGCGAGGAGCGCAAGCGACGAAGCAATCCATTCCTTCTTGGCCAAGATGGATTGCTTCGCTTGCGCTCGCAATGACGGCGAAAGCCAACCACTTGACGGAACGATCCTGCCATGATGATCTTTTGTCCGAAATGCCATTTTTCCCTCATTTCAGGACATAACCTAGAATCATGATCGGCGTTCTCGTCTTTCCGAATTTCCAGTTGCTCGACGCGGCCGGCCCGATTTCGGTGTTCGAAATCGCCGCGCGCCTGGCCGGCCAGCCGCCGTCGATCAAGGTGCTGGCGGAAACGCCCGGTCCGGTGCGCAGCTCCTCGGGCGTCGAAATGCTGGCGCGCAGCCTGAAGGCGGCCGGTGCGATCTCAACGCTGATTGTGGCCGGCGGCGAGGGCGTCGACGCGGCGGCGACATGCCGCAAGACGCTGGCCTTCGTGCGCGCGGCCGCAGCGCGCGGCGTCCGCCTCGCCAGCGTCTGCTCCGGCGCCTATATGCTGGCCGAGGCGGGCCTGCTCGATGGCCGCCGCGCCACCACGCATTGGCAACGCACCCGGCAGTTTCTTTCGATCTTTCCCCAGGTGAAGTGGGAGCCGGACCGGATCTTCGTCCGCGACGGCGATATCTGGAGCTCGGCGGGGATTTCCGCCGGCATCGATCTGGCGCTGGCGCTTGTCGCGGAGGATTACGGCGAGGAGATCGCGCAGAAGACCGCGCGCCAGCTCGTGCTCTATCACCGCCGCAGCGGCGGCCAGTCGCAGTTCTCCTCGCTTTTGGAATTGAAGGCGCCTTCGGGGCGCTTCGGGCCGCTATTGAGCTGGGCGCGCGAGCATCTCGATGCGCCGCTGACGGTCGACAATCTCGCCGAGCAGGCGGGCATGAGTTCGCGGCATTTTACGCGCGCGTTCATTGCGGAGACCGGGACCACGCCGTCGAAAGCGGTGGAGCGCCTTAGAATCGAGGTGGCGCGGCAACGCGTGCAATCCTCGAGCGAGGCGATCGAGCGCGTCGCGCAACAGACCGGCTTTCGCGATCCGGAGCGGATGCGCCGCGCCTTCATCCGCGCCTTCGGCCAGCCGCCGCAATCGCTGCGGCGCGCGGCACGCGCGGGTTAGTCATAAATCCCGGCGGAGGTCCAACGAACTCCCGCCACTTCATTCCAATACTTCGTCGGCGCGGGCGAGCAACGACGATGGCACTTCGAGCCCCAGCGCCTTGGCGGTCTTGAGATTGATCACCAGTTCATACTTGGTCGGAGCCTGCACCGGCAAGTCCGCCGGTTTTTCGCCTTTGAGGATGCGATCGACGTATTTTGCCGCGCGCCGGTACTGATCGATCGTGTTCGGCCCATAAGCGACGAGACCGCCGTCGGTGGCGTAATAGCGATAGGGATAGACCGCAGGCAATCGAAGCCGCGCCGCCAGCGGGATGATCGCGTCGCGGTGAAAACCGGTTCCTCCCGAGGTCACGATCAGGCCGCCATTGGTGGAGCGCGCGAATGCCGCGATGCCACGCTCCATATCGTGGACATCCGATGCATTGATCGTGCTTAACTCCATTCCGAGCGACGGTGCGGCGGTCTGCATCGCAGCAAACTGAGCAATCCCGGAGCCGCGCGTCGGGTCCCGAATTACCGCGACGCGCGTCACCTTCGGCGCGATCTCCTTGAGCAGTTCGAGCCATTTTCCGCTCAAGCTGTATTCGAACAGGGTAAAGCCGGTCGTATGGCCACCTGGTCGTGACAGGCTATCGACATATCCGGAGCCGACGGGATCAACGACTTGCACAAACACGATCGGCACGGTGCGGGTCGCCTGCTGCACCGGCCTCACCGTGACGCTGCCTGACGTCAGGATGACGTCAGGGGTGAGTGCTGCCAGTTCCGCCGCATATTTGCGAAGTAGACCGTCGTCACCACCGGCCCAGCGCGCCTCGATCCGCACATTGCCGCCCTCGGTCCAGCCCAGCTCTTTCAGACTTTGCTTGAACATCGCGATCCGCGACCGCGATTCCGGATCGTCCTCCGCAAGGATATTAAGCGACCCGACCAGCCGCATGCGGTCTGCCTGTTGTGCGCGCGCGGAGACCGGCCACATAACAGCGGCAGCCGCACCGCCGACAAGCGTGATGAAATCCCGCCGCTGCATCTGCCCCCCTTACGACGACGTCTTCTGCAAGAGCCAAGTCTAGTACTTTGCGACTTGGCGGCGAGGACGAAATGGCATTCGAGCCGGCCGAGCGCAGCTGACGATCGGTGCCGCCGCCGAGTACCGCTACGATCCGGCTTTCGTCTCCAAAAGTCCGAGCCTGCGGCCGAGCCACTTCGTGGTCGGAGCCTGGATCAGGATCGTCATCAGAATGGCGATGAAGGTGACGGAGGCGATCATTTCAGCGCCGGGCGCCTTCATGCCGAGCAGCAGGCCCGCCAGCGCCGCCGGGATCACGCCGGTTTCGCGCGTCCAGCACATGAACAGCATTTCGGCAAAGCTCCAGCGCGCGCGCCGATCCGGCAGCGCGCACAGGAACACCGCCACGGGTCGCGCCACCAGCATCAGCACGGTGACAACGGCCACGCCGCCGAGCCAGTATCGGCCCATCAGGGTAAAATCGACCTGCGCGCCGAGCAGTATGAAAATGAAAAGGCGCATGATGAACGCCGTGGTCATGACGAACTCGTCGAGCTTGCGCGCCTCGCCGGCTTCCATCGCGAAACCGAACGATTCCTTGTTTCCGAGCATGATGCCGAACACGAAAACCGCCATGAAGCCGCTGGCCTGCAGGCCGTCGGCGGCGAAATAGGCGCCGATCACGGCGACCAGCGTCACCACGGGGGCGTATTCCGCCAGGAAGGCCAGCCGTTCATGCGCGATCAGGAGCGCGGCCAGATATCCGAGCGCGACGCCGGCGACGATGCCGACCACGGATTGCTTGAGCAGATCGAATGCCGAGTTCACCAGCGAGAATTCGCCGGTCCCCATCGCCACCGTCAGCACGCCGAAAGTGACGATCGCGCCCATGGCGTCGTTGAGGGCGGACTCGCTCATCACGGTTTGCGCCACGCGGTCGCGGATGTGGACCTGACGGAAAATCGGTACCAGGGTTGCCGGATCGGTCGAGGCCAGCGCCGCGCCGAGCAGCAGCGCCACGATCAGGGGCACGCCGAGGATAAAATGGGCGGCAATGCCGGTAATGGCCGCCGTGATGATGACGCCGACCGTGGCGATGATGACGATGGTGATCCAGACCTGCTTCAATACGCTGAAGCGGAGCGAAGCGCCGCCATCGAACAGGATGTAGCTGGCGCCGAACAGCAGGATTATCTGGTTCAGCGCCGAATCCGCCTTGATATGTACGAGCCCCAGCGCCTGCGGGCCGATCGCGATGCCGACGATGAGAAACACCGCGACGTCGGGAATTCTGATCTTCTGCGCCAAAAGACCGGCGATGGTGCCGATCGCCAGAATGAGCCCGCACGCAAGCAGCGTATGCTTGGCGATTTCAAGGGAGGCCGATGCTTCCAATTCGTTTTCTCTCCCCGTGACGCAAAACGCAGGCGGCGCGTGCGCGATTTCGGCAGATCGCCATTGGCAGACGCTGCCCGACGCGCCCTGAAATGGCAAGGTCGCCGCCGACCCGCCGACGGGGATGACAGCATGATTTTCGTGTAGCGGCGGTTCGCGCCCTGCAGTCCGCCTCAGTTCAGCGCCCTCAACCAGGCGCCGATCTCGCCGGCCGCGACGTCTGCCTGCTGCAGCAGCTTGCCCATGGTGAAGAAGCCGTGGAACTGGCCGGAAAAATGCCGGTAGGTTACGGCGACGCCGGCTTCCTTCAGGCTGCGGGCGTATTCGTCGCCTTCGTCGCGCAGGGGATCGGCGCCCGCGGTCAGCACATAGGCCGGCGGCAGGCCGATCAGCGTGGCGCGGGCCGGCGATGCCCGCCAGTCGTGTACGTCGGCGGCGCCGTTGAGATAGTGATCGCGAAACCATTTGATCACCGAATGCGTCAGCAGGATGCTGGTTTCGGGCTCGCTGTGCGAGGGATGCGTCATCGCAAAATCGGTCGCCGGATAAATCAGCAGCTGGCCCGATATCGCCGGGTCGTTGCCGTCGCGCGCCGATATCGCCACCACCGTGGCGAGATTGCCGCCGGCACTGTCGCCGCCGACCGTCAGGTGCTCTGGGTCGATGCCAAGCGATCTGGCGTTGTCCGCGATCCATTTCGTCGCTGTGATGGCGTCATCGACGGCGGCGGGAAATTTGTGCTCCGGCGCGAGCCGGTAGTCGACCGAAATAACCAGAAGCTGACCTTCGTGGGCCAGCTTGCGGCATACCACGTCGTGGGAATCGAGATCGCCGATTACCCAGCCGCCGCCGTGAAAGAACACCAGGCATGGCGCAAGCCCGCCTCTGCTCCTCAGCGTTACCGGCGTGTAAATACGCGCCGGGACCGATCCGGCAGGCGAGGGGATCGAAAGCGGCGCCACCGATTTCAGTTCGGGCGGCTCCGGATTGGTGACGACGCGAGCCATCAGATAGAACTCGCGCGCTTCCGCCGGGGAAAGCGTCTCATAGGGCGGGCGGCCGGCTTCCTGAAACGCCTTGAATACGGCGGCGGCGTCGGGATCGAGCGTCACGGGCATGATGGGCAGAAACCTTCTGATATCTTGAGCCGGTCATTCCGGGATGCGCGTTTGCGCGAACCCGGAATCTCGCGCTGGTAATCTCGAGATTCCGGGTCTGGTCCTTCGGACCATCCCGGAATGACAATCCTTAGCCTGCGGTCCGCGCGCCGTCGACCGTGTAGGCGGAGCCCGAGACATAGCTGGCCTCGTCGGAGGCGAGGAACGCCACCACGGAGGCGACCTCGGAAGCATGTCCGAGCCGGCGCGCCGGAATCCGCTCCACGATCCTCTCATTGGGAACCGGCGCATTGCCGGGATTGCGGCCTTCGATGATCGCGCTCAGCATCCGGCTGTCGATCAGGCCGGGGCAGACGCAGTTCACGCGCACGGCGCTGCCTGCGCATTCCAGCGCGGCGCTCCTGGTGAGGCCGATCACCGCATGCTTGCTGGCGCTGTAGACCGCGATATCGGGGGAGCCGATCAGGCCGGCGATCGATGCGGTGTTGATGATGCTGCCGCTGTTCTGTTTGAGCATCACCGGCAGCACATGCTTCATTCCCAGGAACACGCCGACCACGTTGACATCGATCACCCGGCGAAACGTCTCAAGCGAGTATTTTGTGATCGGCGCGACGTCGCCCTCGATGCCGGCGTTGTTGTAGAAGACGTCGATGGCGCCGAATTTTTCGACCGCCGCGCCGACATAGCCGGCGACCTCGTCCTCGTCGCTGACGTCGGCGGTAATGGCCAGCGCCTGTGCCGTGGCCGGCAAATCCCCGATCGCGGTTTGCAGGTCGTTTTCCCTGCGGTCGACGGCAACGATGCGCGCGCCGCGATCGGCCAGAAGCCGGATGGCCGCGGTTCCGATCACGCCGGCCGCGCCGGTTACCACGGCGACCTTGCCGTCCAGACGAATGCGATCGGCCATGTCAGGCATTTCCTCTTGGCTTGCCCGGTTGTCCCGGGTTTCCGGTGGTTCGGCGCGGGATGCACGAACTTTGATCGGCTGCGACTATTTCATCCGCGGCGCGGCCTGACCAGTGGTCCGGGGCAGGGAGAACCCGCCCTTTCCCCGCCGTATTAGCCGTGTTAACCGGTGCGCTAGCGAGCGGCGGACAAGTCCGTCCAATGTCGTGAACCCGATTCGCCTGTTAAAGCCGCGAGATGTTTCGAACCATTGCCCTGACAGGTCTTGCGGCCCTGCTTGCCGCCACAGCGATCCCGCTTGCGCCGCCCGCGCGCGCGCAGATCGGCAATATCTTTTCCGATCCCGTGCCGCGCCCGCCCGGCAACATTCCCCGCGGCAACCAGCAACCCGACGATGAGGAGGAAGTGCCGGCATTGCCGCAGGGCCGCGTGCTGCCGACACCTAACCGGCCGCTGCCGGGGCAGGGCGTGCCGCCGCCGGGGTCAGTGCAGTCACAGCCTTTGGCGCCGCCGCCCGGCACATCGGTCATTCCCCAGAATGTGCCGCCGGGCATCGCGGTGGCGCCGCCCCAGCCCAACCAGGGCGTCGCCGTGGCGCCACCCGGCGCTCCGGCATTGCCGGGTCAGCGCCAGCCCAAGGGCGTGCCGCAATCGCCCGCCACATTACAGCCGGGCGACGAGGTGGTGACCGAGCCACCGGCGCAGAAGATCGTCAACAAGAAGGCGAGTTTTTCAGGCCTCGACAAGATTACCGGGCGCATCATCAATTTCGACGAGGATATCGGCGAGACCGTCCAGTTCGGCGCGCTGCGGGTCAAGACCGACGCCTGCTATACCCGTCCGGCGACCGAGGCCGCCAATACCGACGCCTTTGTCGAGGTCGATGAGATCACGCTGCAGGGCGAGGTGAAGCGGATTTTTTCCGGCTGGATGTACGCGGCGAGCCCCGGGCTGCACGGCGTCGAGCACCCGATCTACGACATCTGGCTGACGGACTGCAAAGCCCCCGACACGACCGTGGTGACCGCAGCCCCCGTCGAGACGCCGAAACCGGCCCCGCCGCCGCCGGTGCAGAAGCGTGCGCCGCCGAAGCAGGTTCAACGCTCGTCGCCGCCGCCGCAGCCGCAGTTCCAGCAGCAGCCGCCGCCTCAGCCGCCGCCACCGCCATCCGGCGGACTGTTCGGAATCTTCAGGTAGCAGCCCTAGCCGCGCGCCGCGACGATCTGAAGCGCCTGCGCGCCGCTGAGCGGAGGATCGACCGGCAACCTGTAAAAATCCGCCTCGCCCTTGATCGCGCGGTCGAGCAGCGCCGTATAGCGCCGCCGCGAAATTTCCACCGCGCCGAAGCTGCGCAGGTGCTCGGTCACATATTGGGTGTCGAGCAGTTCGAATCCTCCGGCGATCAGCCGCGCCACCAGATGCACCAGCGCCACCTTGGATGCGTCGCGGACGCGGTGAAACATGCTCTCGCCGAAGAAGGCACGGCCGAGGCTGACGCCGTAGAGTCCGCCGACCAGGTCGTCATTCTCCCAGACCTCGACGCTGTGGCAATGTCCGAGCTCGTGCAGCCCGAGATAGAGATCGCGGATGCGCTTGTTGATCCAGGTGTCGTCGCGGCCGGCTTGCGGCGCGGCACAGCCGGATAT
Source organism: Bradyrhizobium sp. (assembly GCA_036266415.1). Classification (GTDB taxonomy): domain Bacteria; phylum Pseudomonadota; class Alphaproteobacteria; order Rhizobiales; family Xanthobacteraceae; genus Bradyrhizobium. The sequence goes on along the minus strand of DATANB010000083.1, from coordinate 26,863 downwards.
GACGGCCTTGAAAGCGGTGTTGACGGTGACGGTGAACACGTCAGAGCGCACCGTGCGTCTGAGCCGCGACGAAACGCGAAAGCCGTCGAGCGGAATCACGCCGCGCATTTCCGGTTCGACCCAGAACAGGGTCGGATCGTCGGCGCTTTCGGCCATCGGGAAGATGCCGCAGGCATAGGCGCGCAGCAGCACTTCGGGCGTGATCTCGAAAGAGGCGGAGTCGCGTGAAGTCATCCGCGGCAGGATAGCAGGATGGAGACGGCCGCGGCTAGCGCGCGGGCCGCAAGTGCGGGCTTTACCGCGGGGCGGGCGGGTTTCAACCGGCGGGCTGGCCGGCCAGGTACTGTTCGAGCCAATGGATGTGATAGTCGCCGTCGATAATGGCGGGTTCCCGCACCAGTGCCCGGAACAGCGGCAGCGTGGTCTCGATGCCCTCCACCACCATTTCGTCCAGCGCCCGGCGCAGCCGCATCAGGCACTCGCCGCGGGTCTTGCCATGGACGATCAGCTTGCCGACCAGCGAGTCATAGTAGGGCGGAATGACGTAGCCCTGATAGACGGCGGAGTCGATCCGCACGCCAAGGCCGCCTGGCGGGTGGTATTGCAGGATCTTGCCGGGCGAGGGCCGGAAGGTGACGGGGTTCTCGGCATTGATGCGGCATTCGATAGAGTGGCCGTTGATGACGACTTCATCCTGCGTCACCGGCAGATCGCCGCCGGCGGCGATGCGGATCTGCTCCAGCACGAGGTCGATATCGGTGATCATCTCGGTGACGGGATGTTCGACCTGGATGCGGGTGTTCATCTCGATGAAATAGAATTCGCCGTCCTCGTAGAGGAATTCGACGGTGCCAACGCCGAGATACTTGATCTGCTGCATCGCCCTGGCGCAGGTGGCGCCGATTTTCTTGCGCGCGTCGGCATCGAGCGCGGGCGAGGGGCCTTCCTCCCAGACCTTCTGGTGGCGCCGCTGCAGCGAGCAATCGCGCTCGCCGAGATGAATCGCGCCGCCGCGGCCATCGCCGAGCACCTGGATTTCGATGTGGCGCGGCTTCTGCAGGTATTTTTCCAGATAGACCGAGGCGTCGCCGAACGCCGATCTGGCTTCATTGGAGGCGGTGGAAAGCGCCAGCATCAGGTCGTCGGCGGTCTGCGCGACCTTCATGCCGCGTCCGCCGCCGCCGGAAGCCGCCTTGACCAGCACCGGAAAGCCGATCCCTTGTGCGATCGCCATCGCATCGTCGTCGGGACCGACGCCGCCCTCGGAGCCCGGAACCACGGGAATGCCGAGCTTCTTGGCGGTCTTCTTCGCCTCGATCTTGTCGCCCATCAGGCGGATGTGTTCGGCCTTCGGACCGATGAAATGCAAATTGTGATCGGCGAGGATTTCGGCAAAGCGGGCGTTTTCCGACAGAAAGCCGTAGCCGGGATGCACCGCGTCGACGCCGGTGATCTCGCAGGCCGCCAGCAGCGCCGGCACGTTGAGATAGCTGTCCTTCGATGGCGGCGGGCCGATGCAGACGCTCTCGTCGGCAAGACGCACATGCATGGCGTCGGCATCGGCGGTGGAATGCACCGCGACAGTGGCGATGCCGAGTTCCTTGCACGCGCGCAGGATGCGCAGGGCGATCTCGCCGCGGTTGGCTATCAGGATCTTGTCGAACATGTTGTCCCAGGTAGCGAGGAGCGGACGGCGAACAGCGACGGGCGGTAGCGAAAACTGTTCGCCATTCGCTCCTCGCCTCTATTCAATAATCACCAGCGGCTCGCCGAATTCGACCGGCTGGCCGTCCTCGACGAGAATCTGCGTCACGGTGCCCGCGCGCGGGGATGGAATCTGGTTCATCGTCTTCATCGCTTCGATGATCAGAAGCGTTTGCCCGACCGCCACCTTGGTGCCGATTTCGACGAATGGCTTGGCGCCGGGCTCGGACGCCCAATAGGCGGTGCCGACCATCGGGGAGGGCACCACGCCCGGATGCTTGGCGACATCGGCGACATCGGCCGGCACGGCGGCCGGCGCGGGTACGGGCGCGGCGGGTTGATAGCCCGGCGGCACCGATGCCGACACGCCGCTGTTGCGCGCGACCCGCACCCGCAGGCCGGCGCGCTCGATCTCGATCTCGGTGAGATTGGTCTCGTCAAGCAGCAATGCGAGTTCGCGGATTAGCGCGTTGTCATTGCTCCCTGATTTTGCGGCTGTCTTGTCGTCAGGCTGGCGCGCCATGATCTTGATCCGGAACTTTCTGCTTGTGACGGGCGGATGTGTCAGGCCTTCGCCTTGGCGCCGATCCTGGCGGCAAGACCATTGATCGCGAGCCTGTATCCGTCGATACCGAAGCCGCAAAGCGTTGCGAAAGCGGCGCGCGCGGTGAAGGAATGATGACGGAAATTCTCGCGGGCGTGGATATTGCTGATGTGCACCTCGACGGTGGGAATTTTCACCGCCACAAGCGCATCATGCAGCGCGATCGAGGTGTGCGAATAGCCGGCGGCGTTGATGACAATTCCGGCCGCCTTCTTGGCATGCGCCTCGTGGATGAAATCGATCAGTTCGCCTTCGCGATTGGACTGCCTGCAATCGGCGCTCAGGCCGAATTGCGCCGCGGTCTGTGCGCAAAGTTTCTCGACGTCGGCAAGCGTCGCACGGCCGTAGGTCTCGGGCTCGCGGGTCCCCAGCAAATTGAGATTCGGGCCGTTGAGCACGTAAATCGTCTCGGCAGCACTCTTGGCCATTCAAATCCCGGCAATGTCGCGGCAGGTGGCGGCGGTTATAGGTAACAACAGGCCGCAGGGGAAGCCTTTAGGCCTCAGCCGACCCCGCTCAAATGCCTCACCCGCTTCGTAAAAAGCCGCACGGAACCTGCTGAAACAGCACGTTAACCAATGTTAAAAAGGACGCTCGGCCGCCGGCCAATTCCCGCGGGATCGGGAGATTTCAGGCCGCAAGAAAAAGGGGCGGGCATTTCTGCCCGCCCCGAAGCCGGTTGTCGTCGTTGTCGACCTGGATTTAGGCTTCCAGTACCGCCACGATCTCGAGCGTGCGCGGATCCACCACCACGATCTGGTCGCGGACCAGGAAGTACTCATAGCCGCGCCACTCCGGATAGATCGTCACGATCTGCGCCGGAAGCGGATGGAACGACACTTCGCGGGGAACGCGCGTGCCGACCGAGATCGAGAAGTTGACGTTGTTGATCGGCGCAACGTGCTGCTCGCGGATCACGCTGGTGATCTTGGTACGCTGCTCCGTCGAGAGTTTGGCGCCGGCGCCGGCCTGACCTGTCGTGGTCTGCGACCTGGTCTCGTTGCGGTCTTCGCGACCCTCGGCCTTCATGCCGTTGCGGTCTTCGCGACCTTCGGCTTTCATGCCCTTGCTGCGGTCCTCGCGGCCTTCAGCCTTCATGCCGTTACGGTCCTCGCGGCCTTCGGCCTTCATGCCTTTGCTGCGGTCTTCGCGGCCTTCAGCCTTCGTGGCGTTGCGATCCTCACGACCCTCGGCCTTCATCTCCTTGCCGCCCTTGGTGCGGTCGTTATCCGAACTCATGTTCTTCGACTTCTGGCCTTGCAGATTGTCCTCGGCACGCTCGTTCTTGCCGGCGGTCGGTGACTTCTGTTCGGACTGGGTGGACTTCATGCCCGACGACGGCTTGGTCGCCTCGTGGCTTGAAGTTCCAGCAGACGGTGCGCTCTGCTGGGCAGTGGAACCCGCCGACGATCCTTCGCGGCCCATGGTTCCCTGCGCGCTGGCGAAGCCGGTTCCCGCGATCAGCGCCACGGCGGCGACCGACATCATAAAGCGGTTAGTCATAGAATTTCTCCTCACATGTTTGCATTGCCCGCGCCAACAACGAAAGCAGGGGAGCGATGTTCCACGATGTCGGAGGTTCCACCGGGTTTGTTTTGTGAATGCAGGGTGAACGTCTGGCTGCGGAGAATAGGTCAATAAAAAGGCCGGCTGTCCCGCCGGCCTTTTCGAATTTGACGTCAGCGGTAATGCCTGATCGCTACCCTCAGCAGGTCGCCTTGCCGCAACGGGCGAGACCGATTTTTTCCTTGAGGCTGTCGAGCCCGACGGCGCCGACCACCACCTGCTTGCCGATCACGTAGCTCGGCGTGCCGTTCATGCCCATCGCCTCGGCGAGTTTGAAGTTCTCCTCGATCGTAGCGCGCACCTCCGGGCTGGCGAGATCCTTCTCGATTCGGCCGGTATCGAGCCCAGCCTCCTTGGCGGCCGCCAGAGCGCGCGCCTTGTCGGCCGGACCGCGACCACCGAGCAACCGCTGGTGAAAATCGAGATACTTCTTGCCGGTGGGATCCTGCATGCGGACGGCGACCGCGACCTGCGCGGCCTCGACCGAACCCTGGCTCAGCACCGGGAATTCCTTCAACACCACCTTCAGTTTGGGATCGGTCTTCATCAGATCGAGCATGTCGGCCATGGCGCGTTTGCAATAGCCGCAATTGTAATCGAAGAATTCGACGAAGGTGACATCGCCGTCCTTGTTGCCGAGCAACACGCCGCGCGGCGAATTGAAAATCGTCTCTGCGTTGGTGGCAACGCTGGCTTCGTGCTTCTCGGTCTCGGCAGCGGCCTGGCGCTTGCTGAGTTCGGCCATGGCATCTTCCAGCACTTCCGGATGCGCGATCAGGTAGTTCCGGACGATGGTCTCGATATCGCCGCGCTGGCTGTCGGAAAAACTCTGCGCCGACGCGGCTGGCGGCATGCCGCAGAGGGCGAGCATGAGCAAGGCGGGCGCGAGCAGGCGGAACGAAGGCATTGGCAAAATCCTCTTGGTGAAAGCCGGTTTTTTAAGCTTGGTAAGGCGGCTTAGTTTATTTCTAGTTGCTCTTTGGCGGCGGCTTTGCGGCGACGATGTCGTCGGCCTTGACCCACCCGGGTGTGCCGACGGCGAAACGGGTTTTGGCGCGCGCGGCGAGTTCGCGCGCGGTCTTGTTGTCGCCGCGAAGATAGGCGGCCTGCGCCGACGCCAGGTCGGCCTGTGCGAAATCTCCCTTTCGGCCATAGGCCATTGCGAGCTGCATATAGCCGAGGGGCGCCTCGGTCTCGCGGGCCACCGCGCCACGCAGAATCGCAATCGCTTCCTCGGTGTAGGCCTTATTATCGGTTCCCACGAGCGCCTGCCCAAGTAACATCTCGATGAGCGGGGCGTTGTTGGAGAGCGCTACAGCCTTGCGCAGGGGGGCGATGGCCTCGGCGGGCTTGCCGCCTTCCAGCAGCGCCTGACCGCGCAATTCATAAAAATAGGGGTTGTTGGGCTGCGCCTGGATCAGACCGTCGATCTGGACGAGCGCCGAGCGCAAATCGCCATGCAGGTAGGTGGTGATCGCGTGCGCGTAGCGCGCGGGCATGCTTTCGTTGGACATCGGATAGCGCCGGTAGACGGTGTCCTGGCGTTCCATGAAGGCCGAGATCTTGGCTCGCACCATGTCGTGGCGAAATTGCAGGGCCGGATCGTCCTTCTTGTCCCAATAGGGGCTTGAACGCGCCAATTCCTCGAGCGCCGCGACACGCTCGGCGGGCATCGGATGCGATTGAAGGTAGGGATCGGCGCCGTGCGCGGCGAACAGGCTGTCATTGCTGAACCGCTTGAAGGTTTCGTACATGCCCCTGGCGGATTGGCCGGTGGCGGTCAGAAACTTCACCCCCGCGCGGTCGGCGTTCTCCTCCTGCTGACGCACATATGCGATCAGGTTGCGGCGGATCATTTCCTGCGGACCGGCGATCGCAGCCGCGCCGACATTGGACAGGCCGCTGTTGCTGCTGCCGCTTCTGGCGCCCGCCACCATCGCGCCGGCGCCCAGCAGCATCGCGATGATCATCTGGGTCTGCGCCTGCGCCATTTGCTGGCGCATCTTGGCGAGATGGCCGCCGGCGAGATGGCCGGTCTCGTGCGCCAGCACCCCGATGAGCTGGTTCGGGGTCTCGGACTGCATCAGCGCGCCGTAATTGACGAATATCCGGTGGCCATCTGCGACGAAGGCGTTGAAGACGCTCTCGTTGATGATCGCGACTTGGATGTTCTGCTTTTCCAGGCCCGCGGTGCGCAGGATCGGCCGGGTATAGTCGCGCAACAATTGCTCGGCCTCGGTGTCCCGGATCGTCGGCGGGCCCTTCTCCTGCTGGGCGAACGCCGGTGATATCGGCGCAACAGCAAGCGCGATCGCGGTTGTGAGCGCGGTCAGTTTCGAGGCTTTGTTGCGTAGGTCTGTCGGAAGCAGCATCGCGCAGTCTTTAAACGATTGGCGGCGGGTCGGATACGGGATATGCCCTAACAAACCGCCGAATGCGGCTAGTCTGGGGCACGGGATCAAATAGCAGATATCGATGCTTGAAGCGACATTGAGAGACCGCGCGCGGGGCCTGTTAGCGGCGTCGGAGCGAAGCGATGTTCCGCCGTTCATGGTGATGGACGTGATGGCGGCGGCCGCGCGCATCGAAGCGGCCGGCGGACATGTCATTCACATGGAAGTCGGGCAACCCTGGGCGCCGGCGCCGAAGGCGGCGATATCGGCGGCGCACGCGGCACTCGATGGGGCCAGGATCGACTATACCTCCGCGCTGGGCATCCCGTCGCTGCGCGAGCGGATCGCCGGGCACTACCGCGAGACTTACGGCTGCGCCTTGGATCCCGGGCGGATCGTGGTCACGACGGGCTCGTCAGGCGCGTTCATCTTAGGCTTTCTCGCCATGTTCGATGCCGGCGACCGGGTGGCGGTCACGGTGCCCGGTTATCCGCCCTATCGTCACATTCTCACCGCGCTTGGCTGCGAGCCGGTGCTGATCGAGACATCCGGCGAAACCCGGCATGCGCTGACCGGCGAGGCGCTGCTCGCCGTCCATCGCAAGACGCCGCTGAAGGGCGTGCTAGTGGGCAGCCCGGCCAATCCCACAGGCACGATGATGTCGAGGGAGGCGCTCGCCAACCTGATCGCGGCGGCGGAAGACGCCGGCATTCGTTTCATTTCCGACGAGATTTACCATGGTCTGGATTATGCGTTTCCCGCGGTGACGGCGGCGGAACTCTCGCCGCATGCGCTCATCATCAACTCGTTTTCGAAATATTTCTGCATGACCGGCTGGCGGGTCGGCTGGATGGTGGCGCCCGAGCCGCTGGTCCGGCCGATCGAGCGGCTGCAGCAGAATCTCGCGATCTCGGTGCCGACGCTGTCGCAAATTGCCGCCGAGGCCGCTTTTGATGGCCGCGCGGAGATGGAAGAGGTGAAGCGCGGCTACCAGGAGAACCGCCGCATCCTGATCGAGGGCCTGCCGCGCGCCGGTCTTACGAAATTCCTGCCCGCGGACGGCGCGTTCTACCTTTACGCCGACGTCTCGGCGTTCAGCCCGGACAGTTTCGAGTTCGCGAGGCAAATGCTGGAACAGGCGCATGTCGCCACCACCCCCGGCATCGACTTCGATCCGATCCGCGGCCATCAGTTCATCCGTTTCTCCTACGCGCGTTCGGCTGAGGACATGCACGAGGCCGTGGCGCGGATCGCGCGCTGGCTGGGTGACCGCCGATAAAATTACCGGACGCCTTGTCCTGCGTCATTGACTCTGATGAACCAATTGATCTTCGCTGCAAGGGTGGGACGGCCGCCCGCGAATGGAGCGGGCGGGTTCGCGACTTAATCGTCAGTGGGGGGCAAGGTCATGTCGGCGACGATCGCAACCGCGGCCCCGGCGCCTGCGGCAAAACCCTGGTACCGGGTGCTTTATGTTCAGGTCCTGATCGGGATCGTGCTCGGGGCCATCGTGGGCTGGCTGTGGCCCAATCTGGCGACCAATGACTGGATCAAGGCGCTCGGCGACGGATTCATCAAGCTGATCAAGATGGTGATTGCGCCGATCATCTTCTGCACGGTGGTTTCCGGCATAGCGCATATCCAGGACGCCAAAAAGGTCGGCCGCATCGGCGTCAAGGCGCTGGTCTATTTCGAAATCGTATCGACCTTCGCGCTGATCATCGGTCTCTTGGTCGGAAATCTGGCGCGTCCGGGCGCGGGATTTGGCAGCTCCATGGCCAATGCGCAGGCGGTAGCCAGCTACGCCAAACAGGCGGAATCCCAGAAGAGTGTCGATTTCTTTCTGCACATCATTCCCGACACGGTCGTCGGTGCGTTTGCGACCGGCGAGATCCTTCAGGTGCTGCTGTTTTCAATTCTGTTCGGCTTTGCCGTCATGAGCCTCGGCGAGCGCGGCAAAAACCTGCGCGTGTTTGTCGACGAGGCCGCGCAGGGGGTTTTCGGCGTCATTTCCATTATCATGAAGGCCGCGCCGATCGGCGCGTTCGGCGCCATGGCCTTCACGATCGGCAAGTTCGGCACCGGCGCCATCCTGAATCTGATCGGCCTCATCGCGACATTCTACCTCACAGCGGCGCTGTTCGTGTTCGTGGTGCTGGGCATCATCGCGCGGATCGTCGGCTTCTCGATCTTCAAGTTCCTGAGCTACATCAGGGATGAGTTGCTGGTCGTGCTCGGCACCTCGTCTTCGGAAAGCGCGTTGCCGTCCCTGATGGAAAAGCTGGAACGGCTCGGCTGTTCCAAGTCGGTCGTCGGCCTGGTGGTGCCGACCGGATATTCCTTCAATCTCGACGGCACGAATATCTACATGACGCTCGCAACCCTGTTCATCGCGCAGGCGCTCGGTTTCGATCTGACACTCGGCCAGCAGATCACCATCCTGGTGGTCGCAATGCTGACCTCGAAGGGAGCCTCCGGCGTCACCGGCGCGGGGTTCATCACGCTTGCGGCGACGCTTGCCGTTGTCGATCCGCGCCTGGTGCCCGGCATGGCCGTTGTTCTTGGGATCGACAAATTCATGAGCGAATGCCGCGCTCTCACCAACCTCTGCGGCAACGGCGTTGCATGCGTGGTGGTCTCCGCCTGGGAGGGCGAACTCGATCACGAAAAGCTGCATGCCAACCTCAATAAACATATCGATCCGTCGGACGTGGAGACTGCCGTCACGACCGGCTAGTTCGGGAGTGGAATCATCGACATGCGGTCAGGAGTTCGCATCCGGGCGTAACAGGGATGCGCCCCTGGGCGACGGCGGTTTTACGGAACGTTCAGTTATTCCATATAAAGCCACAATGGGCCTAGAACAGCACTCCAGAGCGCTCAGGATGAGCGATGCCAGCTGCAGCTTTAGCAATTGTCGACGAAGTCGAAGCGGCAATAAATACCGGTTCAGCGGATAAACCCCTCGACACGATCAAGCGCGTCACGGATCTATTCCTGTCCTCCGCCGGCAGCTTCAATAGCGAGCAAATCGAGCTGTTTGGCGAGGTGCTTGAGCGCCTCGTCAAGACGATCGAACTCCGGACGATCGCCGACGTCAGTGCCCGCATAGCGCTTGCCGAAATGAGCGTTCAACTGGCGCCCGTTCCCCAGGCGCCGTCCAATGTCATCCGCCTTCTTGCCGGGAACGACGAGATCACCATCGCCGGACCCGTTTTGAAGGAATCCCCGCGTCTGGGCACGGCAGATCTAATCCAAATCGCGGGCACCAAGGGCGAACAGCACCTTTTGGCAATTTCAGGCCGCTGGTGGCTATTGGAAGTCGTCACCGACGCGCTATTGGCCCGCCGCTATCCCAGCGTTAGCCGGCGGATCATCAATAATCCGGGTGCGCGCCTTTCGGCGGAAGGCTTTGCAATGGTGGTAGCGCAGGCCGAAGCCGATCCTGAACTTGCCGTTGAGACCGGCATTCGGGTCGATCTGCCGCCGGAACTTCGCAACCGGCTGTTGCGCAACGCCACAGAAGCGGTCCGGTCGCGGCTGCTGTCACGCGCGCCGGCTCACATTTTTGAGGAAATCCGGAGCGCAATCGCGGACGTCGCGACGGGAGTGGATCGCGAGATGTCCAGGGTCCGCGACTTTGCCGCGGCCAAACGCTTTGTGTCGCAGCTAAAGGAAAAAGGCGAATTCAGTGAAGCGACTTTGTTGGGGTTCGCCCGACAGCGAAAATACGAGGAGACAGTGGCCGGGCTTGCGGAATTATCGCAATCCACCATCGAGGTCGTCCGCCCGCTGATGCAAAGCCTTCGCCACGACGGCGTTCTCGTTCCCTGCAAGGCAGCCGGCCTCGACTGGGAGACCGTGCACGCGGTTCTGGAGAGCCGCTTTGCCACTGGCTCGATGGGGCCGCGCGAGTTGGCCGCCGCGAAAAGCCAGTTCGCCAAACTTACACCTGAAAACGCCCACCGTTTGCTCAGGTTTTGGCAGGTTCGATCATCTTCCTGACCGCGTCGGGCAACGCCGCCGGCACTCCCAATTCGATTCTTTGCAAAATCAAAAACCGCCCGGTTTTGCCGGGCGGTTTGCTGGTTTTCATCGACCGCTTTGCTATTCGCCGTTGCCGAAGCGCCGTGACCACCATCCGGCGCGGCGCGGCTGGCTGTCATTTGGTGCTGCGGAAGCGGGTTGGGCCGGGGCGGGGGCCGCCGATGGCTCGGGCTGGCCGTGACTGACTGGCGCTCCGGCAGCGGGCTGGGCATCGACCAGAAAGCTCACCTTTTCGCGCACGGTTGAGCGCCGGCGCGCGGCCCGTTCGGCCTCCTGAGCGGTCTCGGCCACGGCGGGCGCGGGAACCGGCTCCGGCTGATCGCGATCCGCATGTTGCTGCTCGGGCGGCGCGGTGAATTCGGGCTGAACAACCGGCCGGTATGGTTCGGACGGACGTCCATCAAAATCAGCAACCGCGTTGATCGCTTCCGGATCTGATCTCGGTCCAAGTTCGTCCGTGATCGATCCGGCCAGACCATCCTCCGGCCCGCCGCGTCGGCGGCGTCCGCCGCGACGTCCGCGACGACGGGGGCGGCGCTCGCCGCCTGCCGCCTGATCGGTGCGAACCATCCCGGGCTGCTCGTCGGACTCGTCCTCGTCGGATTCGCTGTCGTCGCCAACGCCTCCCGAAACCTCGAGCGTGACCGGGGCGATGCGCGGAGCGGAATTTTCGTCGCGCGCGGGGCCGCCGTCGCGCGCCTCGCCGGGCCGACCGCGCCGTCGCCGCCGCCGCTTGCGCTTGTGGCCATCGGCATCGGGCTCGCCGTTGCTCTCTTCGCCGGCCGCGGCATCGTCGGTCAGACCTTCGGTCTCCTCGGTTTCCACCTCCGATTCGACTTCGATATCGAATGGCTCTTCGTCGTCGAAGGCTTCTTCGACATGCGCAGGGTAACCTGCAACCTGCGCGGCCAGCAGCGCCTTGGCGGCCTCCAGCGTGTGCACCTGTTCGCCGCGATCGATCACGAACGACTGCTGGCCACTCACTGTCGGGTCGGCGATTACCGCAAGCGTCACCTTGAAGCTGTTTTCGAGATCGCGCAGATGGCCGCGCTTGTGGTTGAGGACGTAGAGCGCGACGTCGGTGCGGGTGCGCACCACGAGATTGTGGGTCGCGCCCTTCATCAGGATTTCTTCAAGCCCGCGCAGCAACTGTAACGCCACCGAGGATACCGAGCGCACATGGCCGCTGCCGCCGCACTGCGGGCACGGTTCCGTCGAACTCTCCAGCACGCTGGCGCGAATGCGCTGGCGTGACATTTCGAGCAGGCCGAAATGCGAAATGCGCCCGACCTGGATTCGCGCGCGGTCCTGCCGCAGGCAATCGCTGAGTTTGCGCTCGACCGAGCGGTTGTTGCGCTTCTCGTCCATATCGATGAAGTCGATGACGATCAGGCCGGCGAGGTCGCGCAGGCGCAGCTGTCTTGCGACTTCCTCGGCGGCCTCGAGGTTGGTCTTGAGCGCGGTATCCTCGATGTGGTGTTCGCGGGTCGATCGCCCGGAATTGACGTCGATCGAGACCAGCGCCTCGGTCTGGTTGATGACGATGTAGCCGCCGGAGCGCAGTTGCACGGTCGGCGAGAACATCGCATCGAGCTGGCTCTCGACGCCCATCCGCGAGAACAGCGGCTGGCCGTCGCGATACTGTTTCACCGCGCGCACGTTCGACGGCATCAGCATCTTCATGAAATCGCGGGCCTCCTGATAGCCGGCCTCGCCGGCGACCAGAATTTCGTCGATTTCCTTGTTGTAGAGATCGCGCAGCGATCGCTTGATCAGCGAGCCTTCCTCGTAGACCAGGGTCGGCGCCTGCGACTTCAGGGTCATGTCGCGGACGGTTTCCCACATGCGGATCAGATATTCGAAGTCGCGCTTGATTTCCGGCTTGGTCCGGGAGGCGCCGGCGGTGCGCAGGATGATGCCCATGCCCTCGGGCACATCGAGGTCCTGCACCACGTCCTTCAGCCGCGAGCGATCCTGCGCCGAGGTGATCTTGCGGCTGATGCCGCCACCGCGCGCGGTGTTGGGCATCAATACGGCATAGCGGCCGGCCAGCGACAGGTACGTCGTCAGCGCTGCGCCCTTGTTGCCGCGTTCCTCCTTGACGACCTGCACCAGCATGACCTGACGGCGCTTGATGACTTCCTGGATCTTGTACTGGCGGCGCGGGCGGAAGGCGCGCTCCGGCACTTCTTCCAGGACGTCGTCGCCGCCGACGGATTCCACGACATCTTCCTCGGCTTCCTCGGCGTCATCGCCCTCGTCTTCATCGTCGTGACTTTCGTCGCCGTGCGGGGCGGCCTCATGGCCTGATGCGGCAGGCTCGCCGCCGTCATGTTCGGCGTGGCGCGCGTCGTCGGCATGGGCGGCGTTTTCTTCCGCGTGCTCCTCCCGGCTGCGCTCGTCATGGGGATGTTCTTCGTGGGCGTCTGCGGTGTGGTCCGGAGCGGCGGCGGCCGCCTCGATGGCGGCCGTATCGGGCAGCGTCACCGCGGCCAGCGTCTCGCTCGCGTGAGTCTCGGTGCCCCGGTCATCGGCATGATCGTGCTCGTCGTGAGCGTGCTCATGATGGTCGTGATCATGATCGCCATGCTCGCGATGCCCGGCATCGGCATGGTGATGCTCGACCTCGTGGGCATGATCGCTTTCGGCGTGCGGGGCTTCCAGGGGTTGCTGGCCCTCATGCGGCTGGGCGGTCTGCGACGGTTCGGCGGCTGCGGTCTCGACGATGTCGCTCTGGATGCGCTCGCCGTTGCCGCGGCGGCGCGAATTGCGGTGGCGCGGGCGGCGGCGGTTGGAGCGGTTTTCGGTCTCCTCCTCGGCCTCACGATGCGCGCGTTCGTCCGCCTCGATCAGCGCCTGGCGATCGGCAACCGGAATTTGATAATAATCGGGGTGGATTTCGCTAAAGGCGAGAAAGCCGTGGCGGTTGCCGCCATATTCGATGAAGGCCGCCTGCAGCGACGGCTCCACGCGCGTGACCTTGGCGAGGTAGATGTTGCCGCGCAGTTGCTTGCGCTGCGCGGTTTCGAAATCAAACTCCTCGACGCGATTGCCGCGGACCACAACCACCCGGGTCTCTTCCGGGTGGGTCGCATCGATCAACATTTTGTTGGGCATTTTGAAACTCTTGACGGCGGCGGGCGCGTATCACAGCAAGCGCGTATCGCGCCGCCGGGTGACGCGACGGTCCACCTGATTCGGGGGTGAGGGGAAGGCCAAAACGCAACCCGGGGCGCCGGTCCGAACCGGATCCGCACGAAGCCAGACGACGCGCGGAGCTTTCGCTCCGCATCGGCGCGGTTGTTCTGTGGATCTTGGTCGGCAATACAGTCTGGCGCATCAAGCGTCGGCCCGTCTGAACACGTTGCGGCAAAAGGCGCCGCCTTGTCTGTCGCTGAAAGCCCGGCGTGGCGCCAAAGCGCTCGCCGGCTGGTCGCATATCGGGCCCTTGGGTCCGGATAATCGGTTATGCCGTGTCGAAACCGTCCCTGGAAAAAGATGGTAACCTGGGACCGGACGCCGCTCGGGCTCGAAACCGCCACTCCTTAAGTCAGCCGCGCGCTGCGCTGGCTGTGGAGGGATCGGAAAGACGCTGGAATCTCCTGAGTTCGGAGGTTCCCGCGCTGCACCGGGAGGCTGAACACGACACAACCGGGAGATTTAACTATCAGCCCCTTGTACATACGTGGATTGGGGCCTGCGTGCAAGGGAAGCGTCGCAGCGCGGGAACACTCGGCCTTATTCACCGAAACTGTGTTAGGTTCCACTTAACCCTGTGGTTCTATTGGGGTAAGAGGGCTGCTCGGAGGCACGGATTCGTTGGCGAGCCGCACAAATCATGGTGTTTTGCTGGGATGCGCTCTCCTGTGCGCTGCAGCATTACTGTGCTCCCATACGACTGCCGCAAGCGCGGCAGAGGATCAATCCTCGACGCCGATAGCGGCATCGAATTTCCCCATCGCCTCCGACGCCCGACTGGCCGGTGACGCCAAGCAAACCCGCTTCGTTCTTGATCTCGACAAGACCATCCGGTTTCGCGCCTTTGCGCTGGCCGATCCGTATCGGGTGGTGGTGGACATTCCCCAGGTCAGCTTTCGACTGCCTGCCGGGACCGGAACCGCCGGACGCGGACTGGTCAAGGCGTTCCGCTATGGCCTGGTGATGCCGGGCGGTTCGCGGATCGTGTTCGACCTGACGGGCCCGGCCCGGATCGCAAACTCCTATGTGCTGGAAGCGGCCAACGGCCAGCCGCCGCGGCTGGTGCTCGAGCTCGAAGAAGTCGACCGCACCGGCTTCGTTCAATCACTCGCGGCCGAAAGCCGGCCGCAGCTGAGGCCCGCCATCGCCGAGCCCGCCATAGCCGCGGCGCCGGCGGAAGCGCCGGCCGTGTCAAAGCCCGATGCGCCCGCGGATTTGCGGCCTGTCGTGGTAATCGACCCCGGTCACGGCGGCATCGACAATGGCACGCAGGCCGGAGGCCCCAACGAAAAAGAGCTCGTCCTTGGATTTGGCCTGGCATTGCGCGATCGCATCGAGAAAAGCGGCAAATACCGTGTCGTCATGACCCGTACCGATGATACCTTCATCCCGCTCGCGGACCGTGTCAGGATCGCCCGCAATCAATCGGCGGCGCTGTTTGTCTCGATCCATGCCGATGCGCTGCCGCGCGGTGAAGGCGATGCCCAGGGAGCCACGATCTACACGCTGTCCGACCGCGCCTCCGACGCCGAGGCCGAAAGGCTGGCGGAGACGGAAAACAAGGCCGACGCCATCGGCGGGGTTAACCTGACCGAAGAACCGACCGAGGTCGCCGATATCCTGATCGATCTGGCGCAACGCGAAACCCGCACATTTTCAAACCGCTTCGCGCGTCTGTTGATGGGCGAAATGAAGCACACGGTGCGGATGCACAAGCATCCGCTGAAGTCCGCGGGCTTTAGGGTGCTGAAGGCGCCGGACATCCCGTCGGTGCTGGTCGAACTCGGTTATGTCTCCAATAAGGGCGATCTCGAACACCTGGTATCGGATAGCTGGCGCGCCCGGACCGTCGGATCGATGGCGCAGGCCATCGACGCCTTTTTTGCCAAACGGCTGGCAACGGCTGGGGCTGGTGAATTAAAAGGAAACCCGTAATTGGTGGAAGCCCTAGTTTGGCCACAGCGGCAGCCCTATAAAAAAATGGCCGCGCGGCCCTGGGAATCGATCAAAATTACCTTCCGGCCAGCGTATTATGCGCGGGCGCGGAGCGCGGATTGTTCTGGGATCCGGGTTTGCGCTGAGGAAGACGCCGGGCGTTGCGGCGTGAGGGCTGAAACGGATAGTCGATAATGCGCTTGCTGGTGCGGTTCTTGGGTTTCCTGTTCGCCGCCGGAACCGTCGTGTTTCTGGTGGGCGTCGCCGCAACGGCGGGACTGATCTGGCATTTTTCCAGGGATCTGCCGGACTATTCGCAGCTTCAGGATTACGAGCCGCCGGTGATGACGCGCGTCCATGCGGCGGACGGGGCGCTGCTCGGTGAATATTCCAAGGAACGCCGCCTGTATCTGCCGATCCAGGCGGTGCCAAAACTGGTCATCAACGCCTTCCTGGCGGCCGAGGACAAGAACTTCTACGAGCATGGCGGCATCGACTTCTCCGGTATGGCGCGCGCGGCGGTGCTCTATGCGCAGAATTACGGGTCCAACCGGCGCCCGCAGGGCGCCTCCACGATCACCCAGCAGGTCGCGAAGAACTTTCTTCTGACCAACGAGGTGTCGTTCACCCGCAAGATCAAGGAAGCCTTGCTGGCGATGCGGATCGAGCGCGCCTATTCCAAGGACAAGATCCTCGAACTCTATCTCAATGAAATCTATCTTGGCCTCGGCGCGTACGGAGTCGCCGCGGCCTCGCTGGTCTATTTCGACAAATCGGTGAACGAGCTCACGGTGGCGGAAGCGGCCTATCTGGCCGCTCTGCCGAAGGCGCCGGCGGCGCTGCATCCGGTCCGCAACCGCGACCGCGCGATCGAACGCCGCAATTATGTGGTCGACCGTCTTCTGGAGAACGGCTGGATCAAGCAGGCCGACGCCGACAAGGCCCGCAAGGATCCGCTGACGGTGACCAGCCGGACCAATGCCGCGCATATTTTCGCCGGCGAATATTTTGCCGAGGAAGTCCGCCGCGATGTGTTCGAGCGCTACGGCGAAAAGAAACTTTATGAAGGCGGCCTGTCGGTACGCACCACGCTCGATCCGAAGGTTCAGGTGATGGCGCGCAAGACCATGGCGGCGGGCCTCGTCACCTATGACGAACAGCAGGGCTGGCGCGGCGCGCCCAGCAAGATCGACATAACCGGCGATTGGGGCGTCAAGCTCGCCGACGTCAAATCGCTCTCGGACATATCGCCGTGGCGAATGGCCGTGGTGCTGGAGACCAGCGATCAGTCGGCGCGAATTGGTTTCCAGCCCGGCCGCGAGCTGGGCGGCGCCGTTGCGAAGGAACGTCATACCGGAATCATCACGCTTGACGGCGTCAAATGGGCCAAGGCGGCAACCGGGCCGACCCGGTTCAAGACGCCGAGCGCCGTATCGCAGGTGCTCTCGCCAGGCGACGTGATCTACGCCGACCCCCTGATAAAGGATGGCAATCCGGTCGAAGGCCAGTACCGGCTGCGGCAGTTGCCGGAAGTTTCCGGCGCGATGGTGGTGATGGATCCCTGGACCGGACGCGTGCTGGCGATGGTCGGCGGATTTTCATTCGACCAGAGCCAGTTCAATCGTGCGACGCAGGCCTATCGGCAGCCGGGCTCGTCGTTCAAGCCGATCGTCTACTCGTCCGCGCTCGACAACGGCTACACGCCGTCGACCGTCGTGGTCGATGCGCCGATCGAGATTGATCAGGGGCAGGGCGCGGGCGTCTGGCGTCCGGAGAACTACGCGGCCGGCAAGTACCAGGGTCCGACGACGCTGCGCAACGCGCTGCGATTGTCGCTCAACACGGTAACGGTACGGCTGGCGCAGGACATCGGCATGCCCCTGATCGGCGAATATGCCAAGCGCTTCGGCGTCTATGACGAACTACCGAATTATCTGTCCTATGCGCTCGGCGCCGGCGAGACCACCGTGATGCGGATGGTGACGGCCTATTCGATGTTCGCCAATGGCGGCAGGCGCGTGAAGCCCACCTTGATCGACCGCATTCAGGACCGTTACGGCCATACCATCTTCAGGCACGACGCCCGCGAATGCCGCGGCTGCGACGCGCCGGGCGGCTGGAAAAACCAGCCCGAGCCCCAGCTTGTCGATCGCCGGGAGCAGGTGCTGGATTCGATGACCGCCTACCAGATCACCTCGATGATGGAAGGCGTGGTGCAGGCCGGCACGGCAACGGTGGTGAAGGAAGTCGGCAAGCCGATCGCCGGCAAGACCGGCACCACCAACGACGAAAAGGACGCCTGGTTCATCGGCTTCTCGCCCGATATCGTGGTCGGCATCTACATGGGCTACGACAAGCCGCGCAACCTCGGCCGCGGTGCCACCGGCGGTCATCTGGCCGCGCCGATTGCCCGAGACTTCCTGAAGCTCGCGCTTGCCGACAAACCCGCGATCCCGTTCAAGGTCCCGGCCGGCATCAAGTTGATCCGGGTCGTGTCCAAGACCGGCATGCGTGCCGGTCCGGGCGAAACCGGCGGCGTAATCCTGGAAGCCTTCAAGCCCGGTACCGCGCCACCGGATAATTATTCCGTGATCGGCGTCGCCGATGCCGACGGCCGCTCGCTCATGGTGACGCCGGACGTCGACCGCTCCATCATGCGCCCCGGCACCGGCGGGCTTTACTAGCGCGTTTTCGAGCGAAGTGGGCACAGGGCGCGAACATGCCAACTCCAAGTAGGACTATAGCTGATGCTTCACCCGCTTACGCGTGGATAGCAGCGATTGCTAACGGCATTTTAAGTTTGATCGGAATTTCGGCGGCCGCATACGTTTATCTAGAGTTTCCGCACCCGGCCATTGTCCAACATTCTGGCAGGTGGTCCGTTCAGACGGAGAGCATTGAAAGCTATATTTTTACCTATCCGGCTCTTCACATTCTGCTGTTCGTTGTTCTGGCGGTCAAGGCCGTGCGTTGGAAGACAGAATTAGCTAGTGCTGTTTCGCAAGAGGCATTGCAGAAAGCCAAAAATCCGCGACTTCAGCGGCTAGATTCCATCTTGGTATATAATTTGGCCGGCCTACTGACCGTGGCCATCGGCGTCTACGTACTACTCGGTCTAACGCTCCCTCGCGTGTCAGTCGTAGCAAACAATAGCTTTTAGGTCGTTCGCTCGAATTACACTGGCAGATAATATAAACAGCCGATTGCGCTTTGCGGCGCGCGCCGCTACATCCCTCGCAGCATCAAGTATGGCGGCCGAATGCCGCAGATCAGAGATCCCATGCGCCCTGAAATCGAACGCCTCGTTGAAGAGATCAAGCAGTCGGTCGGGCTGCTGAGGAGGCATCTTTGACGTCGATGCATCCACGGCGCTTCTGGCCGAGCTGAACAAGCTCGCCGAAGATCCCAACCTCTGGAACGATCCCCAGAAGGCGCAGAAGCTGATGCAGGAGCGGACCTCGCTGGAGGACGCGCTTGGCGGCATCGGCAAGGTCGAGCGCGAACTCGAGGACAATGTCGGGATGATCGAGCTCGGCGAAGCCGAGAACGATGCCGGCGTCGTCACCGAGGCCGAGACCGCGCTGAAGAACCTGAAGAAGGAAGTCGCCCGCCGCGAGCTGGAAGCCCTGCTGTCGGGCGAGGCCGACCGTTTCGATTCCTATCTCGAGGTTCATGCCGGCGCCGGCGGCACCGAAAGCCAGGACTGGGCCGAGATGCTGCTGCGCATGTACACGCGCTGGGCCGAGAAGCACGGCTTCAAGGTCGAATACCTGGAAGAGACACAGGGCGAGGAAGCCGGCATCAAGTCCGCCACTATCCAGATCAGCGGTCACAACGCCTATGGCTGGCTCAAGACCGAAGGCGGCGTGCACCGGCTGGTGCGGATCTCGCCGTTCGATTCCAACGCGCGCCGGCACACCTCGTTCTCCAGCGTCGCCGTCTTTCCCGTGGTTGACGACAGCATCAAGATCGACATCAAGGAAAGTGACGTGCGCACCGACACCATGCGTTCGGGCGGCGCCGGCGGCCAGCACGTCAACAAGACCGAATCCGCGGTGCGGCTCACCCACATTCCGACCGGGGTCGCGGTGGTCTGTCAGGCCGGCCGCTCGCAGCACAAGAACAAGGCGCAGGCGTGGGACATGTTGCGGGCGCGGCTCTATGAGATCGAATTGAAAAAGCGCGAGGAGCAGGCCGCCGCCGATCAGGCCGCCAAGACGGAAATCGGCTGGGGCCACCAGATCCGCTCCTACGTGCTGCAGCCCTATCAGATGGTGAAGGACCTGCGCACCGGCGTGCAGACCTCGGACACTTCGGGCGTACTCGACGGCGACCTCGATGAATTCATGGCGGCGACGCTGGCCCAGCGCGCATTCGGAGCGTCGCCGGGCGCGGTCGAGGATGTGGACTGACCCATGACAAAAGTTGCCTTCATCGGGCTCGGACGGATGGGCCACGGCATGGCCGGCCGCTATCTCGGCGCCGGTTTTGAGGTCGCCGTCTTCAATCGCAGCAAGGCCAAGGCTGCGGACCTGATCGCGCGCGGCGCACGCTGGGCCGCTTCGCCGGCGGAGGCGGCCGATGGCGCCGACGCGATCGTGACCATGGTCGCCGACGACGAGGCGTCACGCGCGGTGTGGCTCGGCAAGGATGGCGCGGCTTCGAGCGCCAAAACCGGCGCGCTGGCGATCGAATGCTCCACCGTGTCGTACCAGCACGCGCTCGATCTCGCGCGCGAACTTCGCGGACGCGGTCTGGTCTATCTCGACAGTCCGGTCACCGGTCTGCCGGACGCCGCCGCGAGCGGAAAATTGACCCTGCTGGTCGGTGCCGAGCCCGCCGATCTCGAGAAGGCGCGGCCATATCTCGCGCCGCTCTCTACCACGATCCGGCATTTTGGCGCGGTCGGATCAGGCACGGTCTACAAGCTGATCAACAATCTGATGGGCGCGATCCAGATCGCGGGGATAGCGGAGGGCCTGGCGATCGCCGAGCAGGCGGGCCTCGACATGAAGCTGGTGCTGGAGGCGATCGAGACCGGTGTTGCGGCAAGCCCGCAGGTGATCCGTCATTCCAGGCGGATGGCGACGCGGAATTTTTCCGGCGCGACCTTTACCGCGGCGCTGCGGCACAAGGATGCGGTCTACGCCGTCGCCTTGGCCGACAGCCTGCTGGCCGATGCTCCCCTGCTGGGGCGCGCCGCGGTGCAGGCCTATGCGCGGGCGAAAGCCCATGCTCCCGACGACGATGAAGGAAAAATGATCGAGATCGTGTCGCGTCCGAGATAAGCGCGCGGAAATCGGGTGGCCGTAGACATTCGTCGGCCGAAGAGTTTCCGTGCCTTCTATCAATCGCGCGTCCGAAACACGTTCTCCGAAGCGCGCTTGTATTCAATAAGTTCCGAGACGGCGTCGTAGCAGTGGTAGCGGGCGTAGACGCTCTTCGTCCTTCTCTCGCGCAAGTCGGCCAACGCCTCCGCCCAGTATGCGATCAGGGCGCGACGAACGCCGGGAAGACCAAATACCTGCTCGGCGCATGCGAAATCCTCTCGGAAGCTGATGATTACGGCTCGGTCGGCGAAAGCGTAGTGGGCTTCACGGACCTCGCCGTCGTGCTTACCAATCCAGATTATGGTTTCCGGATAGTCAAGGATAAGGCGGTCGAGGATCAAATAATGCTCAAACTTGCCGTCGATCGGTTTGAAAGTGCTGAATGCAACTTCATGAGGACCGATGTTTAGCGTGAACCACCGGCCGCCATTAGTTTTAGGCAACAAGCTCAAGCTCCAAGCACCCTGAATGTCGAGGCTTCCGTACAACCCCGAAAGCTGGAAGAGCTTGAAGAGAAAAAGCCCGAGATTCCGATTCTTGAATATCTTGTCGGTCTTTTCGTGGTCCACACGCAACGCAACGTCTGTCAGCCGCAATCTGGTTCTTGCTTCATGAGGCGGCACAGCAAAAAGTTCACGGGTGCCAGCGACGTCGCGGACATTTCGTTCTTGAAAGTGGCGGTGCATGCCGCCCTCTACCAACCGCCAGTCTGTCACGTGCAAGAAATCCGATAGCTCCCAGGGGCCGTGGTCGGCGTAGGATTCGGTGCCGTTGATGCCCCGCAGCCGTTCGCCTATCGGGCGTTCGGTGCCCCCGATTTTGATGTGGCTGCTGCTCGGTGAAACTAGAATGTAGACGAAGCCCTGCATTCGGGCATGTTAGGAGAGAAACTAGTACGAGACAACCGGGCGGCGAGTGAAACACAGTACGTAGCAAAATTGGTGGGCTAGATGCGCAGGCTTATTGCCTGAGTTTCCATTCCGAGAACCACGCCGTAAACCGGCCACTATCGCGTTCGCCCCCGTGCCATGCCGCGGTGACCGTTCCGTCATCCGCTACCATCAGCACCACGTCGAGGCCCCTGGAACGGCGCAGCGTATCGATCGCCTGTTGCGGGGTCTGCGCGATCGGACCTGCGACATTGAAGGAGGTATTGACGGATATTTCGACGCCGATGCGGCGACCGAGCGCCTTCAAATAGGCGTAGGTCAGGGGATCGTCCTGCTCGCGCACGATCTGGAGCCGCCCGGTACCGTCGGCGTGAATCACGGCGGGAATTTTGTCGCGCGCGGACGGCTTCGATTGCGCGGTCAGCACCATGTAGTTGTAGGCGTTGTAATCGGCGTCGGACGCGCCCTCGAGCAGTTCGAAATATTGCTTTGCTGCCTCCAGCGTCACCATCGGCGCCAAGGGTCGGATCGCCTCGCGGTATTTGACCCGTTCGTTGAGCCGTTCGCGCGCCTGGGGGTCGCAGGGGTTGGCAAGGATCGAGCGGTGGCCGAGCGCGCGCGGGCCGGTTTCAGCCGCGCCCTGATACAGCGCGATGATGCCGTTTTGCGCGACCATGAACGCCATCAGATAGGCGACGGCGTCGCGACCTTCCGGGGTCGAGATATCGCCGATACGCTTAGAGGCGATGTCGTCGGCCTCGATCGCCTTTTGGATATCCTGTTGGGTCGGCGGCAGGCCGCAATAGAAGGCATTGGTCATCGGCGCGCCGCGCGGCGCACCGGCCAGATGCGCAAACCACCAGGCCGCCCCGATGGTGACGCCGGGATCGCCGGGCGTCGGCGGCACCCACAGATGCAGGCGAGCCTTGCGCTGCTGGACATTTGCGAACCACGCCTCGTCGAAATGCTCCAGCAGGCGCATGTTGCCGAGCGCATTGAGCGCCACCCCGCCGGTGAGCACAAGCCGGTTGGCGCCGGTTATGCGCAGGAGATGATCGACCACGTGGATGATCGCGTCCTCGAACACCAGCTGCGTCGCGGCGGCCTTGTCGAGGCGGTCCCGGGTGTCGGGCCGGTGATGGATGTCTTCGACCCGCAGCATGGCGTCGGGATTCCAGAGCTGATCGGGTTTCAGCGGCTCACCGATAATATCGATCAGCGGCTTCTTGTAGGGTTGGAAGGACGGATCGCAGTACCAGTTCGCCATGGCGCGATTGAGCCGTATTTCGCCGTCGCCGCCCAAATGCAGGACGTCTTTCAGCCGCGCGTAATAGGGATTGCTGGCGCGGTCCATGTCGCCCCATGCGGCGGCGCCCATGTAGCGGCCTTCGCTGGAGAGCCAGGTCCAGCCGCCCTGGGTCGATGAAATCACGCTGTAGAACATGCCGAGTGAATCGAACATGCTCTCGTTGCAATAGAGCTGCCGCATCGCGCCGCGCTCGGCGACATACAGCGAGAGCGAGCCGATATCACCGGTGCCATCCAGCACCGCGATCGCGACCGGTTCGTCATCGTCGGCAAACGGCGAGGCCGCGAAGGAGAACCATGCATGGTTCTCATGATGCGGCATGCAGATCACCTGCACGCGCTCCGAAAAGCCGAGCTGCCGCGCGAGAATTCGTGGCGAGCGGATCATCTGGTCAAGGCGGCGTTTGTCGAATGCTGTTGCGTCGGAAACCCGCAGCAGCCTCAGGCCCTGGGGCAGCTCTTCCAGCACCGAGCGGACCAACATGCCCGCCAGCGCCGGATAATCCCAGCTACTGAGCCAGGCGTCGACGTCGCCGAGATCGCGTCCCATGCCGCGCAGCGCCGCCACCATCGCGTCGATCGATGCTTTCGGATATTCGGTGGTGTGCTTGTTGCCGGAGAAGCGTTCTTCCTCGTTATTCAGGATCAGGCGTGGGCCTTGCGCCTTTGTGACCTCTACCAGCGCCACGCCGGAATTGTGGGTGCCGGGGAGCCCCAGCCCGGCGAGAAACACGGTCTCGCCACGGTCGAGCTTCTCGCGCACCCGCGCCAACCGGTTATTGGAGAAATCCGAGCCGAGCTGATGGAGGCCGCGTCGTCCCATCATCACTCGCCCAAGCCATTGCGCAGAGCGAAAGCCGGCGGCAGCGAGCCTCGGATTTCGCACGCCAATTCGTTTGTTCGCCAGCAATCGCAAGCCCTGTCATCGATGTAAAAGCTGCAACCATCAATCATACTTGGCGGCCGGCAACAATGCCGTTTCGTCGGACGGAATAAACGATGCTTGCAAGCGCCCGCCTGACTTGCGAGACTTGCGGAAAATAAATTGCCAAGGGAGAGGACAATGCCGGCTCATACGAGAAGTTTTGTTGCCCTTGCGGTGTTTGCCGCCGCCGCAATGAGCGCTGCCGCCGCGAATGCAGAGAAGAAATACGACCCCGGCGCCAGCGATACCGAGGTCAGGATCGGCAATATCATGCCCTATAGCGGGCCGGCCTCATCCTATGGCGTGATCGGCAAGACCGAAGCGGCTTATTTCGACAAGATCAACGCGGAGGGCGGCATCAACGGCCGCAAGATCAAGTTCATCAGCTACGACGACGCCTACAGCCCGCCGAAAGCGATCGAGCAGGCGCGCAAGTTGGTGGAGAGCGACGAGGTGCTTTTGATCTTCCAGCCGCTGGGAACGCCGTCCAATTCGGCGATTCAGAAATACATGAACGCCAAGAAAGTGCCGCAGCTGTTTGTCGCCACCGGCGCGACCAAATGGGGCGATCCGAAGGATTTTCCATGGACCATGGGGTGGCAGCCCAACTACCAGAGTGAGGGCCGCATCTACGCCAAGTATATTCTGGAGCACTTTCCCAACGGCAAGATCGCGGTGTTCTGGCAGAACGACGACGCCGGCCGGGATCAGGTCAAGGGCGTGCGCGACGGGCTCGGCAACAAGGCCGGCATGATCATCGCCGACAAATCCTATGAGGTCAGCGACCCCACCATCGATTCGCAGATCGTCGCGCTGCATGATTCCGGCGCCGACATTTTCATGACATGGGCGGCGCCAAAGGGCGCCGCGCAGGCCATCCGCAAGGTCGGCGAACTCGGCTGGAAGCCGAAATTCTTCCTGGCGAACGTCTCGACGTCGGTGGCCTCCGTGCTGAAGCCGGCGGGTCTGGAAAATGCCAAGGACATCATCTCGACCGCCTATCTGAAAGATCCGACCGATCCGACCTGGAAGGATGACCCGGGCGTGAAAACCTGGCGGGCCTTCATGGACAAGTATTATCCGGACGGCGACAAGACCAACTCCAACAATATCTACGGATATGCGGTGGCGCAGACCATGGTTCAGGTTCTCAAGCAGTGCGGCGACGACCTCACGCGGGAGAATGTGATGAAGCAGGCCGCCAATCTGAAGAATTTTTCCAGCGATGTGCTGCTGCCGGGCATCCGGATCAACACCGGCCCGAATGACTTCTTCCCGATCGAACAGATGCAGCTGATGAAATTCAATGGCGAAAGCTGGGAGTTGTTCGGGGACGTCATCACCGGGGAGGTGGGCCACTAGCGCTGAAGTAAGTCGTCCCGGTCCAGCGCAGCGGCCATCCCAGCCGCTGCGGTGACTCGCAGCCTAGCCTGCGCTCAGCCGCACGCCGGCGCGCAAAAATTTCTGCGGATCGACCGCTTCGCCGTCGATCCGGGTTTCGTAGTGCAGATGTGGGCCGGTCGAGCGGCCGGTCGAGCCGACGGCGCCGATCACCTGTCCGATCCTGACATGTTCCCCAACCCTGACGTTGATCTCCGACAGGTGGCCGTAGCGGGTCGACAGGCCGTTGCCATGGTCGACTTCCACCATCCGGCCGTAACCGCCGCTCCATCCCGACGACACCACTTTTCCGTTCGCGGTCGCGCGCACGGGATCGCCGGTCGCCGCGCGAAAATCGAGACCGGTGTGCATGGCCGGGCGGCCGAGGAAGGGATCGCTGCGGACGCCGAAACCGGAAGTGAATTCAACTTCGCCGACCACGGGCTTGCGGTACGGCACCAGCGCAAGGGTCCGGTTGAGACGCTCCACTTGGGCGCGGGTGATGTTGATCCGGTAGAGCTGGCGCTCGAAGGCGCCGGCGTCGGCTGAGAGTTTGACCGGGACATAGGGACCACCCATGGCCGCGCGCGGCGTCGCCGCTTCCAGTTGCGCCATATCGAGGCCGAGATCGCTGAAGACGCCGCGCATCCGGCGCACGCGGGATTCCATGCCGTCTTCGACCGCGCCCAGCGCCGCGATCTGGCGGCTCTCGACCTTGTCGAGCGAGGCCTGCAGGCGAACGAGAACGTTATCGACGCCCCGGACTTTGGCAAACTGGTTCGGTTGAGCGGCCGGAACGATGGGAGCTCGCGATTCCAGCCGCGCCTCGCGGTCCGGAGGCGCCACGAAAACCACGGTATCGCTGATCGGCGACGGTTTCGGTGTGCCGGAGGAACCTGCCTCGCCGGCCGCGGCTCCCCGCGATGGCATCCTGATCGATCCGGTGACCGATGCATCCGGAATGGCGCCAAGCGCGGTGGCGCGCGATTCCAGCGCGGTCTGACGCCGCATGATCTGCTCGAGTTTCTGATCGAACTGTTCCTGGTCGAGCAACTGGCGGCTGGTCGTGCGATCGACCTTGGCGCGCAGTTCGGCGATGCGGTCCTCATAGGCGTATTGCATCTCCGCCTGACGCGCGATCAGCCGGGTGAGGACGTCGTCGCGGAATGCAAAATAGGTCGCGGTCGCGGCCGACCACATGCCGAGCACGGTCACCGTCCCGACCACGATCCAGAACGCTACCGGTCCGAACCGGACCTGCTTGCCGGCGTGAACCAGCGTGTAGCCGTCTTGTCTCTGCGCCGCGGGGGCCATCGCATGGCTCGGCGCGGGGCGGCGAGGGGACGCCCTGCCATGGTCATGCGGATGATGCTGGGGGTACTCGGAATAATGACCGGAACGGTACGACATCGGCACTCCCGCGCCGGTCGGAGACGAGTTCCGTACGGCTCACTTTGCGGGGGCGATTTGACCTCGTCATGGTTAATTTTTAGCGAATGGAACCGCTCAAATTATAACGCCCGGACGGCGGCAAGCACGTCGTCGGCGTGGCCGTCGACCTTCACATGGCGCCAGATCTTCAG
>DATANB010000082.1:0-13313 GCA_036266415.1 Bradyrhizobium sp. | reverse complement strand
GGCAGGAAGGTGCGGTGACGCAGCGGATAGTAGACCCCGAGATTGAAGATCGCGCCCAGCAGCGCCATGCCGGCCAGCGCCAGCAGGAACGACAGCCAGTACGGCCAGCCGAGATCGACGGCGAACACCACCATCAGGTAGGCCGCGACCATCGAGAATTCGCCCTGCGCGAAATTCACCACATTGGTGGCGCGGAAGATCAGTACAAAGCCGAGCGCGACCAATGCATAGACCGCACCGATGCCGATACCGGTAAACAGCAGTTGCAGTACAAGATCCATGAAAACGCCCGGTGGGAGAAGGCTCTGCCGTTGATGGTGGTCGCGTTGGCGCGGGCCTAAATCTCAGGTGGGACAATCGCAACGCGAGAGGCAGCGAACCGAGCACCGGCCCCTTCTGAAGCGGGAGGGGCCGGCACCGGCATCAATCGTTGAAATCGATATGCTTGTCGTAAACGATCGTCCCCTTCTCGTTCCTCACGACATTGTAGCCATGCAAACCGTCACCGTTCGCGTCGAAATTGTACTCGCCTTCCGCACCGGGGTATTTTTTTACGGCGAGAATGGCTTCGCGGATTTTGGTGGGATCGGTCGAGCCGGCCTTGTTGATCGCCGCCGCCAGGATGGTGACGGCGTCGTACGGCCATGCGCTCTGGTTATCCGGCGCGGTCTTGTAGGCGTCGCGATAGGCCTTGCCGAACGCCTTCGAAGCTTCGCTTGAATCTTCCGCATAGTCTGCCACGCCGTAGGTGCCGAACAGCGCCGGACCTGCGAGCTTGGTCGATGACACCGCCACCACCGAGGGCGAGCCGACCCAGGGAATGTTGACGCCGAGCTGGCGCAGCTGGCGGGCGAAAATGCCGAGGTCGTTCTCAAAGGTGAAATAGGTTCCGAGCACATCAGCGCCGGACTGCTTCACCGCCAGCACGACCGGGGTGAAATCCTGGCTCTGGTTGGCATAGCCCTGGTCGAGCACCGGCGGCGCGCCGAGCTTGGTCACGGCGTCGGACAGCGCCTTGCCGCCGGCGGTGCCGAACGCGTCGGTCGAATGCACGATCGCCCATTTTTTCTTGCCGAGCGTGTTGACGCCGTAGTCGGCGATGACGCGGCCGGAATAGTTGTCGTTGGGGCGGAAACGGAACAGCCACTGGTTGCCCATATGGGTGAGGTCCGGGTTGGTGCCCCCGATCATGACCGGCTTGCCGAGCTTGAGCACATCGGGCGCCATCGCCATCACCTGGGTCGACCGGATCGAGCCGAGAAACGCCACGATGTCCGACTGCGCGGCCAGTTTCGAAAACGCCAGCACGATGCCTGGATTGGTGGTCTGATCGTCCTCGATGACCAGTTCGACCTGCTTGCCGAGGACGCCGCCGGCCTTGTTGACCGCAGCCAGCGCGAGCTTGGCGCCGTTCTGCGCCCAAAGGCCCTGCTCGGCCGCCGGACCCGTCACCGGCACGCACATGCCGATCTTGATCGTCGCGGCCTGCGCCCGGGCGCTGCCGATCACGTAAGGTGCGGTAATACCAACGGCCAAACCGGCCGTGAAGTCGCGTCGCGTAAGCTTCATTCTATCCTCCCTGAGGCCGGGCTTCTTTGTCGGCCTTTCTTGATGTTTGCAGTCCAAGAGGACGCGACACCGAGCGCGTATCTACGGACTCTCCGCTCCCGAGTAAATTGATATCGCGACGATTTCCTCTCACGGCAGACATGCCGCAAGGCACGACCTTGCCTGCCCGGCTAAAAGCCCTTGTGATGCCCATAGAATATGCATCGGATGAAGCTATGCGTCCCATCGGCATCATCATGCAAATTTGCACTCACTCGAGTTCGCCAGCCTCCATCTTTGCTCCGCCGCTTGCGCGCAACCCCGCCAGGCTGCCCTCGAGCGCGTGCAGCATATCCTGCAACTCCCTGAGCTTGCGCGCGCCATAGCGCCTGGAGATGTCAGCGTAGATAGCCTCCGATGACGGCGCGACCGCCTCGATCAGTTGCAAACCCATGGGCGAGATCGACACCATGCCGCGACGCAGATCGGCCTTCGCGACCCGGCGGTCAATCAGGTGACGCGATTCCAGGTCGCGCAAAATTCGGGAAAGGCTTGGACCCAGCAGAAACGCGACCCGGGCGAGTTCCGTGACCTCGATGGTGTCGACCGAGGCCAGCGCGCGCAGGATCCGCCATTGCTGTTCGGTCAGGCCGTGATCCCTTAGCGAGGGGCGGAACTGCCGCATCACGGCCTCGCGCGCGCGCAACAGCGACATCGGCAGCGAACGGGAAAATTCGCGCATCGGCACCCGCCGGACCGCCGCTTTGCTACGCGATTTCTTCCGAGCCATGATCAATCGTCCGCTTTCAACTGCCGCCCGAATGAACTCCGGAATCGCGGCGCGATTGCACCGCAACAAAAGCCAATTCGATTTGATCCGATACATTTAACATGTTAATCATATTTCCGCACCCGCCTTTTCGCCCGCAGCCTTTCGTTCGCAATTGGCCAACCCAGCATGGCTCTGACAAAAGACGAAATCCGTCTTGCCGCCGAGCGGCTCCATCAGGCGGAAAAAACCCGAAAACAAATCCGGCAGCTGTCGCTTGACCATCCCGGCATCACCATCGCGGACGCCTATGCGATCCAGAAGGCGTGGATCGGGATCAAAATTGCCGAGGGCCGCGTCGTCAAAGGCCACAAGATCGGGCTGACATCGAAGGCGATGCAGAGCGCGCTTCTGATCGACGAGCCGGATTCCGGGGTTCTGCTCGACGACATGTTCTTTGCCGATGGCGGCCTCGTGCCGACGGACCGATTCATCGGCACGCGGGTCGAAGCGGAACTGGCGTTCATCATGAAAGCGCGGCTGGCGGGCCCCGACTGCACGATGTTCGATGTGCTCAACGCCACCGATTTCGTGGTGCCGGCGCTGGAAATTCTCGACACCAGGATCGAGCGGGTCGATCCCTCGACAAAGGCGACGCGAAAGATATTCGATACCATCGCCGACAATGCCGCCAATGCCGGCATTGTGCTTGGCGGTCGCCCGTTGCGCCCGCTGGATGCCGATCTGCGCTGGATCGGCGCGCTATGCTATCGTAACGGACAATTGGAAGAAACCGGGCTCGCCGCCGGCGTGCTCAATCATCCCGCCACCAGCGTGGCCTGGCTCGCCAACAAGATCGCAACCCAGGGGCTTGCGCTTGAGCCCGGTCAGGTGGTGCTGGCGGGGTCGTTCATTCGCCCGATCGAGACCCGCAAAGGCGACACGATTCAAGCCGACTATGGACCGTATGGTACGGTCAGCTGTTATTTCGCCTGAGATCGTTGGGAGCCGGACATGCCGCATTTCACGCTCGAATATTCCGCCAATCTCGACGCCCGCCTCGACATGGCTGAGGTCGTCGAAGTCGTCCGCAAGGCCGCGGCGGAAACCGGAGTTTTTCCACTCGGCGGCATTCGCGTCCGCGCGATCCGCTGCGAGCACTACGCCATCGCCGACGGGAATGCGCATTTCGGCTTTCTCGCCATGGTGCTGCGGCTCGGCGAGGGGCGTGATCTTGCGACCCGCAAGAAAGCCGGCGAGCATATCTTCAAGGCGCTCTCCGGCTATCTCGACCCGGTTTTCGCGAGCCACAAGTTCGCGCTGTCGTTCGACATGCAGATCAACGACAAGGAAACCAGCTGGAAGCGCAACAACATCCACGAGGCTCTGAAGGCGGAGGCCGCGCATGGATAAGGTGACGCCAAAATCCGATGTGTTCAAGGCCAATCGCGACCGCGCAACTCCTCTGCTTGAGAAACTGAAAGCCGACGGCATCGGACATATGATCGACGGCAAGATCGAGCCGTCGATCTCGGGCGCAACCTTCGAAACCAGGTCGCCGGTCGATAATTCGGTGCTG
The DNA here is from genome assembly GCA_036266415.1 of Bradyrhizobium sp. Lineage (GTDB taxonomy): Bacteria > Pseudomonadota > Alphaproteobacteria > Rhizobiales > Xanthobacteraceae > Bradyrhizobium. Next base: position 9,417 of record DATANB010000082.1, on the reverse strand, counting down.
GCGTCGGTTGCCCGCGGCGACGCCGAGGATATCGATCGCGCCGCGACGGCGGCGGCGCGGGCCTTCAAGGCCTGGCGTGACATGCCGGCTGCGATGCGAAAGAAACTGCTGCATCGCGTCGCCGACGCCATCGAGGATCGCGCCGACGACATCGCCGTGCTGGAATGCATCGACACCGGCCAGGCCCACCGCTTCATGGCCAAGGCCGCGATCAGGGCCGCCGAGAATTTTCGCTTCTTCGCCGACAAGTGCGCCGAGGCGCGCGACGGCCTCAACATGCCCGCCGAGGAACACTGGAACGTATCGACACGCGTGCCGATCGGCCCAGTCGGCGTGATCACGCCATGGAATACGCCGTTCATGCTGTCGACCTGGAAGATCGCCCCGGCGCTGGCCGCCGGCTGCACCGTGGTCCACAAGCCGGCGGAATGGTCGCCGGTGACGGCCGACCTGCTGGCGAGACTGGTAAAGCAAGCGGGCGTGCCCGATGGCGTCCTCAACACCGTGCACGGCATCGGCGAGGTGGCCGGCAAGGCGCTGACTGAGCATCCCGCCATCAAGGCGATCGCCTTTGTCGGCGAAACCGCGACCGGTGCGGCGATCATGGCGCAGGGCGCGCCGAGCCTGAAGCGCGTGCATTTCGAACTCGGCGGCAAGAACCCGGTGATCGTGTTCGACGACGCCGACCTCGACCGCGCGCTCGACGCGGTCGTATTCATGATCTATTCGCTCAATGGCGAGCGCTGCACCTCGTCGAGCCGGCTCTTGATCCAGCAAGGCATCGCGGAAAAATTCATCGACAGGCTTGCCGCGCGGGTAAAAGCGTTGAAGATCGGCCATCCCCTCGATCCCCTGACCGAAATCGGCCCGCTGATCCACGAGCGGCATCTGGCGAAAGTCTGCGCCTATTTCGAGGTCGCACGCAACGATGGCGCCATGATCGCGGTGGGCGGCAGGCCGCATGACGGCCCCGGCGGCGGGCACTATGTGCAGCCGACCCTGGTTACCGGCGCGCATGCGGGGATGCGGGTTGCGCAGGAGGAGGTTTTCGGTCCCTTCCTGACGGTACTTCCGTTCCGCGACGAGAGCGACGCCATCGAGATCGCGAACGCTGTGCGGTATGGTCTCACCGGCTACGTCTGGACCTCCGACATGGGCCGCGCGTTGCGGGTCGCGGATGCGCTGGAGGCGGGCATGATCTGGCTTAATTCCGAGAACGTCCGCCATCTGCCAACCCCATTCGGCGGCATGAAATCGTCCGGGATCGGCCGCGACGGCGGCGACTATTCATTCGACTTCTACATGGAAACCAAGCACGTCTCGCTGGCCAGGGGGACGCACAAGATTCAGCGGCTGGGGATACCCTCATCCGGACGGTAAAACGCATCCAACCTTTTTCCGTCATTGCGAGGAGCACTTGCGACGAAGCAATCCATATCGCGCTCCCAAGAAGATGGATTGCTTCGCTTCGCTCGCAATGACGGAGTAACCGACTACGAGCTTCACTAAGGACACCGCATGCCCGTTCCGCAACACGTCTTCGATCCGCCGTTCAACATCGTCAGATGCAGCCACGTCGTGCTCGATGTGGTGGACCTGAACACGAGCCGCGAGTTTTACGAAAACACCGTTGGCCTCCGTGTCGAGGATCGCGATGACGGCGCGGTGTATTTGCGCGGAGCCGAGGAGCATCAGCATCACTCGATGGTGCTGCGCAAGGCGGCGAGCGCTGCCTGCAACCGACTCGGCTTCAAGGTCGGCAATGACAACGATCTCGACAAGGCGGCCGCGTTCTTTTCGGAAAACGGCGTCGTCTACGCGTTTGCCGAGCAACCGTTCCAGGGCCGCACGCTGCAGTTGACCGACCCGTTCGGCTTTCAGATCGAGCTCTATGCCTCGATGGAGAAGCGACCCCATCTGCTGCGCCGCTACGATCTCTACAAGGGCTGCCACCCGCAACGGCTCGACCATTTCAACGTGTTCGCCGCCGAAGTTCAGGACACCGTCGATTTTTACGCGCGATTGGGCTTCCGCCTCACCGAATATGGCGAGGAAGACGGCCCGCAGGGTCGCATTGCCGCGGCATGGATGCATCGCAAGGGCAATGTGCACGACTTCGCCATCACCAACGGCAAGGGCCCTCGCCTGCACCATTTTGCCTATTGGGTGCCGACCGCCATGAACATTTTACACCTCTGCGACGTGATGGCTTCCAGCGGCTATCTCAAGAACATCGAACGCGGGCCCGGCCGCCACGGCATCTCGAACGCGTTCTTCCTGTATGTCCGCGACCCCGACGGCCATCGCCTCGAACTCTACACCAGCGATTACTTCACCGGGGATCACGATCACGAGCCGCTGCGCTGGTCATTGAAGGACCCGCGGCGGCAGACGCTGTGGGGCGCGCCCGCGCCGCGCTCCTGGTTCGAGCAGGGATCGCCGTTCCCCGGACAGGCGATCCGCGAGCCGCTGTTCGTCGCCGATGTCACGATTGCAGACTAGGATGCGCCGTTTGATTGTCACCGCTAGCGACCAAAGGACGTATGATGGAAAAGCTTTCGCTCACGGCAGCCGCATCGGTGCTGGGCCTCGCGCTTGTGATTTTGCCGATGACTGATCTTCACGCCGCCGAACTCAAAATACTGGCCGGCGGCTCCACGACTGGCTGGATGAACGAGTTCGCCCCGCAATTCGAGCGCGCCTCCGGCCACAGACTGGTCATTCACTTCGATTCCACCCCCAACCTGATCAAGCAGACCACCTCCGGCGCGCCGTTCGACCTCGCCGTGGTGCCGATCGATGTCTTCAAGGACGTCGCCGCCAGGGCGCGCTTCGCCCCCGGCCCCACCATCGATATCGCCCGGGTCGGCTACGGCGTGATCGTACGCGCCGGCGTACCCAAGCCCGACGTCGGCACGCCGGATGCGTTGAAGCAGACTCTGCTTGGCGCGCAATCCATTGCCTTTGTTCCGGAGAGCGCGGCCGGTGCGTATGTTTTGAGTGTGTTTGGACGCCTCGGCATTGCTGACGTCATGAAGGTCAAGACCAGGCCGCAGACCGCGTCGGCCCAGATCGCCCCGGCAGTCGCCAAGGGCGAAGCCGAGCTCGGGGTATTTCTCGTCAACGTGCTGGTGGGCCCCGGTGTCGAAATGGCCGGGCCATTTCCCACCGAGCTGCAGCAGGAGCTGGTGTTCGCAGCCGCGGTCGCTGCAGACTCAAGGAATCCAGAAGCCGCCAAGGCATTCATCACCTTTCTGACCACTCCAGCCGCCGCTGCGGTCATCAAGACCAAAGGCATGAACCCCGGCTAGGTAGCCCGCATCTTTATCGGAAATCTCATGGCCTCACACCGCATCGCAACCTTTGCCGTCGACGGCGCGACCAAATACGGCGCCGTGGTCGACGGCGGGATCGTCGATCTCTCCGCGCGCTTTGCGAAGGATTTTCCGACGCTGCGCGAAGCCGTCGCCGCCGGTGCGCTGAACCGGCTTGCCGAGGATGCGGCGCGGCATCAACCGGACCATGCGCTGGATGCCATCGTTTGGCTGCCGCCGATTCCCGCGCCGGAGAAAATCATCTGCATCGGCGTCAACTATCCCGACCGCAACGCCGAATATAAAGACGGTCAGGACGCCCCGAAATATCCCAGCATGTTCATGCGCACGCCGCGCTCGTTCGTCGGTCACCTGACGCCGCTGGTTCGCCCGCGCGCATCCGTGCAGCTCGATTACGAGGGCGAACTGGTTCTTGTGATCGGCAAGGCCGGCCGGCACATTCCCGAGACCGCGGCGCTCGATCACATCGCCGCGATCACCCTGTGCAATGAAGGCACCATTCGCGACTGGGTTCGGCATGCGAAATTCAATGTCACGCAGGGCAAGAATTTCGATTCCACCGGCAGCCTTGGCCCGTGGCTGGTCCCTTATACCGACGAAGCGCAGATCGCCGATATCAGGCTGGCGACGCGGGTCAACGGCGAGACGCGGCAGGAAGACCGCACCAAGCGGCTGATCTTCGGCTTCCGCTATCTGATCAACTATATCTCGACCTTCACCACGCTGGTTCCCGGCGACGTCATTGTCACGGGAACGCCAACCGGCGCCGGGGCGCGATTCGATCCGCCGCGCTATCTCAAGCCCGGCGATATCGTCGAAGTCGAGGCCGACAAGATCGGCGTGCTGCGCAATGGTGTGATCGACGAGGCCCCATGATTTTGCCCGCGAGCGATTGGACAATGCAATGACAGTGAGTTCCGGCGGCGAAGCCATCGTCAGCGGCCTGGTCGCGCACGGCGTCGACACCGTGTTCGGCCTGCCCGGCGCGCAGATCTACGGCCTGTTCGACGCGTTCCAGCAGGCGCAGCTGAAGGTGATCGGCGCCCGCCACGAGCAGGCCTGCGGCTATATGGCCTATGGCTACGCGCGATCCACCGGCAGGCCCGGCGTGTTCAGCGTGGTGCCCGGCCCGGGCGTGCTGAATGTCGGCGCGGCCTTGCTCACCGCGTTCGGATCGAACGAACCGGTGCTGTGCCTGACCGGACAGGTACCGACGCAATACCTCGGCAAGGGCCGCGGCCATCTCCACGAAATGCCGGACCAGCTCGCGACGCTCAGAACATTCGTCAAGTGGGCCGACCGCATCGAATATCCCGACGCCGCGCCGACGCTGGTCAGCCGCGCGTTCCAGGAAATGCTGTCGGGACGGCGCGGCCCGGTTGCGCTGGAAATGCCCTGGGACGTGTTCACGCAGCGCGCGGAAGTCGCCGCGGCAAAAACCTTCGATCCGTTTCCGGCGCCGCAGCCCGACGCCGCGCGCGTCAAGGCCGCCGCGGGCCTGATCACGGAGAGCAAGACGCCGATGATATTCGTTGGCAGCGGCGCCATTCACGCCCGCGATGAAATCCTGGAGCTGGCCGAACTGATCGACGCCCCCGTGGTGGCGTTTCGCAGCGGGCGGGGCATCGTCTCCAACGCCCATGAACTCGGTCTGACGATGGCGGCGGCCTATCGGCTCTGGCCGACGACCGATCTCATGATCGGGATCGGGACCCGGATGGAGCTGGCGACCATGACACGCTGGCCGTTCCGCCCCGCCGGCCTGAAATCGGTTCGGATCGATATCGATCCGTCGGAAATGCGAAGGTTTACGCCCGATGCCGCCGTGATATCGGATGCGCGGACCGGCACGAGCGAGCTGCTCGCGGCGGTCAGAAGAAAGGGCTACGCGAAAACCAGCGGCCGCCGCGGCGCGATCCGCGAGGCTTCGGCCTCCGCGCTGCGGGAAATTCAGAAAGTCCAGCCGCAGATGGCCTATCTGAACATTCTGCGCGAGGTGCTGCCGCATAACGCCATCGTCACCGACGAGCTGTCGCAGGTTGGTTTTGCCTCGTGGTACGGTTTTCCGGTCTATGAGCCGCGCACCTTCATCTCCTCAGGCTATCAGGGCACACTCGGCTCCGGCTTCCCCACCGCGCTCGGCGCCAAGGTCGCGCATCCGGACCGGCCGGTGGTCGCGATCACCGGCGATGGCGGCTTCATGTTCGGCGTGCAGGAACTTGCCACCGCCGTGCAGTTCAACATCGGCGTGGTCACGCTGGTGTTCAACAACAACGCCTATGGCAATGTGCGGCGCGACCAGCGCGAGCGTTTCGACGGCCGCGTGGTGGCGTCCGACCTGGTCAATCCGGATTTTGTGAAACTCGCGGAATCCTTCGGCGTTGCTGCCGCACGCGTCACATCGCCTGAAACCTTTCGCCCCGCGCTGGAAAAGGCGCTGGCGCATGGTGGGCCCTACCTGATCGCCATCGAGGTGCCGAAGGATTCGGAGGTCACGCCGTGGACGTTCATTCACCCGGCAAAACCGTAAACTGGCGCCTGGTGCATACTACGGACTTAAGATCGCGCAAGGTTCGAATGGTACCAACTTCAAACCCACGCATCGCGGCCACTTTATTCGATCACTTGATCCGCGCGGGCGAGCAGCGTCGGTGACAATTCAAGGCCAAGGGCCTTTGCGATCTTCATATTGACAACCAGATCAAACTTGGTTGGCTGCTCGACCGGAAGATCGGCCGGCTTCGCCCCACGCAGAATCTTGTCAACATAGTCCGCGGCGCGCCGGAATAGGTCCGCGAAGTTTGGCCCATAAGACATCAGCCCGCCTGCTTCGACATAATCCCGCCCCGCGTGCATCGACGGCAGTCGTGCGCCCAGCGCCAGGGTGTTGATTAGGATCCGGTTGGTGTTCATGAGCGGGTCGGTCACGACAAAAAGTGCATCGGCGTGACCCCTGAGCGCCTCGACGGCGGGCGCGATATCTTCCATTCGGCGAATTTCGAGTGAAACGGCCTCAATGCCGAGCTTCCCTGCCGCTGCCTGAACCTCGCCCGTCTCCAGCACGCCGATGGGACTGCTGACATTGGCCATGATCGCCAGCCGGCGAAGACCGGGTACAACATCGCGCAAAAGTTCGAGACGCTTGCCAGCAAGATCGGTCGACTGGTTTGACAGGCCGGTGACGTTGCCGCCCGGTCGCGCCAGACTCGCCACCAGCCCGGTGCCGACCGGGTCCCCCGCCACCCCGAATACGATTGGAATGACCGATGTCGCCTGCTTGGCAGCGATGACTGCTGCGGTACCCCCGGTGACGATTATATCCACCTTCAGCCGGACCAACTCAGCCGCAATTTCGGCAAGGCGCCCGCTGCGCCCTTCACCCCAGCGATACTCGATCGCTATCGTGCGGCCGTCGATCCAACCGTGCTCACGCATGCGCTGCACAAACGCGGCGGTCCACTCGCTTTGGGCGGATTGGGTGAGCGGGCCCAGGAATCCGATGGTCGGCAATTTTGCCGCTTGCGCAGGCGTGGCCAGGTGCCATGCCGCCACGCCACCAAATGCGAGGATGAATTCGCGCCGTCTCATGACATCACATACTCCAAAGCCCGACAGATATTCCGCCATTCGCCGGGAGCCCCTTGACCGTCGTCCGATCGCGAGAAATTTGATCGATAGATCAATGGTGTCTGCCCGACCTGGCGTGGTTCGGGACATGAGATAGATCAAGGCGAGCCGGGCACAAGCGCCCATAATTGCAATTAGCCATTCATAACCAGAGGCGGCGCTTCATGTTGCACGATATCTCCGTCCTTCTTCCCGTCGACCGGCCCGCCGGCGCCTTGATTGACTGTGCGGCCTCGGTCGCCGGCCTGTTCGAAGCGCATCTCGACGGAATCGCCTGCGTCTATCAAGCCTTGAATCCGATGGTAGCTTCCGAGGCCGCGGCGGTTATCATGGCCGCCGAGTACCAAACAAGCGTCGTGCAGGCCGCGGTCGTACTTGACCAGTTCGAGATCGCCACGAGGCGCCTCGGCATTCCCCATGATGCCAGAAGCACGTTTGACGTCGGCTATGCGGCAACCCGCACCGTGACTCAGATGTCGCGCCTTTATGATCTGAATATCGTCGCTCAACCCGACCGCTCAAATCCGAGCCAGGCCGATTTCCTGTCCGAAGCGGTGCTGTTCGGCTCCGGACGACCGGTGCTGATGATCCCCTACATCACCCACGCTCCCATAAAGATCGATCGTGTGCTGATCTGCTGGGACGGCGGCGTACCGGCCGCGCGGGCAGTACACGACGCCATGCCATTTCTTCGCAAGGCGAAAACGATCGACATAGTCGCCGTCAACGAGGCTGAAGACGCCGGCAGCGAAGCGTCATCGACGGCGTTGATCGCTCACCTCGCCCGCCGCGACCTGTCCGCAACGCCTTACCGGCTAACGGCCGAGGGCCAAAATATTCACAATGCCATCTTGTCGCTTGCCGCCGACAACAATACCGACCTGATCGTGATGGGCGGCTATGGTCATTCCAGACTTCGGGAATTCATTCTGGGCGGCACGACCCGTGGCATGTTTGAATCGCTGACCGTCCCGGCACTGATCTCACACTGAATCGGGAAGTCGACGTGACCTATCGATCGCTGATGGTATATGTCGAACTCGAACAGAGGCGAACGGACGAATAATGGCCTGCAAGGATGTCCGGCTCACCTGCCGAGATCATTGATGCAGGTCAAAAGGATCAGAAGGTTGCCTCCGGGAGAGGCTCCTTCATCCAGCGCGCAATCTGCGGCCAGTAATCTTCAAGCGTCCGTTTTCCCATGAACAGGCCGAGGTGATTGCTTGGGGCGATCGCGTGACGGAGGTGCTCCGGCCTGGTTCCAACCAGCGGCTCCGTCGCGAGCAATTGTTCCGGGGCGACCACTTCGTCGGCGCTCCCGGCGAGAAGATACATCGGATGCCGCAGCCGCGAGAGGTCGATCTTTTGTCCCAGCGCGACGAAGCTTCCTGCGACAAGCTCGTTGCGCTTGTAGAGTTTTTCGATCACTTCGAGATAGTAGGTGCCGGGAACATCGATGGTCCAGGAATTCCAATTCCGGAAAATGGCTTCGAGCTGCGTGAATTCCGGCGAGCCGGTCGGCTCGATCGTCTGCAGCGATTCACGAATATCGACTGCAGTGTCTTTTCTCCAGAACTGCGCAAGATCGCGGCCGATCGCGCGACCGTCGCCTGAAGCAACCAAACGCTCGAATATCGTCAGTGGCGTCGCCTCGGCGATCGCCGACAACCCGGATCGCCGCGCGGCAATATCGACCGGCGCGCCGACCATGACGAGCTTGCGTACCTTGGCCGGGAATCGCCCGGCATAGAGCAGCGATAACCAGCCTCCCTGGCATAGCCCGATCAGATCAACCGGGCTACCGACATGATCGACGAGGACATTGAGATCGGCAAGATAGTCGTCAATTCCGAGAAACCGCATGTCGGGGCTGGCCGAGCGCCAATCCGCCATGAACAGCCGCTCAATTCCGGCGCCGCGGAGGGCGGCAACGAGACTGTGACCGGGGGCAAGGTCGGCGACAACGGATCCATGCAGCGCAAGCGGGGTACACAAGAGCGTGGGGATGCCGCTCTCGACCATGGTAAAGTCACGCAGCCGGACCGTGTGCAGCTCAAGCGCGGTCTTGCCTGGCGTGACACCTTCCGGTTCCGGCGCGGTGCGGTCGCCATCGGATCCCAGGAACTGCGCCGCCATGAATGCCGCGGTTTCGACCGCGGATGCGGCAGCAAGCGTCGGCCAGAAGAACGCCGCGTAGGGAAATTGATCTCCGGGACGCCGATCCATTTAATAGAAATGCCCGCTTTGTGCTGACTTGAGTTAGATCATTGTATCCGTCATTCCTGCATCCCGGCAGACCGCATGGCAAGCACGAGCGGCGGCATTCTGAGGTTCCCTATCGCGACGCCGGCATCGATGTGGTGCTCGTCCATCCAGCTATACGTCCCGGAAATTGATCGCGCGGCATGGTTCGCGCTTCCCGCGAACAAAAATTCTCAAGCCAGCAGGTGTTTCT
>DATANB010000081.1:0-58950 GCA_036266415.1 Bradyrhizobium sp. | reverse complement strand
CCGCCTTGCCGTTGGCGACATCCTGGGCTGTCGCCAAACTGCTCGTCTCCAGGATCGTCTTCGGTGTCATCTCTCCGACAATACCAAGCCGGTCCATGACAGGCATCAACACCGCACTGGTTTGGCTTTCCTTGGTATAGGTGACCGATTTGGCGGCGAGCATCGTTTTCCTGAATGTGTCGGCAGAGCTGATATCAGGTTTAGGTTCGCTCTTCCTGACGGCGATTCCTACCCCGACCTTGGCGACATCCGTGCTGGTTCCGGCCAGCACTCTGGTTTGCTTGACAAGATCATCGAGCATGGTCGGCACCAGAACAACGACGTCGAACGTTTCGCCACTGTCGATCTGGCGCTTGAGCGGGACAGCGGTGCCGTAAACGATCGAGAGCTTGTGCCCGCTCGCGCGCTCAAATGCCGGAGCTAGGTCCGTCAAGACAGCTCGCACGCCGACGGAGGCAATGACCTTGATCTCGGCCGCGTTCGCCACGCCGGTGGCGAGCCATGCGACAATGCCGATGGATGCGAATTTCATATATTGTCTCATTGCACTCTCTCCCATCTCGCGGGCAAAACGAACTCAAGGCAGCCGACAGGGCTGACGAACTCGCGTCGCTTTAATGCCAATTCTGCCGATGCCCGCAACCCGAGCGTAGGCAGTTTTTCGGCAAAGTCCAAGCGGTCGGAGGTCGGTCTTGTGCCGCCACAAACAGGTATGCCAGGGCCCGTCATCGGTCCCCGGTTGGATCGCACCGCAAGAGCGCGATGACGTCCCGTCGCTTCATGTGCGCGTTTTCCTGTTTGCTCCGAAAACCAACACTTTCCGGCCGAGCGGCGAGCGAGAAATGTTGATTCGGACATCACGGGGAGGTCCGGTTCGTGCGAGAAGAGAGAAATCGCACCATGCGCGGTAACGCCGAGTTCCAATGCACGACGCCCGCGGGTATCATGCCGCGATGTGACACGCGTCGATCAATTGAGAGCGCTGACGCCGCCCCAAATATTCGATGAATGACTCAAGCGCGGTCGAGACCGGTTCGATGCGGCTTGCGAGAAACGAGGACGCGGATGGAGCTATCCTACTCACAGAATCTCGAGGACTATCATCTCTCGCTTGCCTTCGCGGGGCAGACTACCGGGACCTATATCGATGTCGGCGCAGGGCATCCGATCGCCGACAACGTGTCATTCTGGTTCTATGAGCGCGGTTGGCACGGCCTTGTCGTCGAGCCGCAGCCCGAACTTGCGGCGCTGTACCAGCGGCTGCGCCCGCGCGATCTCGCGGTTCGCGGCCTGGTCGGACGTCACTGCGGCGAAATCGACTTCCATGTGGTCGATCGTCTGCATGGGCTCTCGACGACGGTGGAACACCTTGCGCAAAAAGCCAAAACCTTCGGCGCCGACTATCAGACCGTTCGCATGCCCGTGACCACGCTGGCAGAACTATGCGAAAGGCACGATCTGGGCTCCATCGACTTTCTCAAGATCGACGTCGAGGGCGCCGAAGGCGATGTTCTGTTTGGCGGCGACTGGAAGCGCTTTCGGCCCAAGGTGATCGTCATCGAAGCGGTGAGGCCCATGACCTCGGAGCCGGCATGGCACGACTGGGAGCCGTTTCTGCTTGCTCAGGGCTACCGCTTCGTTCTGTTCGACACGCTCAACCGGTTCTATGTCGCGCAAGAACATCGTGACATCATGGCGCGGCTGCCGTCCGAGCGGGCGCCCTGGCACGCGGTTCGTCACATGCACGAGATAGGCCGCGCGCCCGAAAACAGGCAACACCCCGATCACGCATTGGCGCAGGATCTCGCGCGCGGATTTTGGGCGAGCCTGCCTTATCTCGATACAAGCCTGATCACCTCGCTATTGAGCCGGGCCCGCCGGAATGAAAAACCCGACGAGTTCGCCGCGCTCGCATCCACGGTCGATACCGAAGTATTTCGCGCGGCGCTCGGACGGATCGCTTGCGGTTATGACGGCGGACAGATCGTCGATGAGTGAGAGACTACAAAAAGCGCGCCGGCAATGACGAGCAGCCAGCCCCAGAGCGACAGTCGACCGCGTATCGTTTCGATTATCGCATACGCCAGACGGAGAGATTGGCCGCGGGATCCCGCGTGAGCGGCTCCAGGAAATCCGGTGTGTCGCCTCGGCCGAGACGCGCCGCCAGCCCATCGGGAGCCAACTTCAGGAAATCCGCCTGGTCGGGAGCGCCGCGGCAGATCACGACATAAGTTACGTGGCGGTCGGTCAGCACGCGTCGCGCGGCCTCGGGCGGCGCCATCATCGCCTGGATCATGGCCAGGTTACCGTCACTGTTGCGGTGGTACGGCGCGGCAAAAATCTCATGCTCGGTCGCCGCAAGAATCGCAGGTCCGAGATCGATCGGCGCCATCACGCGACCGCGCGGCAGGTCCGCAAGTGGCGCGACGCCCGAAACCGTCTGGCACGACGACGCCGGATCCTGCGCTGCCATCATCGCAGCCGGCTTGACGACACGATCGATGAGCGGACCCGCGGCGAGGCCAGCCAGCACCAGACTCGTCGGTGATGCGGCCAGCGCGATAATCAGAAGCTTTCGTCCGTATGCGCGTGCGGGCCAGAGGCTGGCGAGGCTCGCCGCAAAGACCGGTGCGGCCACACTGGTCGCCCCCGCGCTGCCGCGCATCTCCCAGATGCTGATTCCAATCAATGCGACCAGCGAGACGACGGCCACAATCCACTGGAATCGCGCGCGCGTGTCGGAACGGAGCAGGGCGGCAACCGCGAAACCCAGGGCCAGGATCGGAAAGCCATAGAAGCCGGCGAGTTTCTGCGGCGCAAGTTGCAGAATGGCCGCGAACGACATGTTTTCGGCGACCCGATCGAACCAAAACGACGTCACAAGCGGATCGATCATGGCGAATGGAGATGCCAGACATCCCGGAAACAGCCCGAAGAATAGTCCGACAACGAAAGAGCCGGCTACGCCTCCCGCGACGAGGCGGCCGGGCAACGAGGAACGCCAGCGATCGACGCCGACCACAATCATCAGCGTCGCGCCGCCTCCCGCCATCAGCAGCAGAAACGGCCCGCCAAAGGCGTCGCACACGGGCGCCGCAAGAGAGTGCAACGGCAACAGCAGGCCGGCGAGCAGCAGCGACGATCCTGACAGCGCGGCGCCAAACATCAAGAGCGGGCGCGATACCGCCGGGCCGCGCCGGATCAACAGACCGAACACCGTCAGGCATATCGCGGCAATCGCCGGCAGCATCTCGACGCCGATCGCCAGCGACAGCGCTGCGGCGCCCCCGGCAAGGCCGGCGCAGGCGACGCTCTGTTCGATGCGCGACGTCAGCAGGACGAGGGCCAGCAGCAGGACGATCTGGACGTTGTGGTGATCGATCGCGCCGGCGCGGAAATGAACCAGCGCCGGTACCGAAAGAGCGGCCAGGATGACCGCGGCAAGTTGTGCCGCCCCTCGATCGCCATCGCCGCACAATCGACCGGCGATCGCAGGCGTGAGCAGCAAGATGGTGGCCAGCAACAACAATGTTGGCCACAGAAACAGCGTGACGGCCTCGGCCGCATGGATCCCGAGCAGCGGCTTGAAGATCAGGATCACCGCGGCCAGCGGCGCGTCGATGACGCGCGACCAGTGCATCGAAACACCGGGCGGACCAAGCCGATGCTGCGCCAGGTCGAACCAGCCCTGGCCCGCGATCAGGTCGCGCACTTCAACCAGCCGCATTGCGTCATCTGTCGACATCGCGTCGAACACGCCGGTCCTGATGGCGGGCGCCGCGAGCACGGCGACAACCATGACCGACAGCACAAGCATCAGGACTTTGGGACTGGCGGGCTTCGCGGCGACGCGCGAACGGCGATCCGCGGTCGGTGCAAAATCGGACATGAGCTACCTCGCGTCTCGATTTAGCCAAGCCGGGTTACAACTCGCTTAAGTCTCGTAGCGTCGGATGAAACCGGGATGTCAGGTAACCGCGCGGTAACCATGATTTCTTGGCCGATCCGGGCGAGTCAAAACCATCACGTTGGCATCGTGAGCGGCGATGTCCGCCAAGTGAAGGTGACACGCGTGTACTACCGCGCGCATCTCCCCGTGCGTTCTTCATGGTCTTGCGGAGTAAACCGCGGCCGCCGGAAGGCGGCCGCGGTCGCCGTCACTCGGCGGCTTGCAGCAGGGTGATTTCCGAAACCAGCACCTTGCCCCTCGTCTCCGGGCTGAACAGCAGAGTGATGACGAACATGATCGCGGCGCCGGTCGTCGCCACCAGCATCGGAACGGCGAAGCCAAGTGGCTGACTGACGGCGAAGTAGGTGAGCACCGGCCCGGTGAAGCCCGCCCAAATCGCGCCTTGATGGTAGCAGAAACCCGACGCGGTCGCCCGCACCTCGGTCGGGAAACGCTCGGTCAGATACGCCGGATTCTGTCCATAGATCGCGCCGAGGAACGCGCCCTGCAGGATGAAGGCGCCGGCCACCATGGGGTAGGAATCGGAGAACAAATACAGCGGCGTGACGCAGGCGCCGATCGCCGCCGGGATGATCATGGCCCATCTGCGGCCGAAGACGTCGGCGACATACCCCCAGGCTCCGCTCGCCAGGAACGCCACCAGGTTGGCCAGCGCGATCGGCATCGCAACCATCCCCGCGGCCAGATGCAGATCCTTCTGCAGGTGGGTGGCGAACATGCCGTAGACCGAGTAGTAGATCACAAAGCCGCTCGCCATCCACAGGCACGCCATGATGGTGTTGCCGAGCACGCGGGCGCGGAAGATGTCGAACAGCGGCGCCCGAAATTCCTGCTTCTGCTCGCGCTGAATGCGGCGGTTCTCCACCCACACACTCGGTTCCTTGACGTAGAAGCGGATCCACACCACGGCCAGCGCCGGCAGGACGCCGAGGATCAGCAGGCCGCGCCAGCCGATCTTGTCGTAAAGCAGTCCGTAGGCGGCGCTCGATAGCAGGAAACCGATACTCCAGGATCCCTGCAGCAGGCCGCTCATCAGGCCGCGCGAGCGGGCCGGCCACGACTCCATGGCGAGCGCGGCGCCGGCGGGCCACTCCGCGCCCATGCCGATGCCGAGCAGCGCGCGGAACACGAACAGTAGCGTGAAGCTCGGCGAGAGGCCGGCGAACAGGTTGCAGAACGAATACCAGAGGATCGAGATCATCAGCGGCGTCTTGCGCCCGACGCGATCGGCGAGCCAGCCGGAGCCGACGGCGCCCACCAGCCGCAGCCACAGGGTGATGGTGAATACGGCGGTCACTTCGATCAACGGAACGTGGAACGTTTCGGCGATCGGCACCATGATCAACAGGAAGATGGTGAAGTCGAACGCATCGAGGGTCCAACCGAGCCAGGCGGCGATCCACGCCATCCATTGATCCTTGGTAGGCTCTTTCCACCACGGGACCTGGCCGGGTAACTCAGCTGTCATTGTCATAGGCATTCCTCCGGTTGTGCTTGAGCAGGCGCATTTTCTGCAGGCGGCCGTCTGCGCGGCCTGAGCGCTAACGTCGGGAGGAAGCAAAGCCGCCAGCCGCAACTTCAAGAAAAGCTATGACGAATTCGCTCCGCCTTGAAGGCGGCAAGACTCAAGCCCCGAGGTCGAAAATCCAGGGCTGCGTCACTGGCAACTCCCAGACGCTGCACGATCTCAAATCATTCGCGCGGCGAGTATGTCATGGGCTTGCGGTGTGACAAGAGGTGACAAGAGGAGCCATCCACCAACTTTGGCAGGGGAGGCGATGAGCGTCGCATTTGGGTAAGAAGGACTGACCGGATGGGGATTGCCGCTCGCGCCATGTCAGGGAAGTGCCCCAACACCGGACTCATGCAGTGCAGCAAAAAGGATCGTTATTCGATCACCTCGTCGGCGGTGGCGAGCAGCGTAGGCGGCACAATGAGGCCGAGCGCCTTGGCCGTCTTGAGATTGATCACGAGCCGAAACCGCTCCGCCTGTTCAATCGGAAGCTCGCCAGCTTTGGCTCCTTGCAATAGCTTCACGACATACCCTGCAGCGCGCCGGTTAAGGTCGGCTATATCTGGGCCGTAAGCAAAAAGTCCGCCCTCTACGGCCTCCACCCGCCAAGTGTACATCGCTGGAATGCGATGCTTGGCGGCTAATTCAATGATCATCCGGCGATTTGCGGAACTCCACTGGGTCCGACAGGACGGCGACTGCCTGAATTTCATTTGTGGCCATGGTAGCGAACGCTGAATCGATATCGTCTGGCGTGCGCTTCTCCACCGGCAAAATGCTGATGTGGAGTCGTGCAGCGGCTCCCACCGCTCCCTTTAGGATTTGCGCGTGCAGTGAGTTGTCGGGTCCATCAACACCGCAAAGCGAGAAGCCATAGGAACAGCTTCGGCTAAAAGGGCTAGACCTTTGGTAAATTTACCCGGATCATCACTGATCGCGCTCAAGCCGGTCACGTTGCCACCGGGTCGCGCCAAGCTGGCGGCGAGCCCGACGGACAGTGAATCGGCTGTAGCGGTCACAATAGGAATTGCGCTGGTCGCTTGCTTGGCGGCAAGAGCCTCGACCGTGGTCGGCGCCACAATGACATCCACACGCTCAGAGGCAAATTCTGCCGCAAAATTCGATAGTTGCTCCCGGTCGTTTTTCCAGAACCGGCGCTCGACAAGTATGTTCCGTCCTTCCACATACCCCTGCTCACGCAACCCCCGGTCAAATGCGTCCAGGAGGGGTTGCTCCGGCGCTGAGGCCAGAAAGCCGATAACCGGCAATTTCTTCTGCATTCTGTCGGGCTGTTGCGCGAGTACGGCGAGAGGCCAAGCCACAGCCGCGCCGCCAAGGAGCGTGACTAACTCGCGTCGTCGCATTTGACCCGCCGAGAAGACGTAGCGCAACGCTTCAAGCCTATCACTTTGCGACCGACCGTCGAATGAAAAATAGCAAGCAACCGAGCAACAGGCGCGGCCAGCCGCTGCAATGGCGCGTTGAGGTCCGAGTTCAGGCCTTCGCCAGATCGTGCGAAAACACCACTTCGATCAGCGTCCCCGAACGCGGGCCGGTCTTGATGCGGAATTGGGCGCGGTTGGCCTCGGCCAGCGCCTTGGTCAGCGAAAGGCTGACGCCGGAATTGTCGGAGGCCTGATCTGAGGGGGCCTGCGTCCGGAACGGCTCCATCGCGGCGGCGACCTCGCTGTCGCTGAGCCCCTGGCCGGTATCGCGGACCCTCAAGACCACGTCGCCGAAATCCGACAGCGCGGTGGAAACGATGACCTGGCCGCCGGCCCTGGCGAGGTGGATCGAATTGCCGATCAGGTTCAGCGCGATCTGACGCAATGCGCCGGCGTCGGCGACCACCGGCGGCAGCGCGTGCGCCAGCGAGGTACGGATGATGATGCGTTCGCGGTTGGCCTGCGGCTGCATCACCGCCACGCACTGCTCGACCAGATCGTTGAGGCGCTGGTTGGCGAAGGTGAGCTCCAGTCTGCCGGTCTCGATCCGGCTGAGATCGAGCAGGTCGTTGATGATGGCGATCACCCGTTCGCCGGAAGCACGAATGTCCCTCATATATTCGACGTAACGCTCGTTGCCGAGCGCGCCGAAGCGTTCGCCGATCATCACTTCGGCAAATCCGATAATGGCGTTGAGCGGGGTGCGGACCTCATGGCTGATCCGCGCCAGCATGTCCGCCCTGGCGTTCGCCACCTGGTCGGCCAGCCGCCGCACCTGCCGCAGTTTGCCTTCGCTCTTCTTGCTCTGCGACTGTTCGCGAAACACCGCGAAAAAATTCGGACCGTCGGGCCGGGTCCGTCCCATCGTCATCGACAGCGGGATCAGCCCGCCCCGGTTTGTTCGGCCGAGCACGTCGCGGCCATGATCGAGCAGGCTGGCGACATCGGCGCCGCTGATGCCCGCGAGATAGTCCATAACCGCGCGCTGGCTTTCCGGTGCGAACAGGTCGGCGAGATTGCGCTTCACGAGTTCGGCGCCGTCGTGCCCGAACAGCGCTTCAGCGCTGCGGTTGCATGAATTGATGTTGCCCTCGGCGTCGAACATCAGGATGCCTTCGGCCGTGGTATCGAGGATGGCACCGAGTTCCTCGGCGTTGGCGTGGCCGACCGGTGACGGCGCCGACACCGGCGCGGGCTGTCCGATCGCGGCGGCGATATCGGCGCTTTTCGCCGCTGCGCCCGAGAAAATCAGGGCGAGCGCGGAGTCATCGTCCCAGGCAATCGTGTAGAGCCGCGCCTCGGTCGCCTGCGCGTCTCCTGACGAAGCCTGGCTGGCGGAAATCGTCACGGGGGTGCCGGTGTCCGACGTGCTGCTGGCGGTCGAGACGCCGGGCTCGACATAAAGCGCGTCGAGACCGCCGGCTTCCTCCAGGGCATAAAGGCTCTCATAGCCCATCCGCTTGAGAAACGCGGGGTTGGCATAGACCAGCCGGTCGAGCCGGTAGATCAGCACGCCCACGGGGAGCAGGTCGAGCAGCGTCTTGTCGCGCCGGGTTTCGCCCCGCGCGGGCGGCTCGTGCTGCAACAGCCAGCCGGGTTGTTCGCCGGTTTCGCCGGCTTCCGGCGCGGCCGGCGGCTCGACCACCGCATCGGGCGCATCGGGTGCGGCCAGCGTCGCGACGGCAGCGCCGTCTTCGCTTTCGAGCCGCGCCGACAATTGCCGGGCGAGCTCGTTGAAGGCGCTGTTTTCCACCGGCGTCAGGACAGGCGATTTCGGTTCGCCGATCGGCCGAAACGGCAGCACGTTCATTGGCGTTTCCTTCGGCGTTTCCACGGGCGTTTCCAAATCGGGTTGGCGTGAAGCCTCAACGGCAATTGGGTCAGGCGCTTCTGGGGTACTAGTCGCAGGGGCTATTGCGGGCAGGTCAGCCTCGGGCGTGTCCCCGGCAGGACCCGCCTGAACGATGTCGGCCGAAATCTCCTGTGGCGTTAGCGGGCGCTCCAGCAATTCGAGACGACGCAGCGCCGCAAGCCGCGCCAGACCGTTGAGATCGCGACAGACACCCAACCCTCGATAGCCGGCGAAATTGTGGACGCGATCGAAGGTCGGCAACCCCGACAACTCCACCGGCAGGCGGGCGTCGCCATCGACCGGCCAGTCCAGGGTGACGCCGCTCCAGCTATCGCGGGTAGCGAACGCCTTGAGAACACGGCCGTCGGGATCGAGGCCGGAGCGGTCTGCGATTTCGCGCCACGGCCGGCCGAAGCCCGCGGCGTAGCGCGCGCCGATCAGGCGGGCGAATTCGCCGGCGCCGAGCCAAAAGCGGCCTTCGGCATCCATCTGCCACGTGAAGCGCAGCGGGAAGGGGGCCGTTTCCGCGAGCGACGCTTGCGTCGGCGTCGCTGCGGATGTCGCATCCAGGGCGGTGTCAGGCTGAAGCGCCGTCGGCAGGTCAGCTTCGAGCGGCGGGTCGAACGCGGGCGCCGCTGATGATTCAGCTACGTCCTCCATCAATGCGAACTCGGCCGGCGCTTCGCCCGATGTCGCCGGCTGCTCGTAGTCGGGCATGGGCCGATCCGCCGGCGGCGCGATCAGCGCAATCAGGCCGACATCCGCGCCGCTGCCGACGCGCTGCAGCACCATGTGGCCGGTGCCAACAGCGGTCTCGGCGCGGCCCTGCTTCAGCGCGTTGTCGCGCACATCGTCAAGACCGGCCCCGGAAAGATTGCGAAAGCCCAGCAGCGGACGCGCGGCGTCGCTGGCGCCGACCAACGTGCCGTCGCGGGCGAAGGCGGCGATCGGCGTGTCGATGCCTTCGACCAGCCGTTGCAGCCGCTCGACGAGCGGCATCGTGCGGCCGACCGGTTCGGCGGCCACGACCAGGATGCCGTGGCTGCCATCGGCGAATTCAAGCCGCGCGCAGCCGCAGCTGACGAGCATGCCGAGCGACGCGCCGAAGCGGCCCAGCCGCTGCAGCCGGATGGCGCCCGATGACGGCAGTTTTCCTGCGAGCTGCGCCACCTGGCGCCGGCGCGCATCGGCCGGGCCGAAAATCTTTTTGGCGAGCGCTGCGCCATTGGCCGCGCCGAACAGTCTCGCACCGACCGGATTGGCCCAGAGGATCCGCGTGCCGTCGACCGACCATAGCCATGCGGGGAGGGCGCCGGTCGCGTGCACCGCCAGTCGCGGATCGCCGATGCCTTGCAACTGGAAATCCGCATGATTCATCGTGCTGATATGACTCGATGGGGTTCGGCGCCTGCCCGGGACGGCGCCCGATATCTTCTGCCAGACGACGACAGCCTTAACGAACCGTTAGTATCGCCCGCGCGCGACGGCAGGTCCACGGCCCCGCAGCCCCGGGAACAAGCCGAAGCCGCGATAACCTTAATTCGACTGGACCGTATTGCCGGCGGTGGCGCTGGTGCGGGCAAGCGGCGACCAGGGTTCGCGAGTGGACGGATCCTCGACGGCGCAACAGGAGCGGGACGATGAGTGAAGAAGGGCGGTTGGAGATTCCGAAGGAATGCGATCGATGGCGGAAGAAAGCTTCGATCAGGCCCGCAAGGCTTTTGAGAAATTCGCGAGCAGCGTGCAAGCGCCGCGGACTCGCTCGACCATGCGTGATCGCTGCTGCAGGCCAGCGAGCTGACCGAAATCATGCGGCTGCATGGCGATTCGGCGCAGGCCAGATGCGCGCGCTGGCCGAGCAGGCCCGCGAGATGGGCCCAGATCGTCGGCCAGGCGGCGATGGATGCCGCCCAGCCGAAAGGCTGAGCCGCATTCCCGCCGGAGTTTCCCGGTTGGAACGTGCATCCGGTCCAGGTCTGCCATGCGGCATTGCACCCGACTTCGCATTGCATTGCACAAAATTGACATTATATAGCTGCATAGTGTCGGACGCCCGACGTTGGGCATTCCCATGAGTGATCCAGTTTGACGTTCCCGGCGCTGCCGGGCGCGAAAGGGGTCACATCCATTTTCCCCGTGCGAAGGACATATGCCATGGCCAGTTCAGATCCTTTCTCCTCCTCCGTTATCCCATTCGAGGTCCCCGAGCAGATGCGTGCGTTCGCCGAAAAGGGCGTCTCGCAGGCGCGCGACAGCTACGCCAAGTTCAAGGATGTCGCCGAAAGCCACAACAGCGCCATCGAGGCGGTGTTCACCACCGTCAACAAGGGCGTCAGCGAGTACTCCGCCAAGGTGATGGAAATGATGAAATCCAATACCACTGCGTCGCTGGACTTCGCGCAGGAACTGTTGGGCATCAAATCGCCGTCGGAAGCGATGGAGCTGTGGTCCTCCCATGCCAAAAAGCAGTTCGAGGCGGTCACCGCCCAGGCCAAGGAACTCGCCGAATTGACCCAGAAGGTCGCCACCGAAACCGTCGAGCCGATCAAGGCCAATGCGTCGAAGCTGTTCAAGCCGGCCGCCTGATCGATCATTCGCGTCCCAAAAAAGCCCGGGCGGCCAGCCCGGGCTTTTTGTTTTTTGAAGCCGCGCGATGCGCGCCGGCGGCGTTATTGGCGTCTCCGGCGGTCTTGCCAAAGAGAGGCGTTGCACCTAGTTTCCGCCCCGTTCGGGGACCCGTTGAGGGACCGGCAACGGATGCAGTTGTAGCTCAGTTGGTTAGAGCGCCTGTCTGTGGAACAGGAGGTCGGTGGTTCGAGCCCACCCAACTGTACCAGCAGAAACAATCACTTACAGATTTAGCGCTCCGCAATCTTCCTTCCTAGACACCAGCTAGCAACCAACAGCATCTGAAAGGCGCTTGGCCGGGCACGCGTGGTTTCGCCAAATGCTGATGCGAGCCGGGATAGATGTTCCGCTTGGAGATCAGTTGCCGAGTGATCCCGAGCAAGTTGGCGTCATGATTGCCGTACCGAGCATCGACGCCCCTCGCCCGCTGTAAAAGTCGGCGAGGCGCTGCAGTACATGGATGTTCCGCTCAAGCTAATTCCGTTGCCTGAAAAGTTTAAGGGAAACCCCTGCCGGCGCCATTGCGCTAGCGGGTCAAGAACCTGGCCAACAAACCTCCGAGAATGGCGCCGAAGAGGCCTACAAGGACGCCAGATCATTGGAGAGGGACCGTCCGAGCCATCAGCTGCACACTGCGAGTCCGCGCTTGGCCACAACTCGCGTATGATCTTCGCGCCGAGGCCGACCAACTCGCCAAATGTTGCCAAACATGGTTGATTGACAGGATGTCGCAGGCCTGAAAGGCTTTTCCTTGATGCCCATACTCGGCCCGAATGCAGGGAGCGTTGAAATGGGAATCAAAAAAGTTTTGAGGATGGTAGGAACGGCCGGAGCCGCGGCGGTGCTTTTGGCTTCAGGGTCGGTTCAGGCAACCGTGTTACTAAACCTTGTTGATGCGCCTGCTACCCCGGGCTCAGGCACGGTGTTCAATTTGGAATTCGTTGCGTCAGACACCTCGACGATAATTTCGATTGGCGGGTATCAAGTACCGGGATTCGAACAGACGGTCCAAAACGGTCTGTTTCTAAATGGCACGGGTGCGAACCTATTGGGAAGTGCATGGAACCTAACGCCCGCCGCGTCTGGTAGTCTTACCTTCACGTTTAATGACGGTACGTCGGTGCCAGCGTTGCTGTTTCTCGGCACCACTGTGGGGAGTTACGACACCTACGCACAGACGCTAGCAACCACGATTGGCGACTCGTATACATTGTCCTTCCACTACGTAAACAGTATTGGCGGAGATGGGAGTAATGGATTGCTCGTAACGGAAGTCGGCGCAAATCAGGTAGCCGCCGTCCCCGAACCCTCAACATGGGCGATGATGATCTTGGGTTTCTGCGGTCTGGGTTTCCTCGCCTATCGCAAAAAGAGCAGATGCGGCCGCACTGAAGCAGGCCGCTCCCCCGCAATCCTGGCAATTGATAAGTTCCCGTCCCATCGCGTCATCCTGTAGCCTGCTCCAGGACCAGCGCAATGGGACGTTGGCCCGGCTTACCTGTCCAGCACCGCCAAGAACAGTTCGTCGGTCACGACGTTCATGACTGGGCTGACGCGAGTTCATCAGCGCGCATGCCGCGCCGCCGCACCCCCAAACACGAAGCAAAGGTGCGCTAAGCGGACGGCTGAGATTGAAAGGCGCATCAAGACTTGGCCTTGGCGGGTCGGCAGTCGGCGCTGTGGCGCGCATGACACTTTCCACGACTGATTGAATCCGGGCGCGCGGTCCTGCTTGCCAACTCATCGCCATTCCCCCACACTTTGCAAAGCCAATGCTTCGGGGGGATTCATGTTTGCTGTCCGGTCCAGGAAGTTCCAGCTCGGCCTGATGCTGGCCACCGCGGTTTCGGTTTCGATGTGGCCCGCGGCAAGCCAGGCCTACACCCCCGAGCAGCAGCAAGCGTGCAGCGACGATGCGTTTCGGCTTTGCGGCGCCGATATTCCCGATGTCGATCGCGTCACGGTCTGCATGGTCAGGAACAAATCCCAGCTCAGCCCGGGTTGCCGGGTGTATTTCAGGTCCGAGCCCGAGGCCGCGGTCACGCCGGTCAATGCCGGGCGGCCGTTGAGCATCAAGCCGGGCAGTACCAAGCCGAAAAAGTCCAAAAAGCCCGGCAGGGCAGACGACGACTGACCGCAGTTCCCTTGCCTTGCGGACCTCGGGCGATCTCTTCCGTGCGGACTCGGTTTGCTCGGCGAGCACCGCCGCTTCCCGGGAAAAGCCCTCGGCGCCGATGCACGGGGAGGTAGAAGGCCGGGTGTTCGCCCCTGCTGCAACGCAGGGTGTGACTCAAAAGCCCACCCGACCCAAGAATCGGGGGCTTCGCCACAATTGCCGCTAAATTTTTCTTCCACGAATCAGCGCGCTGATTCATTTTCGTCTCCTGGGTCAACCTGGAGGCCAAGGTATGAACGTTATTGTTTTCGCATCGCGTAAGGGCGGCTCGGGGAAAAGTACGCTGGCTGCCCATCTCGCGGCGCATGTCCACAAGGCAACGAAGCCGTGTCTGATGATCGATGCCGATCCGCAGGGATCGTTGACGCTGTGGCACAAACTGCGCGGCACCAACGAGCCGGCGATCAGGACCGCGGTCAATTCGGTCAGCGGGATCATCGCCGCCGCGAAGCGTGACGGCATCGAATGGGTATTTGTCGATACGCCGCCGAATGTGTCGGCCGTCGTCGAGGATTCCATCAGGAACGCCACCATGGTGATCATTCCGGCGCGGCCGGGGGTATTCGATGTCAACGCGGTGCAGGAAACCATTCAGACCTGCCGCGCGGCGCGCAAGCCCTACGCGGTGGTGCTCAACGGCGCGCCGGCACGCAGGGACGAAATCGAGAGCCCGATCGTAACCATTGCGCGCGAATCGCTGTCCAAGTTCCGCGCGCCGGTGTGGGGCGGTCAGATCACCAACCGCGCCGATCTTCTGATGGCGCTAAGCCATGGCGAAGGCGCGCGCGAATATTATGCCGAAGGCCGTGCGGCGGCGGAGATCAGCCGGCTATGGGCTGCGATCGAGCGCTCGGTGAAAGCGATCCGCGGATCGGCGTCGGCGAGCGGCGCGATGCACAAGCAGGCGGCATAAGCGGCCGGCTGCCGGACCGCCAAGGAACGCGGGCGGCTTCGCGCGGTTTTCTGTTCTGAATCGTGATCCCCGCGTAACGGCCGAGACGTTACGCGGGGATCACGTTTGCCGCATGCGGCGAAGAGCCGATCAGGCGACCATCAGCACGTAGAAGACGATCACCGGCGACAGGCACAGGATCACCGACCAGATGCCGAGCGCCCAAAGAATGTCCTGGGTGGTAAAGCCCTGCTGTTCGGGAAATGCATGATTCCGAGTGTCGGTATTCACAGTGTCGGTATTCACAACGCCCCCGCGCTTGCTGTTTTTGTGAAGAGACCATACGCGCCGAATTTTAAAAAAGCCGGTTGCGATTTCGCGCATATTTGACCACACCTGCTACCGCGGATTAACCACGGCGGCAGCGGCGTCGTTCTCAGCTTCCCGTCAGCAGCCGGAAGGCCAGAACCGGCGCCAGCCCCAACAGCACCGCCCAGAGGCCGAATGACGACACCAGCAGCAGGTCCTGCACCGCTTCGGCGCGCGCGGCAGCGAGCTTGCCGGCATCTTGAATGGTTTGAGTGGTCATGGTTTCCCCCCGTCGACTTGATGTTGGCGGATTCCATATCTCCAAGATTCTAAGACTGCAGCCGCCGCGTCGTTCGGATTTGAAGCGCCGTCGTCAGGGGGCATTAACCAAGGCGAATCTCGGCTGCCGCCTTTGTCAGCCGGATCGCCCGATCGAGGCGTGCGGCCAGCTCCCCGTTTACCTCCGTCATCGGCAGCCGCAATTCCGCGCTCTCGATCAATCCAGTGCGCCACAGCCAGTGCTTGATCGGCGCCGGGCTCGGCTCGGAAAACAATAACCGCGTGAGGTTCGCAACCGACCGCCAACGGGCCAGCGCGGCAACGGGTTCACCCGCCATCAGCAGATTCTGAATTTGCGCGAAGGCTTCGGTTTCGACACGGGCGGACGCCAGGATAGCGCCGTCGGCGCCATCGCTCAGTGCCTCCTGGTATTGCGCGTCCTCGCCGGTCAGAACCGCGAAATCTGCCGGTCGCCGGCGCAACAGATCGAGCGACTGGTCGCGGTCCGCCGAGCAGTCCTTTAACCCGACGATATTGCGATGATCGGCCAGGCGCAGCATCGCCTCGTTGCCGAGGTTGACGCCGGTCCGGTAGGGAATGTTGTAGAGCAGGAGCGGGTGTTCGGCGCGATCGGCGAGCGCGCGGAAGTGAAGCTCCAGGCCGCGCTGCGACGGCCGCGAGTAATACGGGCAGGAGATCAGGTATCCGTCGATCGGCCAGTCCGCCGTTCGATCGACCGTCTGCAGAAGACCCCTGGTGTTGCTGCCGGACAGGCCGAGGCATATCGGAAGATTGCCGGACTTGCGGGCTTCGTCGCGGGCCGTCAGCACGAGCCGTTCGGTTTCGCCGGGTTCGAGGGTAAGGCCTTCGCCGGTGGTGGCGGCCAGAACGAGTCCATTGACGGGCAGCGCCACATAATGCCGAACCAGCCGCCGCAGCGACGCCTCGTCAAGTTCACCGTCGCGAAACGGCGTGACCAGCGGCAGCCAGAGGCCATGCAGGCGAGAGCGAAGGTCGTTCATGGGTCCATCTCCTTGGGGTTGAGCCGGAGACGGGACAACAAAAAACCCCGTCCAGACGGCGGGGTTTTGGGATCGGTGTTGAGCGAGAAGCCTATCGCGCGCGTCGATCTCCAGTCCCCGGGAGGGGAGCTTTTTTCGACGACGCTGCGATGCGGAGACTCATATTCATTGGCGGATCATGATCGGCGAGCACAACCCTGTCAACGGATGAGGACGGCGCCGCGTCCGGTCGCTCGCTGCAAAAAAAAAGCCGGGCTCCAGAGAGCCCGGCTTAAGTATTGGCCATGTGAGGCCGACACAATCACCTTCCAAGAGGGGATTACTGAGCGCCCGCGCCACTGGAGGAGGGGGACAAATGCGCAACGCGAGTGCTCAGCGTGTCAGCACTATGGTCCGTACCAGCGCCTCGCAGCAACCACCCCCGAAGCATGTCAGTCATGCGAAGACCGGGGGCTTATCGACCGATCATCAGGACGGCCAGCGCTGCGCCTTGCTCACCACGAAGTCGCGGAACACCTGTACCCGCGCCACCGTCTTCAGCTCTTCTGGATAGACGAAATAGGTATCGACCTGAATCGAATCGGTTTCTCCAAACAGCTGCACCAGGCGGTTATTTTCCTCGACCAGATAATCCGGCAGCGCGGCGATGCCTAATCCCTGCTGACAGGCGCGCACCAGGCCGAGAATGTTGTTGACCCTGAAATAGGCCTCGCGCGGACCGGAGCCGTTGCGGCCGGCCTCGACCAGCCAGTTGCGATTCTGCAGGTGGGGTTGAACCTGGGTATCGCTCAGCGTGATGATGCGATGGGCGTCGAGGTCGTCGAGGGTGCGCGGCGTGCCGAAGCGCTTGATGTATTCCGGCGAGCAATAGGCATGGAAGCCGATCGAGAACAGCTTGCGCTGGATCAGGTCGGGCTGGGTCGGCTTGCGGGTGCGGATCGCGACGTCGGCCTCGCGCATCGAAAGGTCGAGGTCCTCGTCGGTGACGATCATGGATATCCGGATCTCCGGATAAAGCGCGGTGAATTCGTGGAGCCGCGGAATCAGCCAATTGATGCCGAGCGCCGGCGGCGTCGTGATCTTGAGGTCGCCGCTCGGCCGCTCGCGGCTGTCGGTCAGTTTCGCGCGCGCGGCCTGCAGTTGCATGAACACGTCATGGGCGGTGCGAAACAGCAGGTCGCCCTGCTCGGTGAGGATCAGACCGCGGGCATGGCGGTGGAACAGCGAGACCGAGAGCTCCTGCTCCAGCGCGCTGACCTGGCGTGATACCGCCGACTGCGACAGGCCGAGCTGCTCGCCGGCATGCGTGAAGCTGCCCGCTTCCGCCGCTGCGTGAAACACCTTCAGCTTGTCCCAATCCATATCGGTAAATCCGTCGCGGGTTCTTGCCATGATTATTCCGCTGCCGCGCGTTCGCTCGCCCTGACAGCGAGAAAACGTTCGGCTTCAAGGGCGGCCATGCAGCCCAGCCCCGCGGCCGTTACTGCCTGCCGCCAGATTTCGTCGGCGACGTCGCCGGCGGCGAATACGCCGGGCACCGAGGTCGCGGTCGAGTTCGGCGCCACCTCGACATAGCCGGATGGTTTCAGCTTGATCTGGCCGAGGATCAGTTCCGTGGCCGGTGCGTGGCCGATCGCGATGAAGACGCCGTCCGCCGCCAGTTCGCTTAGCGCGCCGGTTTTGACATTCTTCAACCGGACATGAGTGACCTTGCCGGGGTTCTCGGTGCCGCAGATTTCGTCGATGGCGCTGTCCCACACCACCTTGATCCTGGGGTTCTTGAACAGGCGCTCTTGCAGGATGCGCTCGGCACGGAAATGGTCGCGGCGATGCACGATCGTCACCGTTGAGGCGAAGTTGGTTAGAAACATCGCTTCCTCGACCGCGGTGTTGCCGCCGCCGACCACGACGACTTGCTTGCCGCGGTAGAAAAATCCGTCGCAGGTCGCGCAGGCCGAGACGCCAAATCCCTTGAATTTTTCTTCCGATGGCATGCCGAGCCAGCGCGCCTGAGCGCCGGTGGCGAGGATTACCGTCTCGGCGAGGTAGACGTCGCCGCTGTCGCAGGTCAGCCGGAACGGCCGCTGGGTGAGTTCGAGTTTGGTGACGAGATCGGTGACGATTTTGGTGCCGACATGAGCGGCCTGCTTTTCCATCTGCTCCATCAGCCACGGACCCTGGATGACGTCGGCGAAACCTGGATAGTTCTCCACGTCGGTGGTGATGGTGAGCTGGCCGCCGGGCTGGATGCCCTGAATCAGCACCGGCTCGAGCATCGCGCGCGCGGCGTAGATCGCGGCGGTGTAACCGGCCGGGCCGGAACCGATAATGACAACCTTGGCATGGATGGGGGCAGGCATAGGCTAGATCCGGATCTAAGGGAATTTGGTCCGCGCGCAGACGGAATGCGCCCGAAAAGGCATCGCGCCAGCGTCGAAAGTGTCAAATCCAAGTCTAGGACATCTGGCAAGCTATGCAAGAATTGCAATCCATATCCGCGAATTTTCCTCGCAGGTGGGGAAAATGACGCAGCGCACGCGTAATAAAATTGCGCAGAATACGCGGGCTGCGCTAAGAGTGTTACCGGTATTTCCCGCACCCAGGATCCGGACCCGCGTGTCGAAGAATCTTGACGAGATCGACCTCAAAATCCTCAACGAAATCCAGGCCGACGGCCGAATCACCAACGTGGAACTGGCCAAACGCGTCGGGATTTCGCCGCCACCCTGCCTGCGCCGGGTGCGAACGCTCGAGGAAGAGGGTTACATCCAGGGTTATCGCGGACTGCTCGACCCGCGCCGGCTCGGTTTTGACGTCACGGTGTTCGCCTCGGTGCATC
Organism: Bradyrhizobium sp.; assembly: GCA_036266415.1. GTDB lineage: Bacteria > Pseudomonadota > Alphaproteobacteria > Rhizobiales > Xanthobacteraceae > Bradyrhizobium. The sequence continues at coordinate 40,025 of DATANB010000081.1, read as the reverse complement.
TGTCCAGCCAGGCCGACGCTGACCTGCGCGCGTTCGAGCAATTCGTGCGCGCCGAGCCCTTGGTGCGGGAATGCTGGATGCTGTCGGGCGAGGTCGATTTCATCCTGAAATGCGTGGCGCCCGACATGACGACGTTTCAGGATTTCGTCACCCACCTGACGGCGGCCCCGCATGTGCGCAATGTCAGGACTTCGCTGGTGCTGCACAATTCCAAATACGAGGCCGCGGTGCCGCTTGAATTGAAGGTGCCGGGGTAGCATGCTTGCCTGCCTTCCCGGCACCGATTTGCAAGATGCACGCTCCGCGTCCGGATTTTTCTGAGCATCGGAACAGCAGGGTTGCGATCGTGTTCCGGTGTTTGAGAAGCTTGCCTGGAAAAATGTCCCGAAAAATGGAGGCGACGCGATGGCCACTCAGGAGGACGAAACACCGCTTGTCTTTCCAGCTCTTGCGAGCTTCTACCGACGCTTTTCCCCCTATTCCTACGCCTTCATGCGCTTCGCTACCGGTGCGGTTCTGGTACCGCACGGCATCCAGAAAATATTGAATGTTCCTATTGCCAAGTTTGCCCCGAACATTGCCGCCAAGGGATTGCCGTTTGCTGAAGCACTGGCCTATCTGACCTACTTCGCAGAATCGGTAGCGGCTGTCTGCCTCGCCATCGGGTTTCTCACCCGGATCGCCGCGGTGGTAGTCGGGATCGAAATGCTGGTCATTGTCTTCGTTTTCCAATGGCAGTTCGGGTACTTCTGGACCGCCCGCGGCTACGAATACGCCTTGCTGTGGACGTTGCTCTGCGTCGCCATCTTCTTCAAGGGCGGCGGGCGCTATTCGATAGATCGAATGATCGGCAAGGAGTTCTGAAACCGAAGCGGCCCTGGTCCGAGACGGTCGCTAGCTAGCGCCGAGCTTGTCCAAGTCCGCGAGCGTCCGGTTCACGCGACGTCCCGACGCGCAGGAAAGCGTCGAGGCTGAGTGGTCCGCCGCCTGCCGCCGCCAGATAGAGGCAACTGAAGCAGAGCACGATCGCCAGCGTTCCCCCATTGAGCAGCGGGAAAAAGCTCTTGGGAAAATGCCCCATGAAATACGCGAACGCCATCTCGCCCGACAGGATGAAAGCAACGGGCCGCGTCAAAAGACCCAGCATCAACATTCCACCGAGTACCAGCTCAAGCGTGCCCGCGAAGCCAACCAGCGAGAACGGGGCGACCTCCGCGAACATTGGGACCGGCGGGAACTTGAAGAGCTTCGCGACCCCGTACTGGAACAGCAAAAGGCCGGTGATGAACCTAAAAAGGCTCAAGAGGTAGGGCTGGTACGCGGTGCCAATACGATCCAGACTCATGGTGCTCTCCAATGGCAAGCCCCGGCCCGTTAACGATGGGGCCAGCCATTGGTTTCAACCGGCGGGTGCGCTATCGGTGGTCTGCCGCATCGCATCGAGGCTCCACGGCCCGCCGCCGGCAAAGGAAATATACAAGAACGCAAAGCAAAGGCTGACGGCGAGATCGCCCGCACTCAGAATCGGTAGATAGCTGTGCGGAAAATGTTCAATGAAATAGGCCGCGGCCATTTCGCCGGACAGGATAAAGGCAACCGGCCGAGTGAACAGGCCAAGGATGAGCAACGTGCCACCGACCAGTTCGAACATGCCGGCAATGCCCCAGAGCGAATACCACTGCACATTCGCGAACATCCTGACAACCGGCCAGCCGAACAGCTTCGCGAGTCCGTATTGAAGCAGGACCAGGCCGAGGACAATCCGTAATAGGCTGAGGATGCGGGGTGCCCAGATCGTGCTGGCTTTCATAGCTCAACCTCCCGATCGTGCGTGCGACAGATGCCGCGATCTAGCGACGCGCTGCGCCCTGTGCCGCGGGCGGCAATTCGCCTCGGTCAGACGGTTGCGCGGCCGATCATTCGCGCTTCATCATTGCGTCGACGCTCCACGGGCCAGCACCAGCGAGCGCGAAATAGAGGCAAAGGAAGCAAACGAGCGAGACGAATTCGCCGCCGTTCGCTGCCGGATAGAATGCCTTGGGCGAATGGACGACGAAATAACCGACCGCCGCAAAGCCGGATAGGATGAAGGCAACCGGTCTCGTGAACAAGCCGATGGTAAGGAGCACGCCGCCAACGAGTTCGAACAGCCCGGCCACTCCGAAGAGCGAATTGATATGGATGTTTGCGAAACTCGGAACCGCAGGAAAGCCGAGAAGTTTTGACGTGCCGTGCTCGAGCAGCAATAGCCCGGTGTAAATGCGCAATACGCTCAAAATGCGCGGCGCCCATGGCGCGAGAGCTTCGATCATGATCGTCCCCCGATATTTGGATACTCCAATTGGTATCGCGTCGGGGCGCGGAGGGAAAGCACGTTGGGATAAGAAAATCGGCGGCATTTCGCAAAGCAGCATAGGAATAATGCCGTCCGCGAAGTGTTTGCGACAACCGTGATGCCGGCGTTGGCAACGCCGGATCCGTCGCCGCCTGTCGGGCAAATGCTGCAAACAAACGGGCCGGGAGATGATCCCGGCCCGTTTTGCATCGGGCGCGTCGCGGAATTTCGAAACGACTGCCTAGCGCCACTCGATCTTGGTGATCTCGTAGGCTTTGGCGCCGCCGGGCGCGACGACTTCCACCGACGCGCCCTTCTTCTTGCCGATCAGCGCGCGCGCGAGCGGTGAGGTGATGGAGATGCGGCCCTTCTTGGCGTCGGCCTCCGGCTCGCCGACGATCTGCCACACGGCTTTCTTGTCGGTGTCCTCGTCGACCAGCGTGACCGTCGCGCCGAACTTGATGGTGTCGCCGGAGAGCTTGGAGATGTCGATGATGTCGGCGCGCGCCAGCTTGTCCTCCAGCTCGGCGATCCGACCTTCGTTGTGGGACTGCTCCTCCTTCGCGGCGTGATATTCCGAGTTCTCCGAAAGGTCGCCATGCGAGCGCGCTTCCGCGATATGTTCGATGATACGCGGGCGCTCCACCGACTGGCGCTGCTTCAATTCGGTCTCGAGGGCGGCATAGCCGCCGGCGGTCATCGGAACCTTTTCCATCATCTCTCTTGTCCTTCGATCGCGCGAGCCCTTCGGGGCCCGCGCGAGACGTTTTTCAGATTGCAATTTCGGGGCGACCGGGCGCCGAAACAGAACATCCGCATGGCCGGGTGAGTTCCAGCCATGCCGGCTTTATTGCCAATCGGTTAGCGGGCCCTGAAGGCCCGCCAAAGATCAGGATTCGGAAAAATAACTCTGCAGCGTGCGGACCTCAAGGTCTCCGCCCAGATAGGCGCGGATGCCCTGGGCTGCCGCCACGGCACCTGAAAGAGTGGTGTAATATGGCACTTTATGCAAGAGGGCAGCTCGCCGTAGCGAGCGGCTGTCGGCCAGCGCCTGTGGCCCCTCCGTGGTGTTGAAGACCAGCTGGATGTCGCCGTTCATGATGGCGTCGACGATATGCGGCCGCCCCTCCAGCACCTTGTTTACCTTTTCGGTCGGCACCCCGAAATCGGAAAGGAAGCGCTGCGTCCCCGAGGTGGCCATCACCTTGAAGCCGAGCGAAAACAACAACCGCACCGCCTCCGCGATCCTGACCTTGTCGATCTCGCGGACTGAAACGAATACCGTGCCCTTGCGCGGCACGCGGGTGCCGCCGCCGAGCTGGCTCTTGGCAAACGCGATCTCGAACGAGCGGTCGATGCCCATCACCTCGCCGGTCGAGCGCATCTCCGGACCCAGCACGGTATCGACGCCGGGGAAGCGGGCGAACGGAAACACCGACTCCTTGACCCCGACATGGCCGAGCTTGCGCTTCTTCAGTTTGAAGTCCTTGAGCTTCTCGCCGGCCATCAGTCGGGCCGCGATCTTCGCCACCGGCATGCCGATCACCTTGGCGACGAACGGCACCGTGCGCGACGCCCGCGGGTTGACCTCGAGCACGTAGATGTCGCCGTCCTTGATGGCATACTGCACGTTCATCAGCCCGACCACGTCGAGGCCGAGCGCCAGTTCGCGGGTCTGCCGCTCGAGTTCGGAAATCATCCGGGCGTCGATCGAGTGCGGCGGCAGCGAGCATGCGCTGTCGCCGGAGTGAATGCCGGCTTCCTCGATATGCTCCATGATGCCGACGATGAAGGTGTCCTTGCCGTCGCACAGGCAGTCGACGTCGATCTCGATGGCGTCGGACAGATAGCGGTCGAACAGCAGCGGGTTGGTGCCGAGCACGGTATTGATCTGGCCGGTCTTGTCGTTGGGATAGCGCGCCTTGACGTCGCCCGGCACCAGCTCCGGCAGCGTGCCAAGCAGGTAGTCGCCGAGCTGGGTTTCCTCGCGGATGATCTGCATCGCGCGGCCGCCGAGCACGTAGGACGGACGCACCACCAGCGGCAGCCCGAGATCGGCCGCCACCAGCCGGGCCTGCTCGACCGAATAGGCGATGCCGTTTTTCGGCTGCTTCAGGTGCAGCTTGTCGAGCACGCGCTTGAAACGGTCGCGGTCCTCGGCAAGGTCGATGGCGTCGGGCGAGGTGCCGAGAATCGGCACATTGGCCGCTTCCAGCGCGCGGGCGAGCTTCAAGGGCGTCTGGCCGCCGAACTGCACGATCACGCCGTGCAGGGTGCCGTTCTGCCGCTCGGTTGCGATGATTTCGAGCACGTCCTCCGACGTCAGCGGCTCGAAGTACAGGCGGTCAGCGGTGTCGTAGTCGGTCGATACCGTTTCCGGATTGCAGTTGATCATGATGGTTTCATAACCGGCATCGTGCAGCGCGAAGCAGGCATGGCAGCAGCAATAGTCGAATTCGATACCCTGGCCGATCCGGTTGGGCCCGCCGCCGAGAATGATGACCTTGGTCTTGTCGGAGGGTGCGCACTCGTCCGCCGGGCTGCCTGCGAACGGCGATTCATAGGTCGAATACATATAGGCGGTGGGAGAAGCGAACTCGGCGGCGCAGGTGTCGATGCGCTTGAATACCGGGCGAACCCCGAGCGCCTGGCGCTGTGCCGTCACTTCGGCCTCCGACGTCCCGGTCAGCACCGCCAGCCGCGCATCGGAGAAGCCCATGGCCTTCAGGGTCCGCATGCCGAACGCGTTGGCGGGCAGGCCGCTGCTCTTGATCTTGCTCTCCATCTCGACGATGCCGCGCATTTCAGCCAGAAACCACGGATCGATCTTGCAGGAGGTGAAAATCTCCTCATTGCTCCAGCCGAGCCGCATCGCCTGCGCGACCTGCAACAGGCGGTCCGGTGTCGGCGTGCCCAATGCGGCGCGGATCGCGTTCTTGTCGTCGCTGCGGCCAAGCCCCTCGATCTCGATCTCGTCAAGCCCGGTGAGGCCCGTTTCCAGACCGCGCAGCGCCTTCTGCAGGCTTTCCTGGAAGGTGCGGCCGATCGCCATCACTTCGCCGACCGACTTCATCGAGGTGGTCAGCGTGGTCGAGGCGCCGGGAAATTTCTCGAACGCAAAGCGCGGAATCTTGGTGACGACGTAGTCGATGGTCGGCTCGAAGGATGCCGGCGTCGCGCCGCCGGTGATGTCGTTGGCGATCTCGTCGAGCGTGTAGCCGACCGCAAGCTTGGCGGCGACTTTTGCAATGGGAAAGCCGGTAGCCTTGGAGGCCAGCGCGGAAGAGCGCGACACCCGCGGGTTCATCTCGATCACGACCATGCGGCCGTCGGCCGGATTGACGCCGAACTGCACGTTGGAGCCGCCGGTCTCCACCCCGATCTCGCGCAGCACCGCCAGCGAGGCGTCGCGCATCATCTGGTATTCCTTGTCGGTCAGCGTCAGCGCCGGCGCGATCGTGATGGAATCGCCGGTATGCACGCCCATCGGATCGAGGTTCTCGATCGAGCAGATGATGATGCAATTATCGCGTTTGTCGCGCACCACCTCCATCTCGAACTCTTTCCATCCCAGCACGCTTTCCTCGATCAGGACTTCGTCGGTGGGGGAAGCGTCGATGCCGCGCTCGACGATTTCGATGAATTCGGCCTTGGTGTAGGCAATGCCGCCGCCGGTGCCGCCCATGGTGAAGGAGGGGCGGATGATCGCGGGCAGGCCGATGTCGTCGAGCGCCCGCAGCGCGTCCGGCAAATTCTTGACCTGCACCGAACGCGGCGTCTCCAGCCCGATCCGGGTCATGGCCTCGCGAAAACGGCCGCGATCCTCCGCCTTGTCGATCGCCTCGGCGGTGGCGCCGATCATCTCGACCTCGAATTTCGCCAGCGTGCCCTGTTTGCGCAGGCTGAGCGCGCAGTTCAGCGCGGTCTGTCCACCCATGGTGGGCAACAGCGCAAACCCGCCGGGAATAACGTAGCGTTCCTTCTCGATGATCTTGGCGACGATTTCCGGTGTAATCGGCTCGAGATAGGTGGCATCAGCCAGTTCCGGATCGGTCATGATCGTGGCCGGATTGGAATTGACCAGAACGATGCGGTAGCCCTCGTCCTTCAGGGTCTTGACCGCCTGGGTGCCGGAATAATCGAACTCGCAGGCCTGGCCGATCACGATCGGACCGGCGCCGATGATCAGGATGGTGGAGATGTCGGTTCTTTTGGGCATCAAGTCTCGCGGGAACAGGGAATTGGGCACAAAAAAAGGGCGCGCATGCTGCGCGTCCCTTGAGCAGTAGCGCCAGGTTGCCCTCGCGCGCGGGTGGTCTTTAGACCAGATTCCGCACCCGCGAAAGGCCCTTAAAGGCCCAATCAACCGGCATTTTGGGCGATCGGCGAGCGCGCGTCTTCGCCTTTCTACGGGGAGGTTCCAGTCCGTCTTCGCTTTCGCTCCGCTCAAGCTACGCCGGACACGCTTCGCCCTTCGGTCTTGCGTAGCTGCGCCACGCGCGGCCCGAAGGGCGAAGCGTGGAGGCCCGGCCTGGAATTGAACCAGGATAAAGAGCGATGCACTGCTCTTGCGTGGACGTCTTCCGCCACCGGGCCGCTTCGACCATCGCCGATTGCGCCGCGGTGAGCCACGTTTACCCCTTATTAACCCTAACCCGCTGCGGCACTCAGGGCGTGCCGCGCCACGAACGTCATGCGCCAGGGATTGTGCCCGATGTTGAAAGGCGCGCGGGCGGCGGTAAAGCCGCTGGCGGCGAGCTTGGCGATCATTTCGGTTTCGCTGTAGCGCTGCAGCCCGACGCGCGCGCGCAATTGGCGGTAGTCCGACAGCGCGGTCGAGACCAGTCCGATCAGGGCGTCTCGCAGGAAGCCGTGGCTGGAGGCAAACCGCAGCAGCGCGATCACGTCCCTCGCCATGCCGACCTCCGGGCGCAGGATATCTCCCAGAACGAGCCGGCCGCCCGGCTTCAAAAGCCATTTGATGACGGCGAAGGCGGCATCGAGTTCGGCCGGGGTCATGTATTGGGCGACCGAATTCATCACCACCAGATCGATGGATTTTTCCGGCATTTTCCTGACGTCGTCGAGCGAACGCACCCGGATTTTCGTATTGGGGGCGAAGCGGGCGATCAGCCGGCCGCGCACGCCGGGCGCGGGCTCCGCCAGGATCAACTGGCCGCAGGCCTCCGCCACCTTGGCCGCCGACAGCGCTTCGCCGCAGGCATAATCCAGTACCACCGCGTTGGCGGACGAGATGTAGCCGATGATATCCCGCGCGATCAGCTGAAAATGCAGGTCGCGATGCCGCCTGCTCGCATAAATCGTATGCGTGGAATCGTAATAATCGATCCAGTCGTCCATGGTCGAAGGCGTCCGGCAAACGGGGTTCCGGCGGCGGAACCGGCATGAAGCTGATGCGTTAGATGGTCCGGCGGCCGCTGTCCATGCCGTCAACAGTCCGGTTTCCTAACAGGAAGGTGCATCGTGAGCAAAGCCAGGTCCGACAAAGTAGCCCCCGATCTCGATACCCCGACCGACATGCCGCAAGCTGCGGTCGACAGGATTTCCGCGTCGCTCAACACGCTGCTGGCCGACGCCTTCGCGCTTTATTTGAAGACCAAGAATTTTCACTGGCACGTCAGCGGCCGGCATTTCCGCGACTATCATCTGATGCTGGACGAGCAGTCGGAGGCGATTTTCGCCACCACCGATCAGCTGGCCGAGCGGGTTCGCAAGCTTGGCGGCACCACGCTGCGCTCGATCGGGCAGATCGGTAAGATGCAGACCATCCAGGACAACGATGAGAGCTACGTGCCGCCGCGCGAGATGCTGCGTGAACTGATGGAAGACAACAAGCACATGGCTGCCGCGATGCGCAAAGCGCACAAGCTCGCCGACGACAACGAGGATTCCGGCACCGCCGGACTGCTCGAGATCTTCATCGACGAAACCGAGCGGCGTACCTGGTTCCTGTTCGAGGCGAGCCGCCAGGAAGGCAGCAACGTGGCGTAGGGAAGCGGGCGCTTTCCCTTTGTGGGCGAGGCGGATGCGGGCGGAGGTCTGATGACCGGACAGCCGCGAGTCATGCCCGCAATATCGGGCATCGCGCGCGCCAGACTAGCGCGCTTGGGAGCGTCGAAACGACCGCAATATTCTGGTCAAGCCGGGGCTTGCTGCCCGCAGCTCTTCGAAATGTATCTTCGAAAGCATCCGCAATTTCTGTTCGCCCTTTCTTGTCACTTGTAACAGAATGCGCCGGCTGTCATCGCCATCCACGATCCTCCCCAACAGCCCGAGCTTTGTCATGCGGTCAACCAGCTCGACGGCGGTGTGATGTCGAACCAGAAGCAATCCCGCCAGATCGCCGACGGAAACGGGCCTTGCGCTGGAAAAGCCCTTGATGGCAAGAAGCGCCTGGTGCTGTTGCGGCGTTAGCCCAGCCTCAAGGGCGGCCGCCTCGCTGAACGACAGAAATTTTCGAAGTTGAAAGCGAAACAGGGCAAGCGCGCCATAATCGACCGCATGGGATGCGTCGGCTTTCGTTCGCTTTTTGCCCACCCGGTCAAGCGCCTTGCGCAGCTTCTGCCGTTTCGATTGAAGCATCCACCGCTCCGCCTGCACGATGACAAGGATGAGCTATAGCATCAGCGGATGTCCGCGCCTACTTTCTATCATCGCTCTGTCTCGACCGTCGCAGCGGGTCCCGCGAAATCAGCACCTTGACGAGAACGCTCTGAAAAGCGACGGGAATTCGTGTGTTCTTCCGTCGGACGGACCTTTGCAACGCTTCCGCGATTTCCGCAGTTGTAAATTGCCCGGTCGAGGATTTTGCGATGATATCCCGCCACATCGCCGACAATGATTTGCCGGCGTAAAACGGCCGCTGGATGACTACTCCTTGCATCCTGGCCCATCGGACAATTTCATCGGTGGTTCGAGGACCGCAGTTCCGCGCGGCCTGAAGGTCGCTGAAGCTGAGCTTTCGAAGCAGTTTGCCGGACGGAAGCCATTTTCCCCTCGGCGGTTTTTCACCCGTCATCCCGGCCGCCAGTTCTTTCAGAACATTCTCGGCGCGGACGCTCAGCCCGTCAGGTGGCGCAGCCGGGGTTGCCGAAACATCCTTCGGAGTCGAAGCGATGCTTTCCGATTCCGCCTTGAAGCGGATACCGGGTGCGGCGGGTGCGCGCTTGTCCCGCGGGGAGGTCATTTCGGGCGAGAGGAGGCTGTCGTCGCCGCTCGTCGCGTTCGCGGCGGTTATTTCCCGCCAGGAGTTCCGCTCGCTTGCCTTCGCAGTCTTCTTCTGGGGCCGGAGCATCTCGTATCCCGTTAGCGTGGCTCGGGCATCACGCGGCATGACTTGCGCCTGGAGGTCAATCGCGTCCACACCGGGATGCCATAGCATAAAGTCGAATACATATCGCTCCGCGATATGAAATCACATATAAACATTTGATAAGTTCGACGAAAGTGACATTGACAGATTTGGTGTGAAAGGAATTCCTAGGGAGCTAAAGACCCCGTTGGCACTTTGGATTGCTTGCCGGTTGATCCGTTGGATCGAGCAAGCACGATCGTGCGGTGCAAAAAAACATCGTTGGGAGGATCATCAGCATGAAAAGCATTTTTTTCGAACAGGATGTGAACGCGAATGTGTCGCGCCGCAGTCTCTTGCAGGCCGGCGCGGGTCTCATCGGAGGCGCGCTATTGCCGGGGAGCATGACGGGAGCGGCGCTCGCCGAGGACCATCCGGCGATCGGCACCTACCCCGCCGGCTCAAGCGGCTCCTCGGTGTTCATCGGGATTTCCGTGCCGCGCACCGGCACCTATGCGCTGCAGGGCGAGGACGAACTCAAGGGTTACCAGCTCGCGGTCGAGCACCTCAACAGCGGCCATGACCTGATCAAGAAGATCTCGCCGAAGACCACCAAGGGGGTGCTCGGCAAGGAAGTGAAGTTCGGCGTCGCCGACTCCGGCGCCAAGCCGAATGAGGCGGTGCAGGCCGAGCAGCGCTTCATCACCGAGAACAAGGCGGTGCTGATGACCGGCTCCACCTCGAGCGCAGTCGCGGTTGCGCTGAACAAGCTCGCGCAGCGCGAAAAGGTGCTCTACGTCGCCGGCATCTCCGGCTCGAACGACACTACCGGCAAGGACTGCGTGCGTTACGGCTTTCGCCAGTGCTTCTACGGCCAGACCGCGGCTGCCGCGATCGGACCGATTGTCGTCAAGACCTTCGGCAAGGGCAAGAAAGCCGCCTATCTGACGCCGGACTACACTTACGGGCACACCGTGACGAAATCGATGCAGGACTATCTGGCGACCGCCGGCTGGACGACGGCGACCGACCAGGTCGCGCCGCTCGGTGCCCCCGACTATTCGTCTTATTTGCTTAACGTCGCCAATTCCGGCGCCGACGTGCTGCTCAACGTCAACTGGGGCCATGACGCCGTTTTGTCGACGCAGCAGGCCAAGCAGTTCGGCATTTTCGACAAGATGAAGCTGGTGGTGCCGTACCAGACGCCGTTCCTGGCGCGCGAGGCGGGCGGCGATCTAATGGCCGGCGTCTATGCCGCCACCGACTTCTGGTGGACGCTGGAAGACAAGTATCCGCTCGCCAAGATGTTCGTCGAGGCCTTCGAGAAGAAGTACGGCTACAAGCCGGAATGGGGCGCCAACAACGCCTACATGGAATTCGCGCTCTGGGCGGAGGCCGTTGAAAACGCCGGCAACTTCTATCCACCCGACGTCATCAAGTCGTACGAGGCCGGCCGCAAGATTCAATCGACGGTCGGCGAGGTCTATTTCCGTAAAGAGGATCACCAGCTGGTGCGGCCGGTGATCATCGTCAGGGGCAAGGCTCCCAAGGACATGAAGAACAAGGAGGACTATTACGACGTCGTCGAGATCGTACCCGGCGCCGGGCTGATGCAAAAGCCGGACGCGTTCGGCTGCAATCTCGGCGAATATACCTGAGCCGGGTAGGGAACCTGGCGCCGCGGGCAGAGTTCCCTGCCTGCGGCGCTTGTTTTTTGCATTAATGAACCCCAGGCGGGCGCATTCCGCCTGCAGTCCCTGTGATTGCCGATCATGATCAATTGGCCGAATTTCATCTCTCAGGTATTCAACGGGCTCGCGCTCGGCGCGTTGTTGGCGCTGATCAGTTCCGGGCTGACAATTATCTACGGCACGCTCGGCGTGCTCAATCTCGCGCACGGGGCGATGTTCATGCTCGGCGGCTACGCCGGCTACGTCGCTTACGAATATACCGGTTCCTACATCGCCGCGGTGATCGCCGGCTCGCTCTTCGTCATGCTGCTCGGCGTAGCGATGGAGCGCGTCATCATCCGTCACTTCTATCATCGTCCGCATGAAGACCAGCTTCTCGTCACCTTCGGGCTGGGCATCTGCTTTGTCGAGGTCGTGCGGCTATTCTTCTCGAGCCAGTCGAAACTGGTGCCGCCACCGCCGCTGTTTCGGGGCATCACGCCACTCGGCTTCATGTATTACCCCACCTACCGCCTTGCGGTCGTCGGCATTGTCGCCGTCGCGCTCGGCGCTCTGTTCCTTGTCCTGTACCGTACGCGGCTGGGCATGATCGTGCGCGCCGGCATCGAGGACGCCGTGATGGTGGATTCGCTGGGCATCAACGTCCACCGTGTCTTCATGATCGTATTCGGAATCGGCGCGATGGCCGCCGGTTTCGCCGGCATCGTCAACGCGCCGGTCGTCTCGCTCACCCCCGGGGTCGGCGACGATATCCTGGTGGAAACCTTCGTGGTCGTGGTCATCGGTGGTGTCGGCTCGTTCCCGGGCGCCGTTCTCGGCGGCCTGATCGCGGGCGAGATCATCAGCGTCACCTCGATGTTCAATCCCAGCTACGCTTATGTGATGCTGTTTGCGGTGATGACGCTGGTGCTGGTGGTGCGGCCGCACGGCCTGCTTGGCGTGCAGGGCCGCGAATGAACGTGGTCGCCTGATGCTCAAACAACGCCCATTTTTGATCGAGACCCTGACGGCGATCGGTCTGATCGCGGCGCCGTTCGTGTTGCCTCATCTCGGATTCGCACCCAATACCGTCAACCGGATCCTGGTCTGGGGTCTGTTCGGCATCGGCTTCGATATCCTGTTTGGCTTCACCGGGCTGTTGTCGTTCGGCCAATCGGCCTTCTACGGGACCGGCGGCTTCATCGCGGCCTATCTTCTTACCCGCGCGGGATTTCCATACGTCGTGCCGGCGCTGATCATCGGCACGATCGCGGCCGCCGCCGTAGGCTATCTGGTCGGGCTGATCGCGTTGCGGCGAACGGGCATCTACTTCGCCATGATCACGGTGGCGATCGCGGAAGTTTTCTATTTCGTCGAGTTCAATCCGCTCGCTGACTGGACCGGCGGCGAGAACGGCTTGCCCGGCGTGCCGGCGCCAAGCCTTCATCTCGGCTTCACAACCATTCACTTCACGACCGGATGGTCGCTCTATCAGTTCCTCGCGCTGTGCTATTTCGCCGGTATCGTGATCGCGCTGCGGATCGTGCGCTCCCCGGTCGGCGCGATCCTGAGCGCGATCCGGGACAATCCGCTGCGCGCCACCGCCGTCGGCCATGACATCCACAGCTACAAGCTCGCGGCCTTCGTGATCGCCGCCGCCTATGCCGGGTTCGCCGGTGGCCTGCTTGGCGTCCTGCAGGCCTTCATGCCGCCCGATGCCTTCACCTTCGACACCTCGGGCCAACTGGTGATGCAGACCGCCATCGGCGGCCGGGGAACGCTGTTCGGTCCGCTGGTCGGCGCGACGATCTGGCTGTTCCTGCAGGATTTCCTGCAAGGCGCACTCGGGCTCGGCGCGGCGTGGAAATTGGTGCTCGGCATCGTCTTTGTGCTGCTGGTCTGCTTCCTGCGCCGCGGCATTGTCGGTGGCCTCGAGGATCTCTATGGCTGGATCCGGGGCAAGCGCACGAAAACCGAACCGGCGGCCGAGCCGGACACTGCTCCCGGGATCGAGCACAAAGCCGCGGAAATCCGGGTCGTTGGCCAGCCGGCATCCCTGGCGATGGCGGCGCGCCGGCGCGCGCGCGACGGTGATTCCGGCCCGATCCTGCAGGCGAGCGGTCTGAGCAAGCGATTTGGCGGTCTCGTCGCCAACAGCGATATCGATTTTACGGTCCACCGCGGCGAACTGCGCGGCATCATCGGCCCCAACGGCGCTGGCAAGACGACCTTCTTCAAGATGCTGACGTGCGAAATCCGGCCGAGCTCCGGCAAAATCGTATTCGACGGGCGCGATATCACCGGCATGAACGTTGCCGACGTTTGTCAACTCGGCCTGACCAAAAGTTATCAGGTCAACCAGCTGTTCACCGGCCTGACGGTTCGCGAAAATGTCGTGATCGCGGCGCTCGCCGAACTGCGGGGAAAGTTCAGACTCGATCTGTTCCGGAGCCTGCACAATATCCCGGGGCTGAACGAACTGGTGAAGCGCACGCTCGATCTGGTCGATCTTTCCTCGCGGTCCGATACGCCGGTATCGCAACTCGCCTATGGCGAAAAGCGGCGGCTCGAAATCGGCCTGGCGCTCGCTACCTCGCCGAGCCTGCTGCTGCTCGACGAGCCGCTCGCCGGCATGAGCCCTCGCGAGCGGGAGGAAACCGTCCGGCTGCTCAAATCGATCAGCCGCGGCCGCACCATGATCGTCATCGACCACGACATGGATGCGCTGTTCGAACTGGCCGAACGCGTCACGGTGCTGCAGGAAGGCCGCGTGCTGGTGGAGGGGACGCCGGAGGAGATCAAGAACAACGCCGCGGTGCAGGAAGCCTATCTCGGCGGCGTACATGGAGTGCTCGCGGCATGAACATGCTCGAGGCCCACGGCCTGAACAGCTATTACGGGGATTCCCATATCCTGTTCGATGTCTCGCTGCGGGTCGGGCGCAACGAGGTGGTGGCGCTGCTCGGCCGCAACGGCGCCGGCAAGAGCACGACCTTGAAAAGCCTGATGGGCGTTCTGACGCCGCGCACCGGGACGGTGGTATTCGATGGCGCCGATATCGCCGGCCGAAAAAGTCACGCGATCGCGCAGGCCGGCATGCAGCTTGTGCATGAAGAGCGCCGGATTTTCGGCAGCCTCAATGTCGAGGAAAATCTTGTCCTCGCCGGATTGACCGCCTCAAGCCGCTGGCCGCTCGAGCGCATTTACGAGATGTTTCCGCGGCTCAGGGAGCGGCGTGGCAACCGCGGCACCGATCTGTCCGGCGGCGAGCAGCAGATGCTGGCGATCGCGCGCGCCCTGGTGCGGGACCCCAAGATCATCCTGCTGGATGAGCCGTTCGAAGGGCTTGCGCCGGTCATCGTCCGCGATTTGATGACGGCCTGCCGCAATCTCGTCGCGGCGGGCCAGACCATCGTGCTGGTGGAGCAGAATCTGGCGGCAACGCTGGCGCTGGCGCAGCGTGTCTACATCATCAACAACGGCCATATCGTTCACGAGGGCCCGGCGCAGGAAATCAAGGCTCAGCCGGACATCCTGCAGCGCTACCTCGGCGTCTGACGCCGGGCCTGCCGTACGCTCCGCGTTCATTGGCGCTCCGGCCTCGATTCTGATTCAACCGGAGCTCGGGTCTCTCAGGGCGTCGATCAATCTTGCGGCGTGATGCTCAAGCGTTTTCGCGTCTTCCTTGCGGGTTTGCGGCGGCAGCAGATCGACGCCCGTCCGCATCGGCATCACGTGCATGTGCAGGTGAAAGACCACCTGTCCGCTGGCGGCTTCGCTGAACTGCTGAACGATGACGCCCTCCGCATCGAACGCCTTCACCGCCGCCAAGGCTACCTTCTTGGCGGTCCGCGCCACCTCCGCGAAATCGTCCGCCGCGATATCGAAGATGCCGCGCGCCGCGGCTTTCGGGATCACCAGCGTATGACCGGGTGAGCGGGGCATGATGTCCAGAAAAGCCAGCGTGTGCCGGTTTTCATAGACCCTGTGGCAAGGGATTTCGCCGCGCAGGATTCTCGCGAAGATATTCTGATCGTCATATGCTGTCATGATCCCTCGCAAACGCACAACGGCAGTGCCCGATAACAGTTTGCTGAATTCTGCGTCGCTGACAATCAACCGCAGGTTCGGCTGGCTGTCGGACCGGCTCGGAAATCGCGTGCAGCTCAATCTGGCGAACGATTAGGCCGGTCGTTTCCACAGCCTGACCAGAGGTCCATCCGCGCCCATTACCGGGTCGGTCTTCGGCAATTTGACCGCCGGGATGGTTTTCAGCGCCTGGCGATGGTGTTCCGGCGTCGGCAGCGTGACGTGCATCCTGGCGCCGGGCGGATAGGCCCCGACCACGGAAAAATCCGGGCTCACAGACAAGCATTGATGCCCGGTGCCGGCGGGGAGGATGGCGACATCGCCGGCGGAGATCTCAAGCTCCTTGCCCCGGTCGCCGCCGAATCGCACCCGGGCGTGGCCGCGTGCGACGCCGAGCGCTTCGTGCACGGTGGCGTGGTAGTGCAGATAATCGTAGACGCCGTTGCGCCACATATCGCCCCAGCCGTTGGCGCCGAATAACCCCTCGATGGTCTTTTCGGGATGCCCGCTCGTGACGTCGACCGCGGCCTTGTAGACCAGAAAGGGCATCGGATTGTTGGGAACCAGACCGTCGTCTGCGAACACGAAGGTGAGCGGTTCGAGGTCTTCGCTTACCACCGACATGGCAATTCTCCCACGCTTTCCGACCAGCGCTGAAACAACCGATGTCGGCGCCTCACGTTCCCTTTGCGGTGCCGCGCCGAAATCTCGTGTGGCCCGCGCCGGCAGACAGCTCCCGGCGTCGGTCGCGCGCGCTTGAAATCCCTAGACTAGACCCGGAATTTCAGGACCTCTTCCTTGAATCTCAGCCCATGTCCGGGCCGTTCCGGCGCCGTGATCATGCCATTGGCGATCTCGGGCGGATCGACCCAGAGATCGTCGATCAGCCCCATATTCTCGCACCAGATGCCGTTCGGTATCGAGGCCAGCAGGTGCACGTTCAGTTCGGGAAACAGATGCGGCGCGATGGTGATGCCCCAGGTATCGGCGAGCGCGGCGATCTTGCGCAACTCCGTCATGCCGCCGCGCATCGGGTCGGGCTGCAGGATCGGCAGGCACGGATTGAGGAAGAACGGCCGCAGATCGTAACGCGTGAAATGAGTTTCGCCGCCGACAATGCGCATGTCGAGCGCGGCCGCGATGCGCTGATAACCGGCGAAGTCATCGGCCGGCACCGGCTCCTCCAGCCAGTAGATGTTGTACGCCTCGAACTTGCGTCCCATCTCGATGGCGACATCCGCGCTCCAGCCCATGTTGACGTCGATCATGATGTCGATGTCGGGCCCGAGCGCCTCGCGCATGCGGCGGACATTGTCGAGGTCCTGTGCCGGTGTATGAACATGCGCGACCTGCATCTTGATCGCCTTATAGCCTTGCTTGACGTAGTGCAGCGCCTTCTCGATCATGCCGTCGCCGCCGGCGCCGCGGAAGCAGCCGGAGCCGTAGATCGGAATTTGCGAGCGGTAGTGGCCCCACAGCCGGTGCAGCGGCAGCCCTGCGCGCTTGCCCACCGCGTCCCACAGCGCGATGTCGAGCGCCGACATCGCCATTGCGGCGATGCCGCCACGGCCATAGGTCATGGTCGCGGTCCACAAATCGCGCCAGATCGCCTCGATCGCGGTGGCGTCCTTGCCCTTGACGCGCGGGATGATGCATTCATCGAGGCAGGCGGCAATCGACTTCATGCCGGGGCGGAACAGAAACAGATAGCCCATTCCGGTGATGCCGCCGGCGGTCTCGACATCGCAAATCAGAATGTCGCGCGTGGCGCCCAGCGCATGGCCCTTGAGCCACGGATCCTGGCCCCAGGGCATGCGCAGCATGGTGACGCGCACATCGCGAATGGTCAGGTCTGATTTGGCTGAAGTCATCGGGCGCTTCCCATATTTGTCTTATGGGCCATTCGAGCACGATATGGCAACCAGGACAACGCGGTCGCGCGATGGTGCTGCGGGTGCAAGCGTCTCACATTCCCTTCGGCATTCCCTTCGATGATTCCTTCGGAATCTCGAACACCAGGCAGGTCGTGGTGGCATGCGCCAGCAGCCGGCCTTTGCTGTCGGTGATGCGCGCTTCGGCGGTCGCGGCGCGGCGGCCGACATTGAGGATGCGGCCTTCCGATCGCACCGACCCGGTATTCTCCGTCATGCCCCTGACAAAACTGATCTTGAATTCGAGCGTGGTGTAGCCGGTTCCCGGCGGCAGCATTGTATGGACCGCAAGCCCCATCGCGGAATCCAGTAACGTCGCAGCATAGCCGCCGTGCACCGAGCCGATCGGATTATAGTGCCGGAAGGAGGGCGTGCTGTGAAACACCACGACGCCGGGCTCCGCGGTCTGGTCGAAGGGCTCGATGGTCTGCATGATCGGCGGCGGGGGCAGTTTGCCGTCGAAGATGGCGCGGACGAAATCGATCCCCGCCATGCCAGCCATGACTTCCGGCGGCGTCACGCCGTATTCGATTATAGGGGCGGTCTGGCCGGCCATGGGGAGGTTCCTGCGCTGCTATAATGATAATCATCATATAATGGACTTGGCTGGCGCACCAGTCACAGTCTGTCATGCGCCCGGACTTGATCCGGGCGTCCATCATTCTTCATAAGAGATGGATTGCGGGTCAAGCCCGGCAATGACGAACTAGAAACAGGTCGTGCTGCAATCCATTGGCACACAAAGAAGGAAGCTGGATTGCTTCGTCGCTTGCGCTCCTCGCAATGACGGTGAAACTACGCGCGCTTGTTCGCCCGCATCAGATCGGTAAATCGCTTGAACAGATAGTGCGAATCGCGCGGGCCGGGCGAGGCTTCCGGGTGATACTGCACCGAGAATACCGGCTTGCCGTCGAGCTGGATGCCGCAATTGGAGCCGTCGAACAGCGAGACGTGGGTCTGGGTCGCGCCCTTGGGCAGGGTCGCCTGGTCCACCGCAAAACCGTGGTTCATCGAGGTGATCTCGACCTTGCCCGTGGTCTCGTCCTTGACGGGATGATTGGCGCCGTGGTGGCCCTGATGCATCTTTTTCGTTTTGGCGCCGACCGCCAGGCCCAGCATCTGATGGCCAAGGCAGATGCCGAACGTCGGCGTGCCCGAATCGATCACCTTGCGGATCACCGGCACCGCGTATTTGCCGGTCTCGGCGGGATCGCCGGGGCCGTTCGACAGGAACACGCCGTCGGGCTTCATCGCCAGGATGTCTTCGGCCGACGTGGTCGCCGGCACCACCGTGACCTTGCAGCCAACGCCGGCGAGCAGCCGCAGAATGTTGCGCTTGATGCCGTAGTCGACGGCGACGACATTGAATTCGGGCGTGGTCTGCCGCCCGAAACCTTTTTCCCACACCCATGGCGTTTCGTCCCAGGTGAAACGCTGGCCGGATGTCACCAGCGGCACCAGGTCCATGCCCTCGAGGCCCGGCCATTCCCGCGCCTCTTCCTTTAGCCCGTGCAGATCGAACTGGCCGTCTTTGGCGTGGGCGATCACGGCGTTCGGCATGCCCTTGTTGCGGATCCGCGCGGTCAGGGCGCGGGTATCGATGCCGGAAAGTCCGATGATGCCGCGCCCCTTCAGCCATGAATCGAGATGGCGCGTTGCACGGTAGTTCGAGGGGTCGGTGATGGCCGTGCGCAGGATCACGCCGCGGGCGCCCGGCGTCGCGGCCATGTTCACCGTCTCGATGTCTTCGTCATTGGTGCCGACGTTGCCGATATGCGGGAAGGTGAAGGTGATGAGCTGCCCGGCGTAGGAGGGATCGGTGAGGATCTCCTCATAGCCGGTCATCGCGGTGTTGAAGCAGACTTCGCCGACCGCCTGGCCTTCCGCGCCGAGGCCGAAACCCTCCAGTACGGTACCGTCGGCAAGCACGAGGAGCGCGGTCGGTTTGTGGTCCGGCCAAGCCAGGGCGTTCTCGGATGTTGTCATCAACCGATTACATAGTCTTCGCATGCCGTGGCGTCAAAGCCGCAAGCCGCGGATTCACATGCAAAATACGCATATTTCCAGCCAGCCCATGTTCCGGAGCGCGATCGCGGGCATGTTTATACAACCCGGATGCCGCAACTCAGGTTCCGGTGGCTTGAGGAACCGAGTTGTCTCGGTGCCGCGAACCGCCTAGATCTGGTGTTTCCGTTGCCGCGGCCCTGGAGGCCGGCGAGAGGGCTTAAGACGATGCTGCGCGACGACATCAACAATGCGGTCAAGGACGCGATGCGAGCGAAGAACGAGCGCAAGCTTTCCACCCTGCGCATGGTCAATTCGACCATCAAGAACGCCGACATCGCCGCGCGCGGGGAGGGCAAGCCGCCGCTCAGCGATGCTGATCTGCTCGGCGTATTCCAGAAAATGATAAAGCAGCGCCAGGAATCGGTCGAGCTGTATGACAAGGGCGGCCGCGCCGAACTGGCAGCAGCGGAGCGCGAGGAGATCGCGATCATCTCCGCCTATCTGCCGAAGCAGATGTCGGAGCACGACGTCAAGGCCGCGATCTCGGCCGCTATCGCCGAGACCAATGCGGCCGGGATGAAGGACATGGGCAAGGTGATCGGGGTCTTGAAGGCGAAATTCGCCGGCCAGATGGATTTTGGCAAGGCGAGCGGCATGGTGAAGGCGGCGCTTTCCTCCTAGCCTTATCACCGCTTGCAGAACGCGTGTTGGGGGTCCCCGCCCGGCGGGCGCCGAACTTCAGGCACTGACCACGAATCAAGCGGCAAGCGCCCATCATTTCCGCTATCATCTTCCCATGACAATCGGGATTGCCGGACCCGGATGGAAGACGCCAAGGCAAAGCGCCGTGGTCAGGCTCGTCATTGCGGTCCTGGTGGGCGGCATCTTCCTGATCCTGCTCGGGCTCGCAAGCGACCTGCTGGTCGATTGGCTGTGGTTTTCCTCGATCGGTTATCTCCCGGTGTTCTTGACCAGCATCGTCGCCAAGGCCTTGGTGTTTTTCACCGTCCTGACGGCAACCGCCCTCGTGCTTTGGCTGAACGGAATGCTTGCCGTGCGTTTTGCCCGGCGACAGCCGCCGCAGACCCTTGGCGCCTTCGCATCGGCGGGCAGTATGTCGCAGCCCGACCTGTTCGCGCTCATGCGCGATCGACTGCCGTGGTCCCGGGCTGTCGCGGTCGGCGCTGGCCTGCTCGCTTTGCTGGTCGCCGCGACAGAAGGCGGTAACTGGGGCGTCTTCCTGCAGTTTCTCTATCACGTGCCCTATGGCGCGGCCGAGCCGCTCTACAACAAGGATATCGGCTTTTATATCTTTTCGCTGCCCGCCTATATCCTGATCAAGAACTGGATGCTGCTCATCCTCGTTCTGAGCGCGCTGCTCGCGGGAGCGGTCTACTGGGTGCACGGCGACATCGAATACGACGCTCACCGCCGATCGATGTCGCCGGCAGCGATTGCCCACGGCTCGGCGCTGGCCGGTCTTCTGTTCGCGGTGAAGGCCTGGTCCTACGGACTTGACCGCTATCTGCTGCTGTACGGCGACAACGGCGTCGTCGTCGGCGCAAGCTACACCGACATACATGTGGAGCTGCCCGGCCTGTGGATATTGATCGGGCTTTCGATTATCGCAGCGTTCGCCGCGTGGGCGAATCTCCGCGTGCGCGGTTACCGGCTTCCCGTGGCCGCGTTCATACTTATCGGCGTCGGCTCCTTCACGCTGACCGGCGTAGTCCCCGGGCTGTTCCGGCATTTTTTCGTCAGACCAACCGAGTTGCAGCTGGAGAAGCCCTACATCGAACGCAACATCGCGCTGACCCGGCAGGCCTACAATCTCGACAAGATCGCAGCCAAGCCGTTTGCTGCCGAGCAAAGACTTACCCTCAAGACCCTGGAGACCAACAAGGCGACCATCGAAAATATCAGGCTGTGGGATTGGCTGCCCTTGTCGGATACCTACGCCCAGCTGCAGGAAATCCGCACCTATTACAAATTCCACGATCTGGACGTCGATCGCTACTGGCTCGACGGCTCCTACCAAAGCGTGATGCTGTCGGCGCGCGAGCTGCGGTCGTCCTTGCTGCCGCCGAACGCCCAGACATGGGTCAACCGCCACGTGCTGTTTACGCATGGCAATGGCGCGGTGATGAGTCCGGTCACCCGCCTCAGCACCGAGGGACTGCCGTTCTTTTATTTGCGGGACATTCCTCCGGTCGCGGATGGGGGTCCCAAAATCGAGGAACCCCGCATCTACTACGGCGAGGAGAGCGACGACTATGTCGTCGTCAAGGGGAGCACGCCCGAGTTCGACTATCCGAAGGGAAAAGACAACGTCTATGCGGCCTATAACGGCGGCGGCGGCGTTCCGATCGGAACGATGTTTGAGAGAACGCTGTTCGCCTACTATTTCAACGACGCGAACCTGCTTCTCTCAAGCTACATCACGCCCGACAGCCGGATCATGATCCGGCGCAATGTCAGGGAACGGGTGCGCACGATCGCGCCATTCCTCAGGCTCGATCATGATCCCTATCTGGTGATCAGCAATGGCCGAATGTTCTGGATGCAGGACGCCTACACGACGAGTTCCTATTTCCCCTCCGCGCAGCCGTCGCAGGACCTCGACCTCAACTACATCCGCAATTCGGTCAAGGTCATCGTCGATGCCTATAACGGGACCGTCGATTTCTATCTGATCGACCCCGCCGACCCGATTGCCGCGACTTACCAGCACATCTTTCCGAGCTTGTTCAAGCCGTTTACGGCGATGCCCCAGGATTTGCAGAAGCACATTCGCTATCCCGAGGACATGTTCC
The DNA here is from genome assembly GCA_036266415.1 of Bradyrhizobium sp. Lineage (GTDB taxonomy): Bacteria > Pseudomonadota > Alphaproteobacteria > Rhizobiales > Xanthobacteraceae > Bradyrhizobium. The sequence goes on along the minus strand of DATANB010000081.1, from coordinate 17,868 downwards.
TGGTGCAGGCCCGGCTGTATCAAACCTACCACATGGAGGCGGCCGACGTTTTCTATAACCGCGAGGATCTCTGGCAGTTTCCGCGACAGCCGGGTGGCGACGGCACCTCGATGATGACGCCTTATTATATCATCATGCGGCTGCCCGGCGAGCCGCAGGCCGAGTTCTTTCTCATGCTGCCCATGGTGCCGAGCCGCCGCGACAACATGATCGCGTGGCTTGCCGCGCGCTGCGATGCGCCCGACTATGGCAAGCTGATTGTCTATGAGTTCCCGAAGGACAAGCTCGTCTACGGGCCGTTTCAGATCGAGGCGCGGATCAACCAGAACACGGAGATCTCGCAGCAACTCACGCTGTGGAATCAGATGGGTTCGCGGGTGATACGCGGGAACCTGCTCGTGATCCCGATCGAGAATTCGATCCTTTACGTGTCGCCGCTGTATTTACGGGCCCAGCAAGGACACCTCCCGGAGCTGAAACGCGTCATTGCGGCTTATGGCGAACATGTGGTGATGAAGGAGACGCTTGCCGAGGCCTTGTCGGCGCTTTTCGCCGAGCCCGGTGCCGGGCCGGCAGCCCCGGGTGAGACAGAGCAGACGCCGTTGGCAGGGCCGGCGGCAAATCAGGCACGGGAGGCGCTTGATCGCTACAATCAGGCGGTGGAACGATTGAAGTCCGGCGACTGGAAAGGCTTCGGCACGCAATTCGATGCCATGCGCGGGCTTTTGGAGGAAATGAACCGACATGCCCCCGGCCATTAGACCGCGATGACGTCTGTTTGCATTCTGCATGCGCCAAGACGCAAGAGGGTTTATGCCGGGGCGGCGATCGTCTAGCTTGGCCAAATGCTCACCGAAACCCGCGACTACGCCAAACTCTATCGCGACTTCCGCTGGGACATCCCGGCGCGGTTCAACATCGCCACCGCCTGCTGCGATCGTCATGCCGACGGCACAGGCCGGCCGGCGCTGATCCTTGTCGATGAGGACGGCGCTGCCCAGCGGACCTCGTTCGACGAGATGCAGGCGCTGTCGCGCTGCTTCGCCAATGTATTGAAGGCCGACGGATTGGTCCGCGGCGACCGCGTTGCGGTATTTCTGTCGCAGTCGCTGGAATTGCCGGTTACCCATCTCGCCGCATTCCGCTCCGGCCTGGTGTCGGTGCCGCTGTTTGCGCTGTTCGGCGAGGATGCGCTGGAGTTTCGTCTCGCCGATTCGGGCGCTAGGGCTGTCGTGACCGACGAAGCCGGCTGGGAGAAGCTGTCGAAAATCCGCGACCGGCTGCCATACTTGCAGGATATCTACATCACCAGCGAGGCCATCCACGCCGGCGCCAAATCGTTCTGGTCGGCGATCGAAACCGCGTCCGAACATTTCGCAACGACAGATACGTCCGCCGACGATCCCGCCATCATCATCTACACGTCGGGCACCACAGGCAATCCCAAGGGCGCGCTGCACGCCCATCGCGTGCTGCTCGGGCATCTGCCCAATGTCGAGATGGTGCATGATTTCCTGCCCAAACCCGGCGACGTGATGTGGACGCCGGCCGACTGGGCCTGGATCGGCGGATTGTTCGATGCGCTGTTTCCGGCCTGGTATCACGGCGTGCCCGTGGTCGGGCACCGCGCCAGGAAATTCGAGCCGCAGGCGGCGATGGCGCTGATGGCCGATCATACCGTGCGCAACGTGTTCCTGCCGCCGACCGCGCTGAAGCTGATGCGGCAGGCGGAAGTCAGGCATCCCGGCGTCAGGCTGCGCAGCATGCTGACCGGCGGCGAATCGCTCGGCGCCGAACTGTTGGACTGGGTGCGCGCGACCTTCGGCATCGACGCCCATGAAGTCTACGGCCAGACCGAATGCAATCTCGTGGTCGGCAGCAATTCAAGGCTGTTTCCGATCCGCCCGGGATCGATGGGGCGCGCCACGCCGGGCTTCGACGTCCGCATCGTCAACGAGAAGGCCGAGGAATTGCCGCGCGGCGAACGCGGCATCATCGGCGTGCGCCAGCCCAATCCCTGCACCATGATCGAGTACTGGAAAAACCCCGAAGCGACCGCGAAGAAATATGCCGGTGAATTTTTGCTGACCGGCGATCTCGGCGTGCAGGATCAGGACGGCTATTTCTGGTACGTCAGCCGCGAGGACGACGTGATCACCTCGGCCGGCTATCGCATCGGGCCCTCCGAGATCGAGCACACGCTTTTGAAGCATCCGGCGGTGGCGCTATCGGCGGTGGTCGGCATTCCCGATCCAATCCGCACCGAGGCGATCAAGGCGTGGATCGTGCTGCGGCCGGGCTTTACGCCAAGCGAGGCGCTGGCGCGCGAGATCCAGGATTTCGTCAAAGTGCAGCTCGCCGCGCATGAATATCCGCGCTTCGTGCAATTCACCGACACCCTGCCGATGACCGCCACCGGCAAGGTACTGCGGCGCGAACTGCGGACGCTGGGGTAGAACATCGCTGTCGTCCCGGCCAAGCGAAGCGCGAGCCGGGACCCATAACCCCAAGTGTCTAGTTTTGCTGCGGCTCCAGCCCAGTTACTATAACAGGCGCCGGTGGCTATGGGTCCCGGCGTTCGCCGGGACGACGAAAGATGGCCGTTGACGCAAATCAATACGCCATCATCAGCGCTCTGCCCAAATATGCACCGGGGGGAAAAGGCCGATGACATCCGTCTCCGGCAAGATCGATCCGGTGGTGCGGCGGATCAGGGCCGCAGACATCGCCGAGGCGCTGGGGCAGGGCCTGCGGGATTTCCAGGCCATGCCGCTTTACGGGCTCGCGTTCGGCGCGCTCTACGCCGGCGGCGGCATCGCGATCATGCTCGGTCTGACGGCGTTCGGCCTGGTCTATCTGGCCTATCCGCTGGCCGCCGGCTTCAAGCCTGCACGAGTTCATCACGGTGGTGCTCACCACCAATGAAGGGCTGTTGTTTCTCGCCATCGGCAATGCGGTCGGCGCGGCGCTGTCGCTGATCCTGTTCTCGCTGACGGTGGTGTCGTTTCCGCTGTTGCTCGACCGCGACGTCGATTTCGTCACCGCGATGGTCACAAATGTTCGTTGTTGCGAAACGCGGCAACAAGGGCAACGAGCACCGCCTCTCTCATAAACTTCACGGAGTATGGGTCCGGCGTTCGCCGGGACGACGTGAGAGTTCCCCGCGTTCGCGGGGACGACAACTCAGGGCGTCGCGATCCCCAGCTTCTTCAGCGCCTCCAGCATCCGCTTTGGCGGCTCCATCTTGATGACAAGTGCTTCTCCGGTCTCAAGCAGGCTCTTCAGGCTGGACAGGATCGCGGGCCAGCCCTGGCGGCCGCCGGACAGGATGTCGTCGTCGATCGGCCGGTCATGCGCCTCGGACAGCGTCAGCTGGACCGCGTCGCCGGCGGGCTCGATCTCGTACGTCACCAATGTCGGACCAAGCTTTTCGATCAGCGCCGGCCAGTTGACATTGAAGGTGACGGTGAGTTTGCGCTGGGGAATGCATTCGATCACCTCGCCACTGATATGCACCGATCCGTCCGGCGGCCGCATGACATACGCGCCCCCGGTCCTCAGATCGACCTCGACCGCATTGCCGAAGAAATATTTCCGGCTGAATTCGGCCGATGTCAGCGCCTCCCATACCGTTTCCGGTGTTGAAGCGATGTAGATGGTGTAGACGAGCGACGGTCTGAATTGGTCTGTCTTCATCATCGAAAAACCTCGTCGAGATCAGCGGCCGGTCGGAAATCAGTGTCCCACCAGGTAGCGTGTGGTGAAGGCACAGGATATCAGCGCCTGCCACAGTGCTTGCGCTGAGGTCTCGATATAGGAGGTCTGTTCCATCACCTGCGCGCGCCGCGATCGCCCTCTTGTGACGAAGTACCGAAAACCCGAACCGGAAACCGGTGGTTCCGTGGCAGGAACAACCTGTTTTAGTCATCTATGTCAGGAACCCGACTCATCGCCAACGGTTATCCACGATCTACCGAACCGGACTTCAACCGGCATCCCGAAAAAACCGACCGTTATTGATCGGGCTTGGGAACTGGTCGCACCGACCTTCCAGATGAAGCAACCAAGAATAATCTTGGAGACCTCTCATGCCCTTACGAAACGAAACCAAACGCGCGCGCGACCGACTGCAATCCGCAACGCCAATTTGTGACGATCCGAGCTTGCAGAAGCTGGATGAAGAAGTCGCCGAATATGTGCGTGACGCAAAGCGCCGTGATACGCTAGCGCCAGATGAAGTAGTCTCGACAGTGGTCGATGCGGTGGCGCGCAACTATTTTCAGCACATGCTTCGAAAACAAGCGCGGGTGACGCCTGTTCGGCGTCGAACGCGCGGCTAGACGGACTCCTTCCTTCGTAGCGCCACGCCAATCGCGCATGATTGCACGCGCGCCCAAATTTGGTTGCTAAACGCGCCGCACCATCGCCGGCGTCAGATCCCTGACCGACGGCGCGCCGAGCTGCGCCATCGCGTTGCGGGTCTCGGCGCGCAGGATCGCCAGCACGCGCTCGACGCCGCGCTCGCCGAAGGCGCCCAGTCCCCAGAGATAGGGCCGGCCGATACAGACGGCTTGGGCGCCCAGCGCCAGCGCCTTGACGATGTCGCTGCCGCGGCGGAAGCCGCTGTCGACCAGCACCGGCATGCGGCCGCCGACGGCCTCGACGATCTCCGGCAGCACGTCGATGGTCGCGCCGACGCCGTCTTCCACGCGTCCGCCGTGATTGGAGACGACGATCGCGTCGATGCCGGCTTCAGCCGCGAGTTTGGCGTCCTCGAAGGCGAGAATGCCCTTGAGCACCAGCTTGACCTTGACGGTATCACGCAGGCGCTTGATCAGATCCCAGGTCAGGTTGGTGACGACCGTGCCGCTGACGCCGCCGAGATCGATGCCGGTAAAATTCGGCTTGCGCGAAAGATAGGTGTTGAGACCATGGCAGCTGCCGCATTCACGCGTATCGTCGCGCCGCAGCCTGACGAAGGTTTCCCATTTCGCCGGCGTTCTGACATCGAGGGTCACCGCGATAACAGGCGCGCCGGCGGCTTCCGCCCGCCTGATCAGAGCTTCGGCGATTTCCCAGCGCTGCGTCGTATAGAGCTGGAACCACACCGGCGCGCCGCGCGCGGCAATGGCGTCCTCGATCGAGGTCGTCGCCACCGTGGAGAGAATTTGCAGATGGTTGCCGGCCTTCGCCGCCCTGGCGACCGCGATCTCGGCGTCGGGATGAAAGGCGCGGTTGCTGCCGGTCGGCGCGATCACGATCGGGCTGTCGTATCTGACGCCGAGGATCTCGGCGCTGGTGTCGATCCTGCTGACATCGACCAGCCGTCGCGGCCGCAATGCGAATTTCCGGAAACCCTCGCGATTGGCGTGCAGGGTCATTTCGTCATCGACCCCGGTGGCCATGTAACCGAAATGCGCCGGAGGCACGTTCTTCTTCATGACCGGCTCGAAGTCGAAGACGTCGAGCGCCTGGCCGGGATCGGCAATCAGTCTGTCGGGATCGCGCGGCGCCCAGTCCACCGGATCCTGCGGCCGCAGTCCCTCGGCGAGGGCGCGCTGCGCGAATAACGGGCTCGCCGCCAGAAATTCCAGAAAGCGGCGGCGGCTGGCGAGTTGAAGTTGATGCGGCGACATCGGTGTCTCCTTGGTGGAAGGAGATATTGGTCCAAATGGGGGGGCGTGACACGCTGCATTGCAACGTGCGGGCCTTAGGATTTAACCCATCGCGCCAAGCGTAGTGCAATCGCGGCGAGCCCGGCTATGATGTCGCTTCCAAAGCAGCCAACGCAGATTGGCTTCGAAAGCCTGGGTGGAAAAACATGAGCGGTCACGTCAAATTCGCCGGATATCTTTGCGTCGCTTTCATCGGTTGCTGCACGGGTGCCTATGCCCAGAGCCAGACGGTCGGCGCTGCGCCCGAAGCCTCCAACATGAAGCTGGTCGGGTTCAACGACCTACAGGCGCGCAGCGCCTATCAGCCGACGATTCATCATCAGGGCGACCGCTGGATTGCCTATATCGGACACCACGGCGGCACCGACAACATTCCGGCGCCGGTCAATCCCTTGACCGGCAAGGCCGAGCCGAACGGCACCTCGATTCTAGACGTCACCGATCCTGCCAATCCCAAGTATCTTCGCCACATTCCCGGCCAGCCCGGCACCTACGAGGCCGGTGGCGCGCAGATGGTGCGCATCTGCGACGGCAAGGCGCTGCCCAAGGGCGACCGCAGCGCGGTCTATATGCTGCGCACTTTCGGCGGCGAGGCGCATGAGATCTGGAATGTCGCCGACCCCGCCAATCCGGTGCTGATCACAAGGCTTGGCGGCCTGAAGGACACCCACAAGAGCTGGTGGGAATGCGACACCGGCATCGCCTTCCTGGTGTCGGGCGCGCCGGACTGGCGCACGCGCCGCATGACCCAGGTCTATGACCTCAGCGATCCCGCCCACCCCGTCAAGATCAGGGATTTCGGCCTGCCCGGTCAGGAGCCGGGCGCAACCGGCGCGGTGCCTACCGAGCTGCACGGGCCGATCTCGCTGGGTCCGCAAGGCAACCGCGTCTATTTCGGCTACGGCACCAACAAGGGCGGCTTCCTGCAGATCGTCGACCGCGACAAGTTGATCAACGGACCGAAAGAGCCGACGCCGGATAACCTCCGCTTCCCGGAAATCTCGAGGATGGCGATGTCCGCCTTCAACGGCGCCCACACCGTATTTCCGATGAAGGACATGCCGATCGCCGAATTCACGCACGACAAGGACGGCAAGGTCCGCGACATCGTGATGATCGTCGACGAGGCCATCCTGAACGAATGCAGCGAGCCCAGGCAGATGGTTTGGTTCGCCGACGTCACGGTGGAGAACCGCCCGATGATGATTTCGAGCTACACGGTGAAGGAGGCGAGTGGTTCGTTCTGCGAACGCGGCGGCCGCTTCGGCTCGCATTCCTCCAACGAGAGCATGGCGCCGGTCTATTACAAGAAGATGGCGTTCATCGCCTTCTTCAATGCGGGGGTTCGCGCGCTCGACATCCGCGATCCCTATCACCCGGCCGAGGTCGGCTATTTCATCCCCGCGATCACGGCGGCGACCGACAAGCGCTGCGTCACCGTCGATGGCAAGGAGCGCTGCAAGATCGCGATCCAGACCAACAATGTCGAAACCGACGAGCGCGGCTATATCTATATTGTCGATCGCGCCAATACCGGCCTGCATATTCTGGAGCTAACCGGTGCGGCGCGCGCCGCCGCCGGCCTGCCCTGATGCGAATGATGTCAGATGCGTAGACCGCTGGCCGCCCTTGCCATTGCGATTTGCATGCTGACCGGCGTCGCCGGTTCGCAGCCCGCGCGGCCGGAGATCGAGGGCTGGCGCGAAATCGCTTGGCCGTTTCCGCGCGATGGCTGGCCCGCCGGGCGCGCTTTCCGTTGCGCGCCGGAGGCGTGCGGCGACGAGATCGAAGTCTATGTGCGGCCAAAGGCCGGCTTTTGCAATTGCGACAGCGGTGTTGCCGATGACGACGAAGTCGATCGCGTCGCCGATCTGGACCTGATCAGCGCGCGCTTTGTCGCGATTGCACCGGGAAGCGTGATCCGGATCGCTGAGATGCAAGGCCGCATCCGAAGCTACGATCTGCAGATGTCGGACGGCGCGCGGCATGCCGCTATCGGCATCGCGGTGTCGCGGCGCTGCGACCTTATGGTCGCGGTGGCGCAGGGCAGGGGCACCGCGGCAGGCGTCCAGCGCGCGGCGCTCGATCTCCTTGCCTCCGGTGAAATGGAACGCTGGATGGTGGCCGCGATGGAGGGCCATTGAGGCCGCGCTGCCTTCTTGTCTCCCGGCTTGCGGAGATGGCGGGCTTTTCTAGCTTGACCGAAGCAACTTAATCGTATATACAATTAAATGATAGATATCGAGTTTGACCCGAAAAAAGATGCATCGAATTTGGTCAAGCACGGTATCGGCTTGGCGCGCGCTTCCGAATTTTCGCCAGTCAAGATCCTGCAAGATACGCGCAAGAACTATGGCGAGACGAGATACCGCGCTTTCGGCTTCATCGGCGCCAAGGCTCATGCGCTTGCTTTCACGGTCACCGAAGACAGAAAGTCAGGCCGCAAGAGAGTGCGCGCAATCAGTCTCCGGCCTGCCACAGAACAGGAAATCAAGAATTATGACCTCTCGAAAAAAAGCCGACGCTGACAATCCCGAATGGACACGGGATGACTTCGCGAAAGCAAAAGCGCCCGCGGATGTTTTGCCGGCGGATGTGCTCTCGAAATTCGGCAAGCATCGCGGTCCGCAGAAGGCACCCAGGAAAGTGCCGGTATCGATTCGTCTGAGCCCGATCGTCGTTACTCACTTCAGAGAACAGGGTCCGGGTTGGCAGGCTCGGATTGACGCCGTTCTGACCAAGATCGTGAAGAAGGAGAAACGGCCAGCTCCCACACGGATTCGCAAGGCCGGCTGATAGCCGACGGCAGAAGCGATCGCTACCGCGGCCACGATCCTTCGAATCAAATGGCTCGCCGTTGAATCGCGCGCAAAGGGGTTGAGGCGGTTTGGGGCCACTAAGCGGGATTGCGTAGCCATAAGCCATTGATTAGATTTGCGCTTCTTGATTAGAACGTAAAGTGAACAAATTTATTGACCCGTTAACCCCCTTAGCCCTACAGTGCGTTCTGGGGTTCACCCCACACCTGATTGGGATTGGGCCCGTGCAATTCAGCCAGAATCAACTTCGCGCAACGCTCGGCATTTCCGTGGAAACTTTTCGCCACTGGAAGCGCGTTCTCCCGCCTTTTGCAAAGCGCAAAAGATACACGTCTCGCTTTTCCACCGGCGACCTCGTAGCTGCCGGCGTCCTTTGCCGCCTGACCAGTCAATGCGGCATTCGCGTCGGCCTCTTGCCAGAAATCTCTCAGGCGGCGGTTGAGATTTGCAACGCTAGTCCGTGGGCCGCACTGGAGGGCAAGGCGCTTGTTGTCGATGTTCAGCAGCGAACCTGCCAAATCGAAGAAGGCGCACAAGCGCCCACCGATGTCGTCATCGTTTGTCCACTAAACCCAATTATCGCCGCGGTCCGAGACGCGATGTCGCGCACTCGCCCTCTTGTCCGGCGAGAGCAACGCCAGCCTCTTCGCAGTCTCCCAAGTGAGAGACGAGTACGGAGGCGACAGGCATGAGCGAGATTCGTGCGCTTCCGCTGGAGCCTGAATGGAAGGAGCGACTCGGTCTCACAAACCGGCGCGAGCCAGAGTTCTATGAAACCGCAGATTCCGTCACGGATACGCCTCACGCGCTGGCGATCCGAACTGCCCTGGACGATCTTGCGTTGTCAGGTGTCTTTTGCGTCCAAGGTGTTCCTACAATCGCCCTTCTCAAGGTAGCGCAGTATGACGCCACAAGCATTGTTGATATTCATGGCAAGCTTTGGAACCAGGGCCTTGCAAGTCTCCTTCTCGTTATCGCGGGCGACACGTTGCGCGCCTATTCCCTCGCAAGAAAACCTCAGGAAGAGTGGGGACAGGAGTTTGATCAGCGCTGCCTCATAGAAACTTTGAACGCCACGGCCGATGCTCTTAAACTTCGGAACCTTGTATATGGCGCGGAATCCGGACGCTTATGGAAGGAGACGGTGTCATTCTCGGTGATGCTTTGTCGAAGATCATGCAACACATCCATCAACCGATCAGTGGCAATTTTCAACTGATGCCAGACTTGCGTGTCTTCATCGGCAAAAACCTTTATCTTGTAAAACCGATGCAGCGACGCTTTTGGCTGCAATCCACCGCCTTGTCTGACGGCGATGCGATTGCTGCGGACTTGCAGCAGTCGATCGACCTTGATGCTCAGCGGAGACAAGCCTGATGATCGTAGGCGACCCCTGATTTCAAGCTCATGGGTTTTCGAGTTTCCGCACGACATCAAGCCCGACGAATTCGTTACCAAGACGCGATCATCGCCGACTTCCAACAATCTTGCACGGCAGATCGAAAGCGCCGTGGAGCAATTCGATGCCGTCAACCCGGACCACAAGCTGCCCAACGTGCTGGCTATCGTGAATCATGCAGCCGGCAGGACCAGGTCCGATCTACACATAACGGTGACGGGTATTCAGGTGCCCGACGGGCCTCGGCTTTACACTCTGAAGCTCGACAGGCAGAAGCAGGTTTGGGAAGCAGCCCGGCGCGTTGACCTCTTCCTCTGGATCGATTCACAGAACCGCACATGCCAGCATGTGTATCCGGACGATGCGGTCCATCGCGTCGCGGCCTGTGATCTGCTCGGGTATCGAGATCAAGGCGTAGGACCTTCTCCTGTGTGATATGATGGGGCATGATCGATCGGCCAATGCGATTGAATCACGAGTCCTCTTCATGTCCCTTGAGCTCTATCTCGCCTTCGTCGCCGCCTGCATCGCGCTGGCGCTGCTGCCGGGTCCGGTGGTGACGCTGGTGATCGCCAACGGCCTGCGGCATGGCACCCGCGCGGCGCTGACCAATATCGCGGGCGTCCAGGCGGGCCTTGCGATCGTGATCGGCATTGTCGCGATCGGGCTGACCTCGCTGATGGCGACCATGGGTTACTGGTTCGACTGGGTGCGGTTTGCAGGTGCTGGCTATCTGGTCTGGCTTGGCGTCAAGCTGATCCGCGCGCCGGTGGTGGGCATCAACGCCGATGCGCCGCCGCCCCCGCCGCGCGGCGGGTTCTTCCTGCAAGGGTTTCTGGTGCTGCTGTCCAATCCCAAGGTGCTGGTGTTCTTCGGCGCGTTCATACCGCAGTTCATGGACATGGGCAGGGACCATGTCTCGCAAGTCGCGCTGCTCGGTGTCACCTTCATGGTGATCGCCGGAATGACCGACGCCGTTTACGCGCTGCTGGCCGGCCGGGCGCGGCTGTTCTTCTCGGCACGGCGCACGAAGCTGCTGTCGCGCATCTCCGGCGGCTTCATGATCGGCGGCGGCATCTGGCTGGCGCTGACCCGGGCGCGGTGAGCGCGTGTCATGAATGGCGAAAATCGTGCGGCATAAAAGGTCGGCTCCCTCCCCACTTGTGGGGAAGGGTTGGGGAGAGGGGTCCACACGGGCGGTCCCGCTGACGCCGCCCCCCTCCCTAGCCCACAGGGGGGGAGGGAACGCGGTAGTGTATGCGGCGACGAAATCGCTCTCGCCATCGCAGGTTTACAATAATCGCTGCGCGCTCAGCGTGGTTTCGATTTCGCGCAAGATGCGCGCCAGCCGATCCGCCCAATGCTTCTGCCCGGCCGGATCAGCGATCAGGTCCTGGCGAATTTCAATTCCCGAGTTCATCAGCCCGCGTTTTTCGCCGTGCACGGGAATGGTGTAGTCGGTCCCGTCGCTGACCGCATAGGGCTCGTTGTCGCCGACCACGAGATCGCTCTCGCTGCGCAACGATTTGAGCAGCAGCGGCGGCAATCTGGTGTCGCGGTGGTAGAGCGTGCCGATATGCCATGGCCTGACTTCGCCGCCATATACCGGCGTAAAACTGTGCAGCGATACCAGCACCGTCGGCCGACCATCGCGCAGGCGGCGGTCGATCACCTCAGCGATGCGGCGATGGTAGGGATGGAAGATATCTCGTTGCCGCGCCTCGGCCGCGCGGACAGCGAGGCCCTCATTGCCTGCGATCACCGTGGCATCGCTGAGGCGCGGGATCGAGCTCGGCGCGCCGGGCGGGCGGTTGCAGTCGATCACCAGCCGCGAATAAAGCTGCGCGATCAGATGCGCGCCGAGATGTTTCGACAGCGCGTCGGCCACGCCGGCAATGCCGATATCCCACGCGATATGTCGCGCCAGCTCGCCTGCGGGCAGCCCGAGATCGCCGAGAACGCGCGGGATGGCCCGGCCGTAATGATCGCAAGTCAAAAGGAACGGCGAGCCGCCTTCCGCATTAATTTCAATGACCGGCGGAACATCGTCGCTGCCGAGGAGTAATGATGTGTCGCCGGCGCTGTCCAGAGCCATTTTTTTCTCAACCATTGCCTGTCGAAGCAGCATACCGACTTAGGAATAAGCAGGGATCGGTATAGATTGGATTACGTGAAATCACCATGATTGCCCCGACGATGCCGCTACTCACGATCCATCACAAGACCTGTTATCGCTATGCGCAACCCGTGGCGTTCGGCGAGCACCGCATCATGCTGCGTCCGCGCGACGGCCACGACCTGCGCGTGCTCGCAAACGATCTCGAGATCGTGCCGGAGCCGATGTCGCTGCGCTGGATCCACGACGTGTTCGGCAACAGCGTCGCGATCGCGACCTTCGACGAGCGCGCCGAAACCCTGTCGTTCGTCAACACCGCGACCGTCGCGCATAATCCCGCGCACGAGTTCGCGCTGACCCCGGACGATCCCGCGTATTTCTATCCGTTTCTCTACGACGACGAGGAGTTCCCCGACCTCGTTCAGTTCATCACGCCGCAATATGGCGATCCCCAGGGCGAGCTGTCGGCCTGGGCACGGAATTTTCTCGACGCGGAAGCGCCGACCCCGACCTTCCAGATTCTGAGCAACATGACCCACGGCATCCGCGAGGCCTTCACCTACCGCAGACGGCATGAACACGGTACCCAGCATCCGCTCGACACCTTGCAGACCGGATCCGGCACCTGCCGCGACTACGCGCTGTTCATGATCGAGGCGCTGCGGCGGCTCGGCATCGCCGCGCGCTTCGTGTCGGGATACATCTCCGCTGCCGGCGACCGCGCCCATGCCGGCGGCGGCTCGACCCATGCCTGGGTGCAGGTCTACCTGCCGAGCGCCGGCTGGATCGAGTTCGATCCCACCAACGGCATCGTCGGCACCCGCGACCTCGTGCGGGTGGCGGTGGCGCGCGATCCGCGCCAGGCGATTCCCCTGCACGGCACCTATCTCGGTTCGGCCGACGCCTTTATCGGCATGGAGGTCACCATCGACGTGGTCTCGGCGGATACGGCGGCGGAGACGTAACATGGAAATCAAGGTTGGTTTCGAGATCGCTCACACCGCGGCACAGGCGACGCCGATGGTGATCATGCTGTCGATTCATCCCTCCCGCCGCCACGACATCATCGGCTCTGAGACCATCGTCGCCGAGCCCGATGTGCCAATCGGCTTCTACCGCGACAGCTTCGGCAACATCTGCGGCCGGCTGGTGGCCCCGGCCGGCGGCGTGACGCTGCGCGGCAGCGCGCTGGTGCGCGATTCCGGATTGCCCGATATCGTGGTGCCATCGGCGCAGCAGGTCCCGATCGACCAGTTGCCCGACGACATGCTGCTCTATCTGATGGCGAGCCGCTACTGCGAGACCGACAAGCTCACCGATGTGGCGTGGTCGCTGTTCGGCAATACGCAAGCGGGCTGGGAGCGGGTGGCGGCGATCTGCACGTTCGTGCACAACCACGTCACCTTCGGCTATGAGCATGCCCACCACATGAAATCCGCCCATGACGTCTACCAGCAGCGCACCGGGGTATGCCGCGACTTCGCCCATCTCGCGCTCACCTTCTGCCGCGCCATGGGCATCCCGGCGCGCTACTGCACCGGCTATATGGGTGATATCGGCATTCCCTACGATCCCAATCCGATGGATTTCTCCGGCTGGTTCGAGGCCTGGCTGTCCGGCCGCTGGTACACCTTCGACGCCCGCCACAATCACCCGCGGATCGGCCGCATCCTGATGGCGACCGGACGCGACGCCGCCGACGTGGCGCTGACCACGAGCTTCGGGCGGATGGATTTGACAAAATTCCTCGTCATCAGCGATGAGGTGGTGGCGGCTTGATCGCCCGCCGGCGCTGCATCGTCATTGTTGTGAGCGGGCGGGCGACCACGGTCTGCTCCCTCTCCCGCTCTTGCGGGGGAGGGCGGAGGTGGGGGCTCTCTCCGCGAATGCCGAAGGTAAACCGACGCAACACCGTGCGCCATGCCAGGATGCTCTGATGAAGCACTCGGATTTTAAAATCGGAATTGAATTCCTGACAGAGACCGGCCGCAGGCGGTGCACGGATGTTGGCGCGCGTACGATCGCTGCAATCAGACTCGGCCTTGATCACGACCCGGCTTGGTATTATGGCCCGCCCTATGCCGTCGTGGAACACGTCTTCGACGAGGACGGCATCGAGGATTGCGATCCGGCACCGCAAGCGCGAGATTTCGATGACAGCGGCAAAGCCGGCTTGGTCACGATCGATCGCACGCCTCGACACTCCCGATGACGAGAGAGCCCCCACCCCGACCCTCCCCCGCAAGCGGGGGAGGGAGAAGGGGCGGCCGGTTTCGCAACGAGCGCACCCCTGTGAATAGCCGGGAGAAGGCGAACTATCTTCGTATTTGAGGGCCGGCACCCTATATCCATGATCGGTTGGCACACTCCTCCGACTCACCGCAAAATGGCCCATGCGCTTCACGCCCCAATTCCTCGATGAACTGCGTGCCCGGCTTCCGGTTTCGGAAGTCGTGGGCCGGCGCGTGAAGCTGAAGAAAGCGGGGCGGGAGTGGAAGGGGTTGTCGCCGTTCCAGCAGGAGAAGTCGCCGTCGTTCACCGTCAACGACCAGAAGGGATTTTATCACGACTTCTCCTCCGGCAAGCACGGCGACATCATCTCGTTCCTGATGGAGACCGAGGGCGTCGGCTTCACCGAAGCGGTCGAACGGCTGGCCGCGATGGCCGGCGTGCCGCTGCCCGCCGTCACTCCCGACGCCGCGCGTCACGAGCAGCGCCGCAAGACGCTGTACGATGTGATGGAACTGGCCGCGAAATTCTTCGCCGACACTCTGGCCGCGCGCAACGGCGCCAAGGCGCGCGGCTATCTCGGCGACCGCGCCATTTCGCCGGCCACCCAACTGCAGTTCCGCATCGGCTATGCGCCGGGCGAGCGTTTTGCGCTGAAGGAATATCTGGGAGCCCAGGGCATTCCGGTCGAGGACATGATCGAGGCGGGTTTGCTGGTCGCGGGCGACGACATCCCGGTACCCTATGATCGCTTTCGCGACCGCGTGATGTTTCCGATCACGGATCTGCGCGGCAGGGTCATCGCGTTTGGCGGCCGCGCGCTGGAAAAAGACGTCACCGCCAAATACCTGAACTCGCCGGAGACGCCCTTGTTTCACAAGGGCGACAATCTCTACAACCTTGGCCCCGCGCGGCTCGCCGCCCATAACGGCGGCGCGCTGGTGGTAGTGGAAGGTTATGTCGACGTCATCGCCATGGTGGGCGCGGGCTTTGCGGCGAGCGTCGCTCCGCTCGGCACCGCGCTGACCGAAAACCAGCTCGCGCTGTTGTGGAAGATGGCGGACGAGCCGATCCTTTGCTTCGACGGCGACAAGGCCGGGCAGAAGGCGGCGTGGCGCGCCGCCGACCTGGCGCTGCCGCATCTCAAGCCGGGAAAGAGCCTTCGCTTCGCGCTGCTGCCGGAAGGCCAGGACCCCGACGACCTCGCGCGCTCGGGCGGACGGGCCGCGATCGAGGAAGTGATCGGCGCCGCGCGCGGGCTCGCCGACCTGATCTGGTCGCGCGAAATCGAAGGCGGCACCTTTGCCACCCCTGAGCGGCGCGCGGCGCTGGAGGCGCGAATCGGCGAACTCACCAATGGCATCCGCGACGAGGTGGTGCGGCGCTATTACCGCCAGGATCTGGCGGAACGCCTGCAGCGGAGCTTTGCGCCGGAAGCCGCGCGCGGCTATCCGAGAGGCGGGTATCGCGGCGGGGCCGGCAATTTCGGCGGCGAATCACTCCGTCGCTTTCAGCCGCGCGGTTCGTTCACGCCCGGGGCGGCCGGCCGATTCGCATTCGCCGGCCGCGGCCAGGCGTCGGCCGGCAGCCAGACCATCAACCGCGGGCCCTATCAGGCGGCGAGCGCGCAACTGGCGCTGAGCCCGATCATGCGCGGCCAGCGCAGCGCGATATCCCGCCGCGAGGCGCTGATTCTGCAGTGCCTGATCAATCATCCCTGGCTGCTGCACGATCATCTGGAACAGGTGGCGGCGCTGGAATTGGCCCACCCCGAGGCCCACAAACTGCGGGCCGGTATCATCAGTGCCTTCGCCAACGACCATCATCAAAGCCCGGAACTCAGGGAACAGGCCGAGAAAATGCGGGCCGACCTCGAATCGGGCGGATTTTCGCAAACCCTTCAAAGGGTTGAGCGGATAATTACGACCGGGGCGGTGTGGGGCGCGCAGTCCGGCGCGGCGCGCGAGGACGTTCTTTCCACCTGGCACCAGCTCGTCTCCTTGCATCGCCAATGGCACTCATTACTTAGGGAATTAAGGGATGCCGAGGTGGCCTTGGGCGAGCAGGCCAGCGAGGCCAATTTGGCGTGGCTGCGTGACGTCAAGGCCCGGCTGGAGGAAGTCGACGGTACCGAAGCCCTGATCGAGGGTTTTGGCGACTCTTCGGGCCGGTCCCAGCGCAGCGTTTGATTTGAAAATGATGCGGACAGCCGTCGCGGAAGCTGCAAAAAGACTGGCCAAATCCATGATTTGGCGGCAAAAACAGGGTTAATCGAAGCTTAATGGCCTTAAGGCCATATAGCGAAATCGGCGAGACAGATTCGGGGGTGGCGACGTTTGCGCCGCCCTTTCCGCGTCATGACTGACTTTAGTGATTCAAGGCGGGCGCGGCGACGCATCCTGGATTGAATGCGCGTTTTGGGAGCGATGAATGGCCAGCAAGGCAAAGGCGCTGCAGGTAAAGGACAAGGAAAAAGACGACAAGGCAGCGGACGCCCCTGAGAAGGACTCAGCCGAAGCGCCGTCGCCGTTGCTCGACCTGTCCGATGCCGCCGTCAAGAAGATGATCAAGCAGGCCAAGAAGCGCGGCTTCGTCACCTTCGATCAGCTCAACGAAGTCCTGCCCTCCGACACCACCTCGCCCGAGCAGATCGAAGACATCATGTCGATGCTCTCTGACATGGGCATCAACGTCTCCGAGGCCGAGGACGCCGACAGCGAGGAAGAGACCAAGGAAGAGGCCGAGGACGAGACCGACAACGAACTGGTCGAGGTCACGCAGAAGGCCGTCACCGAAGTCAAGAAATCCGAGCCCGGCGAGCGCACCGACGATCCCGTCCGCATGTATCTGCGCGAGATGGGCACCGTCGAATTGCTGTCGCGCGAGGGCGAAATCGCGATCGCCAAACGCATCGAGGCCGGCCGCGAGGCGATGATCGCGGGGCTGTGCGAAAGCCCGCTGACCTTCCAGGCCATCATCATCTGGCGCGACGAGCTCAACGAGGGAAAGATCTTCCTTCGCGACATCATCGATCTCGAGGCGACCTACGCCGGCCCCGACGCCAAGAACAACATGAACCCGCTGCTGTCGGCGCCGCTTGGTCCCGACGGCCAGCCGCTGGCACCCGGCAATGGCGCCGCGATGCCCGCCGCCGCCGCGCCCGCCCATATCGCGCCGCCGGCCGCGCCCCCGGCCGCGACCCCGTTCCGCGCCGCGCCCGACGCCGAACCTGACACTGAAAAGGATCCGGCCGAGGCCGCCGCCGAAGCCGATCTCGACGACGACGAGTTCGAAAACCAGATGTCGCTCGCCGCGATCGAGGCCGAGCTGAAGCCGAAGGTGGTGGAGACCTTCGACAAGATCGCCGACAACTACAAGAAGCTGCGCCGCCTGCAGGAGCAGGACATCTCCAACCAGTTGCAGAACGAGACGCTGTCGCCGGCGCAGGAGCGCAAATACAAGAAGCTGAAGGACGAAATCATCGTCGAGGTGAAATCGCTGCGGCTCAACCAGGCCCGCATCGACTCGCTGGTCGAGCAGCTCTACGACATCAACAAGAAGCTGGTGTCGTTCGAGGGCCGCCTGCTGCGGCTCGGCGACAGCCACGGCGTCGCGCGCGAGGATTTCCTG
>DATANB010000080.1:0-11364 GCA_036266415.1 Bradyrhizobium sp. | reverse complement strand
GCTGGAACCCCAGCAGGAATACATGCTCGCCAAACGCTGGCGCGAGCATGACGATCGCGACGCGGCACATCACCTTGTCACCAGCCATCTCCGGCTCGTGGCCAAGATCGCCATGGGCTATCGCGGCTACGGCTTGCCGATCTCCGAAGTCGTCTCGGAGGGCAATGTCGGCCTGATGCAGGCGGTGAAGCGCTTCGAGCCCGACAAGGGCTTTCGGCTCGCCACCTACGCCATGTGGTGGATCAAGGCCTCGATACAAGAGTACATCCTGCGTTCGTGGTCGCTCGTGAAGATGGGCACCACCGCGAACCAGAAGAAACTGTTCTTCAACCTGCGCAAGGCCAAGAGCAAGATCTCGGCGCTGGACGAGGGTGATCTGCATCCCGACCAGGTCAAGCTGATTGCCAAGCGTCTCGGCGTCACGGCTCAGGACGTGATCGACATGAACCGCCGGCTCGGCGGCGATGCCTCGCTCAACGCGCCGATCCGCGACGACGGGGAGGCCGGCGAATGGCAGGACTGGCTGGTCGATACCTCGCCCAACCAGGAAGCCATCATGGCCGAGCACGAGGAGTTCGATCATCGCCGGCAGGCGCTGAACGGCGCCATCGGCGTGCTCAATCCGCGGGAACGGCGTATCTTCGAGGCGCGGCGTCTGGCCGAAGAGCCGATGACGCTGGAAGACCTGGCCGCCGAATTCGGCGTGTCGCGCGAGCGCGTGCGGCAGATCGAGGTTCGTGCCTTCGAAAAGGTGCAGTCGGCCGTGAAGGGCACGATCGCCCGGCAGGAACAGGCCGCGCTGGAAGCCGCGCTCTAGATTTTTGTGGCGTAGCGACGCGTAAGAAAAGCCGGCGGCAACGCCGGCTTTTTTTGTCGGGACAAAGCGGTTGGATGTATTCGGCTCGTCATGCCCCGCCGCCGGGTCTCGACCTTCGGCGAGCCCGATGAACCGGTTGGCGCGGTCAACCGACCAAGACAAGCGAAAGGTCCGCTTTGGGAAAATGGCCATGTCGATCACGCTGCAATCAACCGTCGGCGGGTTTTCCCGCGAGTTCATGCGCAAGCTGCCCGCCGTCGAGCAGGCCATGATCGCCCACGGGCTGGAGCCCTCGCAGTTCGTGATCTCCAAGGACCGCGCCACGCCGCCCACGGTGCCCTTCATCGGGCCGTTCTTCTACGACTACACGGTGTTTGTCGGCGGGGAGAGTTTCACCGTCACCGAGCCGAACGACATCGTATTTCTGGATTATTTCCACCAGCGCTGCATCGCCGAGGACGAGGTCACGCCGCGGCAGGATGAGCGCAAACGGCGCCCCGGGCTGATCAAGCGCATCTTCCGCTGGATGGCGCAGCCGGTCTGAGGCGAAGCCCAGGCGATCATCTCCACCGTCGTCCCGGCGAACGCCGGCGCAACAATGAACATTTGGGGTTATGGGTCGCGGCGTTCGCCGGGACGACGCTTAGGGAGAATCCCCCCACTGCCTCGCCAGCGTCGCCAGCGCGCAGCCTTCGCAATAGCGCGCGTCCTTGTAGTCGATCCAGTTGTGGGCATAGACCCGATTCTGCGGAATGCCGTAGCGCGCCCGCAGCACGGCCACCAGGATCCGCCACGCCGCGATCTGCGCCTCGGTGGCGGGCCGCGCCACATCGGGATAATTGCCGGAAAATTCCACCCCGATCGAATTGCCCTTCACCACCTGATGGAAGGTCGGCCCGTTGTCGATATATTTATTGTCGTTGCGATTGGCGCCGTCGCCATGGGTCGGAACCAGATCCTCCGCCACCGCCCAGTACACCGTGCCGTCGGTCTCGACCCAGACGGTGACGCCACGCCGGGTCGGGTTCTTCGCCTGCTCCAGGGCGCCGCCGCGCGCGGAGCCCGCCGGTCCTTCGGTCTGGTGCACGATGATGTTGCGCCAGGGATGGGCCTTTGCCGGCTCACCCCACGGCGCCAGCCAGACCATCTTCAGGCCCGGGATTTCGGGCGTGCCCGACGCGCGCGCGATGGTCGCGAGATCTGGCGTCCCGGCGGATGCCGGGGCTGACATCGCGACCGCGCAGAGCGCCAGCACCAGCACGCGCAGGCTCATGGACTGGATCCGGTTGAAAGGTCTGGATAGCACGCTTACGCGAGCTTGCGCAGCGCCGTTTCCGGTGTCGGCTGATGCCCGGGCGCAAGCGGCGGCGACGGGTTATAGACCGCGTGGCGGTTCTTGCCGCCGTTCTTGGCGGCGTACAGCGCGTGGTCGGCGGCGGCTAACAGCCGGTCCGGGAACGGGCCGATGTCCCGGGTCCATTGCGCAACCCCGATCGAGAGTGAGATCGGAATATCCGCGCCCACGCAAGCCTCGGCGTCGGCGCGGCAAACCTCCAGGATACGGCGGGCGATCATGGCGCCCTCGCGCAGCGTCGAGGCGGGCAGCACGATGCAGAACTCGTCGCCGCCGGCGCGCGTCAGCACGTCGCCGGTCCGCAACCGCGTCGAAGCCATCAGGGTGAAGTGGCGCAGGCAGGCGTCGCCCGCGGCGTGGCCATGGGTATCGTTGACCGCCTTGAAGCCGTCGAGATCGATCACCAGCAGTGTGAACGGCTCGCCGCTGCGTTCCGACCTCGCGCACTCCTCCGCCAGCCGCTGCAGCAGATGCCGCCGGTTGCCGACGCCGGTAAGATCGTCGAGCAGCGCCAGATCGGCGACTTCGTTGCGCAGCCGGTCCATCGCCATCAGCAGGAAGCCGAAATTCAGCGACATCGACAGGAACATCAGCACCAGCACCAGCACCGACTGGAACGGATTGAAACGGATAAACGAGGTGTCGCCGCCGAGATGGAACATGTTGCTGCCGGCGCGCACGACATAAACCGCGATAATGATGACCGAGACGATGCCCGCAAGCCGGGCGCCGGAATTGATGCGATCGTCCTGCCGCGACAGCAACAGCTTCAGCGTCAGCACCAGCGGCGCCGACTGACCCAGCGAGTAGACCAGAATCCGCATCGGCATGCTGTCGTAGCCAAACATAAAGAATGCCAGGCCGGCAAAGCTTGCCCCGGTGATCAGCGCGGTGCTCCGCCAACGCACCGGCTGGTCGTAAAACCGCATGATGCCCATCGCGGCAAGGCAGCCGGCGAAAATCATCACGGTGCCGCCGGCCATCAGCGGCAGCAGCGAATCCATCGTGACGCGCATCATGGCCAGCGCCGCGCCGCCGGCAGCCGCGAACGCCGAGCCGGTCCAGAACTGCGCCGCCTCGAATCTGGGATAGCTGCGCGCGACGTAGGCCCAGATCAGGCCCAGCGCGAGAAAATTGATGACGAACGCCGTCCACAGCGTCGGAACGCTCAGCATCGCGAATGCAGGATGAAGATGGCCCTGCCTCCCCTGTTATCCAACGACCCCATCATAAAGATCCTTGTTGGCAGCGAGGTTGCCCCTGCGGCACTTAACGGACTCTCACCCACGGCACGGGAACCGGCGCCGTGGTTTTGAATTGATGAACGGGGCCTTCGTTGTGCCAGATCGGTGCAAGCCGCGACGCCGCATTGGCGTATTGTTAACGCTGACGAAGCGATATCGGCGGGCCGGATCGCGCGCGGCGCGAGCGGATTTTTGCGCCGAGCGCGCCGCGCCGGCGAAAATCGCGCCAAAAATGCATAACATCTGTGGATAACGCGATGACAGCAGCGTGACAGTGCGGGGCAGCGGCCTGCGAATCTGTTGGGATTACATTCGAGGATGTTGCGAGGCTGGCCCTCCGCCTAGCATGCCTCGTGTCGCGTTTCACCATTAAACCAAAAGAGGATGCTATGGCTAAGAAAGCGAAGAAGGCAAAGAAGGCGAAGAAGGCGAAGAAGTCCAAGAAGAAGTAACTTTTCAAGCCCGGGCGGAGCATCGCTCCGTCCGGGCACCCAATGCGAAACATTTCGACAAAACGGCGGGCCCTGTGCCCGCCTTTTGATTCCGGGCTGCCGGACCAAATCCTTTCCCAGATGGAGCTCACATCCATGACCGCGATCCGTGGAGCCGCAGCCGCCGTGACCGGTGCCGCCAGTGGTATCGGACGGGCGCTGGCGCTCGAGCTTTCCGCGCGCGGCTGCGACCTGGCGCTGGCGGATCGCGACGAGGCCGGCCTGCAGGCCGTTGCCGCCGAGATCGCGGGGGCGCGGTCGCGCAAGGTCACCGTGCACCGCCTCGACGTCGCCGAGCCCGAACAGGTCAGGCAGTTCGCGCAAACCGCGGTTGCGGCCCATCCCGGCCTCAACATCGTCGTCAACAATGCCGGCGTGGCCCTGCTCGGCCAGTTCACCGAGATCGACCAGGCGCAGATGGACTGGCTGTTCAACATCAACTTCTGGGGCGTGGTGCATTCGACCCGCGCCTTCCTGCCGCATCTTTCGCGACAGCGCGAAGCCCATATCGTCAACCTCTCCTCGATCTTCGGCATCATCGCCCCGCCCGGCCAGACCGCCTATGCGGCGGCGAAATTCGCGGTGCGCGGATTTTCCGAAAGCTTGCGGCATGAGCTTGCGATGGCGGCAAGCCCGGTGCGGGTCCTGGTGGTGCATCCCGGCGGCGTCGCCACCAACATCGCCCGCAACTCCCGCACCGGCGCCGGGATGACCGACAATGCGCGCCGCGTGCAAATGATCGAGCGGTTCGAGACCATGGCCAGGACGACGCCCGCGGCAGCCGCGCTGCGCATCATCGAAGGCATCGAGAAGAACGCCCCGCGCATCCTGATCGGCAACGATGCCCGCTTCATGGACCTGTTGCAGCGCTTTCGGCCCGGCACCTATTGGTCGGTGCTGGCGCGGCGGATCGAGAAGGCGACCAAGGCGGGGAAGAGCTGAAACCGTCATTGCAAGGGCGCTATCCCTCAATGTCGTCCCTGCCTGGTGCGCAGTTGCGCACGGGAGCAGGTGGCAGACGGCTTCTGCACCAGCAGACAACGGTGGTTATGGGTCCCCGCGTGCGCGGGGACGACGCATAGTGTGAGACGTCGGCGCTCAGTGAAACGAAACGGATTCGAATTTCAAACAGCCAGCCAATGAACATCAGCATCTTCTCCCCCTCCCCCCGCGAAGCGGTGGGGAGGGTTGGGGTGGGGGGCGGCGCCGCGTACTCCGAAGCCGCGTTTCCTTCTGATAGACCCCCCACCCCCAACCCCTCCCCACCACGCGCAAGAGCGCGTGGGAGGAGGGGGGCGCAGCGGCGAAACACGCTGACACCGTCATTGCAAGGAGAGCCACCGCGTTTCCTGCTGATAGACCCTCCTCCACCCCCAACCCCTAAGAGCGAGCTTCGCTCGTCTCGACCCCACCACGCGCAAGAGCGCGTGGGAGGAGGGGAGTTGACTGCGCACACCTTCGCGATCTCGCGGCGCGATGCGTCCGAGCTTTGCCAAAAATTTCCTTGACCCTCCATTCAGAGGGCGCGGGAATGCCGGGCGTCCGATGCGCCCGATAGCCGCGCGTGGTGTGGAATAAGCACGCGCGTTAGTCACCACGAGTACACCGGAAAAACGCCCGGCATTCCCCGCGCAATGGTTTTAACGGTTTCCTTCGCGCTCTCCCGGGTGACCGGGCCTTGTTGCCACCCTCGCCGGCGAAAATTGCTTTTCGCCGGCTTGACGCCAGCGTCGGGGCGTCAGGACCACACGACTTCTCCGTCCGCAGGAAAGCGCCCCCGTCTTGGGCGCTCCCCGCGTCCACCGCATCCCGCCCCGCGTTGGTGACGTTGCGCAACGCCCCTCGTGTGGGACGGGACAGGTCGATATAAACCTGATTTGCGTTTCGGAAAAACAGAAATATTTTTGCAAAAGGGGCTGGACAGGATTCGGTGATTTGCCCGGTCGGGCAATCCACCCCCGCTCTTTCCGCCTTCGTTCTCCGGGCCGCGGCGGACGAGTCACTCGCGGTAACAGGAAGCGGCCTACGAGGCCCGCCTACTCGCTTCATATCGCGCGTTGGCTTCTTCAAACACGCGCCGAGCCCGCTCGGCCTCCCAGCGATGTCCCAGAAGCGTCTCGGAGTCCCATTCGCTGCGCTCGGCCGCGAAAAAATCGCCGCCATAGATGTGGATGGCGCCGCTCAGTTTATTGATGGGATTGATGACGGAGTGAATGATATCGGCGCCCAGGGGCTCAGTATCCCCCGTACAAAGCGCCTTGGCGCCGGCAGCCTCGATCTTGTCCGATGTACCCTTGACGCGGCGCCAGAACACATTGTCCTCGCGGCCGGTGTAAATGCCGATCACGGCCCACATGCGATGATTGTGCGGCATCACCATCATCCCCGGCGCCCAGACCACGTTGAGGATGGTCAGCGCATCGGAGCGAAAGAGCTCTTGAGCCGCGGCGCCCCTGGGCTCGCCCAATCCCTTGAGAACCGCCGCCGGATCGGACACCGCGCGGGCCACGACCTCGCGGATGGCCTTGTGGGTCGGATCCCCGGCAAATGCCGCGCGGCAGTCAGCAACAAACCGCTCCGTCTCGAACATGACGACCTCCATCGCAGGCAAGCACGCGAAGATAGCCGGGCAAGAATACCCCTTTCCGCCAAGGCCGGAAATGCTCACGATCGCCGATTTTTTGCCGGTCGTCGATGCCGGCTGCCCGGCTTGCCCCATGCGTTGCAATTTTTGGACTCAAATTCGCCTCCCGACTCAATTCAGTTTGAGGCGTGGAGGCGTGGGGGCGGGTTCGATTAGTTGTATTGGAGTATAGTCATGGGAATAGTAGAGCATCTGCCGCGTAACGAACAACGCCCTCCCGCTGAACCCGCGCTTTGGGATGACGAGCACAGCGACGAGGTGCACTCCCTGCTTGAGCAAAACGCCCTGCTGCGAAGGATTCTGGTCAGAATGGATCTCGTCCTCAAGAAGATCATCGACAGGTAACGCCGCCATCAGCTTGGCGGCGGACCCGCGGCATCGGCGGGCCTTGCGAAGCCGCGCGCCCGAGGGAATTTCGAGATTCCGGGTTCAGCCCTGCGGGCTGCCCGGTATGACAAGTTGGCCTATCGACGGCGTCTACCGCCCCACCAGCTGATCGGCGAAATACGCAATGGTCTTGCGATAGATCGTGGCGTGGTTCCACTCGCGCATCGCCTCGAAATTCTCGCTGCCCTCCTCGTAGGACGCGCCCATCTTGAAGCCGTTGGTGTGCAAGAGGTTGGCGGTGGAGGCGAGCACGTCGGGCACCGAGTGGCGGAGATCGACGCGGCCATCGCCGTCGAAATCGACGCCGTATTTGATGTAGGACGACGGCAGGAATTGCGTCTGGCCGATTTCGCCGGCATAAGCGCCGATCATCTCGCGCAGCGGCAGGTCGCCGCGCTGCACGATCCTGAGCGCGGCCAAGAGCTCGCCCTGGAACAGTTCGGTGCGGCGGCAATCATGTGCCATGGTCGCGAGCACGCGAAACACCGGCAGCTTGCCCATGTCGCCCTTGCCGAAATCGGTCTCCAGCCCCCAGATCGCGACCAGGATCTGCCTGGGCACGCCGAACTTCGCCTCGATGCTCGACAACAGCGCGGCGTGACGCTGCAGCATCGCCCGGCCGCCATTGATGCGACCTGAGCCGACGCGGGTCGAGACATATTGCTCGAAACTTTTCTTGAAGGTGTAGCGCTGACGGCGGTCGAAATTCAGCACCGCCATATCCTGCTGCACCCCGCCGAGGGCCTGGGAGATCACGGATGGCGAGACGCCGGCCGCGGCGGCTTCCGACGAAATGCTCGAGACGAAGCTGTTGAAGTCGCCGCCGCAGCGGGCGGCAAAGGCGGGGCCCGCGGCGATCACGGTGAAAGATACAATGGCCGGAAGAAGCTTGCGCATGCGAATCCCTTGCTGGTGCCGGACGATCCCGATCATGCCACGGGAAAACGGCGCGCGGAACACTGTCATTGCGAGGAGCGGGCCTGTCCGCCGTAGCTCGAAGAGCGAAGGCGGAAGCGACGAAGCAATCCACCTTTTTCTGCACCCGGCGATATGGATTGCTTCGCTTCGCTCGCAATGACTGTGGAGGCTCGCGGCACGCGGCAGACGTAACTTCGTCGTCCCGGCCTTGAGCCGGGACCCATACGCCGCGGTCGATGTTGTCAGGGCGGAGTGGGTGACGGCTTCGCTTCAATATTGCCGCCGGTGGTTATGGGTCCCGGCGTTCGCCGGGACGACGGCACGGCGGGTTCGTGCATCCCGCCACAACCCCTACCCGCCGCCGTCGATCTGGCGGCCCATCAGTGCGATGGCGCGTTGATAGACGCTTGCGGCGTTCCAGGCCTCGATGGCTGCGAAGTTGGGCTCGCCCGGCTGGTATCCCGCGCCGGCGCGCCAGCCATGCGCTTTGAGAAAATTCGCGGTCGAGGCCAGCGCGTTGGCGGCGACCTCGAGATTGCCTGACCCGTAGGCCAGGATGTTCTTCGGCAAAAACTGCGTCTGGCCGACTTCGCCGTGCATGGAGCCGCGCTGGGCCGGCGACAGCGCGCCGCGATCGATCAATTGCAGCGCCGCGTAGAGCTGCTCGGTGAAATAGGCCGGCCGCCGGCAGTCGTAGGCGAGCGTCGCGATCGACGAGAGCATGTTCTGGTTACCGCGCTGGCTGCCGAACCCCGTCTCCATGCCCCAGATGGCGATCAGCGGGCCCGGCGGCACGCCGTAGCGCTGCTGAATGGAAGCAAACATCGCGCCTTGCGACTGTTTCAGCGAGCGCCCGCGCGCGACGATGGCCGCCGCACCCCGCTTGGCCAGAAACGCATCGAGCGAGAGCGAAAAACTGCGCTGGCCGCGGTC
Organism: Bradyrhizobium sp.; assembly: GCA_036266415.1. Lineage (GTDB taxonomy): Bacteria > Pseudomonadota > Alphaproteobacteria > Rhizobiales > Xanthobacteraceae > Bradyrhizobium. Next base: position 2,576 of record DATANB010000080.1, on the reverse strand, counting down.
GGCGTTGATCGTCGCTTGTGCGTAGTTCGCAGCCATCAGGGCCGAGACGCCAGCGGCGCCGATGCCTTTTGCGCGAGCTTCGCCGGCGAATTGCTGCTTCCAGGTGTCGAAGCCGGCGGAGGTGCTGCCGCATTGGGCGGCGTCGGCGGGTGGGATCAGGCAGGCAAAACTAAACCCACAAAGAACCAGCACAAGGCGGACGAAATGCATCGACGAACCCGGTTGTTCAGACAGCGCGAGAGTTGTCGCAAAGAAGCTGTTTCATCGCTATTCCGCCGCCGTGCGTGTCAGCGCGCCGGCTTCGCGCAATTCCATGTAGAGGTTGATCGGGTCAAGATCGAAGCCGTTGGGCCAGGTCGGAGCTCCCATTTCGACGAATGCCCTAGCGAAATAGCCCGGCGTTTTCAACGGCTCGACCATTGGTCCCCCTTTGGCGAGGAGGTCCGAGAAATCTCGGACACCTTCGCTGCCATCGGTGAAGCGCACCCACAGCCGATGACCATCGAGCGCGCGCAGACGCAACACGTCAACCATGGGAAATTCATTCTTCTGCATCGGGGCCTCCGATCTTTTCCAGCGGCAGATGGGCGCGAGCGCGCTGCCAATTATCCTGCAATTCGGCGTTTCGCGCCAGAGCCCATTGCCGGACCATCCGGGTGGCGGTCGGAGGCAGTTCGCCCGAAATAACCTCGCCATCCGAGAGCCGTACGATAGCTTTAGCCCCGCCATAGCGCGCGTGAAAATGAGGCGGCTGATGGTCGTTGTAGAACATTTGGATCATAATGCCGTAGAAGTAAGCGATGGTCGGCATGGATGCATTCCCGCAGCAACTCGCGCCAACAGTTATTGCTTGTATTTCTGTAATACAATCCTGTCGGGCAGCGGAGAAGCATTAAGAGGCAAGGGATGTAACCTTTCAAATCAAGGCCGGTCCTTGATGCGGAAGCTGCCGCTCAGGCAGGAAGCTTCGGGTAGTTCGGCAAGTGGATTGAAATTTCGTCAAAAAATATGATGGCGTCGAAGCAAGAAAGGTCGTCGGCCGCATGGCAGTTGGAACGATCGCAAAATAGCGACTGCTACGTCGTGCTTGGGAATTGTCCTGGGGCCCTTTCCCGCGGTTGTCCAACACGCCAATCTCTCTCGATAGCGTGACGCTTGGCCTTTGGAGAAAGTGTCGGCAGGGTGCTTACATTCAATATGCATCCCAAGCCGATCTCCGTCCAATCGCTGAAATACCGCGAGAATGTCGATCTCGCGGCCACGTAAATTGGGACACTCACACCGGCTTTCGTGGCAGAAAACATTCTTCCACCAATAACTACCGCTCGTACGCAATCGGCGTTGTTCGTCCTTCAGACAGACAAACGAATCGGCCCAGTCGCCGCAGCCCGCGCGTCTCATAAAGAGTTTAGCAAACTGAGGGTTGCCTGCGAGCGCCTCCGCGACGGGCTCGCAATAGCCATGCTCGATGGGACCGTAGATGCCCAAAGTAGTGAGCCCTAATTATCCAAAAAGCTCCGCAGCTTCCTCGACCTCGACGGATGCTTCAACTTCCGCAGCGCCTTTGCCTCGATCTGGCGGATGCGCTCGCGCGTCACCGAGAACTGCTGGCCGACTTCTTCCAGCGTGTGGTCGGTGTTCATGCCGATGCCGAAGCGCATGCGCAGGACGCGTTCCTCGCGCGGGGTCAGCGAGGCCAGCACGCGGGTGGTGGTCTCGCGCAGGTTGGACTGGATCGCGGCGTCGATGGGCAGGATCGCGTTCTTGTCCTCGATGAAATCGCCGAGATGCGAATCTTCCTCGTCGCCCACAGGAGTTTCCAGCGACAGCGGCTCTTTGGCGATCTTGAGAACCTTGCGCACCTTCTCAAGCGGCATGCCGAGCTTTTCGGCGAGTTCCTCAGGCGTCGGCTCGCGGCCGATCTCGTTGAGCATCTGGCGCGAGGTGCGCACGATCTTGTTGATGGTCTCGATCATGTGCACGGGAATGCGGATGGTGCGCGCCTGGTCGGCGAGCGAGCGGGTGATCGCCTGGCGAATCCACCAGGTCGCATAGGTCGAGAACTTGTAACCCCGGCGGTATTCGAATTTGTCGACCGCCTTCATCAGCCCGATGTTGCCCTCCTGGATCAGATCCAGAAACTGCAGGCCGCGGTTGGTGTATTTCTTGGCGATCGAGATCACCAGCCGCAGGTTCGCCTCGACCATTTCCTTCTTGGCCTGGCGCGCCTCGCGCTCGCCCTTTTGCACGCCGTGCACGATCTTGCGGAATTCGCCGATCTCGAGCCCGGTCAAGGCCGCCAGCGACTGGATTTCGTGGCGCAGTTCCTTGATGCGGTCCTTTTCGTGGCTGACGAAATTCTTCCAGCCCTTGGCCGACAATTTCGATACGCGGTTGAGCCAGCGCGGGTCGAGCTCCGAGCCCTGATAGTTCTTCAGGAAATCCTCGCGCGCGACGCCGTGGCTGTCGCCGAGCCGCAGCAGGCGGCCCTCGAACGACACCAGCTTCTTGTTGATGTCGTAGAGCTGCTCGACCAGCGAGTCGATGCGGGCCTGGTTGAGCCGCAGCGATTTCAC
>DATANB010000079.1:0-57337 GCA_036266415.1 Bradyrhizobium sp. | reverse complement strand
AAGTCTCCTACCGCCGGCCAAAAGGCCCCGATATTGTTTCTCCGGTGATGCCGGAACGATCGGGCCGCTAACGGATGGGAAGGCGAATGCGTATGCGTCGAGGCAAACGCTCCACTGGGCGCCGCTCCCGACCTCGCGAATGTCTCGTTCGCGGCGATCATGAGCGCTACCGCGCTGAGAGACGCGACAAGCGCCCCATACCTTTTATGCGTCATAGCACGTACCAGTTCGTTGGTCCCTGAGCAGCACCCCAGCGCCACGGTAGGCCGGGGTTTTGGGGCCCGCAAACGCATAATTAATTGTTAGTTAAGGCGTAATATTAACGGAAAGCCGCCCGCTAGCGCAGGGATGGCTGGTCGCGCCAGACCGCGATCATGCAGCCGATCAGGCCACCCCTACCGCCGCCTCGCTGCTGCCGCAGCCCGGCCACGACCCGCGTCGCGACGTTTTGGCCTTGTTCTGAAGGGTGCCCTCGCCGATGATGGCCAACAAGAATAGGTCCAGGGGGAGAGCGCCACGATGCGGTTTTTGCAGGGGATTCTCGCAGCAATCTGGCTGCTGACCGGCGTGGCGCCGTCATGGGCGCAAGGCTATCCGAACCGGCCGGTGCGCGTAGTCGTCGGCTTTACGCCCGGCGGCCCTACCGACGTCATCGCGCGTCTCGTTTCGCAACAGCTTTCCGACAGCCTCGGCCAGCAGTTCTTTGTCGAGAACATCAGCGGCGCGGGCGGCAACATCGCGGCCGGTCAGATCGCGCACGCCGCTCCCGACGGCTACACCATCATGGCGATCAGTACGGGCTTCATGGTGAACCCCAGCCTCTACGCCAAGGTGCCATACGACCCGATCAAGGATTTCTCCGCCGTGACCCTGGTCGCGGTTTCGCCAAACGTCGTGGTGGTCAACCCGTCGGTCCCAGCGAGGACGCTGCCGGAGCTTGTGCAGCTGATCCGGGACCATCCCGGCAAATACAGCTATGCCGGCCCCGGCGTCGGTTCGACGCCACATCTCGGCGGCGAGCTGTTTCGCCTGACCTACAGGCTCGATCTGGTCCACGTTCCCTTTGCCGGCGCGGCGCCGGCGGTGCAGTCGACCGTCGGCGGTCACACGCCCATCGCCTTCACGGCGTTGCCGTCCTCGCTTGCCGCGATACAGGCGGGTCAAGTGCGTGCCATCGGCATCGCGGCGACGGAGCGCGCGGAGGGAATACCCGATGTGCCGACCTTCGCCGAGCAAGGCGTGCACGATCAGGATGCCGATACGCTGACCGGCATCGTTGCGCCGGCCGGTACGCCAAAGGAGATCGTTGAGCTGCTTTCTCGCGAGATCGCCAAGAGCGTCGCACGCCCCGAGATCAAGCAGCGGCTTGGGCTGCTGGGCTTCAAGCCGGTCGCCAATACGCCTGACGAATTCGCCGCGCGCATCAAGCTCGAGATCGCAAAGTGGGGCAAGGTGGTGCGCGACGCGAATCTGCGGATCGAATGACCGGCCGGAAGCTGTGTCCGCCACTTTTTCCGGATCATGCGCTAATGTGGTTCGCGCGAGCGGCGTCAGCCGATAACAATAACTTGGTCTTGGGAGAACGCATGTCGTTGACGCGTCGAGAGGCCGCAGTCGTCCTTGGCGGCGGACTGGCTTCGCTGACGGGGTTGCCAGCCCTTGCCCAGCCAGCCTATCCCGGCCGAACCATCAAGATGATCGTGCCCTATCCGGCGGGCGGCACCACCGACCTGCTTGGCCGCCTAGTCGCCGACCAGCTCAACAACGGTCTTGGCGCGACTGTCGTCGTCGAGAACAAGCCGGGAGCCGCTACATCGACCGGTGCCGAACTCGTGGCGAGGGCCGAGCCGGATGGCTATACGCTGCTGATGGCGACCTCGACCACGCTTGCCATCAACAGGACGCTTTACCGGAACCTGCCATACGATCCGGTGAAGGATTTTACGCCGATCGCGCTGGTGGCCGCCGTGCCGTTCGCACTCATTGTCAATCCGGAAATCCCGGCGACGACGCTGGCGCAGTTCATCGCCTACGCCAAATCGAAACCGGGACTGGCCTATGGCTCGGCCGGCAATGGCAGTCCGCAGCATCTCGGCGCCGAAATGCTGAAATCCGCTGCCGCAATCGATATCCGTCATGTGCCGTATCGCGGCAGCGTGCCGGCGATGCTGGACGTGATCGCCGGACACGTTCCCTTCATGGTGGTAGATCTGCAACCCGCGCTGCCACAGATCCGGGAGGGCAAGGTGAGGGTTCTTGGCGTGACCACCCTGAGACGCGTTGCCGCCGCGCCCGACATTCCGACGCTGGCCGAAGGCGGCCTTGCCGGCTTCGAGCTGGTCGCATGGCAGGGCGTCGTTGCGCCCGCCGGCGTGCCGCGGCCGATCGTCGACCAATTGGCTGCGCAGATCGGAAAGCTGGTTGCCGACCCCGCCACGCGCGCCAAGCTGACGGCGATTGCGCTGGAGCCGCTCACCGGATCGACGCCCGACAGTTTTGCAGCCTATGTCAGGACCGAGATCGATCGTTGGGCCGGCATCGTCAGGAACTCCGGCGCCGAGCTGGAGTGATCGCGCGCCATGTCTGCGGTGAAGTTCTCAATACAAGCTGCTCATGCCCGAGATCACTGACCCCGAGGTGCTGATTGTTGGCGCAGGACCGGTCGGGCTGACGCTCGCGATCGATCTGGCGTGGCGAGGTATCGACGTCACCATGGTGGAAACCCGCGCCCGCGCGGCGCCCCCGGAACCGAAATGCAACCATGTCGCCGCCCGCACTATGGAAATCTTCCGGCGGCTCGGTCTTGCGGAAAAGGTGCGCAACGCCGGTTTGCCGGCGGACTATCCGCACGACATCAGCTACCGCACGACGTTCACGGGCGCGGAACTGACGCGCATCCCGATTCCATGCCGCCGCGATCGCTTCACCGCGAAGGATGGCCCGGACTGCAACTGGCCGACACCGGAGCCGCCGCATCGCATCAACCAGATATTTCTCGAGCCGATCCTGTTTGCGCACGCCGCCGCGCAAGCCCGCATCCACATCGTCAACCGGACGTCGGTCGAGGATGTCATGCTGGAGGATACATCTGCTGACGTGACCTTGCGCGATCTCGAAACCGGGGCCGTCAGGCGCATGAGCTGCCGTTATCTGATCGGTTGCGATGGCGCGCGCTCGGTGGTCCGCAAGGCCATCGGCGCAGGGCTTGCCGGCGACGCCGTCGTGCAGCGCGTGCAATCGACTTTTATTCGCGCTCCCGATCTCATCGATCGCCAGCGCTACGAGCGTGCCTGGGGCACTGGTGTCATCAACCCCCGCCGCGCCGGCATGGTTTACGCGATCGACGGCCGCGAGCGATGGCTGGTGCACAACTACCTGAAACCCGGCGAAGGCGATTTCGATTCCGTGGATCGCGACGCCTGCATCCGCACCATCCTCGGCGTGGATGGGGACTTTCGTTACGACATCATCTCCAGGGAGGATTGGTACGGACGCCGCCTGATAGCGAGCAGGTTTCGCGACCGTTGCGCATTCATCGCCGGCGACGCGGCCCATATCTGGGTGCCCTATGCCGGTTACGGCATGAACGCCGGGATTGCCGACGCCATGAACCTGTCCTGGCTGCTTGCCGCCCATCTCAATGGCTGGGCGCCATCTTCGATTCTCGACGCCTATGAGGCGGAGCGCTGGCCGATTACCAGCCAGGTCTCGCGATTTGCGATGTCGCATGCCGAGGCTGAGATTCGCCGCCGCGGCGCGATACCAGATGACATCGAGGATGCGGGACCTGCGGGCGAACTCGCGCGGCGGCAGGTCGGGCGCCTCACCTACGAGATCAACGTCCAGCAATATGCCTGCGCGGGCCTCAATTTCGGCAGTTACTACGACCGCTCACCGATCATCGCCTATGACGGGTCGGAGCATCCGGCCTATACGATGGACAGCTATACGCCGTCGACGGTCCCGGGCTGCCGCACGCCGCATCTTTGGTGCGAAGACGGCCGTTCGCTCTACGACGCCATGGGGCCGGAGTTCACACTGTTGAGGTGTGACTCGGATGTGGACATTGCGCCGCTCGAGCTTGCTGCCCGCGAGAGGGGAGTACCGCTGAAGGTTCTCTACATCCAACGGCCAGCGACCGCCATTTTCCATGGCGGCGAGCTGGTGTTGTCGCGACCGGACCAGCATGTGGCCTGGCGCGGCGCTACGCTGCCAGCGGATTCGCTGGCCTTGATCGATCGCGTCCGTGGCGCAGCCCGGATCGACCAGCCGGTCCCGATCGCTCAGGCTTCGTTCGCGGCGATCGATTCCATCAAGGATACCAGCTGACGCTGTACGGTCTGATCCTTGATCTTGCTATAGGCCCGCAGCAGTCTGAGGCTGAACGCGCTGTCGAGAAACAGCAGGCTTTCGACTTCCCGCGCCTTGCCGTCGCCGTCATAGAAGAACGTCACGGGCACGTCGAGCGCGGTGGCGATTTGCTGAAGCCGAGCGGCGCCGACGCGGTTGACGCCCTTCTCATATTTTTGCACCTGCTGGAAGCTGACGCCGAGTTTGTCGCCGAGTTCCGCCTGCGAGATCTTCTGCTCAACACGCCGCAGCCGGATGCGCTTTCCCAGTTCGATGTCCGGCTTGCCGGCGCTTCGCTGCTTCATCTTCTTTGCCGCTGATTTGTTCATTCTGGTTCTACTGTCCTTCGGTCGAGAAGCCCCCGAAATGGGTCAGGGATTCACCCTTGTATACCGCTTTAAATTCGCCGGGATGGACGAATTCGTCCTTAAACCACGGGAATCTTGCGGGATTGAAGGCCTCTATCAGCCAGTCGATCATGTGCCGCACCCTCGGGATGCGGCCACTACCGGGATGATAAGAGAGCCAAATATCGTACGGCTGTCGCAATTCGATCTCGAGAGGTATCATCTTCCCGCCGAGCGCGCAGGCGTATGTCGGAAACGCGCCAATTCCAGCGCCGTTGGCGACGGCCCAGTAGTTGGCGCTGCTCACATTGGTTTTCATCATCCGCAAGTCGCGCTGGGAATAGCCGGGAAACATCGCTTCGAAAGCTTCCTTGGCGCCGGTCTGGTCGGCGACCTGCAACACGAGCCGATGCTTGACCAGTTCGTCCACAGTTTTCGGGGCGCCATAGGTCTCGATGTATTTTCGACTGGCAAAAAACATCAAATGCATTCTGCCAAGCCGGACGAGTTTGACGTCGAGCGCGGTCGGTTGCGAGAGATGGATCGCGATGTCGGCCTCGTGCCGCGATACGTCGGCTGAGCGCATCGCGCATTGGAGATCGACAAGAATATTCGGGAACAATTGCTGGAAGTCGACGAGACGAGGGGCCAGCCAAAACGTTCCTAGTCCCTCGGTAACCGCGACCCGGACTTCGCCCGAGAGCGTATTGGCGACCGAATCGCCGGCGCGGATCAGATCGAACGACGCCGCCTCCATACGTTCGACCGCCGAAACAACCAGCGATCCTTCGTCGGTCAGGCGGGTGCCGTGGACGTCGCGCGTAAACAAGGTGGCGCCGATTTGCCGCTCGAAATCATCGATCCGCCGGCGCACGACATTGATCGACAGGCCAAGGCGCTCGGCCGCGGATCTGAAGCTCCCGCACCGCACGACTTCCAGGAATATCCTGGCCGCATCCCAATCGGTGAGACTGCTGAGAGCGGCCTTGTGGCGTTCCTCCTGTGGAACGCCCCTTTCCAGCGCCAGACGCATACATAGCCCCTTTTGCCGGCTAAACTTGGCAGAATATCAGGCAAACTACAACCATGGCGGGTCCAGGGTCGTGAGCTTTCACGCCTATAGTTACCGTCCAGGCTGGACCCCCGGGGAACGCGGTGGGTCCCGTCCCGACATCAAAAAGGGGAGCCGCGTGGCCTCCGCTGTAAGCCAGGACATACGCGAACGGACTGAGCATTGTCGTGCTGGCAGATATCCAGCAGGAATATACGGCGAAGCCGAGGGTTTTGAACCGTATCGAAACGAAATCAAATTGGAGCGCGCCAGCCCTTCGCCTCTGATCGATGCGTGCCCCCGCGATCACAAGGTCATTTATGAGTGCGATGCATCGGCCAGTCACGCAATCGACGAAATGCTGGCCGACGAAGGCGACCGCGCCGATTCGAAACCCGGAATCTATGGAGACGTAATTGGAACCGCCGATCGGATCGAACAGACCCTACCTCGCAAGCTCCGTAACGGAAAAAACGCTGGTGGCTAATTCAGAAGCACGACTGCATTCAATTCTCGCGAAGCTTGAGGAGTGCCGGGCTGGTCTCCTGGCCAGCACCAGCCGGGAAACCGCCGAACTGGTGTCGGTGGCTATTCTCGAGCTTCGAATGAAGCTCCATCGAATTGCTGATTCGGAATTGAAGGCGCTGTGCGATGCAATGCTGCCGGATGATGTGTCGGCGGAAAGACCGCACGACCCCAGATCGCCGCAGGGCCAGCGCCGCCGTCCCCTGTTGAAACTGGTCAAGTAGGAAGCCCCGTCCGGCGGCCGATTCGGTCGCCCGGTTGCGGTAGCCGATGCCGCAATGCCGCATTGTTGATCGGAAAAACGGTCCCCATAGCTGGCAGAGCGCCCGCAATTCGGCAGCGCTGTTGCGCATTCCCGCCTATCCGGTAAATCAAGCCGGATCGACCAGGCACGCTCCCGTGCCGGACCTCGCCCAAGGCTTCAAGCCGCGGATTATCAGAGATGGCGATGCCTGCATGATTCACGATGTCTCGATCCCCGCGGCGCTGATTGCCGGCCTGGTCAGCTTTCTGTCGCCGTGCGTGTTGCCTCTGGTGCCGCCGTACCTGATTTACCTCACTGGCGCCACCATCGAGCACCTCGAAAACGAGGAGGCGGAATCTGCCTCGCGGCGCGCGGTGATGACGTCGGCGGTCATGTTCGTGCTCGGCTTTTCCACGGTGTTCGTGGCCCTCGGCGCCAGCGCCTCGCTGATCGGCGGGTTGATCCGCGCCTGGTCGGCGGAGCTGTCGATCGTCGCCGGCATCGTCATCATCGTCATGGGCCTGCACTTCCTCGGACTGACGCGGATCGGTCTGTTGATGAAGGAAGGACGGCTGCCGATACCGAAACCCGTCGGCTTGTGGGGAGCCTATGTGATGGGCCTGGCGTTTGCGTTCGGCTGGACGCCCTGTATCGGCCCGATCCTGGCCGCCATCCTGTCGATGGCCGCCGCCGAGGCGACCGTAACAAAAGGCGCCGCGCTGCTCGCGGTCTATTCGGCCGGGCTCGGAATTCCCTTTCTGATCGCGGCTTTTATGATCGAGCAGTTCTCGTCGATGTTCGCGCGGATGAAACACCATCTCGTCAAGGTCGAGCGGGCGATGGGCGTGCTGATGGTCGTCACCGGGATCGGCTTTTTGACCGGCGCGGTATCGAATGTGAGCATCTGGCTGCTGGAGACGTTTCCAGGCTTGCAGAGTTTCGGATAAGCGCGTCGCTAGAGATTGCTTTAGAGATTGCTTTCGGTGATGGCCGCGTAAACCATGGTGCGTAGCTCGCGCCGCAGCGGATAGGCGCTCGACGGCAGCACCTGGGTCATAAAAATGGCGATCAGCTCTTCGGCGGGATCGATCCAGAACGATGTGGTGGCCGCACCGCCCCAGGAATATTCGCCGGCGCTGCCGGGAATCAGCGTGAGTGTGGGGTTCATGGTGACGGAGAAGCCGAGGCCGAAGCCGATGCCGTTATAGGTCGCCTCCGAGAACAGCGAGCGCGACATTCCCGGCAGGTCGCTCCCTTCGGGCAGATGATTTGACGTCATCAGCGCCAGCGTCTTCGGGCCGATCAGGCGGACGCCGCCGAGTTCGCCGCCACCCAGCAGCGCGCGGCAGAAGGTAAGATAATCGGCCGCGGTCGAACACAATCCGCCGCCGCCGGAAATGAACGACGGCGGCGACAGGAACGAGCTCGTGGCCGGGTCGTCCTGCAGCGTCAGGCCGCCTCTTTGTTGTCCGGCGTGGAACGTCATGCCGCCTTTCGGGTCGGCCGAGTAGCAGGCCGCGAAACGATGCACCTTGTCGGCCGGCACAAAGAAGTCGGTATCGTTCATGCCGAGCGGATCGAGGATACGTTCCTTCAGGAACTGCTCGAACGGCTTGCCGCTGATCTTGCCGATGAGATAGCCGATGACATCGGTGGAGACCGAATAATTCCAGGCCTCTCCGGGCGAGAATTCCAGCGGCATCCTGGTGAGGTCTTCGATCATCGTTTGCAACGTTCCCGCTTTCTCGACCTCGCCGATCTTCATTTCGCGATAGGCGGCGTCGACATTGGAGCGTTGCTGGAAACCGTAGGTCAGGCCGGAAGTATGCCGCAGCAGGTCCACGATCAGCATCGGCCGCGACGGCGGTTTGGTCAGAAATGGCGGCGCCGTGCCGGCCTGGAACACGCCAAGGTTCTTCCATTCCGGGATGTATTTATGGACGGGCTCGTCGAGCGCGACGCGGCCTTCCTCGAACAGCATCATGAAGGCGACCGAGGTGAGCGGTTTGGTCATCGAATAGATGCGGAAAATGGTGTCGTGCTTGACGGGCGCCTTGCGCTCGAGGTCGGCAAAACCCTGTACCGCGCTGTGGACGACCTTGCCGCGGCGATAAACCAGGAGCTGGGTTCCCGGAAAACGGCCGGCGTCGATGTAGCGGTGCTTGAGATGCGCTTCGAGACGGTCGAAGGCGGCCGTGGACATGCCTGCGGACTCGGGCGTGGCGGGGGTCGGGGCTAGCATCGAATGATCTCCGGGGGCTTTCGGGGCAAGCCTTGATAGCCGAAAACGGGGCCATGTTCCAATCGCCCCGAGCTTACGCCGGCCGTGCCGCCGGTGTAGACTTGCCTCCGCAATCGCGTAAACCCGCTAGGATCCGCCATGCCCCAATTCAACGATACCGAACTGACCGCCGCCGTTGTCGAGAGCTTCGAGGAGACGCCGGACGCGCGGGTCAAATTCCTGATGGAAGAACTGGTGAAATCATTGCACGAATATGTCCGCAAAACCGGTCTTACCTTCGACGAATGGGCCTATGCGATCGATTTCCTGACCCGCGTCGGCCAGAAATGCAGCCCGAGCCGGCAGGAGTTCATCCTGCTGTCGGACGTGCTCGGGGTTTCGATGCTGGTCGATGCCGTCAACCACAGGGAGCGCGAGGGGGCGACCGAGACCACCGTGCTCGGACCCTTCTATGTCGGCGAGCACAAGCCGATGCCGCATGGAACCGATATCGCCGCCAATCTGACCGGCGAGCGGATGTTCGTGCGCGGCCGCGTCACCGATCTCGGGGGCAAGCCGCTGGCCGGCGTGCCGGTGGACGTCTGGCATGCCGACGATGACGGCAATTACGATACGCAAAGGCCAGGCTATCAAACCGAAGGTCCGTCGATGCGGGCGCGGTTCGTCACCGGCGCCGATGGCCGGTTTTACTTCCGCACCATCCTGCCCTGCAGCTATCCGATCCCGACCGACGGTCCGGTCGGACAGATGATCCTGCAAACGCGTCGTCACCCGAACCGGCCGGCGCATATTCATTTTCTGGTGGCGGCCCCCGGCCATGAGCCGCTGGTTACCCACGTCTTCATCGAGGGCGACAAATACCTCGATTCCGACGTGGTGTTCGGGGTCAAGGACGAATTGATCTCCAAGGTCGAGAAACGCAGCGATCCCGCGATGCCCGACGGCAAGCCCGCCAGCGCGCCCTGGCATTTGATGACCTACGAATTTCGCGTGAAGCCCGGCCAGGGAGTAGCGCCGAAGCCGATGATGGCTGCGACCGAAGACGCCTGAGGCTAGTGGCGGGCGCCGTGCTGGCTGGCGAGCAATGCCACGATGATGCATACGAGAATCACGGTCGCGCATTTCCAGAACAGCAGCGGATTGCGTTCGATCAGGGGCGTTGCGGAATCCAGATATTTCGCATTGGGGAGACGAAGGTCGAAGGTGTATTCCGACAGGCTTTCGTAGCGCCTGTAGGGATCCGGGTGCACGGCTCGCCTGAGCGCCCCATCGACCCATGCCGGGATTTCATGGTTGTCGTTGACGGCGGAGCGGTATCTCAGCCTGTTGAACTGTAATCTCGTTCTTGCTCTCGCAATCCGAGAACCGTACGGCAGTTTTCCCGTCAGCATCTGATAGGTTATCACGCCGAGCGAGAACATATCGGAGCGGGGCGAGCCGTTTTCTCCCAGCAGGTATTCGGGCGCCGTATACTGCGCCGTACCCAGAATGTCATTATGGTCTGCGGGCGGCGCGGCTTCGACGACGCCCATGATCTTGGTCGAGCCGAAATCGATGATCTTTGCGGTTCCCGTCCTGTCGATCATGATGTTTTCGGGTCTCAGGTCCTGATGCAGCATCTCCTTGCGGTGAAAGGCGCGCAAACCCCTGGCGATTTGCTCGACGATCCCGCGCACCGTTTCCAGATCCGGCCTGGGATTGTCGATCATCCATTGGGTCAGGGTTTGTCCCTCGATATATTCCGTCACGACGTAGAGGTAACCGCGTTTTCGGGAGTGCAGGCGAGGCTTCAATACATGCGGACTATCGATGCGCCGGGCGACCCACTCTTCCATCATGAAGCGCTTCAGGTAGGCAGGGTCGTCGCGCAGATCGATCGACGGAATCTTTATGGCGACCATGGTGTCGGTTTCGGTGTCGACCGCCAGATAAATATGACTGCGGCTGCTGCCGTGCAGTTCTCTGACGATTCGATATCCGTCAAACATCATCCTGGCTTCCAGCAGCGGAGGAAGCGGCAGTTCGGATGGTTGGCCGAAGACCTCGCTTGCTTCGCTTTGCGGTAATTGATCGACGCGTACGATCTGAATGGTGAGATTGTCCGAGCTGCCCTGTCGGAATGCCTCCTCCACGATGACCTTTGCGGCCTCGTCCAGATCATGCGCATTGCCTTTGATCGCGTTGGTCATGAAGCGGGTGGCGACGTGTTCGTAGACACCATCGGTTGCCAGCAGAAAGACATCGCCTTTTTCGACCGCAAGCGCGCGATAGTCGATTTCGATCTGGGGATTGATCCCCAATGCGCGGCTCAGATAGCTCTGTTGCGAAGAAATGACGACGCGATGATCCTCGGTCAGTTGTTCAAGGCCGTTGCCGTCCAGGCGGTAAATCCGGGAGTCGCCGACGTGGAAAATATGGGCGGTCGTGGACTTGATGACCATCGCGCTCAGAGTGCAGACGTAGCCCCGGTCCTTATCATGGGAGTACTGACTTCGCCGGGTTTGCGAATGCAGCCAGGAGTTCGTCGCGGCGAGCACCCGTTGCACCGAGGTCTTTACCGACCAGGACTCCGAGGTGCAGTAATAATCCGTCAGGAAGCTCTTGACCGCCGACTCGCTCGCGATCTGGCTGACATTGCTGCTGCTGATCCCATCGGCCAGCACAATGGCGATGCCTTTCAGGCTCAACAGCGGCTCGCCCGGAATCAAGGCGCCATGGAAATCCTGGTTGGTCTGCTTTCGACCCTTATCAGAGTGCTGCCCGACCGATATTTGCAGTTCACGCGGCATGTACGGCGCCCAAAAAGGGAGCCTCACCCTAATCCGGACGAGGCTCCCTCGTTAGTCCAATCATGCGGCGGCGCGGATCGGAGCGGTTCTTGCGTCGCGATTCGGCGCCGTCCTGACGTGCGTCGCATAAAGGGTCAGTCCGGTGAACGACAATCCCCCGACGAGATTGCCGAGGACCGTCGGAATCTCGTTCCAGATGAAGTAGTCCATGATTGAAAATTTCGCGTGAAGCATCAGCCCAGACGGAAACAGGAACATGTTTACGACCGAATGCTCGAATACCATGTAGAAGAACACCAAAATCGGCATCCACATCGCAATGACCTTGCCGGGAACCGATGTTGACACCATGGCTCCGACGACGCCGGTAGAAACCATCCAGTTGCACAGCATGCCGCGCATAAACAATGTTGCCATGCCGGCCGCGCCGTGCGCCGCGTAACCCAGGGTTCGGGCCTCGCCGATGTTTCCGATGGTCGTGCCGACCTTGTCGGGGTCCTGAGTGAAGCCGAACGTCGTTACGAATGCCATCATAAAGGCCACGGTGAGCGCCCCGGCGAAGTTGCCGACAAAGACAAGGCCCCAGTTCCGCAATACGCCGCCGATCGTCACGCCAGGCCGCTTGTCGAGCCAGGCAAGCGGACTCAAGACGAAGACCCCGGTCAGGAGATCGAAGCCCAGCAAATACAACATGGAAAATCCAACGGGAAACAGAAGCGCTCCTACGAGCGGCTGTCCCGTGTTCACGTTGATCGTGACGGCGAACCAGGCGGCCAGTGCGAGGATGGCGCCGGCCATATAGGCGCGGATGACCGTGTCCCTGGTGGACATGAAGATCTTGGATTCACCGGCATCCACCATCTTGGTGACGAATTCTGAAGGCACGAGATATGACATTAGAGGTCCCTTGGTTTCGCAGCGAAATATGAGGCGCCGATTGCCCGGCAGCCGCAGCGCTCCTGTGAATTTGATTCCGCCATTCCCGAAACACGCCCCGCCTGCCGCAACCCGGAATATTTCTGCTTCGGCGCTTTGGATTTTGTCATTTGCCTGAACTGGCATCGCGACGACTGCGCCAAGCTTGGTGGGTGACGTGGCCTTGAGTTTGTCCCTCCATCCGAAGCCATCGATGGCTTCGACAATCCGGCGGACCCGCAGTCGTCATTGACTGCATCAGACGATGCAATCGACGTGCCATTGACCGTTCGAATCGAAAGCGCGGGAAATTCGGGGTTTATTGCCGCCTATCTCGCGATACGAGCAGAAAAATGCGATCGACGCCGACGAAATCTGGATTGCAACTACGCACCCCCGCCCATAAGCCTGCTCAATTCTTGTGCGTCGCACAAGAATTGAGCGAATCGCAAATTTTGGATGCGGACCGGCGCGGCCAATACCGTCGTGCGGAAACTCCAAGTATTTATAAGATAAACACTTTTCGCACTGCAGCAGCTTGGCACGAAGCTTGAATAGTTTGTGCCGACGCCATTGATGCCGTCCATCGAACCAACCATCCGACCTGTGAAACCGCCAGACCGGGGGCTCGGGGCCGCGCGCCCATGCCTCGCGTCATGACGCCGATGACAGTTGAAAGGAAATAGCTGATGAGCACGCAAGACCCGGCCTGGATCTCCGACTGGAACCCGGAGGATGAGACATTTTGGAATTCCAGGGGCAAGCTCATCGCCCGACGCAATCTGATCTGGTCGATCGTCGCAGAGCACATCGGATTTTCGGTCTGGTTGATCTGGAGCATCGTAGCCACCAAGTTGCCGCAGGCCGGCTTCCACTTCACCACCGACCAGCTCTTCCAACTGGTGGCGGTGCCGGGATTGATCGGCTCGCTGATGCGATTTCCCTACACTTTCGCGGTCACGATGTTCGGCGGCCGCAACTGGACCATCTTCAGCGCATCGGTGCTGTTCATCCCGACACTCGCGCTTGCCTATTTCGTCAGTGAGCCCGAGACGCCGTTCTGGCTGATGCTGCTTGTGGCATCCACCGCAGGACTCGGCGGCGGCAATTTTGCCTCCAGCATGGCCAATATCTCCTTCTTCTATCCCGACCGCATGAAGGGCTGGGCGCTCGGTCTGAACGCGGCCGGCGGCAATATCGGCGTCAGCAGCGTCCAATTGCTGACTCCAATTCTGATGGGCGTCGGCCTGATCAATCTCCATCAGGCAACGCCGGTCGGCGGCGTCTACCTTCAGAACGCCGGACTGATGTGGGTGCTGCCGCTCGCGGTGGCGGTGTTCGGCGCCATCTTCTTCATGAACAACCTCACCTCGGCCAAATCCACCTTCAAGGACCAGCTCGCCATCGTAGGCCGCAAACACACCTGGATCATGGCCTTCATCTACATCGGGACGTTCGGCTCCTTCATCGGTTACTCCGCCGCGTTTCCGCTGCTGATCAAGACGCAATTTCCGGCGGTCACGATCGCGATCGCGTTCCTCGGACCGCTGGTCGGCTCGCTGTCACGTCCGTTCGGCGGCCTGCTTGCCGACAAGGTCGGCGGCGCGATCGTGACGTTCTGGAATTTCATCGCGATGGGCGCGGCGACGATCGGCGTGCTGTACTTCGTCGGGATCAAGGACTTCACCGGCTTCCTGGTGATGTTCCTGATCCTCTTCGTTACCACCGGCATTGGTAACGGCTCGACTTACCGGATGATCCCGTCGATTTTCCGCGAGGAGAATCGTCACAAGGCAAGAGGCAAGGGCGAAGCAGGACGGGCGCTCGCCTTGAAGGCCGCGAGCATCGAAAGCGGTGCCGCGCTCGGCTTCATCGGCGCGATCGGCGCCTGCGGCGGCTACCTGATCCCCAGCGGCTTCGGCAAGTCGATCGCCATCACCGGCGGCCCGCAGCTGGCGCTGGAAATCTACCTGGCGTTCTACGCGGTCTGCCTGGCGTTCACCTGGTGGTTCTACCTGCGCAGGAGTCCTGCAGAAGCCGGCGCGACGAGCCTCGCAGAAGCGCGCGTATGAAGGCATGAAGTGCGACTTCCCTCGCCCTGCTTGCGGGGCGGGGGGAACGAAAGGTGGCGGACGCGTGACATCGGCTTACGGAACGCCTCCGGGAAGCCCATGGCCGCTGCCAGGCCGCCGAGTGAGGATATGGCGTGAGTGAACCGCTGGTCATCGTCGGCAACGGAATGGCCGCCGCGCGTCTGGTCGACGAACTGGCGAAAGCCGCGCTCGGCCGTTACGCCATCGCTGTCATCGGCGACGAGCCGCGTCTGGCCTATAACCGCGTATTGCTCTCGTCGGTTTTGGCCGGCGAGACCGCCTCCCATGACATCGAGCTCCGCCCCGCCAATTGGTGGCGCGACCGTGGCGTTACCCTGAAATATGGCTGCGTCGCAACCGGCATCGATGTCGGTCGCCGCGAACTCAAGATCGCCAATGAGGAGAGCATCGCCTTTTCCAAACTCGTCCTTGCGACCGGCTCGGTGCCGCTGCGGCTCGGCGTATCGGGCGCCGATCTCGCCGGCGTCCACACTTTCCGCGACAGCCGCGACGTCGATCTGCTGCTGACGCTTGCCGCCTCGAGGAAACGCGTCGTCGTGGTCGGCGGCGGGTTGTTGGGACTTGAAGCGGCTTACGGCCTCGCCAAGGCCGGCGCAGCGGTGACGCTTCTGCATCTGATGGATCGGCTGATGGAGCGCCAGCTGGATGCGCCGGCGGCGGAACTGTTAAAATCTCTCGTCGAGCGCAAGGGCATCGAGGTCCTGCTCAATGCCAATACCGCGCGCCTCGATGGCGCGGCACGCGTCGAGGGGATCGAGCTGACGGATGGCCGCCGGATCGATGCCGATGCGGTGATCTTCACGGCCGGAATTCGGCCCAATGTGGCGCTGGCGAAGGACGCCGGCATTTCCGTCAATCGCGGCATCGTCGTCGACGACCATTTGCAGACAGCCGCTCCGGACATCTTCGCGCTCGGCGAATGCGCCGAGCATCGCGGCGTCTGTTACGGCCTGGTCGAGCCGGCTTACGAGCAGGCGCGCGTTCTGGCGCGGCACCTTTCGGGCGGCGCGGCCAGCTACCGGGGCAGCGTGGTGGCGACCAATCTGAAAGTCTCCGGCGTCAACGTGTTTTCCGCCGGCGATTTTATCGGCGCGGAAGGCAGCGAAACCATCGTGCTTAGCGACGTGAGCGGCGGCGCCTACAAGAAGATGGTGATATCGGATGGCCGCCTCACCGGAGCAGTACTGGTCGGCGATGTCGGCGACGCGCTTTGGTATCTCGAATTGATCCGTGGCCGCGAGCCAATCGCGGCGATTCGCAAGGACATGATGTTCGGCCGCTCGCTCGAGCTCCGGTCGGAGGCGGCATAGACAGATGCTGCCGATATCCAGATGACGACCGTCGATCCCGCGTTGCGTGCGACCCGCACCACCTGTCCGTATTGCGGTGTCGGTTGCGGCATAGTGGCGACGCCCGACAACCGTGGCGGCGCGGACATATCCGGCGATCCCGAACATCCCGCCAATTTCGGACGGCTGTGCTCGAAAGGCTCGGCGCTCGGCGAAACGCTCGGCCTTAAGGACCGGCTGCTCTACCCGATGATCCGCTGCAGCAAGGGCACCATGGAACGGGTGGCGTGGGGCGACGCGCTCGACCATGTCGCGCATCGCTTTGCACACGTCATCAAGCGCGATGGCCCGGGCGCGGTGGCGCTCTATCTTTCCGGGCAATTGCTGACCGAGGACTACTACGTCGCCAACAAGCTGATGAAGGGGTTTATCGGCAGCGCCAATGTCGATACCAATTCGCGCCTGTGCATGTCCTCGACGGTCGCCGGCCACCGCCGCGCGTTCGGCGCCGACACCGTGCCCGGCTGCTATGAGGATCTCGACCAGGCCGATCTCCTGGTGCTGGTGGGCTCCAACGCGGCATGGTGCCATCCGGTTCTGTTCCAGCGCATGCTCGCCAACCGGCAGGAGCGCGGCGCGCGCATGGTGGTGATCGACCCGCGCCGGACCGATACATCGGGCGATGCCGAGCTGTTTCTGGGTTTGAACCCCGGCACCGATACCGCTTTATTCTCCGGCCTGCTGGTGCATCTCACTGAGGCCGGTGCGCTCGACCGCGATTACATCGATCGGCACACTTCCGGATTCGACGGCGCACTGGCGCGGGCGCGCGGCATTGCCGGCAGCATTGCCGCAACCGCGCTGGCGACGGGACTGTGCGAAGCGGATGTCGCCGAATTCTTCCAGATGTTCAAAAACACGCCGCGCGTGGTCACGCTGTTTTCACAAGGCGTCAATCAGTCGGCGCAGGGCACCGACAAGGTCAATGCCATCATCAACTGTCACCTCGCGACGGGGCGGATCGGCAAGCCGGGGGCATCGCCATTCTCGCTGACCGGGCAACCCAATGCGATGGGCGGGCGCGAGGTCGGCGGGCTTGCCAACCAGCTCGCCGCCCATATGGCCTTCACGCCCCAGGATATCGACCGCGTGCGCCGGTTCTGGAAGGCGCCGCGCATCGCCACTCATGAAGGGCTCAAAGCGGTCCAGATGTTCGAGGCGATCGGACGCGGCGAGATCAAGGCCCTGTGGGTGATCGGCACCAACCCAGCGGTGTCGCTGCCGGACGCGGATGCCGCGCGCGACGCGCTGAAGAAACTCGAACTGTTCGTGGTCTCCGAGAACGTGCGTTCCAACGACACCGTCAAGTCAGGCGCGCATGTGCTGTTGTCGGCGCAGGCGTGGGGCGAAAAGTCGGGAACGGTGACCAATTCGGAACGGCGCATCTCGCGGCAGCGTGCGTTCCTTGATCCGCCGGGGGAGACCAAACCGGACTGGTGGATCGTATGCGAGGTCGCAAAACGGCTCGGCTTCGGCGCGGCATTCGATTTCAGCTCGGCGGCGGACGTGTTCCGCGAACACGCCGCTCTCTCGGCATTCGAGAACGATGGCAGCCGCGATTTCGACATCGGCGGGTTGAAGGCGTTGTCGGACGAGGCGTTCGATGCGATGGCGCCGGTGCTGTGGCCGATGTGCGAAGGCGCGCCGCAGCAGGAGCGGTTCTTCGCCGACGGCGGGTTTTTCGCCGGCGATCACAAGGCCTGCTTTATCGCGCCGGAGATTCCGGCGTTGCGGACCGAGACATCAGCGGGACGGCCGCTGCGACTCAACACCGGCCGTATCAGGGATCAATGGCACACCATGACCCGCAGCGGCATCAGCCCGCGGCTCTCCCAGCATCTGCCGGAGCCGTTCGTCGAAGTTCACCCCGACGATGCGGCAGGGAACGGGGTCGTCGATGGCGGCTTCGCGCGCGTCGTTACCGACCACGGCCAATGCACGCTGCGGGTCGCTGTCAGCGAGCGGCAGCAGCGCGGCATGCTGTTCGCGCCGATCCACTGGAGCGAGGAGACCGCCTCGAGCGCGCGGGTCGGCGCGCTGGTGGCGCCGTTTACCGATCCGTTTTCCGGCCAGCCCGAAAACAAGGCGACGCCGGCGTCGATTGCGCCTTATGAATATGTCTTTCGTGGCTTTGCGCTGTCGCGCACGCCGCTCGCCTTGCCTGACCATTCCTGGTGGGCGCGCGTGGCCGTGACTGGCGGCCACGGCTATCTTTTTGCCGACAATGCCGACCTCGCGGGATGGCAATCATGGCTGCGGTCGGTGGCCGGCCCCGATCTCGCCGAATACATGGATTTCGGCGGCGGCATTTTTCGCGCCGCATCGTTTGCCGGAGATCGCATCGAGACCTGCCTGTTCGTCGGCCCGGCGCGCGATGCCGGGGACTGGAATGCGGTGAAAAACCTGTTCGCGGCCGGTGCGCTCAGCGACGATCAGCGCCGGATGCTGCTGTCGGGCAAATCGACGGACGGGCTGGCCGGCGCAGGCCCGATCGTCTGCGCCTGCTTCGGCGTCGGACGAAACACGATTTGCGATGCCATCGCGGCGGGTGCGCGCTCGACGACTGCGATCGGTGCGCAGCTGAAAGCCGGCGCCAATTGCGGCTCCTGCATTCCGGAATTGAAGCGGCTGATCGCGCAGGCGAGCGTCGCCGGCGCGGCAGAGCCCGCACAACGTCAGTTGCCGGCCGCGGCCAGCTGAGTACGTCACACGCCCTTGATGACGGCGGATAATGTCATCTATGGTGCGCCTGATCGTTCTTCAGGTGAACCACGCGATGATGTATCTGGACACGCCGCCGCAGCTGATCGAGACAAAAGTGTTCTCGGCGATGCCCGATCATTACCGGCGCAAGGGCGCGCGCACGGACTGGGCCGATGCCAACCGGCCGGGCCAGCCGACCGATTGTTTCATCGAAGGTCCGTCATTCGACGCCGACGGCAACCTCTACATCGTGGACATTCCGTTCGGCCGCATTTTCAAGATCGCGCCCGGCGGCGAATGGTCGCTGGTTGTGGAATATGACGGCTGGCCCAACGGCCTGAAGGTCGCCACCGACGGGCGCATCCTTGTTGCCGATTACATGCACGGCATCATGGAACTCGATGTCCGGGCGGGGCGCATGCGGCCGGTATTGACGTCGCGAAATTCCGAATCGTTTAGGGGATGCAACGATCTGCATATCGCAGCCAATGGCGACATCTATTTCACCGACCAGGGACAGACCGGGCTGCACGATCCGACCGGGCGGGTCTACCGGCTCTCGCATGAGGGATGGCTCGACTGCCTGATCGCTACGGGCATCAGCCCCAATGGCCTGGTGCTCGATCCCACGGAGACCGTGCTGTTTGTGGCGATGACCCGCGACAATGCGGTCTGGCGCCTGCCGCTGATGAAAAACGGCAATGTTTCGAAGGTCGGCCGCTTTTGTTCGACCTTCGGCGCCAGCGGCCCGGACGGGCTGACCATGGACAAAGCGGGCCGGCTGTTCGTGGCGCACGCCTCGCTCGGCCACGTCTTCGTGTTCGCGCCCAACGGCGAGTTGATCGCGCGGATCAAATCCTGCGCGGGACCGACCTGCACCAATGTCGCCATCGGGGGCAAAGACCGCGATCGTCTTTATGTAACGGAGTCGGCAACCGGCACCGTGCTGGTCGCCGACATCGGCGTTCTCTAACCGCCTTGCGAGGTCTCATGAGGCAACAGCCGTTCGGCGGCGGCGGTCCGCCGGTTTCCGTGATCGGGCAGGGCACCTGGTACATCGATCGCGGGGATCGGAAAAGCGCGGTTGCCGCGCTGCGTCGCGGCATCGATCTCGGCATGACCCACATCGACACCGCCGAGATGTATGGCGATGCAGAGCTGGTGATCGCGGAGGCCATCGCCGGGCGGCGCGAGGACATTTTCCTGGTTTCGAAAGTCCTGCCGAGCAACGCCTCGCGGCGAGGCACCATTGCGGCGTGCGAGCGCTCGCTCAGGCGGCTGAAAACCGACCGGCTCGATTGCTATCTTCTGCACTGGCGTGGCTCGTATCCGCTGGCGGAAACGGTCGCCGCGTTCGAGGAGCTGCGCAGCGCCGGAAAAATCCGCAGCTGGGGCGTCAGCAATTTCGACGCCGGCGATCTCGATGAAATGCTTGCGGTGGCCGGCGAGGGCAGGATTGCCTGTAACCAGGTGCTTTATCATTTAAGGGAACGCGCGATCGAGCACGCGGTAATCCCGTGGTGCAGGAAGCACGGCACTGCCCTCGTCGCCTATTCGCCGTTCGGCCATGATGACTTTCCTTCACCGCGCAGCGGGGGCGGCGCGGTACTGCAGACGATCGCCGAAGCCCATGGCACCTCGCCGCGCCAGATCGCGCTGGCGTTTCTGACGCGCGAGGCTTCGGTGTTCGCGATTCCAAAAGCTTCGATTCCGGAACACGCCGCCGACAATGCCGCGGCCGGCGAGCTCGTGCTAGGCGTTGACGAAATCGCGGTCCTCGACAAGGCCTTCGCGCGCGGACCAAGGCCGCGAAGCCTGCCGATGCTGTAGCGTGATCCCTCGTGGTGAGGAGGCGCTTCTTCGGCGCCGTCTCGAACCATGAGGTCCCCGGCCCATCCTTCGAGACGCGCAAGGGCACGCACTTCAGGATGAGGCAGATAATGGGCAGTGGCCGCCGCTCACAATCGCGCATATCGGCTTCCTGTTTTCGGACCTTGTCGATGACGGGCGATTATCGTCTTGTGAACGCTCACCCGATTCGATAAATTCCCGCGCCAGAGTTCAGCCGTGCCCCCGCCACCCGCCGCAGCCGCCAGGCTCGACAGTGCTCCATTGCCTCTGCCCCAGAAGAAGTCGGCGAAACGCACCGCGCCCGCGCGCGCCGATCGTCCATTCCGCGGCATCGCGCTGATCCTCGCCTCGACCGTGTTTCTGGGGGCTTCCGACGTCACCGCGAAATATCTGTCGGCGACGCTGCCGTCGATCGAGATCGCCTGGATCAGGTTTCTGGTTTTTGCGCTGATCATGTCACCGGCGATGCTGTCGGGCTCGCGGCTTTATGCCCTGGACACCCGGCGGCCCGGTTTGCAGGTGATGCGCGGCGTCGCGCTATTGGCGTCTTCGCTGTTCTTCATTTCCGGGCTGCGATTTCTTCCCATCGCCGAGGCATCCGCGACCGGATTCGTCTCGCCGCTGTTCGTCACGGCGCTGTCGATCGTGTTCCTCGGCGAGAGCGTCGGCATTCGCCGCTGGATTGCGACCGCGGTGGGATTGATCGGCGTGCTGGTCATCCTGCGGCCTGGCACATCGGCGTTTCATCCCGCCGCGTTTTTCCCGATCGTCTCCGCGCTGGCCTGGGCCGGCACCCTGATCATGACGCGGATGATGAGCGGGCGGGAACACGCGCTCACCACCATGACCTATTCGTCGATTGTGGGCGTCTGCGTGCTGTGCGCATTGGTGCCGTTCGTGTGGGTGACGCCGAGCTGGCACGATATCGCCTTCGGAATTTTCATCGGCGTAGCCTCGACCGCGGGGCAGTGGATCGTCGTGCTCGCCTTCCGCTACGCCGACGCCTCGGTGCTGGCGCCATTTTCCTACACCCAGCTGTTGTGGGTCTCTATCCTCGGCTTCATCATCTTTGGCGAACTGCCTGACATCTGGACCGTGACCGGTGCTGCATTCATCGTCGGCAGCGGTCTTTATACCGCGCACCGCGAGCGCGTCCGGCGCTCGCAGCTTCTGGCGCTGGACGGCGAGTTCTCTCCCAACGCGTGAGAGGGAGGAGGTCGCTAACGCCTATGCCGCCAAGCGCAAGGCATGAGCGCCTTTGCTCAGCTTACCCACCTCAGCCCTTGTGGCTCACCACATTGACGATGACGCCGTTGGGGTCCCGCACAAAGAATCGCCGGACGCCCCACGGCTCGTCGGTCAGGGGATACACGACCGAATATCCCTGTGACTGCGCGGCGGTGTGACAGGCATCGACGTCGGCCACTTCGACGCTGATATCCGCGTGCGGTTCATCGCGCGTGTCGGATGCGACAACGCTGACCTGGGCGGTCGGATTGGAGGGCGAGGCGAAGGTGACGATCCAGCCCATGTCCATGGCGGTATCGAGCCCGAGAACCTCTTCGTAGAACGGCTTGGAGGCCGCGGGATCGGCGGCGTTGATGTTGGGGACGATTCTGCGGACGTTCATTGGATGACCTCACACCGGCAGCGCGATCGAATATTTCACCTGGCTCAGCGCAAAACTCGACTCGATCGAGGCGATGCCGTCGAGCCGGGTCAGCTTGTTCTTTAGAAACGCTTCGTATGACGACAGATCGGCGGCGACCACGCGCAGCAGATAGTCGCGATTTCCCGTCATCAGATAGCACTCCAGCACCTCGTCCCATTTCGAGATCGCCTTGGCAAATCGATTGAGGTCTTCTTCCTTCTGCCGCGCCAGTTTTATGGAGATGAAGACACTGACGTGCAGGCCAAGCGACTTCTGGTCGACGGTGGCGATATAGCGCGTAATCACGCCGCGCTCTTCCATCAGTTTGACGCGGCGATGGCACGGCGAAACCGACAGGCCGACCTTGTCGGCGAGTTCCTGCATGGTGGTGCGGCTGTCGCCTTGCAGAATGCCGAGGATCTTGCGGTCGATGGCGTCCAGGGTGTGCATTGGGATAATCTCTGTCAAGCGAGGGTCGGATTGGTAATTTATCCCAAAATATGCGGGTACGTCGCGAGAATTTGGGATTTCTAGCGAAAGCCGAAGCGTTAACATCGAACGGTATCCAAAGTCCGGGAGCGCCGCCATGCCGATTGAGCCCGCACGCCTTGAAATGCTGTCCGCGCTGGCGCGCAAGGTCCTGTGGCTGTCGTCCTGGACTATCCATCACGCCAATCACGTCCGGCCCAATGCCGACGGCCTCAAGGTCGGCGGCCACCAGGCGTCCTCCGCCTCGCTCGCCACCATCATGTCGGCGCTGTATTTCGGGGTGTTGCGGCCGGAAGATCGCGTGGCGGTGAAGCCGCATGCGAGCCCGGTGTTTCACGCCATCCAGTATCTGTTCGGACACCAGAGCCGCGACAAGCTGGAGAACTTCCGCGGTTTCAAGGGCGCGCAATCCTATCCTTCGCGCACCAAGGACACCGACGACGTCGATTTCTCCACCGGCTCGGTCGGCCTCGGCGTCGCGCAAACATTGTTCTCTTCGCTCGTGCAGGACTACGTCAAGGCTCATGGCTGGATGAAGGACCGGCCCGAGGGACGGATGATCGCGCTGGTCGGCGACGCCGAGATGGACGAAGGCAATATTTTCGAGGCGCTGCTGGAGGGCTGGAAGCACGGCCTGCGCAACACCTGGTGGGTGGTCGATTACAACCGCCAGAGCCTCGACGCGGTGGTGCGCGAGGGATTGTGGGAGAAGTTCGAATCCATGTTCCGCAATTTCGGCTGGGACGTGGTGATCGTGAAGTATGGCCGGCTGATGCAGGCGGCGTTCGCCGAAGCAGGCGGCGAGGCCTTGAAGCGCTGGATCGACACCTGCCCGAACCAGTTGTATGCCGCGCTGTGCTTTCAGGGCGGGGCGGCGTTCCGCAAGCATTTGCGCGACGAGATTGGCGACCAGGGCGCGGTGTCGCAACTGATCGACAGGCGCAGCGACGACGAGTTGCTGGCGTTGATGTCCAACCTGGGCGGCCACGACATGGCCAGCATGCTCGAGGCCTTCGAGGCTGTTGATCACGACCGCCCCGTCTGCTTCATCGCCTACACCATCAAGGGCATCGGCCTGCCGTTTCAGGGCCACAAGGACAATCATGCCGGCCTGATGACGGTGGCCCAGATGGAGAAATGGCGCAGCGCCCAGAACATCCGGCCGGGTCACGAATGGGAAAAATTCGAGGGGCTGTCCCAGGCGCCCGCGGCACTGGAGGCGTTGCTTGCGGATGCGCCGTTCAACCGCGACGGCCGCCGCCGCCTCGGCGCGCCCGCGATCGAGGTGCCCGAGCAGCTTTCGTTCAGGCCGTCGCCGCAGATGTCCACGCAACAGGGTTTTGGGCTCGTGCTCAACGAACTCGCGCGCGGCGATAGCGAACTCGCCGCGCGCATCGTCACCGCCTCGCCCGATGTCACGGTGTCGACCAATCTCGGCGCCTGGGTCAACCGCCGCGGCCTGTTCGCACGCGCCGAGAAGGCCGACCTGTTCCGCAGCGAGAAGATCCCGTCGACCTTCAACTGGGACTTTTCGCCTGAGGGCCAGCATATCGAGCTCGGCATTGCCGAGATGAACCTGTTCATCCTGATGTCGGCGCTGGGACTGTCGCACGCCATCAACGGCGAACGGCTGCTGCCGATCGCAACCCTGTACGATCCCTTCATCCAGCGCGGCCTCGATGCCCTGAACTACGCCTGCTATCAGGATGCCCGCTTCATGGTGGCGGCGACGCCGTCGGGCATTACGCTTTCGCCGGAAGGCGGCGCGCATCAGTCGATCGCAACGCCCCTGATCGGCATGGCGCTGGATGGGCTCGCCTCGTTCGAGCCGGCCTTTGTCGACGAACTCGCTGCCATCATGGGCTGGGGTTTCCGGCACATGCAGCGCGAAGGCGCGGGCGAGGGCGGCTCGGTGTACTTGCGGCTTTCGACCAGGACGATCGAGCAGCCGCAGCGGATGATGACGCCCGAGCTGCAGAAGGGCATCACCGAGGGCGCCTATTGGCTGCGCAAGCCGGGCGAGAATTGCGAAGCCGTCATCGCCTACACCGGCGCGGTGGCGCCCGAGGCGATCGAGGCGACAGGTTTTGTCGGCGAAAGCCGCCGGGATGTCGGGCTGCTGGCGATCACGTCAGCCGACCGGCTGCATGCGGGCTGGACCGCCGCGCGCCGGATGCGGCGCGATCGCCGCGGGCTGCCGCATCTCAGCCATATCGAAAAATTGCTGGCGCCGCTGCCGCGCGACTGCGGCATCGTCACCGTAATCGACGGGCATCCGGCGACGCTGGGCTGGCTCGGCAGCGTGCGCGGACAGAGGGTGGAAGCGCTCGGCGTCGAGCAATTCGGCCAGACCGGCACGATTGGCGAGCTGTACCGCCACCACGGCATCGACGCCAATGCCATCATCGACGCCGCCGAAAGCCTCACCGCCGGCGCGCCGGTCCGGCACCGGAAAATGGCGGTGTGATTTGCATCGGAGCAAGCCGCCCCCACCCCAACCCTCCCCCGCAAGCGGGAGAGGGGGCCTAGCGATTGCGTGGCAGACGAAATTGCCACGCCGATAGTAGGCACCTAACAAACACGACCTGCATTGCCGGACGATGTTGTCTTCGATGCTCGCCGCAAGTGCGGTCTGCTGCCTCTCCCGCTTGCGGGGGGGCTGGGGTGTCGCCACAAGCGCAAATGGCAGACGTCCGTCTTGCTTCCTTCAAACCGCTGATTTTATATGCCGCGTCCGCCGCAATGCGGCATCCCGCATATGGCGGGTTCAAATTCCCGACGTTTCGTGCAAGGATGGCTGCCGAACGCTCCGTTCCCCCTCCAATTGCCCAAAATTTAAGAGGTTTACGATGGTCAACCGCATGCAATTCTACATCGATGGCGCCTGGGTCGATCCCGTCGTCAAGAAGTCCACGCCCGTCGTCAACCCGGCGACCGAAGAGGCGATGTATGAGGTTGCGCTCGGCTCCAAGGCCGACGTCGACAAGGCGGTGGCCGCCGCGCGCCGCGCCTTCGAGACTTTTTCGCAGACCAGCCGCGAGGAGCGCGTGGCGCTGCTTGCCAAAATCATCGACGTCTACAAGACCCGCATGAAGGACATCGGCGCCGCGGTCTCCGACGAGATGGGCGCGCCGCTGCCGATGGCGGAGAAGCTGCAGGCCGGCGCCGGCCTCGGCCATCTCGCCTCCACGCTGGAAGTTCTCAAGAACTATCATTTCGAGGAGGCGGTCGGCTCGGCCATGGTGGTGCGCGAACCCGTCGGCGTCATCGGCATGATTACGCCGTGGAACTGGCCGTTGAACCAGATCGCCTGCAAGGTCGCCCCCGCGCTCGCCGCCGGCTGCACCATGATCCTGAAGCCGAGCGAATTCACGCCGTCCTCGGCGCTGATTTTCGCGGAAATCCTGCACGAAGCCGGCGTCCCGAAGGGCGTATTCAACCTGATCAACGGCCTCGGCCCTGAAGTCGGCGCCGCCATGAGCGAGCATCCGGGCATCGACATGATCTCGTTCACCGGCTCGACCCGCGCCGGCATCGACGTCGCCAAGCGCGCGGCGCCTACCGTCAAGCGCGTCAGCCAGGAGCTGGGCGGCAAGTCGCCGAACGTGATCCTCGAGGGGGCGGATCTCACCAAGGCCGTCACCGGCGGGGTGATGCACATGTTCAACAATTCCGGGCAGTCGTGCAACGCGCCAAGCCGGATGATCGTGCCGCTGTCGAAGATGAAGGAAGTCGCCGCCATCGCCAAGGGCGTGGCCGACAAGACCAAGGCCGGCGATCCCCGTGCCGAAGGCACCACCATCGGTCCGGTGGTGTCCCGCATCCAGTGGGACAAGATCCAGACCCTGATCCAGAAGGGCATCGACGAAGGCGCCACCCTGGTGACCGGCGGTCCCGGGTTGCCGGAAGGCGTCAACAAGGGCTTTTATGTGCGTCCGACCATTTTTGCGGATGTCACCAACGACATGACCATCGCGCGGGAAGAGATTTTCGGCCCCGTCCTCACCATCCTCGGCGCCAAGGACGAGGAAGACGCCGTCAAGATCGCCAACGATACGCCGTACGGTCTTGCCGGTTACGTCACCGCCGACACCGTCGAGCACGCCCGCAAGGTCGGCCGCAGGATCCGCGCCGGCAACGTCAACCTGCAGGGCCAGCCGAATGACCGTACCGCGCCCTTCGGCGGCTACAAGCAGTCCGGCAACGGCCGCGAGTGGGGCAAATACGGCCTGGAGGAATATCTCGAGGTCAAGGCGGTCGCCGGCTACAACGCTGCGTAAGCGTCTGACGCGATTTAAAGCGCCGGGGCGGGATATATCCTGCTCCGGCGTTTTCTTTTTACCCTCCCCTGGAGGGCCCTCCCAGGGGAGGGTAAGTAAGACGCGCCGCTGTCCGCTACCCCCCCAACGCGCCCTGGGTGTTCACATACAGCGCATAGATCGACTGGCTCGCGGCCATGAACAACCGGTTGCGCTTCAAGCCGCCGAAACACAAATTGGCGCAGCGCTCGGGCAGTGCGATGCGGCCGATCAGGACGCCGTCGGGCGCGAACACCACCACGCCGTCGAGTTCCGGATCGCCCATGCCCCAGCCGCACCACAGATTGCCGTCGATGTCGGCCCGCATGCCGTCGGGGGTGCCGGGACCGGCATCGACGAAGATGCGCTTGTTGGAAATGGTATTGCCGGCGGGAGCGACGTCGTAGGCGAGGATCTTGCGGTTCGGCACGCCGCGGGATTCGATGATGTGGAGAATCTTTTCGTCCGGCGAAAAGCACAGCCCGTTCGGGCCGAGAATTCCCTCGGCGACAATGCTGGCCTTTCCGGTTGCGCCGTCGATCCGGTAGACATTCATGTCGAGCTCTTGCTCAGCCTTGTAGCCTTCGTAATTGGCGAGCAGGCCGAATACCGGATCGGTGAACCAGATCGAACCGTCGGATTTCACCACGACGTCGTTCGGCGCGTTCAGCCGCTTGCCGCCGAAGGAATCCATTAGCACCGTGATCGAGCCGTCATATTCGGTGCGGACGACGCGGCGTCCGCCATGCTCGCAGGTGATCAGGCGGCCCTGGCGGTCGCGCGTGTTGCCGTTGGCGAAATTCGACGGCTTTCGAAAAATGCTGACGGCGCCGGTTTCCTCTTCCCACTTGATGATGCGCTGATTGGGAATGTCGCTGCACAACAGATAGCGTCCGTCGCCGAACCAAACCGGGCCTTCCGCCCAGCGCAGTCCCGTGGTCAGCCGTTCCACCGCCGACAGTTTTAGCCAGTATTTTTCAAAGCGCGGATCGATCGCGGTGATCGCCGGATCGGGATAATAGGTCGCCGGCTGCCAGCCGGCGCGGGGTTTTGCCTCGGACATCTGCCGTTCCCGTTGGTGTTGCGTTTCCTCGCGTTCTGGTTTGCTATCACTGTCAGTGAACGACCGCAAATCGGTCGCAAAAACGAGGGATGAAATGCCACGCATATTGATGACCGGCGCTTCGGGCGGAATCGGAACGAGCTTGCGCAAGCTGCTGCCGCCGATCTATCCGGACCTGCTGCTGAGCGACCTGAAGGCGCCCGCCGACCTCGGCGGAGGCGAAAAATTCAAAGCGGCCGAATTGTCCGATCTCGGGCAGGTCGAGGCGATCTGCGATGATGTCGACGGCATCCTGCATTTCGGCGGATATTCGGTCGAAGGCCCCTGGGACAATATCCTGCAGTCCAACATCATCGGCTGCTACAACCTGTTCGAGGCCGCGCGCAGGAAGGGCGTCAAGCGCATCGTGTTTGCGTCATCGAACCATGCGGTGGGTTTCTATCCGCGCCACCACCGGATCGGAACCGATGTGACGGCGCGCCCCGACAGCCGCTACGGCGTCAGCAAGGTTTTCGGCGAAGCGGTCGGCGCGCTCTATGCCGACAAGCATGGCCTCAAGGTGACCTGCCTTCGCATCGGCAATTTCGGCGACAAGCCGCTCGATCACCGCCGGCTCTCGATCTGGCTGAAGCCGGAAGACCTGGTGCAGCTCTGCCGGATCGGGCTCGATCATCCCGACATCCATTTCGAAATCTTCTACGGTGCTTCCTACAACGAGCGCTCGTGGTGGGACAATCACCGCGCCTACGACCTCGGCTATCGCCCGACCGGACGCGGCGAGGATTTTCGCGAGCACGCGTTTGCCGAGCAGGCGAAACTCCCGCCCGACCCCGTCAGCGACTTCTACCAGGGCGGCGCTTTCTGCGGCATGGAGTTCGACGGCGACAGTAGCCGGATCATCGACTGGAAATGACGCTCGCGTCATTCCAGGGGCGCGGACGATTGACAAGGATTTTCACGGCCTCATAAGGGGGCCGATCGAGAAAACGCGGGGATGCGTGGTATGGCCGACGGACTTCGCAAGGGACTGACGAGTTACGGCGACGCCGGATTTTCGCTGTTTCTGCGCAAAGCCTTCATCAAGGCGATGGGCTATTCCGACGACGCGCTGAACCGGCCGATCGTCGGCATCACCAACACCTACAGCGATTACAATCCCTGTCATGGCAACGTTCCCCAAATCATCGAGGCGGTGAAACGCGGCGTCATGCTCACGGGTGCGATGCCGATGGTGTTCCCGACCATCTCGATCGCCGAAAGTTTTGCGTTCCCGACCTCGATGTATCTGCGCAATCTGATGGCGATGGATACCGAGGAGATGATCCGGGCCCAGCCGATGGACGCGGTGGTCGTGATCGGCGGCTGCGACAAGACCCTGCCGGCGCAGATCATGGCCGCGGTTTCGGCCGACCTGCCGACGGTGGTCATCCCGGTCGGGCCGATGGTGGTCGGCCACCACAAGGGCGAGGTGCTGGGGGCCTGCACCGATTGCCGCCGACTGTGGGCGAAGCACCGCGCCGGCGAAATCGACGAGGTCGAAATCGAAGCCATCAGCGGGCGCCTGGCGCCGTCGGTCGGCACCTGCATGGTGATGGGCACCGCCTCTACCATGGCCTGCATCACCGAAGCGCTGGGCCTGTCGCTGCCGATGAGCGCCACCATTCCCGCGCCGCATGCCGAGCGGTTTCGTTCCGCCGAGGCCAGCGGCAAGGTCGCCGCCGCGATGGCCGTCGCCAAGGGACCGCGTCCGAGCGAACTGCTGACAAAAGCCTCATTCAGAAATGCGCAAGTGGTGCTGCAGGCGATCGGCGGATCGACCAATGGCCTCATTCATCTCACCGCGATTGCCAACCGGACGGCGCACCGCATCGACCTCGAAACCTTCGACAGGCTCGGCCGCGAGGTGCCGGTCCTGATCGACCTGAAGCCGTCCGGCGAACATTACATGGAGCATTTCCATCATGCCGGCGGGTTGCCCAAACTGATGGCGCAACTCGGTGACCTGATCGACCTCGACGCCAAAACCATCACTGGCGCGACCTTGCGCGACGTCGTCGCCGCCGCCGAGGAGGTGCCAGGGCAGGACGCGATCCGCGCCCGCAGCAACCCGATCAAGCCGGAAGGCGCGATGGCGGTGCTGCACGGCAATCTCGCGCCCCGCGGCGCCGTCATCAAGCATTCGGCGGCGAGCCCCAAACTGCTGCAGCATACCGGCCGCGCCGTGGTGTTCGAGTCGGTGGAAGACATGACCTTGCGGGTTGACGATCCCGCGCTCGACGTCAATGCCGACGACGTGCTGGTGCTGCGCAACGCCGGCCCTAAGGGCGCCCCCGGCATGCCGGAGGCCGGCTATCTGCCGATCCCCAGAAAGCTCGGGCGCGCCGGCGTCAAGGACATGGTGCGGATATCGGATGCGCGGATGAGCGGAACCGCGTTCGGCACCATCGTGCTGCATATCACCCCGGAATCCGCCGTCGGTGGCCCGCTGGCGCTGGTGAAAAACGGCGACATGATCCGGCTCGATGTCGCCGGACGACGCATCGATCTCATGGTCGACGCCAGGGAACTGGAAAAACGCCAGGCGGCGCTGGCACGTCCGGCGACGCCGGAATGGGCCGCGCGCGGCTACGCCAATCTGTTCAACGAAACCATCCTGCAGGCCGACGAAGGCTGCGATTTCGATTTCATGCGCGGCCAGGGCAAGGGGTAGCCGCGAAGCCCTTGCGAGCCGACGGGTCGCGCGAATGCGCGCCCGATGGCAGGTTCCGCGAGGGAAATCCAGGGCGTCGCGAGGACGGATTGTTTCGTCGTGGACGCTTCTCTGGTGGTGGGAGATGTAGCCATTGGCCATTTCGCAGCTGCGTTCCGCCCTTTGTTTGATTGACATTCAAACGCCCCCGATGGGATGATGAAAAAAATAGTGGAGGGGGAGACGATGAGCCATCTGAGAAAAATTCTCGGCGCGGTCATGGCCGCATCCGCGATCCTGATGACCGCCAGCGCCGGCGCGCAGGAAGTAAAACATTATCGCTTCGCCTACGATCAGCCGAAGACCACGGGTTACGGAATCCTCGGCGATATCTTCGCCGACAAGCTCAAGGCCCTGAGCAAGGGCACCATGCTGATCGATCAATATCCGGGCGCGCAGCTCGGGCAGGAGCCGCAGGTGCTGCAGCTGGTGAAGGCGGGCGACGTGGAATTCTGCATTTCCTCGTCGGCGAATGCCGCGACGCTGTCGCCGCAGGCTGGCGTGATGTCGATGCACTTCCTGTTCCGTTCCGAAGCGCACCTGATCAAGGCGATCGCCGACCCCGAGGTATCCAAGGCCGTCAAGGCGATGATCGCCGATACGGTGCAGGGCGCCCACGTCATCGCGCTCTCGACGCTCGGGCTTCGCAACATGTATTCCAAGCGCGAGATCAAGAACGTCGGTGACATGAAGGGCCTCAAGGTGCGGGTGCAGGCGACGCCCACCGAGGACATCACATTTCCGGCCTATGGTGCGCAGATCGTGCATATGCCGTTCGGCAGCGTCTATACCTCGTTGCAGACCGGCGTGGTGGACGTCGCGGAAAACGGCGTCAACGTCTATCTCGCCAACAAGCACTATGAAGTCGCACCCGTGCTTTCGATGACCGAACACGAGGCCAACAACAGCCTGGTCTGGGTCAGCGACAAGGTCTGGAACAGCCTGACGCCGGAACAGCAGGGATGGGTTCAGGCCGCGGCCGACGAGGTCAACAAGAACCAGCCCGCCAAGGCGATCGAACTCGAGCATCAATCGCAGGACAAACTGAAAGCGATCGGCGTGAAAATCGTCTCCGACGTCGACAAATCAGGCTTTGTCTTGGTGGCCGATCCGTTGCTCGACAAGCTCGCCAAGGAACTCGGCCCGCACGCCGAAAAAATCAAGGACCTGATCCGCGCGATCAAATAGAACTCCTTATGGTGAGGAGCGCTTCTTGCGCGCGTCTCGAACCATAAGGGCGATACACTCCTCATCCTTCGAGACGCGGCCATGCGGCCGCTCCTCAGGATGAGGGTCCGGCGCCAGTCTGACCGTCCTTGGGAAATTTTAGACGATGACCATCGCCGACAAACTGGTGCTGCAACGGCAGCATCATCTGAAATGGCGGTCGTTCGACAAGCTCGAACTGATCCTGATGATGCTGTGCGGGCTGTTGTGCTTCGGCTTCTCGCTGTCTGTCATGTTCGACATCATCACGCGAACCATCGGCCATCCCTGGCTATGGCTGCAGGAAGTCACCTCCACGCTTTTCATCTATGCCATTTTTGTCGGCGCCGCGGTCGCCACCCGCCGCAACGATCATCTGTACCTGACCGCGATCTCGGATGCCTTGCACGGCACGCCGCGCCTGATCGTTGAGGTCGTTATCCGCGTCGTGGTTCTCGGCGTTGCGTTTTGTCTGATCTGGTTTGGCTACATCAACTATCTCAGAGGCTTCGGCAGTTTCCGCCTGCCGTCGGGCACGCCGATTGCCTCGCTTTATGCGGCTATCCCTCTTGCCGGGTTGCTGATCGGGCTGTTTGCGATCGAGCAACTGGTCAACGGCATCACCAAGGGATTTGACCATCCCGAGCCGCCGGACGAAGACCTGCCGATTCCGCCGATCGATGCCAATATCCAGATCAGGCCGCTGCCGTGAGCGCACCCGTCGTCCTGGCGCTGATGTCATTCTGCTTCCTGTTTTTCGGCTATCTCGGCGTGCCCGTGCCGTTTTCGCTGATGGCGGGTGTGTTCATCGGGGCACTTTTGACCGATGTGTCGCTGGCGGCAATCGTTCAGAAGATTTTCGACGGCATGGATTCCGAAGCATTGCTGGCGATTCCGTTCTTCCTGCTGGTCGGCGAGCTCATGAGCTCGGCCAACGTGGTGGTGCGGATTGCAAACCTGTCGTTGTCGCTGGTCGGGCATATCCGGGGCGGGCTGTCGCAGGTCGTGGTCGTCTTCAGCATGTTCTTCTCGGAGATGTCGGGATCGACCACCGCCGACGTCGCCGTGATGAGCCGTGCGCTGGGCGGCCCGATGAAGCGGGAGGGCTACACGCCCGCCTTCATCGCCGCTATCATCGCCTCCGCCTCCACCATCGCGGCATTGGTGCCGCCGAGCATCACCGCCGTGGTCTATGGCGCCGTCGGCAACGTTTCGATCGCCGGCCTGTTCATGGCAGGCGTGGTGCCAGGATTCATGATCGGCTTCGGCCTGATGATCTATTGCTATTTTTTCGGTCCCTCCGGCATGCGCAAGCCGCGTGCGCCGTTTCGCCAAGTGATTTTCGCGGCTGGAGACGCCGCCCTGCCGCTGATGATTCCCGTGATCCTGCTCGGTGGCATCCTCACCGGCTGGTTCACGCCGACGGAAGCCGGCGTCGTCGCGGTGATCTGGA
The DNA here is from genome assembly GCA_036266415.1 of Bradyrhizobium sp. GTDB lineage: Bacteria > Pseudomonadota > Alphaproteobacteria > Rhizobiales > Xanthobacteraceae > Bradyrhizobium. Next base: position 23,948 of record DATANB010000079.1, on the reverse strand, counting down.
TCATCGCGGTCGTGATCCCCGCGCTCAATCGCGGGCACCTCAGGAGAATCCCTTACGATTTCTGTCTGGCCGGCCTGATCTTTTCACTGCCGCTGATCACCATCGGCGCCGCCAATGCGTTCGGCTGGATGCTGGCCTATTTGCGCGGCGCCATCGTGATAGCCGACTGGATCATCTCGATTGCCGGCAACGACCCGCATTACATGATGTTGCTGCTGGTGCTGCTGTTCACCGTGGTCGGCGATTTCATCGAGCCGGTTCCCACCATCATTATCTTCATGCCGCTGGTGAATGCGCTCACGCAGGCCGGCGACATCAACGGCGTGCATATGGGCGTGGTGCTGATCGCAACGCTGGCGTTCGGGCTGATCACGCCGCCCTACGGGCTGGTGCTGCTGATGGCGTCGAAATTCGTCGGCGTCAGTTTCGGCAAGGCGCTGCGCGCGGCGCTGCCGATCTACGTGGTATTCCTGGTGACCATCACCTTTACGATCTATTTCCCGAAGGTGGTGCTCTGGCTGCCGAAGCAGGTGATCCCGGAATCGGTCGGCTGCTTCAAGTCACCGGCGGGGACGGGGTATATCTGCCCGCCGTGAGGCCGACGTCGTCCGTGCTTTCGTGAGGGACGGCAATGTCCCTCACGCCTTGCCTTTGCTAGTGAATTTCTTCACCGCGACGCGGAAGTCATCGCCGTGCATGGCGTCGATGATTTTTTCTTCCTCGGCGTCGAGCTGCTGCTTGGTCGGGGTATGCGCGGCCTGATAGACCAGCGACTTGGTGCCTGCGATGGCAGCCGGCGGATTCTGCGCCAGCCGTTCGGCGAATTGCCGGGTCGCGGCCTTCAGCTCTGCGGCCGGCACCACCTTGGCGACCAGACCCCAATCGTGAGCCTGCCGCGCGGTGAAGCTGTCTTCGGCCAGAAATATCTGCAAGGCGCGGCGGGTGCCGACGGTGCCGACCATGCCGACGGTGCTGCCGCCATCCGGCGACACGCCGATCTTGGCATAGGCCGGGGTGAAACGGGCGTCCTCGGCGGCGATGCAGAGGTCGGCGACAAAGGCCAGGCCCATGCCCGCGCCGGCCGCCGAGCCGTGGACGCTGGACAGCACGATCTTCGGCATGCGCCGGATGGTTTCGATGAAGGCGTGATAGTGCTTGAGCAGTTCGCCGACCACGGGCGCGATATTGTCCGCCTCGGCGGCCGCGCCAATGGTCTGCAGATCGCCGCCCGCGCTGAAGGCGCGGCCTTCGCCTTCGATCACCAGCACCCTGATGTCGTCCGACGCCTCGACCTCCGCGCCGAGCTGTTCCAGTTTTTTGGCGATCGAAAGATCGATCGAGTTGAAAGCCGCTGGCCGGTTGAGCGTGATCGTGGCGATCGGGCCTTCGATACGAAGCAGCGCCGGATCGTCGGGGAGGGAGGTTGTGGCGGATGCAGACATTTTGAAATCTCCGGTGTGGAGCAGGCTTGGCGGCATTTAAATCGCAGAAGGCAAGAGGTGACAATCCCGGCAAAGTCTGCAAAATACGGCCTCAGCTTCCTCCTGGGCCGAGACGCTCTTGCGCCTCCTCTGTTCATAGGCCAAATAGTGCCCGCAATCGTTCGGGACGCGGCCACGAGCGCCGTTCGTCGAGGATGAGGCGAGCAAGCCAACATCGGCGGAAAGAGTAGATGACATGGGTAATTCCTGTGCGCTTGTGATCGGGTTGTCCCGATGACGCCGGGACCGGTGGTCATCGCCGGTGCCGGCCACGCGGGGTTCCAGCTTGGCGCATCGCTGCGGCAGCATGGCTATGCCGGGCGGATCTGCCTAATCAATGGCGAGGCGCATCTGCCGTATCAGCGGCCACCTCTCTCCAAGGCCTATCTGAAGGGCGAAGGCCGGCCCGACAGCCTGATGTTCCGGCCGGACAAGTTTTATCGCGATCACAACATCGAACTGATCGGCGATCACGCCGTCTCCATCGAGCGCAATTCCCGCAGGCTGTTGCTGGCATCTGGCGCCTCGCTGGACTACGGGCACCTCGTGCTTGCCACCGGCGCGCGCAATCGCCTGCTCGACATTCCCAATGCCAATCTCGGGGATGTACGGTACCTGCGGATCCTCGACGAGAGCGAGGCGTTGCGGCAGCGCATCGCCACGGCCCGGCATGTCCTTGTGATTGGCGCGGGTTTCATTGGCCTCGAATTCGCCGGCACCGCCCGGATCAAGGGGCTTGAAGTCGACGTGGTCGAACTCGGATCACGCGTGATGGCGCGCGCGGTGACCGCGGAAATCTCGGACTATTTCCAGCAGCGTCACACCGCGGCGGGTATTCGCATTCATCTGGGCGTGCAGGCCACCAGCATCGAGAGCGATGGCGCCAACGTCACCGGCGTCAGCCTCAGCGACGGAAGCCATGTGCCGGCGGACCTCGTGGTGGTTGGCGTCGGCGTGCTGCCCAATGTCGAGCTCGCGCAGGAGGCCGGCCTGCCGGTCGCGGCCGGGATCATCGTCAACGAGCAATTGCTGACGTCCGATCCCGATATCTCGGCGGTCGGCGACTGCGCGCTGTTCGCAAGCCCGCGTTTCGGCGGCTCGCTGCGGCTTGAGTCCGTGCAGAACGCCACCGATCATGCGCGCTGCGTCGCGGCGCGGCTGACCGGGGACGCAAAGACCTATGATGGACTGCCATGGTTCTGGAGCGATCAGGGTGACGACAAGCTTCAGATCGCGGGCCTGACCACCGGCTACGATCGCGTCGTGGTGCGCGGCGATCGCGCGCAGCGGTCGTTCTCGGCCTTTTGCTACAAATCCGGGCGGTTGGTCGGCGTCGAGTCCGTCAATCGTGCGTCCGACCATGTGTTCGGACGCAAGATCCTGGCCCTGAACCGGTCAATCGAACCGGAACAGGCGGCGGATCTCAGTTTCGATTTGAAGGCTGCGCTGGTTTAAGTCGGTTTTGCCGTGGCATCGACTTCCGCCGCTGTCGGCATCGACGGCGCGGCGCCGATCCGCTGCACGGAGATCGACGCCGCCACATTGGCGTAAGCCAGCGCCTCGCGAATTGATTTTCCGGCCGCGAGCTGGGCGGCGACCGCGCCGACAAAGCAATCGCCGGCACCGGTGGTGTCGACGGCATTGACGGCGCGGCCCGGAACGATCAGCGGTTTGCCGTCGATCAGCGCCAGCAGGCCGCGCTTGCCCAGGGTCACGCAGATGATTTTGTCCTCGCCGGTTTGCAAGGCTTTCGCGGCGTCGATGAACCGGGTGTGATCGTCGCCGTCGCGAAGCCCGGTCCTGGTCAGAAAGCCAAGCTCACTTTCATTGAGGATGAGAATATCGACGAGGTCGAGCATTTCGCGGCTCAATTCCCTGGCCGGCGCCGGATTGAGGATCGTCGTCGCGCCGGCCGCACGGGCGCGTTGGAAGAAGGCGTCGATCGCGGGCAGGGGAATTTCGAACTGGCTGACCGCGATGTCGCCTTTCGCAAGGGCAGGCGCGGCGATATCGGCCGCATCAACCAGCGCATTCGCACCTGATATGACGACAATGGTGTTGTCGGCATTGGCGACCGTGATGATGGCCGTTCCGGTATGGGCTTTCTCGGTTTTCCGCACGAAGCTGAGGTCCACGCCCTGCGCGGCGAGGAACGCCTTCAGGTCACGGCCGAACGCGTCCGTGCCCAGCCGGCCGATCAGCGCCGTCGGCGCGCCGAGCCTGGCGGCCGCGACCGCCTGGTTCGCGCCCTTGCCGCCGGGAAAGTAAAGCACGGCGTCGCCACCGACGGTTTCGCCTATTCCGGGATGCCGGTCGGCGGTTGCCACCACATCCATGTTGATGCTTCCGGCAACGTAAACGCGGCCCATGCTTTATTCCCGACCGCGCTGGCTAGACCGCAATTGCAAACTCCTGCCTGATGGCATCGATGTCGGACAGCGTCGGCAATCCGGCCTCGTTGCCGAGCCGCTGAATCTTGTAGGTCGACGCCGCGCGCGCGAATTCGAAGTGGTCGCTCCAGCTTTTGCCGGGATTAGTGAGATAGGAATAGACATAGGCGCCGTGGAACACGTCGCCAGCGCCGTTGGTATCGAGCACGCGTTCGGGCGGGACCGGAAGCGCGGGAAGCGAACGAATCGCGCCGGTTTCGTCATACCAGAGCAGGCCGCGTTCTCCCATGGTGACGCCGCCGACCCGGCAGCCCCGGCTCTTGAGATAGTCCAGCATCTTTTCCGGCGTCATATCCATCTGCTCGCACAGCCGCTCGGCGACGATCGCGACGTCGATGAATTCCAAGAGCTCATGGGTATTGGTGCGCAAGCCGCCGCCGTCGAGCGAGGTCAGGATGCCGGCCTCGCGGCACAGTTTGGCATAATGGATCGCGGCATCCGGCTGGTGACCGTCGACGTGCAGCGCGCGGCAGCCGCCGAGGTTGAGCAGCGGGAAGGGGTGAATATGCTCGTCATCGCGGCACCGCACGATCGCCCGCTTGCCGTCCTTCGGCATGATGAACGAAAGCGACGAGGAATTGACCTTGCGCGGATGGATCGAAATTCCATACTTCGCGCTCATGTCCTGAAACATCCGTCCCAGCCAGTCGTTGGCGACGGTGGCGATCAGGTCCGGCACGACCCCGAGCTTGGCGCAGCAGAACGCCGCGGTGACGGCATTGCCGCCGAACGACACCGCGTAGGCCTTCGCGACATGCTTCTCGTCGCCGGTGGGCATGTGATCGGTAATGAAGGTAACGTCGATATAGGTCTGTCCGATGAATAACGCCTGCATCCGATTTCCGTCGTGGCTTTAGGGGTGGTCCCGGCCGGCGGCGCACATTAGCACCGCTTGTGCCGGATCATTCGCTGAAATTATTCGCAACGCCTGCCCCTATAATCGCTTGAGGTAGCCATGTGGCGGGACTACGACCGTTCAGGGACCTCGTCAGCGTACTGCGCCGATCCCAACAACCGGCGGCTGTTCCGAGTTCCTGACAGACGAGACAAAAGGGGAGGCAACGATGACCGTCTATTCCGGGCCGGTGTTCGACATGGCGGTAAACCAGTTCGCCGTGATCGCCGATCATCTCGCGATTCCCATGGACGAGCGCGACCGCCTGTTGTTGCCGAAGCGGGCGCTCACCATCTCCTGTCCGATCCACCGCGACGACGGCTCGATTGGGGTGTTCGAGGGTTACCGCGTGCAGCATCATCTCACCCTTGGCCCCACCAAGGGCGGCACAAGGTTCGCCCCCAGCGTCGATATCGGCGAGGTCGCCGCGCTGGCGATCTGGATGAGCTGGAAATGCGCGCTGGTAGGCCTGCCCTATGGCGGCGCCAAGGGCGGCGTCCGGGTCGACCTTACGACGCTTTCCGGACGCGAGCTGGAGTCGTTGTCGCGGCGCTACATGCAGGAGATGATTCCGTTCGTCGGCCCCCATACCGATGTGATGGCGCCCGACATGGGCACCAACGAGCAGGTGATGGCCTGGTTCATGGACACCTATTCGATGTACCAGGGCCGCACCGTGACCGAGATCGTCACCGGCAAGCCGGTGTCGTCCGGCGGCACATTGGGTCGGCGCGAAGCCACCGGGCGTGGCGTCGCGCACCTCGCCAAGCGCGTGATGCGGGAGCTTTCGATCGAACCCAACAATGCCACTGCCGTCGTCCAGGGTTTTGGCAATGTCGGCTCCTATGCGGCGCTGGAGCTGTATCATTTCGGCCTCAAGGTGATCGCGGTCTCCGACCACACCGGCGCGCTTTACGACGCGAGGGGCCTCGATATTCCGGCCTTGATGCGGCACGCCGGCACGCACGGCAGCATTGCCGGTTTTTCCATCCAGCTTCAGTTCGATCCCGCGCTGATTTTTAGGCTGCCTTGCGACGTGCTGGTGCCGGCGGCGATGGAGCGCGTGATCGACGCGCATGTTGCCGAGAACTTGCGCTGCCGGGTGCTGGCGGAAGGCGCCAACGGCCCGACCACGCCGGATGCCGATCTGGTGCTGCAAAAACGCCAGGATGAAATTTTCCTGATCCCGGACATCCTCTGCAATTCCGGCGGCGTGGTGGTCAGCTATTTCGAATGGGTGCAGGACCTGCAGCAACTGTTCTGGGAGGAGGAAGAAGTGACGCGGCGCGAATATCAGATCCTCGACCGCGCTTTCGACCAGATGGTGACGCGATCGAGGGCCGACAAAATCCCGCATCGCACCGCCGCCATGGCGATCGGCGTGGAGAAGGTCCGCGCCGCCAAGCTCACGCGGGGACTTTTCCCGTGATCACCGGCCTCGACCACATCGTGGTGCTGCTGGGCGATATCAGGACCGGGGCCAGGACTTACGAATTGCTGCTCGGGCGCGCGCCGTCCTGGCGAAGCCTGGGCGACGGCACCGATACCGTGCTGTTCACGCTCGACAATATGTCGCTCGAGTTGATGGCGCCGAACGGCTCTTCCGAGGCGGCTGATCGCATTCGCGACGTGATCAAGGTCCGGGGTGAGGGGCTCGCCAGCATCTGCTTCCGCGTCGGCGACATCGCAAAAATGCATCGCAGGCTCGATCGCGTGGCGTTGAAGCCGGAGCCGGTTGCCGAGGTCGAGAGCCGCGATTCCGGTTCAGGCGCTGTCCTGCACTGGAAGCGGACCCGTGCGGCGACCGAACTGGCGCGGGGCGTCCGGATGTTCTTCCTCGAACTGGCGCAGGAGCGTCCGCGCTCGGCCGCCACAGCGGCGGCGCCGGTTCTGGGGCTCGATCACGTCGTGGTTTCGACCGAGGATCCCGAGCGCGCCGCGGCGCTGTACGGCGCGCGTCTTGGGCTTGACATGGCGCTCGACCGCTCGCACCCGGATTGGGGCCGGCTGATGTTCTTCCGCTGCGGCGATCTCATTGTCGAGGTGGTGCACCGGCCGGTCGCCGGCGGAGACCTGGCCCACGATAGATTGTGGGGATTGAGCTGGCGCGTCGCCGACATCGAGGCCGCGCGGGCGCGGCTGGTGGCTGATGGCATCGATGTGTCGGAGGTGCGCGCCGGCCGCAAGCCGGGCACCAGGGTAATGAGCGTGCGCAATGGCACCTGCGGCACCCACACTCTGCTGCTGGAGCGGACGGCAAGGGCCTGATCCCCGGTTTGCGCGAGGTCTCAGCCCTTGCGGGTGTGACCCCAGCTTTCGTCCCAGTCCTCGCCCGCGGCATCGACGACGCGGCCGTCGGCCTCGAAGAACTTGTTGGGGACCTGGAAGATCGCGAGCATCAACCCGCCCTCGGGGCACCATGCGACGTGGCGGCTGCCCTCTTCGCGCCAGATGAATTCGCCGGCCTTGCATTCGATGCCCTTCGCCGGGCCTTCCTTGTCGACCAGATGGCCCTCGAGCACGTAGGTCTGCTCGATGTTGACGTGCTCATGATCGGGCAGCACCGCGCCGGGCGCAAATCGCATCAAGGCGGTCATCAGGCCGGTCTTGCGATCGAATAGCAGCGTCTTGGCCTCGCAGCCGGGGAAGCGGGTCTTCTGCCACTCCATGCTTTGGGGGCGAACCAGGTGGGAATGGGTGTCGGGGGTCTGTCCGCCCTTCGGCGTCACGGCGTCCATGGCGGTGCTCCGTTCCAGTGAACCTCGGGGATCATAGCAGCCTTGCTTGCGTCCGCCAGCCCGTCAGTTTGCTCACGCCCTAGCCGACCACGCAGGGCACGCTCAGAAATCCGCGGAAGCGCGCGCGGCCACCGCGCAACGGCGGGCCATCCAGCGCGTAGCCGGGAAACCGCGCCAGGAATCGCGAAATCGCGATCGCGCCTTCGAGTCGCGCCAGCGCCATCCCGGCGCATTGATGCGCGCCGGTGCCGAACGCCAGGTGCCGGTTCGGCGCCCGTCCGATGTCGAGATTTTCCGGATCGGCGAATTGCGCGGGATCGCGGTTGGCCCCTCCGATGCACAGCGTCACCGATGTGCCGGCGGCCATCGTGACGCCGCCGAGTTCGACGCGTTCCGTGGTCATGCGGTTGCCGAACTGGTTCGAGCTTTCGAATCTAAGGATCTCCTCGACCGCGGTCTTGATCAAATCCGGGTTTTCGGTAAGTCGGCTTTTTTGCGCAGGGTTTTCCGACAGCGCCACCAGGCCGTTGCCGATCAGATTGGTGGTGGTTTCGTGACCGGCGTTGAGCAGAAAAATGCAGTTGTGCAGCAATTCCTTTTCCGTCAGTCGCTCGCCATTGTCCTCGCCCTCGATAAGCCGGGTCAGCACGTCGCGATCCGGATTGCCGGGCCTGGCGCGACGCTGCTCGACCAGGATTTCCAGATAGTCCAGAAAATCCTTCACCGCCTTGTTGCCGCGGGCAAACGCTTCCGCCGAGATCACGGGTTCGAGCGCCCCCAATATCGCCAGCGACCAGTCGCGCAGGGGTCCGCGCTCCTGTTGCGGCACATCGAGCAGGTTGCCGATCACCTCGATCGGGATCGCCGCGGCAAAGTCGTCGATCAGATCGACGTCGCCCTTTGCCGCGATGCTATCGAGCAGCCGGTCCACGAGCGCGATCAGATCGGGCTCCATCCCCTGAATCGCGCGCGGCGACAGCGCGCCCATGATCAGCCGCCGCACGCGGCTGTGGGCGGGCGGGTCGTTGAAGACCAGGCTGGTGGTGTGGTGCTCGTAGAGCAGGGAGTCGCCGTATTTCGGCAAGAACTCCTTTTTCTTGTCGGAGCTGAACAGCTTTGTGTTTTTGTAGGCACTGACCAAGTCGTCGTAGCGCGTCAGGAAATAGGAGCCATTGGGCAGCAGTTTGACCGGCTCATGCTCCCGCAATGCGCGATATACCGGGTAGGGGTCGGCATAGAATTCCGGCGTCAGTTTCTCGATGTCGAAATTGGCCGCCAGCTCTCGCGTGTTTGCATTCATGCTGCCATACTCTTTGGGAACACCGATATGCCGTTTTTGCTCTTTCGCAAAACCCGGCTACCTCTACAGTCCCGCCCCGGAATACAGTCTCGATGACCGACTGGAAATGAAAATGCGCGCCCGCACCGAACCCGCCTCCGAGATTGCACCCGAACCAGCGGCCTTCTGGCCGGAGGATATCTTTACGATTCTGCAGCGCTTCGATGTCCGTCAGGTGCCCTACGTGCCGGATGCCGGGCATTCGCAGCTGATCGATCGCGTGCTGGGCGCATCCTCGATGCGGGCAATTCCCCTGACGACGGAAGAAGAAGGCGTGGCGCTACTGGCCGGCGCCTGGGCCGGTGGCCAGCGCGGCGTGCTTTTGATGCAGTCGAGCGGCGTCGGCAATTGCGTGAACATGCTGTCGTTGACCCAGATCTTCCGCTTTCCGTTCCTGACGCTGGTGACGATGCGCGGCGAATGGGGCGAATTCAATCCCTGGCAGGTGCCGATGGGATCGAGCACGCAAGGTGTATTCGAATTGTGCGGCATCAAGGTATTGCGGGCGTCCCACCCGGAGGAAGTGCGCGAGGTCGTCGAGGCCGCGGCGGGGCAGGCCTACAACGCCTGCACGCCGACCGCCGTTCTGTTGTCGCAGCGCCTGATCGGGGCAAAGGTCTTCACCAAATGAGCAAGACAAATCTTCTCGACCGGCGCGCCGTCGTCGCCAGCCTGTTGGCGGAGCGTAAGGAGACCATCGCGGTCGGCGGGCTCGGCGCCTCGACCTACGATATCGCCGCCGCCGGCGATCACGACCGCAATTTCTATCTGTGGGGCGCGATGGGCGGGGCGGTCATGATCGGACTCGGCATTGCGCTGGCGCAGCCCAGGCTCCCGGTGGTCGTTATCACCGGCGACGGCGAGATGCTGATGGGGGTCGGCAGCCTCGCCACGGTCGGCCTGCAGAAGCCGAAAAATCTCACCATCGTCGTGCTAGACAACGAGGTCTATGGCGAGACCGGCGGGCAGGCGAGCCACACCGCCGTGTCGGCCGACCTCGTCGGTGTCGCCCGGGCTTGCGGTATCGCGGATGCCCGCGCCATCTCAACCATGGCCGAGATCGAGGCCTATGCCCGGGGCATGCAGGACGTCGCCAGCGGGCCGCGCTTTGCCAGCATCAAGATCGACAGCGCGAACCTGGAGCGCGTGCTTTCCAGCCGCGACGGCCAGTTCACGGTGACTCGCATCCGCGGGGCGCTCGGGTTTGGGCCGATCTAACGTTCAATTGAACGAGTGCAGCGCAGCAGATTTCTTGACATTCGCAGAGGTGAGTGCTTACTCACAAAAATGAGCACTTTGCGAATGACTGGCGACTTGCGCCGGCAGCTGATTCTCAGCGCCGCCAAGCGTTGCTTTGCCCGCCACGGCTTCGCGGGCACCACAACCAAGAGCGTCGCGGCGGCGGCCTCGATTTCGGAGGGATTGCTGTTCAAGCACTTCCCGACGAAATCGGCGCTCTATGCGGAGATCCTCGCCGAGGAATGCGAGGCCGATCCCGCGCTGCACCGGTTGCTGGAGCTGGAGCCATCGACCGAAACCCTGGTGGTGCTGATCCGTGAAATGGTCCGCCATTTTCAGGGGATCGCGGCGGCGCCGGACCAGCAGGAAGCCCAGCGTCTCCGGCTGATGCTCACCAGCCATCTCGATGACGGAGAATTCGCGCGGCTGATTTATGAGAAGATCGGGGCTTTGATCGGACCCGTATTCACCGCCTCGCTGCAGCGGGCGGTGGCCGCAGGGGATGCAACGCGGATCGGGCGCGAGCCCCAAAACCTGTTCTGGTTCGCCCATCACACCGTGTTGATGGCGACACTGGCGCGGCTGCCCTCGGTGCCGTGCCTCTCCTACGGCAATTCAGCCGACCTCGAACGGCAGCTTTGCCAATTCATTCTCCGCGGAACTGGATTGAACGAGACCGCTATCGCCTCCCATCTGGATCGCGAACTGTCGCTGGATCCGGGGCAAAAGATAAACGCAGAAGGTGCCTGACATGAACATTGTGACCGAAGCCAATATCTCCGGCAAGGCGATCACCGACAAGCCGCGCGCGCGTCCGGTCCGGATGCTGCGCTGGTTCGTTATCGTCGGGCTGCTGCTGGCGCTGCTGGTGGGCGGTCTCGTAGGGTTCAATGCCTTCCGCAGCCATATGGTCGCGAAGTTCTTCGCCGGCAATAAACCGCCCCCGGCGACGGTTGCCGTTGCCGAGGCCAAATCCGAGGTGATTCCGAACCTGTTGACCGCGGTCGGCGATCTCGCCGCCGTGCATCAGGTGAACGTCACCTCCGATGTGAGCGGGCGCATCACCGACATCATGTTTACCGCCGGTTCGAGCGTCAAAGCCGGCAGCCCGCTGATACAACTGTTCGACGCCCCCGAGCAGGGCGATCTCGCGAGCTTCAAGGCGCAGGCCACGGTGGCGCAGCTGTCGCTGGACCGCGCCAAGCAGCTTGCGGCGCGACAGTTCGGTCCGCAGGCCACGGTCGATTCCGCGCAGGCCGCCTATGACCAGGCCAATGCCGGCATCGCCAAGACCGAGGCGATCATTTCGCAGAAGCTGGTGCGCGCGCCGTTCGACGGCGAACTCGGCGTCCGCCATGTCGAGGTCGGCCAGTTCCTCACCGCGGGCACGCAGATCGTGACGCTGACCGATTTGTCGCAACTGTACGCCAATTTCACGGTGACGGAAAAGGACTCGGGTCAGCTCAAGGTCGGACAGATCGTCCGCGTTGCGGTTGATGCCTATCCCGGCCGCACCTTTGAGGGCAAGATCAACGCCATCGAACCCCAGATCGCCACCGACACGCGAAACATCCGCGTGCAGGCCACGCTCGACAATCCCGACCGCATCCTGAAGCCCGGCATGTTCGCGACGACGACGGTGGTGCTGCCGGACAAACCGGCGGTCGTCACGGTTCCCGAAACGGCGATCGATTATACGCTGTACGGCGATTCGGTGTTCCTGATCACGGAGACGAAGACGGATGACGGCAAGACCAGCCTGACCGCCGTTCGGACCTTCGTGCGCGCCGGCAACCGGGTGGACGGACGCGCCGAAGTCCTCAGCGGGCTGAAGCCCGGCGATCGCGTGGTCGCCGTCGGTCAGCTCAAGCTGCAATCGGGAGCGGCCGTAGCCATTTCAACCGACGCCCCGCCGCCGATTCCGGCGAATCCGCCGCGTTACTGACAGCTCGGAGCGCATCGCGATGGTCTGGACCGATATCTTTATCAAGCGCCCGGTGTTGTCGGTGGTCGTCAGCCTGCTGATCCTTCTGATCGGCTTCAGGGCGGCTACCTCTCTGCCGATCCGGCAGTATCCGAAGCTGTCGAATACCGTGGTCAACGTTACCACCGTCTACCCCGGCGCGTCGGCCGACCTGATTCAGGGGTTCATCACCACACCGATCGAGCAGGCCGTCGCGTCCGCCGAAGGCGTCGACTACATGACGTCGTCCTCGGTGCAGGGTACCAGCACCATCCAAGTCTACATCAAGCTGAATTTCGATCCGAACCAGGCGCTGACCGAAGTGCTCGCCAAGGTGAATTCGGTGAAATATCTCATTCCAAAGGAATCGAACGATCCGGTCGTGACCAAGACGACCGGTCAGACCACGGCGGTGATGTATCTCGGCTTCTCCAGTGAGGTGCTGTCGGGATCGGCGATCTCCGACTATCTGACGCGGGTGGTTCAGCCGGTGCTGTCGACCGTCGATGGCGTGGCTTCGGCCGATATTCTCGGCGGTCAGACCTTCGCGATGCGCATCTGGCTGGACCCGGCGCGGATGGCAGGCCGCAATGTCTCGCCCGGCGATGTTTCGGCCGCGATTGCCGCCAACAATTTTCAGGCCGCCGCGGGCCAGGCCAAAGGCTACCTGGTCGTCTCCAACGTATCGACCAATACCGATCTGAAGAACCTCGATCAGTTCAAGCGGATGATCGTCAAGTCCAAGGACGGCGGCTTCGTGCGCCTGGAAGACATCGCCACCGTCGAACTCGCGGCGCAGAGCACCGACGCCAGCGTCGCCTTCAACGGCGAGCACGCGATTTTCATCGGCGTGCAGGCGACACCGCAGGGCAACCCGCTGACGCTGGTCAAGGGCGTCCGCGCGCTGTTCCCGGAACTTGAACGCAATCTGCCGCCGTCGATGAAGATGAAGGTGGCGTATGACTCGACCAAGTTCATTCAATCGTCGATCGACGAGGTCGAGAAAACCCTGGGCGAGGCCGTGATCATCGTGGTCGTGGTGATCTTCCTGTTCCTGGCATCGTTCCGTTCGGTGATGATCCCGGTGGTGACCATTCCGCTGTCGCTGATCGGCGTCTGTACCCTGATGCTGATGGCGGGATTCAGTTTCAACCTGCTGACGCTGCTGGCGATGGTGCTGGCGATCGGGCTCGTCGTCGACGACGCCATCGTTGTGGTGGAGAATATCCACCGCCATCTGGAGGAAGGCAAACCGCCTGTGCAGGCGGCGATGCAGGGCGCGCGCGAGATCGTCGGCCCCGTGATCTCCATGACCATTACGCTGGCCGCGGTGTACGCGCCGATCGGCTTCCTCGGTGGCCTCACCGGCTCGCTGTTTCGCGAATTCGCCTTCACGCTGGCCGGCTCGGTCATCGTCTCGGGCGTGGTCGCGCTGACGCTGTCGCCGATGATGTGCTCTATTTTCCTCAAGAGCGCCGAGGAGGGACGATTTGCAGGGATCGTCAACCGGGTTTTCGGATCGGTCACGCGCTGGTATGGCCGGCAGCTCGATCGTTCGCTCGACTACCGCCCCATCACCGGATTGTTTGCGCTGACCATCCTCGGACTGGTCGGTTTCCTTTACTTGCACACGTCGAAGGAGCTCGCGCCCGAGGAAGACCAGGGCATCGTGTTCGCCGTGACCAAGGCGCCAAAATACGCCAACATCGATTATCTGGATTTTTACGGCGAGAGGCTCGACAAGGTATTTGGCAGCTTCCCCGAGACCGACCTGCGCTTCGTCCTGAATGGCATCAACGGTCCGCAGAACGGTATCGCCGGCATGCTGCTCAAGCCGTGGGACGAGCGCAAGCGCTCGTCGATCGCCCTCAAGCCGCTGGTGCAGGCGCAGCTCAGCAAGATCGAGGGCGTCAACGCCTTTGCATTCAACCTGCCGCCGCTGCCCGGCGGTCCGGGCGGATTGCCGGTGCAGATGGTGATCAGCTCCACCAACGGATTTCAGCTGGTCTATGAGCAAATGCTGAAACTCAAGGACGCCGCGCGCAAGAGCGGATTGTTCATCGTCTCCGACAGCGATCTCGACTTCAACCAGCCGGTAGTGCGGGTCAGGATCGACCGCTCCAAGGCGAGCGATCTCGGCATCACCATGCAGAACGTCGGCGCCGCGCTGGCGACGCTGCTCGGCGGAAACTACGTGAACCGCTTCAACCTCGAGGGACGCTCCTATCAGGTGATTCCGCAGGTACCGCGCATCCGGCGACTCTCGCCCGACGCGCTCAGCGGATATTACGTGCCGACCAGCACGGGCCAGCAGGTGCCGCTCTCCACCATCGTCTCGATCGAGACGGGCACCGACCCGAACGCATTGACCCACTACAATCAGTTGAATTCGGCGACCTTCCAGGCGGTGCCGATGCCGGGCGTGACGGTCGGACAGGCGGTCGACTTCCTCGAGGGCCTCGCCAGGCAACTGCCGGCGGGCTACAGCCACGACTATCTCGCGGATTCCCGGCAATATGTGCAGGAGGGCAACCAGCTCGCGATTACCTTCGGCTTTGCGTTGATCATCATATTTCTGGTGTTGGCGGCGCAGTTCGAAAGCTTGCGCGATCCCCTGGTGATCATGATCAGCGTGCCGATGGCGATCGTCGGGGCCCTGATCCCGCTGTTCTTCGGCGCGGCCACCATGAACATCTACACCCAGGTCGGATTGCTTACGCTGGTAGGCCTGATCAGCAAGCACGGTATTCTGATGGTCGAGTTCGCCAACGAGTTGCAGCTCAATGAAGGTCTCGACAAGCGCTCCGCGATCGAGATGGCGGCGCGGGTCCGGCTTCGCCCGATCCTGATGACAACGGCGGCGATGGTCACAGGCTTGCTGCCGCTGCTGACCGCGTCGGGGGCGGGCGCCGCAAGCCGGTTCTCGATCGGACTGGTTGTGGTCGCGGGCATGTCGATCGGCACCCTGTTCACGCTGTTCGTGCTGCCGGCGGTCTATGTGGCGATCGCCACCGACCACAGGGCGGCCGCCGAATCCGAACGCAGCAAGGAAATCGCTGATTTCGACCTGGCTCCGAAGGCTTTGAAGCCCACATAGGCGCGGGCCCGATCCGGGCGCAGGGAACGGCCCTCCAGCCGATTGGGATCGTTCCTTTCGCGCTACTCCGTGATATCCTGCCGTCAGGCGGCCCTGTTGTGGGCGCGAAAAGCAGGGTTTCGGGATGAAACGTCGCGAATTCATCTCCCTCATTGGCGGCGCGGCGGTCGCGGCGTCGGGCCCGGCGCGCGCGCAAGCGGATCGCGTCAGGCACATCGGCGTGCTGATGGGATACGCGCAGAGCGATGCCGATACCCAGGCGCGGATGGCGGCCTTCAGGGAAGCGTTCGAGCAGCTTGGCTGGAAGGACGGCCGCAACGTTGCGATTACCTATCGCTTCGGCGTCGCCGAGCTCGATCGGGTCCGCGACTACGCCAAGGAACTGGTCGATTCCAATCCGGACTTGATCGTTTGCGAGACGACGCCGGCGCTGAAGGCGGTGGCCGACCATACCGGGACCATTCCGATCGTCTTCGTTTCTGTCACCGATCCCGTGAGCAACGGCTTCGTCACCGACCTCGCGCATCCCGGCGGCAACATCACCGGCTTCACCAATTTCGAAACGACGATGGGGGGCAAGTGGATCGAGTTGCTCAAGAAGATTGCGCCATCTTCCAGGCGGGTCGGCGTCATCTTCAACCCGGATACCGCGCCTGGCGGCGGCGCTTTCTTCCTGAGGTCGGTCGCCGCCTCGGCGCCGGCTCTGGAAGTTGAGGTGCTTCCTTTCCCGGTCCGTAGCGACGATGAAATCGAGAGTGCCGTTACCGGGCTCGGAGACGAGCCGGGCGGCGGCCTCATTGTCACGCTGGACGCCTCAATGGCCGTGCATCGTCCGGCGATCATCGCGCAAGCCGCCACCCACCGCGTGCCGACGGTATTTCCATGGCGGTTCGGGGCCAGCGATGGCGGGCTGCTGTCGTATGGGGCCGACGTGCCGGACCTGCACCGGCGCGCGGCTGCCTATGTCGATCGCATCCTGAAGGGGACCAGGCCCGCCGACCTGCCGGTCCAGCAGCCGGTCAAGTTCGAGTTGGTGATCAATCTGAAGACCGCCAAGGCGCTCGGGATCGAGGTGTCGCCGATGCTGCTCGCGACCGCCGACGAGATCATCGAATGATCGGAAACCATCGAATAACCCTCCCGCACTGCGGCAAGAGACAAGCCCGCGCGTTCTTGCTAAATTGGGCCCGATGAGCATTTCCCTCCATCCCGACACGTCGGAAGGCCGGACGCTGGCGGCGTCGCCCGTGGCGGCGGCGGCGCCTGCGCCGTCCCGAACCAAGGTGCGCAGCCGGCTGTTCACAAAATATGTCGCACTGTTCGTCGCGGTGGTCGGCGTCGCGCTGCTGTCCAACGGGATTTTCGAGGTTTTCTTCTATTATCGCGAGCACAAGGCCGCCCTGATCCGGATTCAGCACGAGCAGGCCGAGGCGGCGGCGGCCAAGATCAGCCAGTTCGTCAAGGAGATCGAAAGCCAGCTCGGCTGGACCACCCAGTTGCCGTGGTCCGCGGGCTCGATCGAGCAGCGCCGATTCGACGCTCTGCGGCTGCTGCGGCAGGTGCCGGCCATCACCGAGCTGGCGCAGGTCGATTCGACCGGCAAGGAGCGCCTCAGGGTCTCCCGCCTCGCCATGGACGTGGTGGACAGCGGGCTCGACCTCTCCAAGGATCCGAAGTTCACCGAAGCCGCCGCCCATAAGGTCTATTACGGGCCGGTCTATTTCCGCAGGGAATCCGAGCCCTACATGACGCTGTCGCTGGCCGGCACCCGCAAGGATGCCGGCGTAAGCATCGCCGAGGTCAATCTCAAGCTGATCTGGGACGTGGTGTCGCAGATCAAGGTCGGCGAGCGCGGCCACGCCTATGTGGTGGGGGCGGGAGGGCGCCTGATCGCGCATCCCGATATCAGTCTGGTGCTACGCAACACCGATATGTCGAAGCTCGTGCAGGTACAAGCCGCCCAGGTCGGAAATTCGGGGACCGATCCGGAATCGTTGCAGGGCGCCAAGAACATCCAGGGCCAGGAGGTGCTGACGGCTTCAGCCCCGATCGCGCCACTTGGCTGGACGATGTTTGTCGAATTGCCGGTGGAGGAGGCCTACGCGTCGCTGTACCTGGCGCTGCAGCGGCTGGCGATTGTGTTGATGGCGGCGTCGACCTTCGCGGTGCTGGCGGGGATTTTCCTGGCCCGGCGCATGGTCGGACCGATCCAGGCCTTGCGCGCCGGCGCCGAGCGCATCGGCGGCGGCGATTTCGCCCAGCGCATTTCGATCAGGACCGGCGACGAACTCGAAGGCCTCGCCAACCAGTTCAACGACATGGGCGCGCGGCTGCAGGAATCCTATGCCGACCTGGAGAACAAGGTCGAGCAGCGGACGGCGGAATTGAGCGAATCGCTGGAGCAACAGACCGCGACATCGGAAGTGTTGCAGGTCATCAGTTCCTCGGCCGGCGAATTGGATCCGGTGTTCCACAAACTGCTCGAAAATGCGACGCGCATCTGCGGAGCCAAGTTCGGCATGATGTGGTTGATCGAAGGCGATGCGGCGCGCATCGTGGCCCTGCATAACGCGCCTCCGGCATTCGCCGAGTTGCGCCAGCGTGAACCGCTCATTCAGCCAAGCCCGCTGAACGTTCTGGGGCGCGTGATCAGAACCAAGCAAGTCGTTCAAATCGCTGATGCCAGGGCGGAGCGCGCCTATATCGAGGGCGATCCAATACGGCGCGCGAATGTCGACGTGGCCGGAGCACGCACGATCGTCGCGGTACCGATGCTCAGGGAGAACGAGCTGATCGGCGCCATCACGATTTTCCGCCAGGAGGTCAAGCCGTTTACCGAAAAGCAGACGGATCTCGTCGCGAACTTTGCCAAACAGGCCGTGATTGCCATTGAAAACGCGCGGTTGCTCAGAGAGCTGCGCGCGCGCACCAACGATTTGAGCGAGTCGCTGGACGAGTTGCGCACCGCGCAGGATCGGCTGGTGCAAACCGAAAAGCTCGCCTCGCTCGGCCAGCTCACCGCCGGCATCGCGCATGAAATCAAGAACCCGCTCAATTTCGTCAACAATTTCTCCGCACTGTCGGCGGAGCTGGTCGACGAGCTCAACGATGTGCTGCAGCCCGCCGCGCTCGGCGACAAGGTCCGGGAAGAGATCGACGAACTCACGCATATGCTGAAAAGCAATCTCGAAAAGGTGGTGCAGCACGGCAAGCGCGCCGATTCGATCGTGAAGAACATGCTGCTGCATTCGCGCGAAGGCGCGGGCGAACATCGGCCTGCCGACATCAACGCGATCGTCGAGGAAAGTCTCAATCTGGCCTACCACGGCGCGCGGGCGGAGAAATCCGGCTTCAATATCACGCTGCAGCGCGACCTCGACCCCGCGGCCGGCATGATCGACCTCTACCCGCAGGAGATTACGCGGGTGTTTCTCAATCTGATTTCAAACGGCTTCTATGCCGCCACCAAGCGCAAGGAATCAGGCGAGGACGCTTTCGAGCCGACGCTGAGCGCGGCCACCAAGAACCTCGGCAACAGGGTCGAAATCCGGATCCGCGACAACGGCACCGGAATTCCGCTGGAAGTAAAGGAGAAAATGTTCAATCCGTTTTTCACCACCAAGCCCGCCGGCGAGGGCACCGGACTTGGCCTGTCGATGAGCCACGACATCGTGGTAAAACAACACGGCGGCACGATCGACGTCGATACCCAACCGGGCGTATTTACTGAATTCATTATCACGCTGCCGCGAACGGCGGCGGCGCAGACGCAGGCTGGAGGCACAAATTGAGCGTTTACATACTCGTCGTCGATGACGAACCCGACGTTGAGGCCCTGTTTCGCCAGCAATTTCGCCGCGATATAAAATCCGGGCGGTTCTTGATGGAGTTTGCTCCGTCGGCGCCTGTGGCACTGGTGCGGGCCGTCGAGATCAGGGAACCGTCGCTGATACTGATCTTGTCTGACATCAACATGCCCGGCATGAGCGGGCTCGAAATGCTGCCGAAGGTGCGCGCCGAGCGGCCCGACGTTCCCGTCATCATGATCACCGCCTATGGCGATGCCGAAACCCGCCGCAAGGCGATCGAGCGCGGCGCGGTCGGGCTTTTGACCAAGCCGATCGATTTCGCGCTGTTGCGCCACGAGATCGATACAAGGCTCGGGCAGGCCGCATGACCGCAACCATCCTCGTCGTCGATGACGAGCCCGATCTCGAGGCTCTGGTGCTGCAGAAATTCCGCAAGCAGATACGCGAGGGGTCGGTGCAGTTCGTGTTCGCCCATGATGGGCTTGAGGCGCTGCAGACGATCGAGCAGCAACCGCATGTCGACATGGTGGTTTCCGACATCAACATGCCGCGGATGGACGGCCTGTCGCTGCTCGCGAAGCTGCAGGAGGCCGAGGACAAGAAATCCACCATCATCGTTTCCGCCTATGGCGACATGAGCAACATCCGCATTGCGATGAACCGCGGCGCCTTCGATTTCCTCACCAAGCCGATCGATTTCGGCGATCTCGAAATGACCATCGACAAGACTATCCGTCACGTCAAGATGATGCGCGAGGCGCGCCTCCGCCAGGCCGAAGCCGAGCGCGCGCATGCGTCGCTGTCGCGATATTTTTCGCCGCAGATCGCTTCCCGCCTGGCCTGTGACGGTGAAGCCGACGGCATGACGGTGCATTGGCGCGAGGTCGCGATCATCTTCACCGACGTCACCAGTTTTACCTCATTGGTGGAAACCGCGGCACCTGAAGTCTTCGGCCCGCTGCTCAACGAATATGTGGGCGGAATGACGGAAGTAGTCTTCGCGCATGAAGGCACGGTTGCGAAGGTGATTGGCGACGGTATCCAGATTCTTTTCAACGCTCCCGGCGATCAGCCGGACTATGCGGCGCGCGCGATCGCCTGCGCGCATGATCTCGATGCCTGGGCGGAGGACTTTCGCGAGCGCTTTAAGTTGAAGGGGGTGAATTTTGGGATAACCCGTATCGGCGTTCACGCCGGGCCGGCGATGGTGGGGAATTTTGGCGGTAACCGGTACTTCGATTATACTGCCTATGGCGATATCATCAACACCGCGGCGCGGCTCGAGGGTGCCAACAAGCTTCTCGGCACCCGCATTTGCGTCAGCGACACGATCGCCAAAGGCACCGAGAATTTTCAGGGCAGGCCGGTCGGCGATCTCGTGCTGCGCGGGCGCAGCGAGCCGCTCCGCGCCTACGAGCCGCTGCGGCCGGCGGCGTTCGAAGGGGCGGCGACCCGGCAATATTCCGACGCGTTCGCGAAGCTCGAGGCCGACGACGCCGGGGCGATGCCGGCCTTCGCCGCGCTGGTCGGACTGCATTCCGACGACGCGCTGGCCGGCTTTCACCTCCGCCGGCTGCTCAACGGCGCCAAGGGCGTTCGCATGCAACTGGAATAGGGTATCCCCGGGAATGAAGGCATGACTAACGATTTTTTGGCCGGCAACTACCGCTTCATCCCGGCGGTGTTTCAGTATTCGGGAGGCACGGCCGCCGATACCGGCTATGAAGTCGAGCGTGTCCGCTTCGATCGCATGCCGCCGTTGGCTGAGGGTTTTGCGCTTATCGCAAAATACATTCGGGATGCGGGACGTCCGCTGACCTCGTTCTGCGCCTGCGAGCTGCGCTCGCCGGCCGCGTTTACCGACGATGGTTTCCTGAAATTCAACCAGCACTACGTCAAGACACTCGCCGAATGGGGCCTGTTCGACGGGTCGGTCAATCCGGTGGCGCGCAGCAATGTTTGTCCCGAGATCAATGCGCCGTCCGAACCGTCATTCTATGCATTCTGCTTCACCCGGCCGAGTCAGGCCACGATGCCGAGTTTTGTCATCGCGGGTAGCGGTGAAGCGCGCGAAGGAGGGGCAACCTATTCCGAGCGGACCGTGCGCTATCGTGACCTCAGCCCTGACGGCCTCAAGGAGAAAGTCAAATTCGTGGTCGGCGCCATGGAACACCGCTTGGGTCAGTTCAACTTCGGCTGGAAGGACACCACAGCGGTGCAGGCCTATACCGTGCACGATTTTCACCCTGTCATCGCCGATGAGCTGGTCCGTCGCGGCGCCACCCGTTCCGGCCTCACCTGGCATTTCGCGCGCCCACCGGTGATCGATCTCGAATACGAGATGGATTGCCGCCGCGTGATGCGCGAGACGGTGATTTGAGAGTGTCCAAAAGGCATGAAGTCGTATTTCTCGTCATGGCGAGGAGCGAACGAGTCGCGCGAACGCGCGAGCGATGACCGGCTCGGCGACGAAGCAATCCATTGTTCGCTTCGCCGGGCCGCGTAATGGATCGCTTCGCTTCGCTCGCAATGACGGTTGTAAAGCCGATCCCGCCGCTAGCGCTCACGCGGATCGAGCGCGTCGCGCAGGCCGTCGCCGACCAGGTTGAACGACAGCACCACCAGGAAGATCGCCAGTCCCGGCCATAGCGCCATCCATGGCGCGTTGGTCAGGAAGCGCTGTGCCGCGTTCAGCATGCTGCCCCATGATGGCGCCGGCGGCTGCTGCCCCAGCCCCAGGAACGACAACGCCGCCTCGGCGATGATGGCGGCGGCGATCGACAAGGTGGCCTGCACCAGCAACGCCGGCATGATATTCGGCAGGATATGGAACAGCGCGATCCGCCAGCGCGGATTGCCCATGGCGCGCGCGGCCTCGACATAGTCCTCCACCTTGACGCTCATCACCTGGCCGCGGGTCAGCCGCACGAAGATCGGCGTCGTGGTGATGCCGATGGCGATCATGGCATTGCCGAGGCTCGGGCCCAGAAACGCCGCCAGCGCAATGGCGAGGATCAGGAACGGGCAGGCCAGCATGGCGTCGGTGATGCGGCTGATGAGGCCGTCGATGAAGCCTCCGCGATAGCCCGACAACAATCCGAAGGGAACGCCGATCCCGAGCGCGATCCCGACCGAGATCGCGCCGGCCATGAGCGATGCCCGCGCGCCAAAGATCACGCGGGTAAAAATATCGCGGCCGAGATCGTCGGTACCGAACCAGTGCAGCACCGAGGGTGGCTTGCGCACCAGCGTCCAGCTGGTCGCGATCGGGTCATAGGGCGAGATCAGGGACGCGAATACCGCAAGCACGATGAACGTCGCGATCACGATCAGCCCGACCACGGCGCCCTTGCGCTGAAACAGCCGGCGCAGCGCGCGGCGCGCCGGGCTTTCCAGCTCCTCGAGGCTCGCAACAGCTGGTGCGGCTAGCGCGGCATCGGTCATGCTACTCAAGCTCTCAGCCGCGGATTGACGAGGATATAGGCGATATCGGCGATCAGATTCAGCGTGATGTAGATAGTCGCCGTCACCAGCACGACGCCTTGCACCACGGCATAATCGCGATTGAACACGGCATCGACGATCAGCTTGCCGAAGCCCGGAATCGAAAATATCTGTTCGGTCAGCACCGCCCCCGACAAGAGCGTGCCGAGTTCGAGCGCGCCGAGCGTGATGACCGGCGTCAGCGCGTTGCGCATGGCGTGCTTGAGAATGACCGAGCGCTCGGAAAGACCCTTGGCGCGGGCGGTGCGGACATAATCGCTTTCCAGCACCTGCAACATGGCGCTGCGGGTGTGCCGCATCAGGATCGCGGCGATGGCGTTGCCGAGCACGAAGGCGGGCATGATGGTGGCCGCAAGGCTGGCGCGCCAGTCTTCGGTGAGCGGCACGTAGCCCGAAGCCGGCAGCCAGCCGAGCTCGATCGAGAACAGGAAGATCAGCATAATGCCGAGCCAGAAATTCGGCGTCGAGATGCCCCACAGCGCAAACAGATTGGCGCCATAATCCCAGGCGCTGCCCTTCTTCACCGCCGAGACGATGCCGGCGGGAATGCCGATCAAAAACGCGATGATGATCGCCATCGACGCCAGTTGCATTGTCACCGGCAATTTTTGTTCGATCAGCGCGCGCACCGGCACCTTGATGCGTAGCGATTCGCCGAAGTCACCGGACAGCACGCCTTTGACCCAGTAGAAATATTGCACGGGTATCGGCTGATCGAGCCGGTATTGCGCGCGGATATGGGCGATGACGTCGGGATCCTGCTCCTCGCCGGCCATGACCTGCGCCGGATCGCCGGGCAACAGATGCTGCAATGAGAAGATCAGGACCGACACGAAGAACAGCGTCGGGATCAGCTGCAGGATGCGCCTGGCGAGGAAATTCAGCATGGGACAGGACGCGCCGGTATGCCGGCCGACATCGAACCGGTCTCGATGTTGATGTTCTCTCCCCGCTGGCGGGGGAGGGGCAGGGATGGGGGTGGCCACATCGGCAGTCCCCGCGCAGACCTCCCACCCCGCCAACCCTTCCCCACAAGGGGCGAGGGAGCAGAAGGAGTCGTTGCGAAGCGCGAGGTGGCCACCATTGTCACTTCAAGGTCAGCCCGGTCACCCGCACCAGCCCGTCCGGCATCTGCTTGTAGCCTTCGAGCCTGGTCGTGTGCGCGATGAGTATCCTTCGATGGAAAATGTAGAGGATCGGCTCCCCCTCGAGCACGGCCTTGGTCAGCTTTTCATAGACGGCCTTGCGTTGCGCCTGATCGGTTACGAGGCGTGCGTCGTCCAGCGCCTTGTCGGCGTCCGGGTTGGACCAGGCGCTGTAGTTCTGTGGCGCATTGCTCTTCAGGAAGATGTAGGAATTGCCGTCGGGATCGATCCGCCCGCTCCACGCCAGCATAAAGGCCTGGTATTCGCCGGCTTCGGCCTGTTTCAGCG